>JADJCH010000028.1 GCA_016703325.1 Burkholderiales bacterium | reverse complement strand
GCAGTGACCCGCAGTACTGCTGAACAGGGTTGCCCAAACCCTGGAACGGGCTACCCGAGCCCGCGCCGCCAAGTCGGCCCACGTTGCAATCTGGACCGCACCGCCCGCCCAATCGGACTTGCAGGCGCCATCACCGACAGTGACGTTCACGGTCAAGGCGAAGGCGAAGGCGCCCGTGAGTCATTGCGCCGGTTCATTGGGCGGTCATCATGACCGAGATGGCCGCGCAGGGGGATCACCCCAAGGCGGGTGGCAGCGGCAGCTCGTCGCTGCGGTAGCCACAGGCGAGCAGTTCCTGCGGCCAGGCGTCGGTGATCTGCGCCCGGCTGGTGGAGAGGAACTCGCGGGCCTCGTCCACGGTGGTGCCGAACAGCCCGCAGTCGTGCAGCAGGTTGGCCTGGGTGGCCTCGCTGCGTCCGTCGCGGGTCACGGCCATCGCCAGGGTGCCGGAGAAGGTGATGTAGGGCGCGATGTCGAAGGCATCCGCCAGGCCCCAGCGGCCGTCCTTGAAGAGCAGGCCGTGGTTGCGGGGGTGGTCGTCGCCGTTGCCGCACAGGGCGTTGAAGGCCATGCGGCGCCAGAGTTCGCGCTTGAGCCCGGTGCTGTCCACATCGCTGCGGCCGCACCAGCGTTGCAGCTCGTGCGCCAGCGCGACGTAGGAGCGGCTGCGGTCGCCGCGGACCGGCTGGTCCAGCCGCAGCACGGTGTGCGCACTGGCGTAGAGGCGCCGCTGCGTGCGACCCTGCGAGTCCACCTCGCGGTCGAAGCGGCGCACCAGCAGCAGCTCGCGCTCGTCACCCACCCGCTGGAAGGCCACCTCGGCCGCCTGGATGCCGCAGCGCGCGGCCAGGCGCATTGCCAGGTACTCGCGCAGCGGGGCATGCGGAGGGTCGCCGCGGTCCTGCAGCTTGGCGATCCAGAGCTGGCCCTGGTGCATCACCGTCAGCTTGGGGCGCTCACCGCCCAGGCTGGTACCGTGCAGGCCCTTGACGCCCCGAACGGCCTGGCTGCTGGGACGCTCCGGCGGCAGGCTGCGCAGGAAGTCCATCAGGGCCTGCGACGTCGGTGCCTGGGAGGCCTGCTTGCGCTCGATGTCGTCGCAGACCTCCACGGCGCCGACCGCATCGCCCTCCGACAGTTCCAGGCGCTGCAGCGGGTCGGTGAGGGACACGCCCTGCAGCTGTTCCAGCAGGGCCAGGCCGAAACCTTCCGGGCTGGCGTCCCTGAACACGCCGAACAGGCCGCCCTGCCGGGTTTCGCGCCACCCGCGGGCCGAGCGCGTGAAGGGCAGGTTGAGCGGGTCCAGGGCCAGCGCACCGGGCATCGCGCGGTAGGCCGGGTCGTAGACGAAGCGGCCCACGCCGCCCTCCAGCGTGAAGCTGCCGCAGCGCTGCGGCTCTGATTGGCCCGGCAGCCAGACCCACACCGGCTTGCTGCGCGCACTCATCGCGACGCCCCGCGCACCCGCTTGGGCAGCTGCGCTTCCAGCAAGGCGACATCGCCTTCCTCCCGGCCGAGCTGGCCGACCTGGGCGGAGAAGCCCTGCAGCAGGTCCAGCGCCCAGAGCACCGCCAGCCAGTAGCCCATCTGCACGGTCGGCGCGCCCTTCTCGATGGCGACCACGGTGCTCAGGCCGATGCCTGCCTTGGCGGCCAGGTCGGCCTGGGTCAGCTGACGGGCGCGGCGGGCCACGCGCACGCGCGCGCTCAAGGCCAGGAGGACATCCTCAGCCTCGAAGGGGAGCCGCTTCAGATCGGCAGAAGTTTTCATTGGATAACTTCAATCTGAGCTATTGATTGCTTAATAAACTTTTATGAGCAAGTCGAGTCTATCAGCCCAAGGTCCATCCGACCTGCTCCTAAACCAAAGTGCAATGGCGCGAAGCGCGCTGCGCCCCTAGATTCCGTCCCACGCCGCCGCGCTCGCGGGCCGGCCGACGACGACATCCCACGCTAGGAGACAAGCACCATGGCCCTGCTCGAACGCCACGAGTGGTACGACATCGCGCGCAGCACGAACTGGACACCCAAGTACGTCCCGGAGTCCGAACTTTTCCCCGACCACATGACCGGCGCGATGGGCGTGCCAATGGCCGAGTGGGAGCAGTACGACGAGCCCTACAAGACCTCGTACCCGGAGTACGTGAAGGTCCAGCGCGAGAAGGACGCCGGCGCGTATTCGGTGAAGGCGGCGCTGGAGCGCAGCCGGATGTTCGAGGAAGCGGATCCGGGCTGGCTGTCGATCCTGAAGGCGCACTACGGCGCGATCGCGCTGGGCGAGTACGCGGCGATGAGTGCGGAGGCGCGCATGACGCGCTTCGGCCGCGCGCCGGGCATGCGCAACATGGCCACCTTCGGGATGATGGACGAGAACCGCCACGCGCAGATCCAGCTGTACTTCCCGCACAGCTACTGCAGCAAGGACCGGCAGTTCGACTGGGCGCACAAGGCGTACCACACCAACGAGTGGGGCGCGATCGCGGCGCGGCACACCTTCGACGATCTGTTCCTGTCGCGCAGCGCCACGGACATCGCGGTGATGCTGACCTTCGCCTTCGAGACCGGTTTCACCAACATGCAGTTCCTCGGCCTGGCGGCGGATGCGGCCGAGGCGGGGGATTTCACCTTCTCGAGCCTGATCTCCAGCATCCAGACCGACGAGTCGCGCCACGCGCAGATCGGCGGGCCGGCGCTGCAGGTGCTGATCCGCAACGGCCGCAAGGAGGAGGCGCAGAAGCTGGTGGACGTGGCGATCGCCCGCGCCTGGCGGCTGTTCAGCCTGCTCACCGGCACGGCGATGGACTACGCCACGCCGGTGGAGCACCGCAAGCAGTCGTTCAAGGAGTTCATGCGCGAGTGGATCGTCGGCCAGTTCGAACGCACGCTGATCGATCTGGGCCTGGACCTGCCCTGGTACTGGGACCAGATGATCAACGAGTTCGACTACCAGCACCACGCCTACCAGATGGGCATCTGGTTCTGGCGGCCCACGCTGTGGTGGAACGTGGCGGCCGGCATGACGCCGGATTGCCGCGACTGGCTGGAGGAGAAGTACCCGGGCTGGAACGACAGCTTCGGCCAGTGCTGGGACGTGATCATCGACAACCTGCTGGCCGGCCGGCGCGAGCTGACCTACCCGGAGACGCTGCCGATCGTCTGCAACATGAGCCAGATCCCGATCTGCAACATCCCGGGCAAGGGCTGGGCCGTCAAGGACTACCCGCTCACCTGGCAGGGCCGGACCTACCACTTCAACAGCGAGATCGACCGCTGGGTGTTCCAGCAGGACCCCGTGCGCTACCGCGACCACCTGACGCTGGTGGACCGCTTCCTGGCCGGGCAGATCCAGCCGCCGAACCTGGGTGGCGCGCTGCAGTACATGAGCCTGGCCCCCGGCGAGATCGGCGACGACGCGCACCAGTACGCCTGGGTGGAGGCCTGGCGCGAGCGCCGCGCCGCCGACCAGAAGAAGGCCGCCTGAACAGCAACCGACAGCCAGGAGACCAAGATGGCCCTGTTCCCCGTGATTTCCAATTTCCAGTACGACTTCGTGCTGCAGCTCGTTCCGGTGGACACCGAGAACACGATGGACGAAGTCGCCGCCGCCGCCGCGCACCACTCGGTGGGCCGGCGCGTGGCCCCGCGGCCCGACAAGGTGGTGCGGGTGCGCCGCCAGGGCGCGGAGGACTTCTTCCCGCGCAACGCCAGGCTGAGCGAGACCGACATCCAGCCGATGGAGGCCCTCGAATTCATCTTCTGTGATGCCTGAGGACGCCCGATGACGTTCCAGAAAGTCTGCACCCTCGACGACGTGTGGGAGGGCGAGATGAACGAGGTGGAGGTCGGCGAACACGTGATCGTGGTCGTCGGCCTGGAGGGCGGCGAGCTGCGCGCCTTCCAGGGCATCTGCCCGCACCAGGACATCCCCCTGTGCGAGGGCAAGTTCGACGGCAAGGCGCTGATGTGCCGCGCGCACCAGTGGACCTTCGATGCACGCACCGGCGCCGGCATCAACCCCGGCGACTGCCGGCTGGCCGAGTACCCGGTGAAGGTCGAGGGCGACGACGTGCTGATTGCGGTGGACGGGGTCAAGCCCCTGTTCGCCCATACCTGAGGCCCCCCCCCCCCCGCCCCCCCCCCCCCCCCCGGGCCCGGCCCCCCGCGGGCCGGCGGAGCCGGATCCGTGCCGGCACTCGCCAACCCGAACAGTACGAACGGAGACAAACCATGAGCCATGACCAAGCCACCGCCGACGCCTACCGCAACAACCGCGTCGGCCCGGTGCTGCGCGCCTGCGGCATCACCAGCAGCGTGGTGGAAGCCGCCGAGGAAGACAACCCGGACAAGACCATCCGTGTGGACGACAAGCTGGCCTATGTGCGCATCGACTGCGAGGGCGAAATGATCCTGCGCCGCGACACGCTGGAGCGCGCGCTGGGCCGGCCCTTCAAGATGTCCGAGCTGGAGGTGAACCTGGCCTCCTTCGCCGGGCGCATCGAGACCACCGAGAACCACGTCCGCTTTTATTACGAGAAGACGCTCTGAGCCCACCCGGCCCACCGAAGCGAAGGAGACAAGCCCCATGAATGCCCCCGAAGTCCTCAAGCCGCTCAAGACCTGGAGCCACCTGGCCGGCCGCCGCCGCAAGCCCAGCGAGTACGAGATCGTCTCGACCCACCTGCACTTCACCACCGACAACCCGGACGCCCCCTTCGAGCTCGACCCCAACTTCGAGATGGCGCGCTGGTTCAAGGAAAAACGCAACGCCTCGCCGCTGCAGCACCCGGACTGGAACGCCTTCCGCGACCCGGACGAGATGGTCTACCGCACCTACAACCTGCAGCAGGACGGGCAGGAGACCTACGTGCTCGGCCTGTTCGACCAGTTCTCCGCACGCGGACACGACGCCATGCTGGAGCGCACCTGGGCCGGCAGCCTGGTGCGGCTGTACACCCCGGCGCGCTACCTCTTCCACACGCTGCAGATGGCCTCGGCCTACCTCTGCCAGATGGCGCCGGCCTCCACCATTTCCAACTGCGCCACCTACCAGACCGCCGACTCGCTGCGCTGGCTGACCCACACCGCCTACCGCACCCAGGAGCTGTCGAAGACCTTCGGCGACATCGGCTTCGGCACCGACGAGCGCCGCTACTGGGAGCAGGACAGCGCCTGGCAGGGCTGGCGGGAGCTGGTCGAGCGTGCGCTGGTCGCCTACGACTGGGCTGAAAGTCTCACCGCCTTCAGCCTGGTGATCCGCCCGGCCGTCGAGGAGACGCTGCTGCGCGGCCTGGGCGAAGCCGCCCGCCACAACGGCGACACCCTGCTGGGCCTGCTGACCGATGCGCAGCTGCTGGATGCGCAGCGCCACCGCCGCTGGGCTGCCGCGCTGACCCGCATGGCACTGGAACGGACGGGCAACCGCGAGGTGCTGGCCGGTTGGGTGGCGAAATGGGAGCCGCTGGCCGATGCCGCCATCGCCGCCTGGTGCGCTGCGCTGCCGGACATGGCCAACGGCACGCAGCGCGCCCAGGCAGCGACGCGCGAGTTCCGCCAGGGGCTGGGGCTGTGATGTCGCCCAGGCCAGCGAGCGCGCCGTGAAAGTCCAGATCGAGAACGGCCCGGCCTTCGAGGTCGCTGCCGGGGAGGACAGCCTGCTGCGCGCTGCGCTGCGCGCGGGCTTCGACTTCCCCTATGAGTGCAGCGTCGGCGGCTGCGGCGCCTGCCGCTTCGACCTGCTCGATGGCCCGATGGCCACGCTCTGGGAGCAGGCCCCCGGCCTGTCCGAGCGCGACCGCCGGCGCGGCAAACGCCTGGCCTGCCAGTCGCTGCCGCTGGGCGACTGCACGATCCGCGTGCGCCCCGCCGGCTCCGAGCCCAGCGGCCTGCCGGCGGCGCAGCGCCTGAGCGCCACGCTGATGACGCGCCGCGCCGTGACGCCGGACCTGAGCGAGTTCACCTTCCGCCTGCCGGCGGACCCGGGCTTTCGCGCCGGCCAGTACGCCCTGCTCTACCCACCGGGCGTCCAGGGTGCGCGGGCCTATTCGTTCAGCGATGCACCGGGCGAGCCCGCCGACGCAGGCATCTGGCGGTTCATGATCCGCCGCGTGCCCGGCGGGCGGGGCAGCAATGCCCTGTTCGACCAGGTGTCGCCAGGCGATGTGATCGACCTGGACGGCCCCTACGGCCACGCCTGGCTGCGATCCGCCGATGCGGACCATCCACGCGACGTGGTCTGCGTCGCCGGAGGCTCCGGCCTGGGGCCGATGCTTTCGGTGGCGCGCGGCGTGCTGGCCGAGGCTGCGACAGCGTCGGCGCGGCGGGTGCACTTCTTCCTCGGGCTGCGCACCCAGGCCGAGCTGGGTGCCGCGGCGGAGGTCGAATCGCTGGGCGGCGGTGACCGCCTGCAGCTGACCACCGTGCTGTCGAACCCGACCGAAGGGCTCGCCTGGAGCGGCCCCACCGGCTTCGTGCACCACCAGGTCGAGGCGACGCTGACCGCGCTGGGCCGGCCCTTCGACGCCTACGACCACTACTTCGCTGGCCCACCGCCGATGGTCGAGGCGGTGCAGGAGCTGCTGATGGTCCGCCGGCGCGTGCCCTTCGGACAGATCCACTTCGACCGCTTCGTCTAGGGAGGAGGCTCTGCGCGAGTGTGTTGCCGCGGTGCTGATCGGCCTCGGTGATCAGCGTGATGATGCCGAAGAGCACCGGCTGCCCTCACCCCGCTTTGACCCGCCGCTGCACCGGAAACAGCTGCACATCCCAGCGCCGCGTCACCAGGCCCCACAGGCCGCCCTTGGCGAAGAGCATCACCGCCATGGTCAGTGCGCCCAGCAGGATGAGGTAGCCCTCGCCCAGGTCGGACAGCCACTCGCGCAGCAGAAAGTAGACGACGGTGCCGACGATCGGCCCTTCCAGCGTGCCGATGCCGCCGATGACCACGACGAAGAGCATGGTGGTGGTCCAGTCGAGCGAGTAGGCGGCGTCCGGCGAGACGCGCAGCTTCATCGTGAAGATCAGCGCGCCGACCATCGCGCAGCCGGCGGCCGCGGCGATCCAGACCAGCCACTTCAGGCGCTGCGGGTCGATGCCCAGGCTCTGCGAGGCACGTTCGCTGTCGCGCACCGCCACCAGCGCCAGGCCCCAGCGCGAGCGCAGCAGCGCATACACCGCCAGCGTGGCGCCCACACCCAGCGCCAGCGCGATCCACAGCGTGATGGACATGCGCTGCTCGGCGCCCATGCCGGCCACGGTGCGCGCCACCGAAACGCCCGAGCCGCCGCTGACGAAGGGCAGGTTGGCGGTGAGGATGCGCAGCACCTCGGCGATCACCCAGGTGCCCACGGCGAAGTGCGCGCCCCGCAAGCGGAACACCAGCGGCGCCACCAGCGCCCCCATCACCGCACCGGCCACGCCCGCCAGCGGGATGACGAGGAAGGCGTTCAGCCCGCCGTGCAGCCCCAGCAGCACGAGGCAGTAGGCGCCGATGCCGACGAAGGCCTGCTGCCCCACCGACAGCAGGCCGCCGTAGCCGGCCAGCAGGTTCCACATCTGCGCCAGCGCCAGCACGTAGAAGAACTCGGTGGCCAGGTGCATGTGGGCGCGCTCGCCCCACCAGGGCAGGCTGACCACCGCCGCAACGGCGAACAGCGCCAGCACGGCGGCGGTGCGGGCAGCCCGGCCGCCTTCGGTGACCACCGGGCTGGCGGCGAAGTCGGACATCGTGGCGGCAGGGGGTGGGGTGGCCATGGACGGTGTGCTCATCGGTCGCGGGTCTTGGGGAACAGGCCCTGGGGCCGTAGCAGCAGCACGGCGAGGAAGGTCAGGTGGCCAGCCAGCACGCCCCAGCCGGGGTCGAGCCGGGCGCCGACGGCCTGAGCCACGCCGAGCAGGATGCCGCCGGCCAGCGTGCCCCAGAGCGAGCCGAGGCCGCCCATGATCACCGCCTCGAAGGAGTAGAGCAGCCGCATCGGCCCGTCGCCCGGGGCGATGGTGGTCCGCATGATCAGGAAGATGCCCGCCAGCGCCACCACCGCGCTGGCCACCGCCATCGCCAGGGCATAGAGGTGGTCGCGGTGGACGCCCATCAGCTGCGCGGTGCCCGGGTCGTCCGACGTGGCGCGAAAGGCCCGGCCGGTGCGGGTGTGCCGGAACAGCCACTGCACCACGGCAATGCTGGCCACGCCCGCGGCCATCACCAGCGCCGGCAGCGCACCGATGGCGATGCCGCCGCCGAGGTCCCAGGTGGCGGTGCCGAGCTCGCCGATGTCCAGCCCGCGCACGTCGGCCGAGAACGCCACCTGCAGGCTGTTGCGGATGACGATGGACAGCCCGAAGGTCAGCACCAGCGGGCGCAGGATGTCGTCGCCCAGCGTGCGGTTGAACACCCAGCGCTGCGCCGCGTAGCCCACCAGCGCCACGCCGGGCACCACCAGCAGCATGCCCAGGGGCAGCGGCAGGCCGAGCATGGAGGTGGCCACGACGATCGCATAGGCGCCGAAGACGATCATGTCGCCGTGGGCGATGTTGATCATGCGCATCACGCCGAAGGACAGCGACAGGCCGGCCGCGAACATGGCATACAGCCCGCCCAGCAGCATGCCCTGCACAAGGGTATTGATCCACTCAGCCATGGCGGCTCCTGGTTCAGACGCCGAAGTAGGCGCGGGAGATTTGCTCTCGCGTGAGGTCCGCAGGTGAGCCTTCCAGCGACACCCGGCCCTCCTGCAGGCAGACCACGCGGTCGGCCACCTTCAGCGCCTGGCCCACGTCCTGCTCGACCAGCAGCACCGACAGGCCCTCGGCGCGGATCTGCGGCAGCACGCGGTAGATGTCGCGCACGATCACCGGCGCCAGGCCCAGCGACAGCTCGTCGATGAGCAGCAGGCGCGGGTTGGCCATCAGCGCGCGGCCCAGCGCCACCATCTGCTGCTGGCCGCCCGACAACTCAGTGGCCGCGCGGTGGCGGAACTCGCCCAGGATGGGGAACAGCGCCACCACACGTTCGATGGTCCAGGGCCCGGGCCGGCGGGTGTAGGCGCCCATCTGCAGGTTCTCCTCCACCGTCAGGCTGGGGAAGAGTCGGCGCCCCTCGGGCACCATCGCCACGCCCGCCTCGGCGATGCGATGCACCGGCCAGCCGGAGACCGCCTCGCCAGCGAGGGACACGCTGCCCTGCATCAGCGGCAACACGCCCGCCAGCGCACGCAGGAAGGTGGTCTTGCCCGCGCCGTTGGCGCCGATCAGCGCCACCGCTTCACCGCTGCCGACATGGAAGTCCAGCCCGTAGAGCGCCTGGAAGTCGCCGTAGCCTGCGCACAGGCCCTGCACTTGCAACAACGGTGGTTTTGCGGCGCTCATTCGACGTCGATGCCCATGTAGATCTCGCGCACCGCGGGGTCGGCCATCACCGCATGCGGTTCACCCTGAGTGATCATGAGGCCGAAGTCGAGGGCCACCAGCCGGTCGACGATGGCCAGCAGCGCATGCACGATGTGCTCGATCCAGACGATCGTCACACGCTCGGCGCGGATCGCGCGGATGGTGTCGAGCAGCTCGTGCACCTCATGCTCGGTCAGGCCGCCGGCGATCTCGTCGAGCAGCAGCAGCTTCGGCTCGGTGGCCAGCGCACGCGCCAGCTCCAGGCGCTTGCGGTCCAGCAGCGGCAGCGAGCCGGCCAGCCGGTTCGCCTTGGACGCCAGCCCGCTGCGCTCCAGCGCACGCAGCGCCAGCCCCCGTGCCGCCCGCTCGCCATGCCCGGCGCCGAACACCGCGCCGACCAGCACGTTCTCCAGCACCGTCAACCCGACGAAGGGCTGCGGGATCTGGTACGAGCGGGCGATGCCGGCGCGGCAGCGTTGCGGCGCCGGCAGCTGGGTGATGTCCCGACCGTCGAAGCGGATCGTGCCGGCATCCACCGGCAGATCGCCCGCGATCAGGTTCATCAGCGTGGTCTTGCCCGCACCGTTCGGCCCGATGATGCCCAGCGCCTCGCCGGGCGCGACCGCCAGGGTGAGCCCGTCGGTGACCTTCAGCGAGCCGAAGCTGCGGCTGATCGATTCGAGTTGAAGTAAAGCCACGTCTTCCGCCTTGTCAGGTGCGCCATCGCACTCCGCCCATGGAGCACGTTCTCCCCTCTCCCCTCGTGGGAGAGGGGTAGGGGTGAGGGAGCGCCCTGTTCAAGCCAATGGCTTGAGCGGGCTGGCGATCGGCACGTTGGGCGCGAGGCTGTTCTCGACGATCACCAGCTCCAGGCCGCTGCCGCGCTTCTGCCACTGGCCGGCCACCAGCGGCGTCTTGCTGATGCTCGGCACCGGGCCGGTCTTGAAGTTCACCGGGCCGACGATGGTGTTGAGGTGGGTGGCACGCAGCGCGTCGCGGATCGCCTTGGCGCCCTTGCCCTCGCTGACCTTCAGTGCCGCCAGCGCCACCTCGAACAGCGAGTGCTTGAAGCCCAGCGGCATCGACCAGGGCTTGCCGCTGGCCTTGGTGTAGGCCGCCGCCAGCTCGGCCGAGCTCTGGCCGGTCAGAGAGCTCTTGAACGGGTGCGCCGGCGACCACCACACCTCCACCGTCAGCCCCTCGGCACGCGGGCCGAAGGCGGCGATCGCGGCGGGGAACTCGGTGGCCTTGGCGGCGGTGCAGATCTTGGGCTTGAAGCCCTGGCGCGCCGCCTGGGCCCAGAAGTTGCCGAAGTCCGGCGGCGGCATCACGCCGGTGACGATCTCGCAGCCAGCCTTCTTGAACTCGGTGATGTAGGCGGTGAAGTCGTCCGACGGGCTCTGGTAGCGGCCCTTGTCGATGAACTTGAGCTTCTTGGCCGCCGCCACCGAGGGGAAACCGATCTTCGGGTCGCCCCAGGCGTTGCCGTCCGGATCGTTGGGCCAGAGCGCGCCGACCACGCCGTTGGTGGGCAGCTGGGACCACAGGCTGGTGAACACGCCGATGATGTCCTCCAGGCCCCAGAAGAAGTGGTTGGTCCACTCGAAACCCTTCTTCGGGTCGCCGCCGCGGCCGAAGAAGTGCGGCTGCCAGGGCGTGTCGTTGGTGACACAGGGCATGCCGTTGAGCTCGCAGGTGTCGGCCACCGGGTTGGTGGTCTCGGGCGTGCAGCCGGCGATCACCAGGTCGACCTTGTTCTTCAGGATCAGCTCGTTGGTGACCTCGGCCGCGCGGCTGGAGTTGGACTGCGAGTCCTTGTAGATCACCTCGACCGCGTAGGTCTTGCCGCCGGTCTTGATGCCGTTGGCGGTGAGCTTCTTGATCTCCGCGAGCGTGAATGGGTCCGGCTCGGCAAACACCGCCAGCGGGCCGGTCTGCGGCGCGACGTAGCCGATCTTGAAGGTGGTGTTGGCGTGCACCCAGGGCGCGTGCACGGCGCCGGCACCGGCCACCGTCAAGCCGGCCAGGGTCTTGAGGGCGGCGCGGCGGTCGAACTCGGCCGGGGCGTGCTGGTCCTGCCGGACCTGCGTGGGGGCGGCCGTGGTCTTGTCGTTCATTGTCTTGTCTCCTTCCGTGCTTGTCGTGGCGAAACATTCGCGCGGGGCACGGTCGCGCGCGAACACTGGATCCGGGTCGGGTCAGGCTCCTGTAGAAGTTGGGATCAGATCAAGGGCAACGCGGTCTCGGGGGTCAGCGCCCCAGGTCCTTGGCCGACACCCCCGCGATGCCCCAGTTCTCCTTGGGCATCTCGTGGATCCAGACGCGGATGGTTTCCACCTTCGCGTCGGTGGCCTCGTGCAGGGCCTGGGTCACCTTCTCGATGACGGCCTTCTTCTGCTCCGGGGTGCGGCCTTCGATCATGTAGATCTGTGCAAATGGCATGGGGGACTCCTGGCGACGGATCAGAGTGTGAGCAACACGGGTCAGGTCACTCGGGCTTGATGTTGGCGCGCTGGATCACCGCGCCCCAGCGCTTCGTCTCCTCGCGGATCGTGGCGCCGAACTGCTCCGGGGTGGTCGGCTGGGTCTCGCCGCCGATCTGGGCGAAGCGCTCCATCGCCTCTGGCGACTTCAGGCCCTCGGTGACCGCGCGGTTGATCGTGGCGATCACGTCCTTGGGCGTGCCGGCCGGGGCGATCAGGCCGAACCAGGTCGGCACGTCGAAGCCCGGGAAGCCCTGCTCGGCCACGGTGGGCACGTTGGGCAGCAGCTTGGCGCGGGTGGCCGAGGTCACCGCGATCGGCTTGAGCTTGCCGGACTGCACATGCTGGGCCGCGCTGGTCAGCGAACTCTCCACACTCAGCAGCACGTTGCCGGCCAGCAGGTCCTGCACCGCGGCGGCCGTGCCCTTGTAGGGCACATGCTGCAGGTCGATGCCGGCCAGCGACTGCAGGTACTCACCGGCCAGGTGGTTGGCCGTGCCGATGCCGGAGCTGGCGTAGTTCAGCTTGCCGGGGTTGGCGCGGGCGTAGGCGATCAGGCCCTTCAGGTCGTTGAAGGGTGCCGAGGGGTGCGCCAGGATGGCGCCCTTGGCGATGCCGACCATGGTGATCGGGGCAATGTCCCGGGCCACGTCATAGGGCAGCTTGGCATACAGCCCCGGGGCGATGGCCAGGCTGCTGATGGCGCCGATGCCCAGGGTGTAGCCGTCCGGTGCGGACTTGGCCACCGCATCGGTGCCCAGGTTGCCACCGGCGCCCGCCTTGTTCTCGACCACCACGGTCTGCTTGAGGGCATCGCCGAGGATCTTGGCCACCACCCGGCCCATGATGTCGGTGGGTCCGCCGGGGGCGAAGGGAACGATGATCTTGATGGGCTTGCTCGGGTAGGCGTCGGCGGCCAGGCCGGTGCCCGGCAGGCTCCAGGCCAGGGCGGCAACGGCAGCGCCGATCAGGGTGCGGCGGCGGGAAGGTTGTGCTTGTGTCATGTCCGGTCCGTTCTTCAGTCTTCAGTTCACCTTCAACCCACGCTCGCGCGCCATCGTCATCGCGGTGTCTTCGATCATGTCCTCCTGGCCGCCCACCATCTTCTTGCGGCCCAGCTCGACCAGGATGTCGCGCGCCGGGATGCCGTACTTGGCGCCCGCGCGTTTGGCGAACAGCAGGAAGCTGCCGTACACGCCCGCATAGCCCAGCGTCAGCGCATCGCGGTCGATTCGGATCGGGAAGTCCATGATCGGGAACACCAGGTCCTCGGCCACGTCCTGGATCTTCCAGACGTCCACGCCGGTCTGTGCGCCCATGCGGTCCAGCACCGCAACCAGCACCTCCATCGGCGTGTTGCCGGCACCGGCGCCCAGGCCGGCTGCTGCAGCGTCGATGCGGGTGGCACCGCACTCGATCGCAGCGATGCTGTTGGCCACGCCCATGGCCAGGTTGTGGTGGCCGTGGAAGCCCAGTTCAGTCTCCGGCTTCAGGGCTTCACGCACGGCGGTGAGGCGCTCCTTGACGCCGTCGGGCAGCAGGTAGCCGGCCGAGTCGGTGACGTAGATGCAGTTGGCGCCGTAGCTCTCCATCAGCCTGGCCTGGCTGACCAGCTTTTCCGCGCCGGCCATGTGGGCCATCATCAGGAAGCCCACGGTGTCCATGCCCAACTTGCGTGCGAAGGTGATGTGCTGTTCGGACACATCCGCCTCGGTGCAGTGGGTGGCCACGCGGATCGTGTTGACGCCCAGGCCATGCGCCATCTTCAGGTGGTCGACGGTGCCGATGCCCGGCAGCAGCAGCGCACTGACCTTGGCCTGCTTCATCAGCGGGATGACGGCGCCGAGGTACTCCTCGTCGGTGTGCGCCGGGAAGCCGTAGTTGACCGAGCTGCCGCCCAGGCCGTCGCCATGGGTGACTTCGATCAGCGGCACGCCCGCGGCGTCCAGGCCGCAGGCGATGGACTTCATCTGGTCGAGCGACATGAGGTGGCGCTTGGGGTGCATGCCGTCCCGCAGGGTCATGTCGTGCAGGGTGATCTTCTTGCCAGTCAAATTCATCTCAGGTGCTCCTGCCATCTCCTCCCTCTCCCATCTTGGGAGAGGGCCGGGGGTCGTGGTGAGGCTGCGGTGGCAGGAGGCCGCCACGGGTTGCAGGGTGAGGCGCCCGGCGAGGATTTCCTCGGCGAACATCTCGGCGGTGCGGGCGGCGGCGGCGGTCATGATGTCCAGGTTGCCGGCGTACTTGGGCAGGTAGTCGCCCAGGCCTTCGACCTCCATGTAGACGCTCACGCGCTGGCCGTCGAAGACCGGTCCGTTGACCAGCTTGTAGCCCGGCACGTACTTCTGCACCTCGCGGATCATGGCGTGGATGCTTTCGGTGATGGCGGCCTGGTCGGGCTCGCCTTCGACGAGGCAGTGCACCGTGTCGCGCATGATCAGCGGCGGCTCGGCCGGGTTGATGATGATGATGGCCTTGCCCTTTTTGGCGCCGCCCACGCGCTCGACCGCGCCCGCGGTGGTGCGGGTGAACTCGTCGATGTTCTTGCGGGTGCCGGGGCCGACCGAGCGGCTGGACACGGTGGCGACGATCTCGCCATAGGCCACCGGCTGCACGCGGGAGACGGCTGCGACCATCGGGATGGTGGCCTGGCCACCGCAGGTGACCATGTTGACGTTCATCTCACCCTTGCCGACGTGTTCGGCCAGGTTGACCGGCGGCACGCAGTAGGGGCCGATGGCCGCGGGCGTGAGGTCGATCATCAGCGCGCCTTCGGCGTTGACCTTGCGCGAGTTGTCGGCGTGCACGTAGGCCGAGGTGGCGTCGAAGACGATCTGCACGCCGTCGGCCTTCATGTGCGGGACGAGCCCGTCCACGCCCTCGGCGGTGGTCTTGATGCCCATCTCGCGGGCGCGTTTGAGGCCGTCGGATTCGGGGTCGATGCCCACCATCCACACCGGCTCGAGCACCGGGCTGCGCTGGAGCTTGGCCAGCAGGTCGGTGCCGATGTTGCCGGGGCCGATCAGGGCGCACTTGATTTTGTTCATCGGAGTGTCCTTGTGAAACGAGAGGCTTGAAGAAGGAGGTTCAGAGGCTGCGCACCACGCCGCCTTCGACCCGCAGGGCCGCGCCCTGGGTGGCCGCGGCCAGCGGGCTGCAGACGTAGGCGACCATGGAGGCCACCTCGTGTGGCTGGATGAAGCGCTGCAGCAAGGAGAGGTGGGCCGGCCGTGGGCGAAGAAGTCGCGCGCCGCCTCGTCGAAGGTCTGGCCCTGGCCGGCGCCAGCGTGGCGAAGAAGTCCTCGGCGCCCTGGGTCAGCGTCGGGCCGGGCAGCACGCTGTTGACCGTGACACCGGTGCCGGTGCACGTTTCCGCCAGGCCGCGGGCCACCGAGATCTGCGCCGACTTGGTCATGCCGTAGTGCACCATCTCGGCGGGCGGGCACAGGCCCGACTCGCTGGAGATGAAGACGATGCGGCCCCAGTTGCGCCGCTTCATCGCACCCAGGTAGGCGCGCGACAGGCGCACGCCGCTCATCACGTTGGTCTCGAAGAAACGCAGCCAGTCGGCGTCCGGGATGTCTTCGAAGGGCTTGGGGTCGAAGATGCCCAGGTTGTTGACCAGCAGGTCCACATCGGGGCAGGCCGCCACCAGCGCGGCGCAGCCCTGTGCCGTGGCCAGGTCGGCGGTGACGCCGCTCAGCTCGGCGCCGGGGCAGGCCTCGCGCAGCTGCGCCAGTGCCGCCTCGACGCGGTCGGCCGCGCGGCCGTTGATGACGACCGCGGCGCCTTCGGCGGCCAGGGCCTTCGCGATCGCAAAGCCGATGCCGGCGGTGGAGCCGGTCACCAGTGCGCGCTTGCCTTTGAGTTGCAGGTCCATGGGTTCAGGTCGGTTTGGGAGGCCGGATGCAGCCAGGGCTTGAGCCACTGCGTCAGCCGCGGTGCGACGCCCCAGGTCATGATCAGCACCACCAGGGCGGTGATCACCATCGTGCGCGGCAGCAGCGGCCAGTCGGCCATCAGCGGCGCGACGGTAAGGAAGAGAAAAAGCACCGTCGGGAAGATGCCCAGCCAGGTGACCACGGCCACCTTCCAGCGTGGCGGCGGGGTCAGCTTCGGCCCCTTGGGCTCGACGAACCAGTGCGCCAGGCCGGTGAGCTGGCGCAGCTGCTGCTCACCCTCGGTGTGCGGTGCCACCGCAGTCAGCCCCAGCGAGCGCACCGGCGAGGACTGCCAGGCGGCGAGGTGCTCGGCGGTGTCGTAGGCGAAGATGACGTGGTAGAGGTTGCTGTCCTCCAGGCCATCCCCGCTGGCGTCCTCGCCCGGGCGGACCAGGTGCCCACCGAGGTGGCCCGGGAAGGTGGCCGCTGCGGCGATCATCTGCGCCGTCGCCGCCTCGAAGGCGGCCTCGTGGCCGGCCTTGACGCGGCGGGTCACCAGAACCGTGACCGGCGTCATGTGAGCCCCTCGTCCGACGGGTACGTCGGCCGATCTCCCGAGGGGATGGCGGGCCGGCTTGGGAGCGGCCCGGCGCTCGGCCCGCTCGCAGGGGTGGGGACCCGGTGAGTCATGACTGCGCGTCCGCCTCGGCCAGGAAGTCGGCGACCAGCCGCGCGAAGCGGCCGGCGTGCTCGATCTGCGTCCAGTGGCCGCAGTGGCCGAAGACGTGCAGCTGGCTGTTGGGAATCCAGTCGGCCAGCGTCAGCGAGTTCTGCAGCGGGATCACCCGGTCCTCGCGGCCGTGGATCACCAGCGTCTCCTGCGGCAGGGCGCGGATGTTGGCCTCGGCGCTGGCCATCGCGTCCACCCAGCGCTGGCGCGGGGCGGGGAACATGGCCGAGAACGACTCCTGGAAACCCGGTCGGATGCTGGCCTGGTAGCGCAGCTCGGCCAGCTCGTCGGTGACCAGCGCGCGGTTGTAGGCAAAGATGTCCAGCAGCCCCTTCATGGCCGCCAGCGAGGGCTGGTAACCCCACACTGCATCCAGCCCCGGCGTGATCGCGAAAGGCACGCCGACGCTGCCCATCAGCACCAGCCGGCGCACGCGCTGCGGCGCACGGATCGCCAGCGCCAGCGCCAGCGCGCCGCCGAAGGAGTTGCCGACCAGGTCGACCTGCGGCACGCCCAGCGCATCCAGCAGGTCCAGCGCCTGCTGCACCCAGGCGTCCATCGAGTAGACCTGCCCCGCCGGCCGGTCCGTGAAGCCGAAGCCGACCATGTCGGGTGCCAGCACACGCCGGGACTTGGCGAGCTCGGGCATCACCAGCCGCCAGTTCGCCCAGGCACTGACGCCCGGGCCGGAGCCATGCACCAGCAGCACCGGCGGTTGGCCGGTCGCCGAGTGGCCGACATCGTGGCAGTTGGTCTCGAAGGTGCCGGTGCGCACGCGCCGGGCGATTTCAGGGGAGTTCATGGGGCGCAGGTCGATTCCAACGACGTCGTATTCATCAAGCCGCTTGCGCGGATCCGGCTCGGCCGGTCCGCTGCAAGAGCCCCCTCGGGGGGCAGCGACCGCCAGGGAGCGTGGGGGCTCAAATGAAGCGCATCGAGACGCTGCCCAGGTCCTGGAAGCGCACGTTGACGCTGTCGCCGGCCTGCACCGCGATCGCCTCGGTCACGCCGCCGGTCATGATGAAGCTGCCCGCCGGGATCTCCTGGCCGCGCGCGCCCAGGTGGTTGGCCATCATCGCCACCGCAGCGGCCGGGTGGCCCAGCACCGCGGCGCCGGCGGCCATGGCCATGATCTGGCCGTTCTTCTCCAGCACCACGCCCAGTGTGCGCAGGTCCAGCTCCTCGACATTGCGCGAGCGCCCGCCGATGACGAAGCGCGAGGCCGAGGTGTTGTCGGCAATGACGCTCTTCAGGTCGAACTTGAAGTCGCGGTAGCGGCTGTCGATGATCTCCACCGCCGGGATGACGAAGTCGATCGCCGCCATCACCGCGCCGACGTGGCAGCCCGGGCCGCGCAGCGGCGCCTTGGTGACGATGCAGATCTCGGCCTCCACCTTCGGATGGATCAGCTCCGAGGTCCGGATCTCGCCGCCGTCCGGGCGGGCCATGTAGTCGGACACGAAGCCGAAGCAGGGCACCTCCACGCCCATCTGCTTCATCTTCGCGAACGAGGTCAGGCCGGCCTTCAGGCCCACCGTCTTGTGGCCGCGCGCTTCCTTGCGGCGGCGGATCTCGTCCTGGATGTCGTAGGCGTCGGCCCAGTCCATCTGCGGGTAGTCGTCGGTGATCTTGGTGACGTCGCGCGCCTCCAGCTCGGCCGATTCCAGGTGGGCGGCCAGCTGTTCAATGGTGTTGCGGTCAAGGGGCATGGGGCCTCCGGGCATGAATCGGGTGGGGTCGTCATTCCCGCGCAGGCGGGAATCCAGGGATGTTCAAGTTCGGCAGCGACGGCTGGATTCCCGCCTTCGCGGGAATGACGATGGGGTCGTTGGCAATGGCGTTGCAGCGGCTCACTGGCCCGCCTTCGCGGGAGCATGGGGCAGTTGGCAAGGGGCTCACTGGATTCCCCCCGCGGGAATGACGACGCGCCACGCGCGGACGGGCAGCGCTTGCGTCGAGGTTCAAATAAAGCGCACAGAGGTGCTGCCGAGCCCGCCGACGCTGGCGTGCAGGCTGTCGCCGGCCTTCACCGGTACCAGCGGCGACTGCGAGCCCGACAGGATGATGTCGCCGGCCTTCAGCGTGATGCCCAACGCACCCAGCGTGTTGGCCAGCCAGGCCACCGCATTCACCGGCGAGCCCTGCACTGAGGCGCCGCAGGAGGTGGAGATGATCTCGCCGTTCTTCTCCAGCACCATGCCGGCCAGCGCCAGGTCCAGGTCGCGCGGGCTGCGGCGGGTGCCGCCCAGGGTCAGCACGCCGCAGCTGGCGTTGTCCGCCACGGTGTCCTGGATCTTGATCTTCCAGTCGCGGATGCGCGAATCGACGATCTCGAAGCAGGGCATCACGCAGTCGGTGGCACGCAGCACGTCGGCGGCCGTCACGCCCGGGCCGGTGAGGTCACGCGCCAGGATGAAGGCCACTTCGGCCTCGGCCTTGGGTGCGATCAGCTTGCTGGTGTCCACCGGCTCGCCTTCGTTGAACACCATGCCGGAGAGCAGGTGGCCGAAGTCGGGCTGGTTCACGCCCAGCATGTCCATCACCACCTTGCTGGTGACGCCGATCTTCTTGCCGACCACGAGCTCGCCGGCATCCAGGCGGCGCTGGATCATGCGCAGCTGGACCTGGTAGGCGTCGGCGACGGTGATGTCGGATTCGCGGTTGGTGAGCGGCTCCACCGGGATGCGACTGAGCAGGGATTGGTAGAGCTCGTCGCCGTAGCGTTCGATGGTCTGTGCATCCATAGAGTGGTGCTTTCTTCAGGGTTGGGCGAGGCAAGCCGGCTGCGCCAGGCCCCCTTTGAAGGGAGCCCTTCTTGAGCCTGTGCGATCGAACATTGCCATCGCATGAAACGAACTGAGCTGACGACCTGGGCCGGGCAGCGAGCCCGCGAGCTGAGGCAATCGATGACCTCGGAAGAGCTGGCGTTGTGGGCTCGTCTGCGCGACAAACGCTGCGCAGGACTGCGATTCCGGCGTCAGGCTCCCATCGGCCGCTACATCGCCGACTTCGTGTGCTTTCGCATCCGGCTCGTGGTCGAGCTGGATGGGAGTCATCACGGGTCGAATCGGGAACATGATGCTTTGCGCGATGCGTGGTTCGAGAGCCAGGGGTTCAGGGTGATGCGCTTTTGGAACCAGGAGTGGAATCAGGATCCTGAGGGTGTGCTGCGCAGGATCGAGGAGGCATCGAGAGAGGCGGCCTGCCTTTCTCGAGCCCACACCCCAACCCCTCCCCCATGAAGGGGGAGGGGCTCAGGGAGGAGCGCTCCTGCCTTCCTCCCCTCTCCCATCTTGGGAGAGGGGCCGGGGGTGAGGGCTGCTGCTGCCGGCACCACCTGTCCCCTCAAATCTTGATCATCACGTTGCGCAGCTCGGTATAGAACTCGAGCGAATGCACACCGCCTTCGCGGCCAATGCCCGAGGCCTTGGCGCCGCCGAAAGCGGTGCGCAGGTCGCGCAGGAACCAGCTGTTGACCCAGCACAGGCCCACCTCGATGGCGTTGGCCACGCGGGTGGCGGTGCCGATGTCGCGGGTCCAGACCGTGGTGGCCAGGCCGTAGTCGGTGGCGTTGGCCAGGGCAACCGCCTCTTCCTCTGTGTCGAAGGGGGCGATGTGGCAGCAGGGGCCGAAGATCTCCTCGCGGATCACCGCGGCGCTCTCGGGCAGGCCGGTCCAGATGGTGGGCTGCACGAAGTGGCCGTTGGCGTATTCGCCTTCCATCGGGGGCGTACCGCCACCGGTGACGACGTTGGCGCCGGCCTCCCGGGCCTTGGCGTAGTAGCTCAGCACCTTGGCCCGGTGTTCGGCCGAGATCAGCGGGCCCAGGCCGACGCCCGGGGTGTCGGGGCCGCCGACCTTCAGGCCCTCGGCCTTTTCCTTCAGTGCGGCGACGAACCTGTCGAAGATCGGGCGCTGCACATAGACGCGCTCGGTGCCGAGACACACCTGGCCGCAGTTCTCGAAGGCGCTGCGGGTGATGCCGGCCACCGCCTTGTCGAAGTCCGCATCGGCAAAGACGATGCCGGCGTTCTTGCCCCCCAGCTCGAAGCTCACCGGGCGCACGCCCTTGGCGGCCGCGGCCATGATGGCCTCGCCGGTGCGCGTCTCGCCGGTGAAGGTGATGCCCGACACGCCCGGGTGTTTGGTGATGAACTCACCCGCCGAGCCGGGGCCGAAGCCGTGCAGCACCTGGTACACACCCTTGGGGATGCCCACCGCGTTCATCACCTCGCCCAGCAGCGTGGCGGTGGCGGGGGTTTCCTCGCTGGGCTTGACGATCACCGTGTTGCCGCAGGCCAGCGCCGGGCCGACCTTCCAGGTCATCAGCAGCAGCGGCAGGTTCCAGGGGCAGATCACACCCAGCACGCCCAGCGGGGTGCGCACGCCGTAGCTGATGGCGGTGCCGCCGTCCGGCGTGGTCATCTGGAAGCTCTCGGTCGGCACGTTCTTGACGATGTCCGCAAAGACCTTGAAGTTGGCCGCGCCGCGCGGGATGTCGATGTGGCTGGCAAGGCTGCGCGGCTTGCCGGTGTCGGCCAGCTCGGCGGCCAGGAAGTCGTCAAAACGGCGGTTGATTTCGTCGGCCACCGCGTGCAGCAGTTCGGCGCGCCGGACCACGCTCATCTTGCCCCACTCGCCCTTCAGCGCCGCCCGGCCGGCGGCCACCGCGGCGTCCACCTCGGCCTGGCCCGCCTCGTGCACCAGGCCGACCACCTCGTTGGTGGCCGGGTTGCGGTCCTCGAAGGTCTTGCCGGTGGCGACGAACTCGCCGTTGATGAAGTTCAGGAACTGTTTCATGGCAGATGTGGCGTGAATGGCGTTGTCAGAAGTTGCACGCGACGATGATGATCGTTTTCAGAGCCCGGTCCGGCAGGCGATCAGACCAGGCCCAGCGCCGCCAGCCCCGCGGCAGCGCAGACCTCGTCCTGCTCGGCAGAGCCGCCGGACACGCCGATGCCGCCGATGCGCTCGCCACCCTCGACGACGGGCAGGCCGCCACCGAAAAGCACCAGCCGCGGCCGGGCGTTCAGGCCCGCGCGCAGCAGCTCGTCATTGGCCAGCGCAGCGCCCCACGCCGAAGTCGGGAACCCGAAACTCGCCGCGGTGTAGGCCTTGTCGATGGCAATGTCGATCGAATGCAGGAAGGCCCCGGGCATGCGCAAGAACCCCATCAACGTGCCCGAAGCATCGGTGACGGCCACGTTGATGCGTATGCCCAGGGCCTCCGCCTTCGCCACGGCGGCCTGTGTCGCTGCTGCGGCGGCAGCTGCAGTGATGCAGCGGTTCGCAATGCTGTGTTGGGACATGAAGCAACCTCGGCAAAGGAGAAGACACACGATGGGGGCCAACGGCCCCCGTGAGCGGATGCGGTGGATCCGGCTGCGCCGGTCCACTCGCATTGCCCCCCTTTGAGGGGGGAGCGGCGTGAGCCGCTCGGGGGGTCAGGTCACGACACTCAGGAACGTCGGATTCAGCTTGCGGTCGTGATAGAAGATCCCGCGGCCCACTTCCTCCCAGGTCCAGGTGGTCGGCTGCATGTCCGGATACCACTGGTAGCCGCCGCAGAAGGTCTCCATGCGGTTGCCCGACGGATCGAAGAAGTAGATCGTCGTGCCGCGGGTGATGCCGTGGCGGGTCGGGCCGATGTCGATCGACACGCGGTGCATCGACATGATGTCCGCCGCACGCAGCACCTGCTCCCAGGTGTCGAGCAGGAAGCTGACGTGGTGCAGCTTGTCGTCCTCGGCATGGCGCACCATCGCGATGTCGTGCGCCTTGTGCGAGCAGGTCAGCCAGGTGGCCAGGTCGGTGGTGCCGTCCTCGAGCTTGACGCGCTCGACCAGCGAGAAGCCCAGGGCCTCTTCGAAGATCTTGCGGGTGCCGTCGATGTCGCCGCCATACATCAGGCAGTGGTCCATGCGCACCGGGTTGATGCCCTTCTGGTTCTCCAGCCAGGCCTCCGGGTCGACATAACCCAGGCCATTGCCCACGTCGCTCTTCTCGGCGTAGAGCTCGATGGTGTGGCCGGTGGGCACCTTGAAGCGCACGCGCTCGCCGGTTTCCAGCATCTCGCCGGCGGCCACGCGCTCGGTGGTCACGCCGAGGTTGCGCAGGTTGCCTTCCAGTTCCGCGAGGGCGGCCTGGCCGGCCACCTTGAAGCCGAAGCAGTCCATGCCCGCGCGGTCGGCCTTGCGGATGATGAAGCTGTTGTGGTCGCGTTCATCGTTGCACTTGAAGTAGACGCGGCCCGAGTTGTCGCGCCCGGTTTCCTTCAGTCCCATCACGTCGGTGTAGAACTTCACCGACTCGTCCAGGTCCAGCACACGCACCACCGCGTGGCCCGGACGCAGCACACCAGTCATTGCCATTTCGGTCTCCTTCTTGATCAGATCAGGTTGAGTGGGAAGTGGGGGCGTCGGCCGTCTCAACCCTGCGGACGACGCTCTTTTTCATCTTTCCGATCACCGTCAGGTGCACATCGCTGCAGGGGCGCACGCGGCAGGCCAGCACCCGGCCTTCGCGTTCGTCATCCTCGCTCACGTGCTCCCGGCTCATCACCCGCGACACGTAGCTGCCGCTGGTGACCTGCACCTTGCACACACCGCAGCCGCCGTTGCGGCAGCCCACCGGGATGCCCTTGCGGCCGAGGGCTTCCATGCCCTCCAGCAGCGAGCGTGTCTCGGCGCAGCGGTAGGTTTCACCGGTGTCTTCGATCAGGACATCAAACCGAACCACAACCTGTCTCCTCGTCGATCCCATCCCAGGGTGCCGCCAGCTCGTTCGGTGCGGTCAAAGTGGGTGAGTGGCCGGCATGATGGAACCCGCAGTCGATACTGTCCAATACCGGATTGGGCAATGTCGATACCATCTCGGTATTGAATTGACGCCCGGCAAGCTGGCCGGCGGAGCGATCGAGATGGACCTTCGCGACATGCGCTACTTCCTCGCCGTGGCGGAGGAACGCAACTTCGGCCGCGCCGCCGAACGGCTGCACATGGCCCAGCCGCCGCTGTCGCGGCAGATCAGGGCGTTGGAGGAGGAACTCGACACCGTGCTCTTCCTGCGCACACCCAAGGGGGTGGAGCTGACCGAAGCCGGCCAGACCCTGCTCGACGAGGTGCCCAACCTGCTCGCCCTGGCGCAGCGCGCCCGCGATCGCACCAAACGGGCCGGCCAGGGGCTGATCGGCCAGCTCGACGTGGGCCTGTTCGGCTCCGGCGTGCTGGACGTGATCCCGCGCATGCTGGCGCGTTTCCACGCCGAGCGCCCGGAGGTGAAGATCAAGCTGCACAACCTCACCAAGGCCGAGCAGCTGCAGGCCCTGCACGAGCGGCGCCTGTCGGTGGGCTTCAACCGCCTGGTGCCGCAGGAGGACGGGTTGGTCATCGAACCCATCCTGCGCGAACCGCTGGTGGTAGCGATGCCCGACGGACACCCGCTGGCGGTGCGGCCCAGCATCCCGCTGAGCGAACTCGACGGGCTGCCGATGATCCTCTACCCCAACATCCCGATGCGGGGGCTGGCGCAGGAGATCGTCGAGGCCTTCCGCGCCGAAGCGGTTGCCCTGCGCGTCGAACAGGAGGTGGAGGACGTGCTCACCGCCGTGGCGCTGGTGGCCAGCGGTTTCGGCCTGGCGATCACGACGCAGTCGGCCACCAGCCTGCGGTTGCCGGGGGTGGCCTTCCGCCCGCTGGCCAGCCGCCACCTGCGCAGCGTGGAGCTGAGCTGCCTGTATCGGCGCGGCGACGCGTCGCCGGTGCTGGCGGCCTTCCTGGAGGTGGTGCATGACTTTGCGCGCAACCCGTCGGCGAAAGGTGTCAGATCCGTTTGAACAGGGGGCTGCGCATCTGCTGGGCGGCATCGGCGGCCGAGATGAACTTCTCGGTGTAGATGTCGCGCTCGAACAGCCGGCCCTGCATCAGCGTGGTGATGCAGGCATCGATCATGATCGGCGGGCCGCAGAGGTAGGCCTTGCGGCCGCGGAAGTCGTTGTCGAAGTGCGCCTTGGCGGCGTCGTGCACAAAACCCCGGAAGCCCGACCAGCCGGAGTCGGCCGGCTCGTCCGACAGCGCCGGCACGTAGGTGAAGGTCGCGTTCTCCGCCGCCAGCTTCACGAACAAGTCGTGGTCGTAGAGCTCGGCGCGGTTGCGTGCACCGTAGACCAGGGTCATCGGCAGTGTGGAACCCTCGGCGAGCAGGTCCAGGATCATCGACTTGGGGCTCGACAGCCCGGAGCCGCCGGCCAGGAACAGCGAGGGCATGCCGGCCGACTTGCGCACGAAGAAGCGCCCGTAGGGCCCCGCCAGCTTCACCCGGTCACCCACCTTCAGCGACTGGTGCACCCAGGTGGTGGCCTGCCCGCCCGGCACGAGGCGGATGTTCAGCTCGACCTCAACGGCCTGCTGCGGTGCGTTGGCCAGCGAGAAGGCCCTGGACCCTTGTCCTGAAGGCAGCTCCAGGTTGATGTACTGGCCGGCCTGGAAGTCCATCGGCTCGTCCAGCGTGATCCACAGGCCCTTGATGGTGGGCGTGAGCGCCTCGATGCGGTTGACCGTGCCGGGGAAGTCGCGCACCGGCAGGTTGCGGGCGTCGTCGTCGGCTTCGATCTCGGCTTCGATCACGACATCGGACTGCAGCGTCGCACAACAGGCCAGGCACTGACCTTCCTCGCGCTCATAGTCCATCAGCGCGAAGTTGGAGGCCTCGCCATGGTCGATCTCGCCGTCGGTGACGCTCACCTTGCAGGTGGCGCAGAGCCCGTGGCAGCAGGCATGCGGCAGGTAGATGCCGGCGCGCAGCGCGGCGTCGAGGATGGTCTGGCCCTCCTCGACCTCCAGGGTCTGGCCGAGCGGTTCGATGGTCAGCGAATAGGACATGGCAAGTGGTGGTGATGTCTTCTCCCCTCTCCCATCTTTTGGGAGAGGGGCAGGGGGTGAGGGCAGGATTCCTGGTCGAGAGCCGGGCCTGCGCTGCCCCCTCCCCAACCCCTCCCCCACGAGGGGGTAGGGGCTCAAGCCAGAGGCCTCAGCTGCAGGAGCCCTGGAAGCCCGTCAGCCCGGGCGTGCGGAAGCGGATCACGTCCTTGTGACCCAGGCCGTTTTCGGCCAGGCTCTTGTCGTGGTCAGGTTGCCAGGGCTGGCCGGACTTGAACCACTCGGCGCGGTCCCAGTCGATCTGGGCGAACTCCGGGTGGGCGCCAAAGATGCCCGGAAAGGCGCCGCGGCACATGTCGCCGAACTTCAACGTGGGCGGGAAGGGCACCGCAAAGGGCGCGCAGAACATCAGGTGATCCTCCCAGCCGACGAACAGCAGCGGGGCGGGAAACTTCTCGACGGGATCCTTGGGGGCAAATTCGTATTTGCCGATGGCAGTCACAGCCATGGAATGTCTCCGTGAAATCGGCGGGTGCCGGAACGCCTGTCAGCGTCCGGCCACCGCGGGTGGACAGGGGTCGGCAGGAAGAGCGGCTCAGTTGCCGGTGGCCGCCTGCTTCCAGGCGTTGAAGTTCTTCTGGTCGGGCGAACCCTCGTAGTCGAGGTTGTCGCGGCCGAACTCCATGCGGTACCACTTCAGCACTTCCATCAGCGGGTTGAAGTCCGGTGCACCGGGGTTGGCCTCCGGCGTGAAGCAGTTGCCCTGGTAGATCTGCTGCACCGGCAACCAGCTCTGGATGTACTTCTCCGGCTCGTTGTCGAAGATCGCCTTGCAGCCGTCCGAGCAGGTGTGGTATTTCATGCCGTGGTAGGTGCTCTCCCGGTAGGCGATCTGGGTGGGATCGTCCGGCTCGGTGAAGAACATCGGGACCTGGCAGGTCTGGCAGAGCATCGGCAGCGTCGTGTTGTAGAACCGACGGCCCTCCGCAGCCTCCTTGGCCCAGTGCTCGTAGCGCGGGCGGTAGTACTTGTCGAAGGTGTCGGGGTACTTGGCCGACAGCCACTCCATGTCCTTCTCGCTGGGCGCCCAGGTGTGGAAGGGCGCGGCCGCGCCGTAGTTGTAGAACACCGCCCAGGCCTGGTGCGACAGGTGCTCCTTGTCCTTGCAGGCCTGCTCCCAGCCCTTGGGCACCTTGATGCCGTAACGCGCCAGGTCGGCGAACAGCGCCCCGCCGTTCTGCTCGGCGTAGATCTCCCAGGCCTCCTTCCAGCTCATGACCTTCTTCGGGAGCATGTAGTCCATCATCATCGCCACCAGGGTGAGCACCCGGTAGCCGCGCCAGAACCACTTGTCGATCCAGGCCTGCACGATCGGCAGGTTGTCCGGGTCCTGTTCCAGGATGAACTTGATGATCTCCAGGCCCAGCGTCATGTGGCGCGACTCGTCGGACTGCGCCGAGAAGCCGAAGGCCATCGCCCCCATGTCGCCGTTGTAGGCCGCTCCCGAGATGAAGGGCACGAACAGCAGGTTGGTCAGCACGTACTCGAACGCGAAGCCGATCGCGATCATGTACTCGAAGGGCCCTGCCGTGATCGCGTCGTCGAAGAACGACTTGGGCACCGACAGGTACCAGACCCGATCGTGCTGGTGGCGCCAGTTCTGGAAGCCGTTGTAGAACTTGTTGTAGTTCGACAGGCTGTGGATCTGCGTCTGGGAGTGGCGGATCTCGTCCAGGCTCTGCATCAGGCAGGCCACACGCGGGCCGGCGCCGGGGAAGGCGCGGCCGACATGCGCGAAGCCGCGGTGCGCCATGTACTCCAGCGGCGACACACCCGTCAGGAACAGCTTGAGCGAGTTGATGTAGCGCGCATCGGTCAGCCCGAGGTGGCCGTTGTTCTGGTTGAACGCGTCGATGATCGCGTAGAGCTTCTTCTCCTTCTCCGCCTGGTACTTCCAGTAGGCGTCCATCGTCATGCGGAAGGGATCCTCGAACTTGTCCCAGTCGTGGATCTTGATGCCCTCGTACTCAACGTAGGGGTACACGTCCTGCACGGCCTGGTAGGTGGGCGTCCACGCCAGGTCCCGGGTCATCAGGTTGTAGCGTTCCTTCAGGCCCAGCTTCTTGCTGACTTTCATGTCCATGGGTGTCTCCTCAGTTCTTCCAGGAAAGGGCGAACTCGTCGTCGGTCTCGTCCACGTGACCGGACATCGTGATCAGGTTGACGTGCAGTTCCTGCAGGTCAAAGTCGCGGCCCATCTGCTCTTCCACCGTCTCGCGGCGGATCACCAGCCGGCCGGGCACGTCGACCTTGACCATGGCGGGTTGTTCGTTGATCACCGCATCGGGGTTGTCGGCCAGGATGGCCTCGACGATGCAGCGGCTTTCCTCGTTCTTCTGGAACGCAATGAAAACGTTCGACATTCGGTTTGCTCCGTGAGGTTGGATCGGGTCAGGCGGCGGCCAGACCGGCCTTGGCCAGGCGGGCGTTCAGCAGGGCATTCACCCGCTCCATGGCCGCCGCTGCGCCGTCGCCCAGCGCCAGGCTGGCCAGCGGTGCCAGCGCCTCGTCGGCAGGGGCGCGCCAGGCGGCGATCCACTGCTGCAGCAGGGCCTTGTTCTCCGGGTTTTCGGCCGCCGCGGTCTTGAGCACCGCATCCACCCACTTGCAGTGGTCCTGGAACCACTCGGCCTGGAAGCGCGTGAGCATCGACACCGTCGGGCCGGCTTTGGCATTCAGGGCCCGGTCCACCTCGCCGTAGGCCAGCGCGAAGAGCAGGCCGTCGAGCACCACGTTCTGCGCCACGTAGAGCTCGAACCAGTCCTTCAGCACGAAGGTGTCCTCGACATAGCGGCGCAGACCCTGCCAGGCCGGCGCTTCCAGCCAGGCCTGCTTGCCGGCCTCCAGGTCACCACTCTGGCCCATCAGCAGGCCCAGCCGGGTGAGGTACTGGGCGATGCCCAGCTGGTCCATGCCGGCGTACAGGCAGGGCTGGGTGATGGCGGTGCCGTAACCGTAGGCGCACATGGAGGCGCCGTTCATGTTCGCGCCCCAGGCCACATGGCGCAGCGGCACGTAGAAATCCAGCGCGGTGCGGCGCGCTGCGTCGTCAAAACCTTCGGCCAGCCCGCGGGTCTCGACGAAGTCGAAGTCCGCCTCCGCCGTCTCCTGCATGCGCGCGCGGGCCTGGGTGTAGGTACCGTAGTAGAGCTGGCGCGGATCCTTGAAGGCGTACCAGTCCTTCATCGTGATCTTCGTGCGCGAGGGGTCGAAGATCTCGTGTTCCGGGTCCCAGGTCGGGCGGTAATGGAAGTTGGCGCTGGCCTGCACGTCCATCGTCGCCTCGATGTAGCGAGAGGCGGCCTTGTCCCCGCCCAGGCGGGCAGCGATGTGGTCGTAGGTCTGCCGCAGCGGCGTGATGCTGACGGTACGAAGGTCGATCTGCATGGTGGGTGGTCTCCTCGGTGGCTCGGGTCAGGAAAGGGTCTGCGAAGGGTGGGGACGCAACGCAGCGCGGTGCAACGGGGCGCGGCGGCTCAATCGGAGGGCGGGGCCACCTGATCACCCGGCCCATGGCGATCCAGGCGCTGGGTGCGCGCGTCATGCAGCGTCCAGGACTGCCCCTCACCGCCGCTTTCGGCCGGCAGCAGCACCTCGCGGGTCGGCTGCACGCCTTGATGGGCGCAGAACTCCTCGAACGCGGAGCACGGCAGCATCATTTCGACGAACAGCTCAGGTTCGCCCACCGCAAAGTGGAACTCGACCATGCCGTCGGCCCGCTCTTCCACGATGCGGACGAAGCGGCGGGCAGGATCAAAAGGCGCAGGGTCTTGCATGGACCCACCGTTTGCAATGACCTTCCCTGATTTGGGTCCCGCCGCTAAAAATCTCGATAATTTCAGGGAAAACACCGAGGACACCAGCCCCCCGAGGTCCATTCGACACCCGTCCCGCGGGCTCACGCCGCGGTACTTTTCTGCACTGCGGTGCAGCATTCGATCATTTGGTAAATGCGAAGGGCACTGAATTGATCAAATGATCATCCGATATCCCCTCTTTCTGGGGTTCTGGCGGCGTTCGAGCAAGGCCAGCCGGTTGAATTAATATCGAGATTTTGTGACCAAGCGTTTCGGCTCTGCGAGGGGCGCGACGCGCGTCGCGTCAACCAGCTACAGCGGACCGGCGAGGAGCAGCCACCTCGGCCGGACCCGGACCCGGACCCGATTGCGGTCGTCTGCGGCAGACTGCAGGCTGTCCCGCTTCATCCCGTCGATCGTCCATGCCTGCTGCCGCCTTGACCGCCCTGAGCACCCTGCGCGCCGTCCTCTTCGACATGGACGGCCTGCTGCTGGACAGCGAACGGGTCGCCTACACCATCGGTCGCGAAACCAGTGAACACCTCGGCCTGCCCTGGAGCCACGAGGTGGCGATGGCGATGGTGGGCCTGAACTCGAAGGACGGCTACCAGGTGGTCTGCGAGGCCTTTGGTGCGGACTTTCCGGTGGCGGCGCACATGGCGGAGTTCGGGCAGCGTTATGAAGCGGCGATCGATGCGGGGCGCTTTGACCTCAAACCCGGTGTGCACGAGCTGCTCGACCTGCTGGACGAGCGGGGACTGAGGCGCGCGGTGGCGACGTCCACACGCCGCGCCCGAGCCATTGCCAAGCTCAACGGCGTGAGCGTGTGGCCACGCCTGCAGGGCCTGGTGGGTGGGGACGAGGTGGCGCGCGGCAAACCGGCGCCGGACATCTACCTGGCCGCCGCCCGACTGCTGCAGATTCCGATCGCCGACTGCCTGGTGCTCGAGGACTCCAACACCGGTGTGCGCGGCGGGCTGGCCAGCGGCGCCCGGGTCATCATGGTGCCGGACCTGCTGGCACCGGCCGAAGATGTGCGGGCCAGCGGCGTCACGGTGATGGACAGCCTGTTGCGGGTCGCCGAGGCGCTGCAGCTGCGCTGAGCGCCTTCACCGGCGGGCGGCAGGTTCTCTATACTGCACCCCAGTACCAGAAGCGCCCTCACCCCACGCCCACTCACCACCATGCCCCACTCCCCCGAAGACAAGAAGAAGGCCCTGACCCGGGTGCGCCGCATCCGCGGCCAGGCCGAAGCGCTGGAGCGTGCGCTGGAGGCCGGCGCCGATTGCGCGCCGGTGCTGCAGCAGCTGGCGGCCATCCGCGGCGCGGTGAACGGGCTGATGTCCGAGATCCTGGAGTCGCACATCCGCGAGGAGCTGGCCGCCGAGCGATCCCCCGAGGCGCTGGCACAGGACCTGACCAACCTCGTGCGCTCCTACCTTCGTTGAACCCGGAACCCTTCCACTCACCACCAGGAAACCTCGATGAAATCCCGTGCTGCCGTCGCCTTCGGACCCGGTCAACCCCTGCAGGTCGTCGAGATCGACGTCGCCCCGCCAATGAAGGGCGAGGTGCTGGTCCGGATCACCCACACCGGGGTCTGCCACACCGATGCCTTCACCCTCAGCGGCGACGACCCCGAAGGCCTGTTCCCGGTGGTGCTGGGCCACGAGGGCGCGGGCATCGTCGTCGAGGTGGGCGAGGGCGTGACCAGCGTGGCGCCGGGCGACCACGTGATCCCGCTGTACACCGCCGAGTGCGGCGAGTGCCTGTTCTGCAAGAGCGGCAAGACCAACCTCTGCGTGTCGGTGCGCGCCACCCAGGGCAAGGGTGTGATGCCCGACGGCACCACGCGGTTCTCCTACAACGGCCAGCCGCTGTACCACTACATGGGCTGCTCCACCTTCAGCGAGTACACCGTGGTGGCGGAGGTGTCGCTGGCCAAGGTCAACCCGCAGGCCAACCCGGAGCAGGTCTGCCTGCTGGGCTGCGGCGTCACCACCGGACTGGGCGCCGTCAAGAACACCGCCAAGGTGCAGAAGGGCGACTCGGTGGCGGTGTTCGGCCTGGGCGGCATCGGCCTGGCAGTGCTGCATGGCGCGCAGCTGGCCGGGGCCGGCCGCATCATCGCAGTGGACACCAACCCGGACAAGTTCGCCCTGGCCCGCACCTTCGGCGCCACCGACTGCGTCAACCCCAAGGACTACGACAAGCCCATCCAGCAGGTGATCGTGGAGATGACCGGCTGGGGCGTGGACCACAGCTTCGAGTGCATCGGCAACGTCCACGTGATGCGCGCCGCGCTGGAGTGCGCCCACCGCGGCTGGGGCCAGAGCGTCATCATCGGCGTGGCCGGCGCGGGGCAGGAGATCAGCACCCGGCCCTTCCAGCTCGTCACCGGCCGGCGCTGGCTGGGCACGGCCTTCGGCGGCGTCAAGGGCCGCAGCGAGCTGCCCGGCATGGTGGAGGACGCGATGGCCGGGCGCATCAACCTGGCGCCCTTCGTCACCCACACCATGGGGCTCGACGAGGTGAACCACGCCTTCGACCTGATGCACGAGGGCAAGTCGATCCGCTCCGTGCTCAAGTACTGAGCCCACCCGACCTGGAGCGACGCGATGGAACGCATCGAACACCACGCCAGCTGCGGCGGCCGGCAGGAGGTGTGGCAGCACACCAGCACCACCCTGGGCTGCCCGATGAAGCTGGGCGTCTACCTGCCGCCGGCGGCGCTGCGCGGCGAGCCCTGCCCGGTGCTGTACTGGCTGTCGGGCCTGACCTGCACGGAGCAGAACTTCATCACCAAGTCCGCCGTGCAGGCCCATGCGGCGCAACACGGGCTGATCGTGGTGGCACCGGACACGAGTCCTCGCGATCCGGCAGGCACCCTGGATGTTCCGAACGACCCAGCCTACGACCTGGGACAGGGCGCGGGCTTCTACCTCGACGCCACGCAGGCGCCCTGGGCCACGCACTTCCGCATGGAAAGTTACGTGGTGGACGAGCTGCCGGCGCTGGTGGAGGGCCACTTCGCCGGCCAGGTGCAGCCCGGCCGGCGTGCGATCAGCGGCCATTCGATGGGCGGCCACGGCGCGCTCACGCTGGCGCTGCGCCACCCGGGCCGCTACGCCAGCGTCTCGGCCTTCTCACCCATCGTCGCGCCCAGCCAGGTGCCCTGGGGGCAGAAGGCCTTTGCCGCCTACCTGGGGGAGGACCGCAGTGCCTGGGCCGCCCACGACACGGTGGCCCTCATCGCCAGCGCGCAGGAGCGGATGCCGCTGCTGGTGGACCAGGGCGAGGCCGACGAATTCCTGGCCACCCAGCTGCGCCCCGAGCTGCTGCAGGCCGCCTGCAGCGCCGCCGGCCACCCGCTGACGCTGCGCCTGCAGCCCGGCTACGACCACAGCTACTACTTCATCGCCAGCTTCATCGGCGAGCATCTGGCCTGGCATGCGCGGGCGCTGAAGGGCTGACGGATTCGCGGTCACGAGGCCATGAAGAGCCAGGCGAACGATGCCGCCGTACGACCAGCAGTTGAGGGCGCTGCGTCGGCACCCTGCCAGAGCCTGGCCAACGCCGGGCGGCATCAGGCCAGGGTTGTCGCGCCAGGAAGGTGGCACCAGGCTGGATCTGGACCGCGTTCAGGTCCGCGATGCCGGTGCTCGAACACGGCCGCGCATCCATCTGCCCGGCCATGGTTGTCGCGCCAGAAGCAGAGGTCGGCCGGTGCAGCGGGCTGTGGCTTGGGCATCTGTACAGATTCAAAGTGACGTTTTGATGTTGCACAAACGGGTGCTACGAACGCCGCAGGCCCTCGACCTGTCGCCGGCACAGCCTCACCGCCCCAGCACCCCCTTCAAAGCCACCCCCGTGTGGCTCCTGCTCTTCACCACCGCCTCCGGCGTGCCGGTGAACACCACCCGGCCGCCGCCGGTGCCGCCTTCCGGGCCCAGGTCGATGACCCAGTCGGCTTCGGCGACTACGTCCAGATCGTGCTCTCGATCAGTCGGTCGAACACTTGGAGCAGCGACTGCTTGCGGCAATTGCCCAGGCGCACCCAGATGACCTGGGGCGGCGCCCCGAGCCGTATGGACAAGTCCTGGAAGTCTTCGTCCTTGGTCACAATGACCCACTCCCGAGCCTCGGCGTAGGACCAGATGGTTCGGTCGTCTGCGTCCGCGAGACCGACATCGCGGACATGCAGGCTGGGGTAGCCCGAAGCATCCAGGTGGCGAGCCAGTGCCGCGGGCAGCTGATTGTCGACCAGCAGCACCTTGCTGCCCGGCGCATTCATGCCGCGAGCATCACCCGATGGTTCGCCTGGGCCGCAGCCCAGGCCAGGGTCGCCCGGATGTCATCCTCTTCCAGCTCCGGAAAGTCTTCGAGGATTTCCGCATGACTGGCTCCATTGCTCAGCAGGTCGAGTACATCCTTCACCCGCAGTCGCAAACCCCGGATGCAAGGGCGCCCGCCGCACTTGCCGGCTTCGATGGTGATGCGCTCAAGCAGTGGATGGGTGGTCATGTGGGCTGCTCCGGATGTCGTTCCGGGAGTATGTCAGTTGGACATCCAAAGCAAAAGGCGACGGGCTTGGCTTGGTGCCCCTCCTGGCACAGCTTCACCGCCCCAACACCCCCTTCAACGCCACCCCCGTGTGGCTGCGGCTCTTCACCACCGCCTCCGGCGTGCCGGTGACCACCACCCGGCCGCCGCCGGTGCCGCCTTCCGGGCCCAGGTCGATGACCCAGTCGGCTTCGGCGATCACGTCCAGGTCATGTTCGATCACCACCACGCTGTGGCCGGCGTCGACCAGGCGGTGCAGCACGCGGTGGGCCTGCCGGATGATCGCCAGGGTCTGAAGACGCGGGCGCGCACCGAGGCAACATGCTGCCGTCAGCTCAGTTCGATGACGCCGACTCCGCCAGTCTCGACCGCCCGCTCGATCACGTCCCGCTGATCCTGCAATAACGACAAGACCTTGGCATTGCTGCAATTGCCCAGTTGCAGCCAGATGACCACCGGGGGCGGCCCGTGGTGTGCCGCAAGATCGAGAAAGTCATCGTCCTTGGTCACGAGCACAAAGCCTTGCTCGCGGGCGCACCGCCACACCCTGTCATCGTGCGCGCCGCTCAACCCAAGGAGAGCGACCTGACTGGAGCCGGGGTAGGCCGACTGCAGGCCCGGCACCAGCCTGTGCGAAAGATTCTCGTCCAGCAGCAGCTTCACGCTGCTCGCACCCACGCCGTGTGCCGCTCCCGATCCGCTGCGTAGGACAGCGCGGCCTGGATGTCCTCGAGCGTCAGTTCAGGAAAATCTTCGATGATCTCGGCCGGTGACATGCCGCTGGCCAGCCACCCCAGCACGTCGGACACGGTGATGCGCAGGCCGCGGATGCAAGGCTTGCCGCCGCGCTTGCCGGGCTCCAGCGTGATGAGGTCGCGGTAGGAAGGCATGGGATGAACTCCAGGACGATCGCTCACCTGACTTTAACGCCGAGTCTCCAGCATCGTGCGGAGCCGTTACACCAGAGAAATCAGGAAAACGGCATGACGGCTCCAGCCGATGCGGCTCGAGTACCCAACGGCGGTCTCACCTGCCCAACACCCCCTTCAACGCCACCCCCGTGTGGCTCCTGCTCTTCACCACCGCCTCCGGCGTGCCGGTGACCACCACCCGGCCGCCGCCGGTGCCGCCTTCCGGGCCCAGGTCGATGACCCAGTCGGCTTCGGCGATCACGTCCAGGTCGTGTTCGATCACCACCACGCTGTGGCCGGCGTCGACCAGGCGGTGCAGCACGCGGATGAGCTTTTCCACGTCGGCCATGTGCAGGCCCACGGTCGGCTCGTCGAGCACGTAGAGCGTGTGCGGCGCGCGGTTGCCACGGCGGGTGACGTCGTCGCGCACCTTGCTGAGTTCGGTCACCAGCTTGATGCGCTGCGCCTCGCCGCCTGACAGCGTCGGGCTGGGCTGGCCCAGCGTCAGGTAGCCCAGGCCGACGTCCTGCAGCAGCTGCAGCGGGTGAGCGATGCTGGGCATGCTGGCGAAGAACTCCACCGCCTCGTCGACCTCCATCTGCAGCACGTCGCCGATGCTCTTGCCGCGCCAGGTGACGGCCAGGGTCTCGGGGTTGAAGCGCGCGCCGTGGCACTGGTCGCAGGGCACCTTGACGTCGGGCAGGAAGGCCATCTCGATGGTGCGCAGGCCCTGGCCTTCGCAGCCCGGGCAGCGGCCCGCCCCGGTGTTGAAGCTGAAGCGGTTGGCGGCGTAGCCGCGCGCCTTGGCCTCCAGCGTCTCGGTGAAGAGCTTGCGGATCGGGTCCCAGAAGCCGATGTAGGTGGCCGGGCAGCTGCGTGGCGTCTTGCCGATGGGCGTCTGGTCGACTTCCAGCACGCGGTCGACGTTGCTCCAGCCTTCCAGACCGGTGCAGCCGACCCAGGCCGGGCGGGGCGTCGTCTCGGCCTTCCTGCCCAGCATCTTGTGCGCGACGATGGCCTGCACGTTGGCCAGGAGCACGTCGCGCGCCAGGGTTGACTTGCCGGAGCCGGACACGCCGGTCACCGCCACCAGCCGCGCCAGCGGCACCTCCACGTCCACGTTCTGCAGGTTGTGCAGGGCTGCGCCGCGCAGGGTCAGCACCGGAGTGTCGGCGTCCACCGCTCGGCGGGCCTTGAGCGGATGCTTCAGCGGCGCGTTGAGGAAGCGGCCGGTGATCGACTCGGCATTGAGCATCAGCTGCGCCGCCGTGCCCTCGGCCATGATGCGCCCGCCGCGTTTGCCGGCGCCGGGGCCGATGTCGATGATGTGGTCGGCGCGGCGGATGGTGTCCTCGTCGTGCTCCACCACCACCAGCGTGTTGCCGGCCGAACCGAGCTTGTGCAGCGCGTCCAGCAGCACCTGGTTGTCGCGCGGGTGCAGGCCGATGGTCGGCTCGTCCAGCACGTAGCAGACGCCCTGCAGGTTGCTGCCCAGCTGCGCGGCCAGGCGGATGCGCTGCGCTTCGCCGCCGGAGAGCGTGGGCGCGGCGCGGTCCAGCGTCAGGTAGCCCAGGCCGACCTCGTCGAGGAAGCTCAGGCGGCTCTTGATCTCGCTGACCACGTCGCGGGCAATCGCCGCCTCGCGGCCGTCCAGCTTCTGCCTGGCGATCCAGCGCGCCGCGTCGTTGACCGACAGCGCCGCCAGCGCCGCGATGGATTCACCGCGGAAGCGCACCGCACGCGAGACCGGGTTGAGCCGGGCGCCGCCACAGCTGCTGCAGGGCGTGTCGGCCACGTCTTCCACCTCGGGTTCCGCAAAGGTCTTCTCGCGGCCGGTGTTGTCGTTGTCGGCCTGGCTGTCGTCGAGGGCCTTGCGCTGCTCCTTGGTCAGCGTCAGGCCGGTGCCCACGCAGTCCGGGCACCAGCCGTGTTTGCTGTTGTAGCTGAACATGCGCGGGTCCAGCTCGGGGTAGCTGCTGCCGCAGGCCGGGCAGGCGCGCTTGATCGAAAACACCTTGGTGCGGCCGATGCGCCCGCTCTGGCCGGCGGCCATCGCGGTCTGCAGGCCCTTGAGCGGGGTGAGCAGGTGCAGCACGCCCTTGCCGTGCTCCAGCACCTCGGCCAGCTTGGCGCGCAGCAGGGCCTCGTTGGCCACGTCCACCACCAGGTCGGCCACCGGCAGCTCGACCGTGTGTTCCTTGTAGCGGTCCAGCTTGGGCCAGGGGGCCACGGTCAGGAATTCGCCGTCCACCCGCAGGTGGGTGTAGCCCTTGCCCTTGGCCCACTTGGCGAGGTCGGTGTACAGGCCCTTGCGGTTGATGACGAGAGGCGCCAGCAGGCCGATGTGCTGGCCGCGGTAACCACCTTCCTCCACCGGGCGCAGCAACTGCGCGGCGATCTGCTCGGGCGTCTGCGGCTGCACCGCGACCCAGTGCTCCGGATCCGCATGGAAGTCGCTGCACTTCGGGCAGTACTGCAGCCCCAGCTTCACGTAGAGCAGGCGCAGGAAGTGCCAGACCTCGGTGGTGGTGGCCACGGTGGACTTGCGCCCGCCGCGCGACAACCGCTGCTCGATGGCCACCGTCGGCGGGATGCCGTAGACCGCATCCACCTCCGGCCGGCCCGCCGGCTGCACGATGCTGCGCGCGTAGGCGTTCAGGCTTTCCAGGTAGCGGCGCTGGCCTTCGTTGAAGAGGATGTCGAAGGCCAGCGTGGACTTGCCCGAGCCCGACACGCCGGTGATGACGCTGAACCGGCCGCGCGGGATGTCGACGCTCAGGCCCTTGAGGTTGTGCTCGCGGGCATTCACGATCGAAATGCACCCACACCCACCACCAGCGTGCTCCCCCCCTTTGAAAAAGGGGGGGCTGGGGGGGGATTTCCGCAGCAGCGCCTGCAACGGCCGCCCCTCCTCCACCGCCAGGCCGCCCTGGCCCAGTGACTGGTCGTACTCGCGCAGCGCCGCGCCGGTGTGGCTGCGCGGGTGGGCGCGCAGGTCCGCGGGCGTGCCCTCGGCGACCAGCTCGCCGCCGTCCTCACCGCCCTCGGGGCCGAGGTCGACGATCCAGTCAGAGGCCCGCACCACGTCCAGGTTGTGCTCGATCACCAGCAGCGAGTGGCCCGCCTCCAGCAGCTTGCGGAAGGCGCGCATCAGCTTGGCGATGTCGTCGAAGTGCAGGCCGGTGGTGGGCTCGTCGAAGAGGAACAGCGTGCCCTTCTTCGCCAATCGCTGCCGGCTGGCGCTGGAACTCTTGGCGGCCTCGGCCAGGAAGCCGGCCAGCTTCAGGCGCTGCGCCTCGCCGCCCGACAGCGTGGGCACCGGCTGGCCGAGTTTGACGTAGTCCAGCCCCACATCGGCCAGCGGCTGCAGCGCGCGCACCACCTCGCGGTCGGCGGCAAACAGCCGCAGCGCGTCGGCCACGGTGAGCTCCAGCACATCGGCAATGCTGAGTTCCTTGCCGCCACGCGACAGCTTGATCTCACGGATCTCGGCGCGGTAACGCGTGCCGTCGCAGTCCGGGCAGCGCAGGTAGACGTCGCTGAGGAACTGCATCTCGACATGCTCGAAGCCCGAGCCACCGCAGGTCGGGCAGCGCCCGTCGCCGGCGTTGAAGCTGAACATCCCCGCGCTGTAGCTGCGCTCGCGGGCGGCGGGCAGCGCGGCAAACAGCTCGCGCACCGTGTCGAAGGCGCCGACGAAGCTGGCGGGGTTGGAGCGCGCGGTCTTGCCGATGGGACTCTGGTCCACAAACACTGCATCGGCCAGCCAGTCCGCACCCAGCAGGCGGTCGAACTCACCCGGGCTCTCAGTGGCCTGGCCGAAGTGACGCGCCAGCGCGGGCGCCAACACGTCCTGGATCAGCGTGGACTTTCCCGAGCCGCTCACCCCGGTCACGCAGACCAGCCGCTGCAGCGGGAACTCCACCGTCACGTTGCGCAGGTTGTGCTCGCGCACGCCCTCCAGGATCAGCCGCGGCGTGCTGTCCAGCACCGGGCGGCTCAGGCCCAGGCCGATCGAGCGGCGCGCGCCCAGGTAGGCACCGGTCAGCGTCTCGGCGGCTTTCAGCTCCTCGGGCGTGCCGTCGAAGACGATGCGCCCGCCCTGCGTGCCCGGCCCGGGGCCGAGGTCGATCACGCGGTCGGCCGCCAGCATCACCGCCGGGTCGTGCTCCACCACCACCAGCGTGTTGCCGGCGTCGCGCAGGCGCAGCATGGCTTCGTTGATGCGGTGCATGTCGCGCGGGTGCAGGCCGATGCTGGGCTCGTCCAGCACGAACAGCGTATTGACCAGCGAGGTGCCGAGTGCGGTGGTCAGGTTGATGCGCTGCACCTCGCCGCCCGACAGCGTGCGGCTCTGCCGGTCCAGCGTCAGGTAGCCCAGGCCCACGTCGCAGAGGTACTTCAGCCGCGTGCGGATCTCGTCGAGCAGCAGCTGCAGCGCCTCATCGAGCAGCGTCGATGGAAAGGTCAGGGCGTCGAAGAAGCGCCGCAGCCGGTGGATGGGCAGCAGCATCAGGTCGTGCAGCGCCAGGCCGGGCAGGGCTTCGAGCTGCGCGCGCGTCCAGCCCACGCCCTGGGGCAGGAAACGTTTGGCCGGGTCGAGCACGGCATCCGCGCCGTCCTGCGTGCCGAGGCGCCACAGCAGCGATTCGGTCTTCAGCCGCGCGCCGCCGCAGTCCCCGCAAGGTGTGTAGCTGCGGTACTTGGACAAGAGCACGCGGATGTGCATCTTGTAGGCCTTGCTCTCCAGGTACTCGAAGAAGCGCCGGATGCCGTACCACTGCTGGTTCCACTTGCCGTTCCAGTTCGGTGAACCGTCGATCACCCAGCTCTTCTGCGACGCTGTGAGCTGCGCCCAGGCACTGTCGCGGGGAATGCCCGCATCGCCGGCGTACTTCACCAGGTCGTCCTGGCACTCCTTCCAGGCCGGCGTGGTCAGCGGCTTGATGGCGCCGCCGCGCAGCGTCTTGCGCGGGTCCGGAATCACCAGCCCGAAGTCCACCCCGATCACCCGGCCAAAGCCGCGGCAGGTCTCGCAGGCACCATAGGCCGAGTTGAAGCTGAACATCGCCGGCTGCGGGTGGCTGTAGCGCCGGTCGCTCTCCGGGCAGTGCAGGCCCTGGCTGTAGCGCCAGAGCTGATCCTGCGCCGCCGGTATTTCTCCCCCCTTTGACAAAGGGGGGCCGGGGGGGATTTGAGTCCCGTCGGCCACCGCTGAAGAAATCCCCCCTTGCCCCCCTTTTTCAAAGGGGGGAAGAACTCCGAGGGCGTAGACCGTGCAGCGCCCGCCGCCCCGCTTGAGCGAAGCCTCCAGCGCCTCGATCACCCGCACCTTCTCGGCGGCAGAGAAGCGGAAGCGGTCGGCCACCACATCCAGCACCTTGCGCGGCCCGGTGACGGTGGCCACCTCGCGCTCGGCCTGCACCCGGGTGTAGCCGGAGGCCGCCAGCCAGCCCTCGATCTCCTCCGCCGTCGTGCTGGCCGGCAGCTCGACCGGGAAGGTCACCACCAGCCGCGGGTCGCCGGCCGCCTCGCTGCGCGCCTTCAGGTCGGCCCAGATGCTCTGCGGGTCGTCCTCGCGCACCGGCTGCGCGGTCTGCGCGTCGAAGAGCTGCGCGGCGCGCGCAAACAGCAGCTTCAGGTGGTCGTTCAACTCGGTCATCGTCCCGACCGTGCTGCGGCTGGTGCGCACCGGGTTGGTCTGGTCGATGGCGATGGCCGGCGGCACACCCTCCACCGCGTCCACCGCCGGGCGGTCCATGCGGTCGAGGAACTGGCGCGCGTAGGCGCTGAACGTTTCGACGTAGCGCCGCTGCCCCTCGGCGTACAGCGTGTCGAACACCAGGCTGGACTTGCCCGAGCCGCTCGGCCCGGTCACCACCGTCAGCTCACCGGTGCGGATGTCCAGGTCCAGGTTCTTGAGGTTGTGCTGACGCGCGCCGCGGATGCGGATCAGGCCGCCACTGCCCAACGCGGTGGACGGGGAGGGCTGCAGGGAACCGGTCGGTGCGGACGGCATGGCAAGCGCTTTTCGAGAAGGCAACCGACCATTCTAGGAAGCCGGCGCGGCCCATGCCGACACGGCTGAATCGCCCGCTCCGGTTGCGGTTTTCTGAAGTTTCAGAGCATCACCGCCAGCCGCCAGGCCTCGTCGATCGCGCGTTTGGCGTCCAACTCGCCCGCCTCGCGGGCTCCGCCGATGATGTGCACCGCCATGCCGCGGGCCTGCAGGGCGTCCGCCAATTCGCGCTGCGGCAGTTGGCCGGCGCAGAGCACGATGTGGTCACAGGCGATCCAGGTGGGGTCCTCGCGCTTCGGGCCGTGGGTGATCAGCAAGCCTTCATCGCCGATGCGCTCGTAGTTCACCCCGCCAATCATGCGCACCTGCTTCATCTTCAGCGCCGCGCGGTGGATCCAGCCGGTGGTCTTGCCCAGGCCGGCGCCCGGCTTGCCAGGCTTGCGCTGCAGCAGGGTGACCTGCCGGGCCGGGGCGCCGGGCTGCGGGCCTTGCGGCGCCAGGCCGCCGCGGGCCTGGGTGGGGTCGGTCACGCCCCACTCGGCCAGCCAGGCAGCGCGGTCCAGCGTGCTGGAGTGGCCACCGGCGACCAGGTATTCGGCCACGTCGAAGCCGATGCCGCCCGCACCCACCACCGCCACCCGCTGGCCCACCGGGTGACCGTGGAGCACGTCGATGTAGCTCAGCACCTTGGGGTGGTCCTGCCCGGGGATCTGCGGGTCACGCGGGCGCACGCCGGTGGCCACCACCACCGCGTCGTAGCCGGCCAGGTCGTCGGGCGTGACCCGGCGGTTGAGCTGAAGGCGCGCGCCGCTGGTTTCCAGGCGGCGGGCCAGCCAGTGAAGCAGGCCGTCGAACTCCTCCTTGCCCGGCACCTGCCGGGCCAGCTGGAGCTGGCCACCAGGCTGCGAGGCGGCGTCGAACAGGTCGACCTGATGGCCACGTTCGGCCGCCACCGCCGCGGCGGTCAGGCCGGCCGGGCCGGCGCCCACCACCGCGATGCGCCGCGGCTGGGCAGCGGGGCGGGGCGTCATCTCGGGCAGGGTCTCGTGGCAGGCGCGCGGGTTGACCAGGCAGCTGGCCAGCTGGTTCTGGAAGATGTGGTCCAGGCAGGCCTGGTTGCAGGCGATGCAGGGGGCGATGTCGGCGGCCCGGCCCGCCGCGGCCTTGCGCACGAAGTGGGCGTCGGCCAGCAGCGGCCGGGCCATCGAGACCATGTCCGCACAGCCGTCGGCCAGCACCTGCTCGGCCACCTCCGGGGTGTTGATGCGGTTGGAGGTGATCAGCGGCGTGGCCAGGCCGGCGGCGCTGAAGGCCGCCTTCATCTTCTGCGTCACCCAGGTGAAGGCCGCGCGCGGCACGCTGGTGGCGATGGTGGGCACGCGCGCCTCGTGCCAGCCGATGCCGGTGTTGATCAGGCTGGCGCCGCCGCGGGCCACGGCGGTGCCGAGCTGCACCGTCTCGTCCCAGGAGCTGCCGCCGGGCACCAGGTCGATCATGGAGAGGCGGAAGATCAGGATGAAGTCCGGCCCCACCGCCGCACGGGTGCGCTCGACGATCTCCACCGGCAGGCGCATGCGCTGGCTGTAGTCGCCGCCCCAGGCGTCGCTGCGCTGGTTGGTGGCCGCGCTGAGGAACTCGTTGATGAAATAACCCTCCGAGCCCATGATCTCCACGCCGTCGTAGCCCCCCTCGCGGGCCTTGCAGGCGGCGTTGACGAAGGCGCGGATCTGCCGCTCCACCCCGGCTGCCGAGAGCGGCAGCGGCTTGAAGGGCGAGATGGGTGCACGCAGCCGGGAGGGCGCCACTGCCAGCGGGTGGTAGGCGTAGCGGCCGGCATGCAGGATCTGCAGCGCGATCTTGCCGCCGGCCTCGTGCACCGCGCGGGTCACGACCTGGTGGCGCCGCGCGGCTGCGGAGGTGGCCATCGTGCCGGCGAAGGGCTTGAGCTGGCCGACCAGGTTGGGCGAGAAGCCGCCGGTGACCATCAGGCCCGCGCCGCCCTCGGCGCGCTCGCGGAAGAAGGCGGCCAGGCGGCTGAGGTCGCGCCCTTCCTCCAGGCCGGTGTGCATGGAGCCCATCAGCACCCGGTTGCGCAGCTGGGTGAAGCCCAGGTCCAGCGGCCGCAGCAGGTGGGGGTAGGGCGAGGGGGCCACAGGCAGGCCCGGGGCGGTGGGGAGATCCATGGTCAGAAAGTCCTCTGTGGCTTGGACACCGAAGACGGCAGCCGCCGGCCGGGCTGCTGCCGTGAATCAGGGCCACATGATCCACCCGCCGCCCATAATCGACCACCATGAAGATCGTCATCCTGGGCGCCGGCCGTGTCGGAGAGAGCGTGGCCGAAAGTCTGGTGTCGGAACGCAACGACATCACCGTGATCGACACCGACCCACAGCGGCTGGGTCAACTGCAGGACCGGCTGGACCTGCGGGGGGTGGTGGGCAACGGCATCCAGCCCTCGGTGCTGCGCGAGGCCGGCATCGACGATGCGGACATGCTGATCGCCTGCGCCCCGGCCGACGAGACCAACCTGGTGGCCTGCAAGGTGGCGCACGACATCTTCAACGTGCCGACCACCATCGCCCGCATCCGCTCCCCGGAGTTCGAGCAGGACTCCGCGCTGCTGAACAAGGACAGCGGCTTTGCGGTGGACCAGCTGATCTGCCCGGAGCAGTCGGTGACCGCCTATGTGCGCAAGCTGATCGAGTACCCGGAGGCGCTGCAGGTGCTGGAGTTTGCCGACGGCCTGGTCAGCCTGGTGGCGGTGCGGGCGGTGCAGGACGGGCCACTGGTGTCGCACTCGCTGGCCGAGATCCCGCAGCTGGTGCCTTACGCGCCGCTGCGCATCGTGGCCATCTACCGCCAGGACCAGGCGCTGACCGACCTGGACGGTGCCACCCGCATCGAGCCGGGCGACGAGGTGTTCGTGCTGGCGGCCACCGACCACATCCGTGCGGTGCTCAGCGGCCTGCGCCGGATGGACCGTCCGGTCAAGCGGGTGATGATTGCCGGGGGAGGCAAGGTGGCACTGCGGTTGGCGCGCGAGACCCATGCCAACTACCAGCTGAAGATGATCGAACACAACCCGGCGCGCTGCCATTACCTGGCCACCCAGCTGCCCGCCGGCACGCTGGTGCTGCAGGGCGACGCCACCGACGAGGAGCTGCTGGGCGATGAGAACGTGCAGGACATGGACCTGTTTGCCGCACTGACCAACGACGACGAGGACAACATCATGGCCTGCCTGCTGGCCAAGCGCATGGGCGCGCGGCGGGTGCTGGCCTTGATCAACCGCCAGGCCTATGCGGACCTGGTGCAGGGCACGCAGATCGACATCGCCATCTCGCCGTCGCACACCGTCATCGGCGAGCTGCTGGCCTATGTGCGCCGCGGCGACGTGGAGGCGGTGCACAGCCTGCGCAGGGGTGCGGCCGAAGCCCTGGAACTGGTGGTGCGAGGCGACCGCAAGACCTGCAAGGTGGCGGGGCGGCGCATCGAGGAGATCGGCCTGCCCCGCGGCGCGCAGATCGGCGCCATCGTGCGCGAGACCGATGACAACGCAACCCACCGCCGCGTGATCGTGCCGCACCACGACACCACCATCGCCACCGGCGACCATGTGGTGGTGTTCGTGCCGAACAAGCGCATGGTGCGCGAGGTGGAACGGCTGTTCCAGGTCAGCGCCATGTTCATGTTCTGATCCGGAAGGGACCCGATCGTGCGCCTGCTGCCCGTCGCCGCCCTGGTCGGCCGCCTGGTCACCCTGTTTGCCCTGCTGATGCTGGTGCCGATGGGTTTTGCCTGGTTCGACCACGACCGCGGGGAGGAGGCCTTCATGGTCTCAACCCTGGTCACCCTGCTCAGCGGTGCAGTGATCACTCTGCTGACCCGCAGCCACCGCCGCGAGCTGCTGCCGCGCGACGGCTTCATCCTGGTGGCGATGACCTGGCTGGCGCTGCCGGTTTTTGGTGCCCTGCCGCTGTGGCTGGCGGTGCCGGACCTGAGCCCCACCGATGCCTATTTCGAGGCCATGTCGGCCCTGACCGCCACCGGCGCCACGGTGATGAGCGGGCTGGACCAGCTGCCGCTGTCGGTCAACATCTGGCGCTGCTTCATGATGCTGGTGGGCGGCCTGGGCATCATCGTGCTGGCGGTGGCGGTGCTGCCGATGATGGGTGTGGGCGGCTCGCAGCTGTTCAAGGCGGAAACCGCCGGCCCCCTGAAGGACCAGAAGCTCACCCCCCGCATTGCCGACACCGCCCGTGCGCTGTGGATCATCTATGCCGTGCTGGCGGTGGCCTGCACCCTGGCCTACCACCTGGCGGGCATGAGCTGGGTGGATGCCTTCATGCACATGTGCACCACCATCAGCCTGGGTGGTTTTTCGCCCTACGACGCCAGCTTCGGGCACTTCAACTCCCCTGCGCTGGAAGCTGTGGCGATGGTGTTCATGCTGCTGGCGGGCATCAACCTGGTGTTGTACTTCGTCGCCCTGCGTGCACGTTCGTTGTCGGTGCTCTGGGACAACACCGAGATTCGCGCCTTCTATGCAGTGCTGGCCGGCAGCATCGTGCTGATCACCGCCTATCTCAGCTTCCACGGCAGCCACGACGGCCTGGGCGACACCCTGCGGCGCACCGCCTTCCACGTCATCTCGGTGGCCACCACCACCGGATACGCCACCTACGACTACGCTCAGTGGCCGCCTTTTGCCTCGCTGCTGATCATCCTGCTGGGCTGTTTCGCCACCTGCGCCGGCTCCACCGGCGGCGGGATCAAGATGGTGCGCATGCTGCTGCTGCTCAAGCAGTCCCAGCGCGAGCTGGTGCGCATCGTCCACCCCAGCGCGATCAACCCGGTGGTGCTGGGCGGCCGGGCGGTGAGCGACAAGGTGATGCAGAACGTCATCGCCTTCATGATGTTGTACGGCGCCTGCCTGGTGGGTTTGACGATGCTGCTGCTGTTCAGCGGGCTGGATCCGATCAGCGCCTTCACCGCGGTGATTGCCTGCGTCAACAACATCGGCCCCGGCCTGGGAGAGGTTGGCCCGGCGGTCAACTACGGTGCACTCACCAACTTCCAGACCTGGGTCTGCACCTTCGCGATGCTGCTGGGCCGGCTGGAGCTGCTGTCGGTGCTGGTGCTGTTCACACCCGGCTTCTGGCGGCGCTGAGGCAACCCCTGCGGGGCCCGCAGCCCCGAGCCCTCAGGGCGTCGTCACAACCCCATGATCCAGGCGATGACGTTCTTGGCCAGGAAGCCCAGCATGCCCACCGACAGCACCAGGAAGAGCACGAAGGTGCCGAAGCGGCCGGCCTTGGACTCCCGCGCCAGCTGCGCGATGATGAAAAACATGTAGAGGATGAACGCGCCCACACCGACGGTCAGGCCGAACTGTGCGAGTTGTTCCTCTGAATATCCGAACATGGTGGGTGCGATGCGGCGACGGACGCGGCGGCGCATCAGGCGCCGACAGGTGGGCTGCCGTCCGGGCGGGCGGCGGGCAGGATCATACGCGCCGGGTTCAGGCCGGCGGCAGAGAATCCCGGTAGGCGTACCAGGTGGCATGGCCGAGCAGCGGGATCACCAGCACCAGCCCCAGCATGAGCGCAACCAGGCCGAGCATCGTCAGCCCCATCACCAGGGCAGCCCAGACGGCCATCGGCACGGGGTTCTCGGCCACCACACGCCAGCTGGCCAGGATGGCATCCCAGACGCCCATGTCGCGATCGAGCAGCAGCGGGATGGCAATGGCGGACGAGGCAAACACCGGCGCCGCCATCAGCCCACCCAGACCGAGCCAGAGTTCGAACACCCAGGAGCCGCGGTTGGACACCACCAGTTGCAGGAAGTCCACCGGCGTGAGCACCGGTTGCGGCGCCAGCAGCGTGATCAGCGCCGCCGACGTCATCACCCAGCCGGTGCCTGCGGCGCCCAGGCCGAGGCCGAACCACACCAGCCGGCGGTCGAAGGACTTCCAGACCGCGACCACGGTGGACCAACCGGCCGGTTCCCCCCGCTCCAGCGCCCGGCTGATGGCGTACAGGCCGGTGGCCAGGATCGGCGCCACCAGCAGGAAGCCGGAGAAGGCGCCCGCGAGAATCCAGAAACGCTGCTGCGCCACCGCCACGATCAGCCAGCCAAAGGCCGCCAGCAGGGCACCATGGCCGAAGCTGGCGGCGGGTGTGCGGCGAATGTCCTGCCAGGCACGCTGCAGCCAGCTCAGCGGCTGCAGCGCCCGCAGCGGGCGCAGGGGAAGCGAGGCGATCGCGGAAGCGCTCATCGGTCTGACCGTCGGTGGCGGCCGGATTGCGGCCATGGGAGTGGATGCTAGCGGCAGCGCTTGACCTGCGTCAGTCGGGGCCACCCGGGCTTACCCGGGGGGCCCTGGCCGCCGGGAGGCAAGGCGCCTTTATCATCGGGGCACCATGATGGAACCCGGCGTCGACCTTGCCCAACTGCGTCACCGCAACGCCCTGGCCCTGTTCGACGAGTTCGTGCGCGCCACCGTGACCCGTCCGGACGCCGCCACGCTGCGCGGCCTGGAGCGACGTTTTGCCGAGCGCATCGGCATCCAGCCCAGCTACTGGAGCCAGGTGAAGAGCCGCTCCCGTCAGATCGGAGAACGCCTGGCGCGGCAGTTCGAGCAATGCTGCGGCAAGCCCGCCGGCTGGCTGGACCTCAACCATCAGGGGGTTCCATCGACCGCAGGCTCCCTGTCGGGCACGACCGGTACCGATGCGGCGGCTGCGGCTGCCGCCCTGGCCCAGCCCCGCGACGAAGACGAACGCTTCATCGTCGGACTGGTGTTGAGTTACTACCGCCGCAATCCGCAGCGCGCCCGGCAGCGCCTGCTTGACCTGCTGGGAGAGGTGCTGCTCGCCCCTTCCGCGGCGGTGCCCCCGCCTGCGGCCGCTCCCACGGCTCCTTCTCCCGCCACCGTCGCTCCAGCCCCCAACCGTGCAGCCCGCAAGACGGCAGGCGTCACCCCGTCGGTGTCACCCGCCACGGCGGACCAGGACCTCTGGGCACGGCTGCAGCGCGACATCGCGCCGCTCAAGACCCGGCGCTGAGCCCCCGCTGACAGGGCGCAGGCGCGAGCCTGACCCCGAGCTGCGCGTCGCAGCCTGCGCTGCCCGCGCGCCGGGGTGCACAAGGCTGCCTCATTGCCCGATCTCCCGAGGGCAAGACTCTTCACAACATGATAAACATATGTTTATCATGTTGCCTCGTTCTCTTCCTGGAGCCAGACATGACCTCCCGCCACCACCGATCCACCCGTGCCATGCCCATTCCCGTTCCTGTTCCCAAAACTCCTGTGAACCCGCTGAACCCGAAAAACCTGCTGACGCTGCCGCCAACCCGCCCGCGCAATCCGCTGGTGGCCGCCGCCTTGCTGCGCAAGGCTGGCGCACACCAGCCCAGCCGCGGTGCGGTGCGTGCGGCCGAGCGCCGCAGCCTGCGCGCCGAACTGCTCGAGCAGACCCGCCGGCATCGCCCGGCCGGGGATCCCTGAACCCGGGCGCCGGCACGGCCGTGCGGATGGCCCTCGTCCGCAGCGCCGTGCCGGTGCCGAACCCCACGGGAGCCAGCCATGGCCCAACTTTCGTTTCCCTCGTTCCCTGCCTGGCGCACCGGTCCACGGGCGCAGGAGGTTCTGAAGCTGCTGTCCAGCCGCTGGCACCGCTGGCGGAAAGGGCAGCCACCCCGGCGCACCGGCCGTGCCGGCGCGGTCGGTGCGGCCCAGCTGGAGCAGGCCGCCCGCGAAGCCTGTGCCGTGGAAGGCAGCGAGCTGCGCTACGGCCACACGGTGATCGACGGTCGCCGCTATGCCGCGCTGTTCCGCCAGGGTGAGCTGGTCGGATTGCTGCCACCGGAACGCTGACACACCTGGACACCGCGGCCCGGATTCAACCCGGGCCGCATCCGACCGATACTTCCGACAGCCGGCTCCGGATTCACCCTGGAGCCCTCCGCTGTTCGTGCTGTCTGGAGTTGCGCCATGCTGTCCCGCCCCTTGCCCCACCTGCAGGCCTGGACCACCCACCTGCGCGATCAGCCCATCCCGGTGCTGGAGTCGACGGCCCAGGCGTTGGCCGAGCTGGCCCGGCTGGAAGAAGAGCGTGCCTGCGTGGACGCGGCGATGATCGCCCGGGTGGTGGATGCGGATCCGCTGATGACGCTGCGGCTGATGGCCCATGTCGGCTGCCGGCGCAGCGTCCGCCAGGTCACCGATGTGGAAACCGTGACCGCTTCGGTGATGCTGATGGGCATCGACCCCTTCTTCAGAGAGTTCGCTGCACTGGAGACCATCGAGTCCCGCCTCGCCCCTGAGCCCCAGGCCCTGGACGGGCTGCAGCAGGTGCTGCGCCGGGCATGGCGGGCGGCCCACTTTGCCCAGGCCTTCGCCGTGCACCGCATGGACGGCGATGCGCCGGTGTTGAGGGAGGCTGCCCTGCTGCACGACTTTGCCGAGATGCTGCTGTGGTGCCATGCCCCGGCGCTGGCGCTGGAGATCCGCAGCCGTCTGGCCGCCGATGTGCACCTGCGCTCGCGGGCCGCGCAGCAGGAAGTGCTGAACGTGGACCTGGGCGACCTGGAACAGGAGCTGATGCGCTGCTGGCACCTGCCTCAGCTGCTCATCCAGCTCACCAACGACCGGGCAGCCGGCCATGCGCTGGTCTTCCCCCAGGTCCGCACGGTGCGCCTGGCGGTGCGGGTGGCCCGGCACAGCGAAACCGGTTGGGACAACGCCGCGCTGCCGGACGATGTGGACGAGGTGGCCGATCTGCTCAACCTGTCCGCCCCCGCGACGCTGCGGCTGCTGCAGGAAATCGAGCGCTGATCAGGGCTTGCTGCCCACCTGCTCCGCCAGACGCTTCAAACCGATCTCGTAATCGCGCCCGACCAGGGTGTCCAACCCCAGGCCGAACCAGCGCATCACCGGGTTGTGACCCAGGCGCATCGAGAAGCTCCAGTCCACCCGGGTCAGACCATCGTCCAGCGGCTGCAGCGTGATCGCTCCCCGGGCCTGCTGGTCCACATCCTCGAAATGCAGCGTGTAGACCAGACGCTGCGCAGCTTCTGCCTCGTCGATGTGCATCCGGCCGCGGCCCTGAATGCTGCTCTCCCAGTTCCACTGCGCCCCCAGACCCGCCTGCGGGCCGGAGAAATGCTGCTGCATGGCCGGATCCTTCTGGTGCCAGGGTGACCAGGCGGACCAGCGCCGCGGCTCGACCAGCAGCGGCCAGAGCTGCTGCGGCGTGGCCCGGATGTCCAGGCTGCGGTGCAGTGAGCGCTCTCCGGGCAGAAGGAAAGCCACCAGCGCCAGCAGCAGCAGCAGCAGGGCGCAGGCCTTGAGCAAATTGGACAACCAGCGCATGGGTTTCAAGGATCTGACATCAGGTTACAAATTATCCGACTTCTTTCACGGAAATCCCCACGGGGCATCCCGCAATCGGCGGTGTGCGACTGCGGGGGAGTCTGTGGTGACCCCAGGCGACCGGATCCGCACAAAACAACAGGCGCTGTCGCTGCAGCGACAGGCCGGGGCCCTGCCCTGGGACAAGCCCCAGGAACGACGTGCAGCTCCCCCTCCAACAATCCCGGCAGGCCGACCGGTCGGTGCACCCTGGGGTGCACTCGCCGCAGCGGCCCCTTCTCCACGCTGCCCTGCCAGGTCCCTGATGAACCCGTCCGCCGCCGTTCTCGACTTGCCCACCGCCCCCGCCGCGGCTCCCTTGCGCCCGATGTCGGCCAGCCAGCCCTGGCTGGCGCAGTATCCCGAGGGGGTGCCGGCACAGATCCGGGTGGACCCGGCACACAGCCTGGTGGACCTGCTGGACGAAGCCTTCCGCCGCCACGCCTCGCAGCGTGCCCAGGTGTACATGGACCACCCGCTGCGCTTCTCGGACATCGACGAGCAGTCTGCTGCCTTTGCCTCCTGGCTGCAGCAGCAGGGCCTGCAGCGCGGCGCCCGCGTCGCGCTGATGATGCCCAACTGCCCGCAGTACATGGTGGCCATCGCTGGTGTGCTGCGTGCCGGCATGGTGGTGGTCAACGTCAACCCGCTCTACACCGCGCGGGAGTTGCAGCACCAGCTCAACGACTCCGGTGCGCAAGCCATCGTCATCCTGGAGAACGTGGCCCACACGCTGGAGGAGGTGATCGAACACACCTCCGTGCGCCATGTGGTGCTGGCCGCGCTGGGGGATGCCCTGCCGCTGTGGCGCCGCCTGCTGGTCAACTTCGTGGTCCGGCACGTCAGGAAGATGGTGCCGGAATTCCGCCTGCCGCTCACCGACGGGCGCAGCGTGCTGCGCTTCAATGAGGTGATCGAACAGGGTCGGCGCCGGCCGCCCTCGCGGGTGGCGGTGCAGGGCGACGACATCGCCTTCCTGCAGTACACCGGCGGCACCACCGGGCTGTCCAAGGGCGCCACGCTGCTGCACCGCAACGTGGTGGCCAACGTCCTGCAGACCGAGGCCTGGTTCAACCCGATGCTCAAGAAGGTCGGCCACCGCCAGCTCAACATCGTCTGCGCGCTGCCGCTTTACCACATCTTCGCGCTGACGGTGTGCTACTTCATGGGCCTGCGCATGGGGGGCTGCAACCTGCTGATTCCCAATCCGCGCGACATCCCCGGGCTGGTGGCCACGCTGGCCAGGCACCGCATCCACATGTTCCCGGCGGTCAACACGCTGTACAACGCGCTGGCCAACGATGCGGACTTCGCCCGCCTGGACTTCTCCGAGCTGGTGGTGTCCAACGGCGGGGGCATGGCGGTGCAGCAGGCCACCGCCGAGAAGTGGCTCAAGATCACCGGCTGCCCGGTCTGTGAGGGTTACGGCCTGTCCGAAACCTCCCCGGTGGCCACCGCCAACCGGCTGGACCTGCACGATTTCACCGGCTCGATCGGCCTGCCGATCCCCAGCACCGAGATCGCCATCCGCGATGACGACGGGCGCGACCAGCCCATCGGTGAACGCGGCGAAATCTGCATCCGCGGCCCACAGGTGATGGCCGGCTACTGGCAGCGACCGGAGGAAACCGCCCAGGTGCTCAGCGCGGACGGCTGGTTCAAGACCGGCGACATCGGCATCATGGACGAGCGCGGCTACGTGCGCATCGTCGACCGCAAGAAGGACATGATCCTGGTGTCGGGCTTCAACGTCTACCCGACCGAAATCGAACAGGTGGTCAACCTGCACCCCGGCGTGCTGGAGTGCGCCGCGGTGGGGGTGCCGGACGCCCACTCCGGCGAGGCGGTCAAGCTCTTCGTCGTGAAGAGCGACCCGGCGCTGGACGAGGAAGACATCGCCCGCTGGTGCCACGAGAACTTCACCGGCTACAAACGGCCCAAGTACATCGACTTCCGCGACGACCTGCCCAAGTCCAACGTGGGCAAGATCCTGCGGCGCGAGTTGCGCTCCTGAGTCTCGGGGCTGCGTGCTCGGAGCGACGGACTCAGGGCCTGCAACAGCAATTGGGGGGTTGCACTCCAGCAGATCCAAGGATCCCTGCAGGCAGGGCTGAGGCAGGCTCGACAGGTCTGCAGTGGGGCCCCGGCTGCAACCGGCTGTGCATCGGCACCGCCGCCCCAGTCGTGCTGGATCCTCTCATGAACGTCGTTGCCGCAGCGTCGATCCCGTCCTCTGCTCCGGAGGCCTCACCCCCGTCGACGCCGCCCGCTGCAGGGGCGGGCATGCGACTGTCGCTCAGCCGTGTGGCCACCCTGTTTGCCCTGGCCACGCTGCTGGTGGTGTGGCTGGCCGTGGCGCTGCTGCTGCTGGACAAACGCAGCGATACCCTCACGGCCCAACTGCTGCACAACGGCAACCTGGCCCGGGCCCTGCAGGAACAAACGTTGCGGGTCTTCGCCAGCACCGACCAGGCCACACTGCGGCTGCGCGATGCGGTCGTCAGCGGCAGCGACCCAGCACCCGACCTGGTTCGCTACGCCAATGAAACCGGCCTGGCACCCAAGATCCTGGTGCAGTTGTCGCTGGTCGGGCCCGATGGCCGGTTCATCGGCAGCAACCTCGACCCGCAGGGCATCAAGACGGGCCCTGTTGACCTCACTGAGCGGGAGCACGTCCGCATCCACCTGAACCCCGCCTACGTGGAAGAGGCGCGCCGACTGCCGGCCGGCGGCCTCTTCATCGGCCGGCCGGTGCTCGGCAAGGTCTCCAAACGCTGGACCATCCAGGTGTCGCGACGCATCAGCGCGGCCGACGGGCGCGCCCTGGGCGTGGTGGTGGCCTCGCTCGATCCGGGCTACTTCGAGGAAGTCTTCAAGCAGGTGGACCTGGGACAGCAGGGCGGGTTGACCTTGGCCGGCACCGACCGTGCCATCCGCGCCCGCGTGATCGGCGCCCACGCCAGCGGCATGGGCGAGGTCATCGGCAGCTCCAGCCCGCTGGCACGCGGCGAAGCGGCCATGGGCCTGGAGGGTTCCTACACCAGTTCCAGCGCGGTGGATGGCGTCGAGCGGCTGGTGGCCTACCGCAAGGTGGCCGACTACCCGATCTACATCTTTGCGATGACGGCAGTGGATGAAGCCCTGTCCGGCTGGCGCAGCTACCGCAACATGCTGGTGGGCCTGTCCCTGCTGCTCAGCCTGGCGGTGGGCTCGGCCGCCTGGATCTTCCTGTCCAGCCTGCGCCGCCTGGAGCGCAGCAACGAAGCCCTGTCCCTCAGTGAGGCTCAGGCGCAGTCGGCCAGCCGAGCCAAGAGCGAGTTCCTGGCGGCGATCTCCCATGAGCTGCGCACCCCGCTGACCAGCATCCGCGGCTTTGCGGAGCTGATGGAACGGCGCATCGAGCAACCGAAGTTCCGGGAAATGGCCGGGCTGATCCGCAAAGGTTCCGAACACCTCAATGCCCTGCTGACCGAGATCCTCGATCTGACCAAGGTGGAGGCCGGCGCCATGCCGCTGAACCCGGAGCCCCAGGACCTGCAGGCGCTGATCGACCACAGCGTGGGCTTCTTCCAGGTCTCTGCCTCGGAGAAACAACTGGAGCTGTCCGCCCGCTTCGATGCCTCGGTGCCCGCAACCTGGGTCTGCGACGGTCTGCGGCTCAAGCAGATCCTGAACAACCTGCTCTCCAACGCGATCAAGTTCACCCCGGCCGGATCGGTGTGCATCGAACTGGAAGTGGCGTCACGACAGCTGCTGGTGCATGTGGTGGACAGCGGCGCCGGCATCCCGCCGGACATGCAGGAGAAGGTGTTCGAGCGCTTCCGGCAAGGCAGCGACCGGGTCAGCTACCAGCACGGCGGCACCGGCCTCGGGCTGGCGCTGGCCCGCGCCCTGGCCGAGCGCATGGGCGGCAGCCTGACGCTGCAATCCACGCCGGGGCAGGGCGCACGCTTCACCCTCGCGCTGCCGGCTCAGCCGCCGGTCTGAAGCCGGTCTGAAGCCGACGCGGCGCCAGCGACATCCCGTACATCACCCACTTCCATCGCGCGGTCACAGCGCTCCGCGGCAGCCGGGAGCACCGCAGCGGCAGGCCAGCTTGCCTTCGTGGTGGGTTTCGCCGTAGTCGCAGGTGATTTCCTCGCCGACCGCGATGTCGCGCATCGCGTAGATCTCCACCCGCCCCTGGCGAATGCGCAGCACCGCGTTGGGCCGGCAGGAGTGGTTGGTGAAACGCAGCGGGTCGCTGGAACGCGAAGCATCGATGGCGCGGCGCTCGTTGACCTCCACGATCATGATGCGTTCGAGCTTTTTGGCACGTTCCCAGGCCTCGTAGACGCTGATGGTCTCGCCGCGGATCTCGCCGATCTTGCGCCGCGCCGGGATGGGCTCGGCCGCAAAGGCCCCGGTGCCGTCGATGCGGCTGGGCGCGTTGTTCACGGCGAATTTCTGGGGGTTGGCAGGCGTGCCCATCGGCGCTTTCAGGTGGAAAAGTTCACAGCGGGCGCGATGAGAACTGCTGGTCCCGACCCTGTCAAGGCACAAGGATGTGGACAAGTCTGGAGCAACTCCCCATCGATTCACAGGCTGACCGCGATTCTCGGAGTTGTTGTCTTTTCACCCCCGTGTCATCCCGGGGGGCGCCCACAGGGTTGAAGCGCAGCCAAGTCCCTGTCGCGCATGGGAAACCGCGGGTTGTCCACAGAACCTGCGCCCCTCTACTATGAACACCAGTTATATAAAGAAGATATTAAGAATGAAGGAACGCGAACGCACCGGATCGAAACAGGCCGCGGCGCAGCGGTCACAAGTCGCGCCCCGGCTTTGCGGTCCATCAAGATGAACCAGGGTTTACTCTGACCCGAGGACCGGCGGGGCTATGCTGCGCGGGTTTGTTTCAGACCGTTGTCCGCCCCACCATGGACCAGCACTTCCTCACCCCTTTGTTCTCACCCCGGTCGATCGTCGTTTTCGCGGGCCATCCGGAGCACCCGGAGGCTCAGAACTCGATGGCGCGTACCCTGCTCGCGCAGATGAAGGACCAGGGTTACGCGGGTGAGGTGACGCACCTGGACATCGAGATGACCGGTACCTTGTCCGATCTGGCGCACAGCCGGGCGGACCTGGCGATCATTGCGCTGCCCCACGATCGGATCGCAGCTGCGCTGGAGATTGCCGGACGCATCCGCTGCCGCGCGGCGCTGGTGCTGTCCTCCGGTCTGGAAAGCAGCCCCTGTGCGGAGTTGCAGACCATCGCCCGCCGCCATGGGGTGCACCTGCTCGGGCCCAACAGCCTGGGCTTCCAGCGCCCGCACCTGAAGCTCAATGCGGGTGTGGCCGGCCCACTGGCTTCTCCCGGTCCGCTGGGGCTGGTGTCGCAGTCCGGCGCCTTGACCGCCTCGATCCTGGACTGGGCCCGCGCCAACGGCGTGGGGTTCTCGGCGGTGGTCTCGCTGGGGCCGAACACCGCGGTGGACCTGCCGCAGGTGCTGGACTTCCTGGCCCACGATGCCTCCACCCACAGCATCCTGGTCTACATGGAGGGCATCCACCAGGCGAGGCGCTTCATGAGCGCGCTGCGGGCTGCGGCCTACGTCAAGCCGGTGGTGGTGATGAAGGCCGGCCGCAAACCGGCCGGCAGCCACGCGGCGCTCACCCACTCTGCGGCCATCGTCGGCTCGGACGATGTCTTCGAGGCCGCCCTGCGCCGTGCCGGTGTGGTGCGGGTGCGCCAGTTCACCCAGCTGTTCTCCGCGGCCAAGTGCCTGGCCTCGCGCTACCGGCCGGTGGGCAAGCGCCTGGCCATCGTCACCAACGGGGGTGGCCCCGGTGTGCTCGCGGCCGACTGGGCCAACGAGATCGGCCTGCACGTGGCCACCCTGACCGAAAAGACCCGTGCCGACCTGGTGGGCAAGCTGGGCCCGAATGCCTCGGTGGGCCAGGTGGTGGACCTGGGCGAAGAGGCCACCGCGGAGCAGTACAACGCGGCCCTGCAGGCCTGCAGCCGCGACAGCAGTGCCGACGGCGTGCTGGCGATCTATTCGCCCAAGCCGGAGACCGATGCCAACCAGGTGGCCAAGGGCGTGCTGGACGCCTTCAACACCACCGGCAAGCCGGTGCTGGCCTGCTGGATGGGCGATGACCGGGTGAAGGAAGCGCGCAGCATGCTCAATGCGCGCTCGATCCCGAGCTTCCGCACGCCGGAGAACGCGGTCGATGCCTTCCACAACATCGCCACGTTCTATCAAAACCAGCAGCTGCTGCAGCAGACGCCGCCACCGATGTCGCACCTGTCCAAGCCGGACGTGGAGGGCGCTCGGCTGCTGATCGAAGGGGTGCTGGCCGAGCGCCGCAAGGTGCTCACCGAGATGGAGTCCAAGGCCCTGCTGGCGGCCTTCCACATTCCCGTCACCCGCACCATGCTGGCGCGCAGTGCCAACGAGGCGATGCTGATCGCCAGCCAGCTGGGCTACCCGGTGGCGCTGAAGATCGACTCACCCGACATCAGCCACAAGTCCGACGTGCAGGGTGTGGCGCTGAACGTGGTGAGCGCCACCCAGGTGCGAGACACCTACAACGACATGCTGGCTGCGGTCTCCAAGGCCATGCCCTCGGCGCGCATCAACGGCGTGACCATCCAGCCGATGAGCGGCAAGCGCCGCGGGCGGGAGATCTACATCGGCCTGACCACCGACGACCCCTTCGGCCCGGTGATCACCTTCGGTGCCGGCGGCACCATGATCGAGCTGATCGCCGACCGGGCGATGGAGCTGCCGCCGTTGAACCAGTTCCTGGCGCACCGGTTGATCGAGCGCTCGCGGGTGTCGGAGTCGCTGGGCGAGTGGCGCGGCGCCCCGGCGGCCGATTTCGAGGCGGTGGAACAGGTGCTGCTGCGCGTCTCGGAAATGGTCTGCGAGCTGCCGCAGCTGCGCGAGATGGACATCAACCCGGTGATCGTCGACGAACACGGTGCGGTGGCGGTGGACGCGCGCATCGTGGTCGAGCATGCCGGCCCGGCCGCACGCGACTACAACCACCTGGCCATCCTGCCGTACCCCACCCGGCACGAGAGCGAGTGGCCGATGAAGGGCGGCGGCATGTACACGATCCGGCCGGTCCGTCCGGACGATGCCGACATGCTGCAGGCCTTCGTCAAGAGCCTGTCGCAGGAGAGCCGCTACTTCCGCTTCGCCAGCGCGATGACCGAGCTGCCGCCGCGCATGCTGGCGCGTTACACGCTGATCGACTACGACCGCGAAATGGCGCTGGCGGCCATCCATGTCGATCGCAAGCCGGACGGGCAGGGCGGTTTCGTCGAGACCGAGCAGATCATCGGTGTGTCGCGCTACATCACCAACCCGGACCAGACCACCTGCGAGTTCTCGCTGGTGGTGTCGGACCACTTCAAGGGCCAGGGGCTGGGCTCGCGCATGATGCTGTCGATCATGGAGTTCGCCCGCAGCAAGGGCCTGGCGCAGATCGAGGGCCTGGTGCTGGCCAACAACGACAACATGCTGCGGCTGATGCGCAGCCTGGGCTTCGCGGTGGGCAGCTTCACCGAGGACCCGGACTTCAAGCTCGTCACCAAGGTGCTCTGACTTCGGAAAGGCGCTGACCCCGGGAGGGCGGCCTTCAGCTGGCCCGGGATCCGGCGGACCGGTCTCAGGTTGCTCAGATCAGCAGCCCGAGTCCGGCGGCCAGCGTCCCGGTCAACAGCGCCACCGCATAGCCCAGCAGCACCTGGCGGGCCAGCGCTGCGCTGCCGGCGCTGCGGGCAATCACCGCCTTGGTGACCTGGTTGGATGCCACCGCCAGCCCCACGGCCAGCACCGCCGAGCCGGTGCCCAGGGTGCCGTCGGCCTGCATGCGCGAGACGGTGATCAGGATCGCGTCCACATCCGCCAGGCCGGACAGCAGCGCCAACGCATGCACGCCGGGTGCGCCCAGCCACCCATGCGCCGCCCGGCCCAGCACCGCCATCACACCCAGGAAGGCCGCAAAACCCAGTGCGACGCTGAGGTCGAAGGGTTGCGCCTCGCGCGCTGCGTTGTCCGCGTCCTCCTTGGCGGCACCGCCCGGGCGCTGCAGCCCCTGACTGTGGCCGAATTGCCGCCAGCCCCAGCCGGCCAGGCCGAGCAGCGTCAGTCCGGCCACCACCAGCGGCAGTGCCAGCGTGCGGCCGAAGGCCGGCTGCAGCGTGAGGGCGATCAGCGTCATGCGCAGCGCCATCACCCCGCAGGCGGCCAATGCACCGGCTGCGGCGGGCGCGGTCAGGCGCGGATCGGCATGGGCCTGGCGCGCCAGCGTCAGCGTCGCGGCGGTGGAGGAGGCCAGCCCGCCCAGCAGGCCGGTCCAGAACATGCCCTGGCCAGCGCCCACCGCCCGCATCGCCACATGGCCGCCCAGCGACAGCCCGGAGACGATCACCACCGCCCACCACAGTCGGTAGGGGTTGATCGCCTGGTCGGGGCCGTAGCCCTGGTCCGGCAGCAGCGGCAGCACCACCAGGGAGATCACCCCCATCTGCAATGCGGCGCTGAGCTCGCGCTGTTCGATGCGCCGCAGCCAGCGGTGCAGGGTGGACTTCAGGTCCAGCAGCACCGCCACCACCACCGCCGTGCCCACCGCCAGCACCGGCGCGCCGGAGGCGGCCAAGGCGCCCAGCACGCAGGTCAAGAGGGCGGCGATGCTGCTGGTGGCGCTGAGCCGGCCGCTGCTGCGCATCCAGGCGGCGTAGGAGACGACACCCAGCAGACCCAGGCAGACCAGACCGGCCGCCAGCACCGCGGCACCGAAGGGCTCACGCAACTGCGCCGAGACCCCGCCGAACAGGCCGATCAGCGCAAAGGTGCGCAGCCCGGCCACCCGCGAGCCCTCCGGCAGCTCGCGGCCATGCCAGCCGCGCTCCAGGCCGACGATCAGGCCCACCGCCAGAGCGGCGACCAACCCGATGAGGGCATTGTTCAAGGGCAGCGCAAGCGATTCCGAGGCCATGCGGTCCAGCATGCGCCCGGGGAGACGGGTTGGCAAGTTTCCGGATCCACTCGACGCCGTCGGTTGCTCAGCCCTCGGGCCGCTCCGTGCTGGGGAGTTTGGGTGGGTACCTGAGGGCGTTCAGGCCGATCTTGCGGTCCACCGCCGCGGCGATGTCCACGCCGCAGCGGTCGGCGATCTGCAGCAGGTAGACCAGCACGTCGGCGATCTCCTCACCCAGATGCTGCTGGCGCTGGGGGTGCTCGGCCAGCCGGGTGGATTCCTCCGGCGTCATCCACTGGAAGATTTCCACCAGCTCCGCGGCCTCCACCACCATCGCCATCGCCAGGTTTTTCGGCGTCTGGTAAGGCTCCCAGTCCCGCTCGGCGGAGAAGCGCCGCAGCCGGGCCTGCAGTGCCGCAACGTCCAGCGGCCGGACCGTGGGGTTCGTGTCGTCGGGAGGACTCATGTCTTCAGCCCCAGTTCGCGCAGGCGCTCGTCCAGGCAGCTGCCGGCGGTGTGGCGGGCCGACAGGCGCACTTCGGCCCGCGGATGCAGGAACAGCGGCAGCGCGATGCGCGAGCGCAGCGCCGCTTCACCCACCGGATTGAGCACCCGGTGGGGGGTGGAGGGAAACCATCCGCCGGAGGCCTCCTGCAGCATGTCGCCGGTGTTGACGATGACCAGCTGGTCTTCATCCTCCGGCCGGGTCACCGGCAGGTCCAGCCAGCGGCCCTGGCGGTCCTGCACCTGCAGCCCGGCCTCCTCGGCGGCCGGCAGGATCGTCAGCAGGTTGATGTCCTCGTGCGCAGCCGCACGCAGCGCCCCGGGCGGGGCCGGCTCGACCTGCGGCGGGTAGTGCAGCACCCGCAGCAGGGTGCGGTCGCTGCCCTCGATCATCCGCGGCAGCGGCTCGCTGTAGCCGGCGCGCACATTCTCCGGGCTGCCGGCCTGAACCCACGCCAGCAGGGTCGCCGCCAGCCCGGTGGCCTGGTCGGCGTAGCGGCGTGCCGCATCCGACACCCCGTCCGGCCAGCGGCCCCAGGCGTAGCCGTGGAAAAACTCCTTCAGGTCGCGCTGGCTGTGGCCTTTGGCCACCTCCGACACCTCGGGCGGAAACCAGCCATCCTGCCGGACCGGGTCCCACAGGCAGGCCTGTCGGGCCGGCGAGCGGAAGAAGCCCAGCCACTCCCGGCCGATGCTGCGGATGGCCACAGCCTGCAGGGGCGTGTGCCGCAGCGCTGCGAAGCCGGTCTCGCGCAGGCTCAGGCACAGGCGCTGCGGTGCATCCGCTGCGCGGTAGTCGATGAGCGGAAAATCCATGTCCACATTGTGTCGTTCGCCGCACAGCAACGTGATTTCTTCGTTTGGCTTGTGCATTTCCGACGGGCGACCTAGAGTCCGCGCAGTCTCACGCCTCCCCTGCCTTCTCTCCCTGCACCTTCCTGCGGTTGTTCTCTTCTCCATGGCTTCGATCGACCGCGACTACATGAACCGCCGGACCCGCAAACGCGAGGACGACCCGGCGCGCTACGACCCGCGCATGTTCCGCCGTGCGGCGGATCCCCTGCCGGCCTCGGCCCTGAAACCCTCGCTGACCACCACGCGCTCCTGGCGCGCAGCACCGCCGCGTCGGGTGACGCTGTCGATGAAGGAATGGACCGTTGTCGGACTGGCCATCCTGCTGGCTGCCGTGGCGGTGTCCTGGGGGCTGTACCAGGTGTCGCGCTGGCTGGGCGAGTGGAACAACCCGCGCAGCGGCAGCACCGCCGCGGTGGTGACCGAGACCGCGGGCGGCCGCGAAGGACCCTGGACCTTCGATCCGCCCCGCGCCGGCCCCGGTTCCGCGGTGGCCGCCACACCAGGTAATGCGAGCGGGGACTCACTTCCATCACAACCCTTGTCAGGAAACGGTTCGGTGCCTGCTGCCAATGCAGTGCGCGGCCAGCCGGCGGCGCGTGGCAACACCACCCCACCGGCCGTGCTCAACGACGGTGCGCCGATCACCAAGTGCAGCGGGGGCGGGCGGGTCAGCTACTCCCAGGACGGTCGCTGCCCAGCGGGCCAGTCGCCGGTCGACCTGCGCCTGCGACCCCTGGCCGGTGTGGCCGATGCGGACCGTACCAAGCCCAAACCCAATCCCAATCCCAATCCCAATCCCAAACCCAGTCCCAGTCCCGATCCCAAGGCCGCCTCAAGGGCTGCCCAGCCGCCCACCAGCAAGGCGACGGCGAAGGAACGCACGCCCCCTGCCGCCAACGCAGCCACCGCCCACCTCACCCCCTGCCAATCCCTGGCCGCCGGCATCGACCGCATCGACCGCCAGAGCCGCCAGCCCCAGAGCGGCGCCCGCCAGGACCAGCTGCGTGCCGAGCGCCAGCTGCTGCGCGAGCGCCAGATCAAGCTGGGCTGCTGAGGCCGCGGCGGGTTCAACGGCGGGCTCAACGGCTACAGTGCGCGCCCGGCACGCTGGCGCTGCACAGCGGCGCCGGGGCTGGCCACAGGCCGGCAGGTCCTGCGGGTTTTCGCTAGGCTCCAGGGTCTGGCCGACGCCCGGCCACCCCACCCGGATCCACCTGCCCCCGTGACCCCTGCCCAGCGCCACCGCCTCGCCTTCCTGCTGCTCTGGTTCACGCCGGTCATCTGGTCGTCCAACTACGTCATCGCCCGCGCGGCCAAAGGCGTGGTGCTGCCCCATGTGCTGGCCCTGGGCCGCTGGGGCCTGGCGCTGTTGCTGATGCTGCCCTGGGTGGGCCGTGAGCTGTGGAAGCAGCGTGCGCAACTGCGCGCCGAATGGAAGCAGAGCCTGGTGCTGGGCGCCACCGGCATGTGGATCTGCGGCGCCATCGTCTACCTGGGCGGGCAGAGCACCACCGCCACCAACATCGGCCTGATCTATGCTGCCGCGCCGGTGGGCATTGCCATCGCCAGCCGGCAGCTGATGCACGAACACGCCAGCATCTGGCAGCGCCTGGGCATGGGGCTGGCGCTGCTGGGCGTGGTGTTTGTGGTGCTCAAGGGCGACTGGCACAACCTGCTGCACCTGCGCCTCACCCCGGGCGACGGCTGGATCCTGCTGTGCATGCTCTCCTGGGTGGCCTACTCGGTGCTCCAGCAGCACTGGAGCAGCAGCCTGCCGGCGCTCACCCGGCTGGCCAGCATCATGATCGGCGGCGTGCTGGTGCTGATCCCCTTCACCCTGCTGGAGGCCTGGCTGGTTCCGCCCCTGCCGCTGACGACCCACGCCCTGACCCTGATCGTCGCCGCCGCCATCCTGCCCGGCCTGCTGTCCTACCTGGCCTACGCCTTCCTGATCCGCGAACTCGGCGCCACCCGCTCCTCCCTGCTGCTCTACCTCGGCCCGCTCTACGGCTCGCTCAACGCCTGGTGGCTGCTCGGCGAGGTGCCGCAGTGGTACCACCTGGTGGGCGCGGCGCTGATCCTGCCGAGCATCTGGCTGGCGTCGCGGCGGGGGTGAGGGAGTTACTTCCGCAGCTTTCGTTCATGCAGCATGATTGAAGACCTCAGTTGAAAGGACGCTCGTCATGCTCAAAGAAGTCGGTGCCAGTGGACAGATTTCGCTGGGCAAGCGTTTGGCGGGGCAGCTGTTCGAGGTGGTCTACCACCCCGACGGACGAGTGGAGCTGCTCCCGATGCGCGCAGTGCCGGCGCGGGCAGCCGCGGCCGCCGATGACGTTGGTGATTGGCGCCCTCCCGGCGGATATGCCAGCGCCAGCCGATGGGCCCACGACAACCGCGACGCCCTTGAGGTCTACGCCCGTGACATCGAGGCGGAGGGGACCGCGGCGCAGCAGCTCCAACGCTTCCTGGAGTCGGGGGCGACCGATGGGGGTCCCGGCGGTGAGGGCTGACGCGTGGCCCGCTTCGATCTGTTCGCCAACACCGACCCGCGCGCGTCCCACGGGTTGTACCTGGATGTCCAAAGCGACTTGGTGCAGACGCCGACCCGCTGGTGCGTCCCGATGCGGCGCTGGCGAGCGGATCGGCCGCTGCTGCGCGGTGCTCAGCAACTGATCGAGGTCGATGAGGACGACTGGGTACTGGACACGCCCAACATCCTGGCCGTTCCGAACTCGTTGCTGCGACATCCTGTGGGCCGTCTGTCCCTCGACGATCACTTGCGCGTCGAGGCCTCGCTGGACTTCATGTTGCGTGGGTATTGAACGCCGTCTGCAACTGGGTGGGGGACCCATACCGTCCCGCCCGGCCGCGCCCGCCGCCCCCGCCCCCCGCGGCGCCCCCCCCCCCGGCCGCCCCCCCCCCCCGGCCCCCCCCCCCCCCGGGGGCGCCCCCCCCCCCCCCCGCCCGGGGCCCCCGCGCGCGCGCGCCCCCCCCCCCCCGGCCCCCGCCCCCCCCCCCGGCCCCGCCCCCCCGGCCCCCCCCCCCCCGGGGGCGTGGTCGTTACTTCCGACGCCCCCCTTGCCTCCGCATATCAGGGGGCCGGGCGGGGCGGCGGGGGGCGGGGGGGGCGCGGTCGGGCGGCGGGCGGGGGGCCCCGGCCCGGGGCGCGCGGCCCGCGGGGGGGCGCGCGCCCGCGGCGGCCGGGGCGGGGGGGGGGGGGGGGGCCGCGGGGGCGGGGGGGCGGGCCCGGCGGCCCCCGCGTCGGCCCGCCCGGCCCGGGGCCGGCGCCGCGGCGGGCGCGGGCGGGGGGCGCGCGGCGCCGCGGGGGGGGCCGGGCGGCTTGCCCTCTCATGGTTCTGACACCCGCCGGCGGGCCCCCCCCCCCCCGCAGCTCTTCGTCCAGCTGCCGGGCCACGGTCTCCAGCAGCAGGACGTTCGGGTCGCCGGGCTTCATGCGGTCTGTGCCTGGGTCGGGATGCCAGCTGGCACTGATTGGGCCGCCAGCTGCCGCTCGAAAAGGTCGATCGCCAGCGCCCGTTCGCGCGGACTGCCGGCGCGGATGGCGTCGAAGAGCACCAGCAGTTCGTACAGGGCCGGGTTGCGCTGGGCCGCCTGGGGAACGCTGGGGTAGAGCGGGTGCAGGGTGGCGCCGCGCGTCGTGCCGTTCTTGTCGGGCCAGATCGGCGGCGGCTCATCGGCAGGCGCAACGATGCGGCCGGCCAGCGGCGCGGCGGCATAGCCGGTGGGCAGGCCGCGGGTGATTTCGCCGCGCACGGCGGGGAAGGCGTAGCGGGCACCGTGCAGCACGAACAGGCGCAGCGCCTCGCGCACCACGCTGGGTTTGCCCTTGGCGTCTTTGCGGGCCAGCTGGGCCAGCGCGGCACGCTCAACGGCGGCGTGCACCTCGGAGGCGGTCAGCACCAGCTCTGCAGCCAGGTCGGCGTAGCTGGGCGCCGGGCCTGCCTGCAGCGTCAGGCGCAGCAGGACGACGAGATCCTGGGGACGCAGGGCAACCTGGGGATAGGCGCGGGACATGCGCGGACTGTACCGCCAAATGCCCCATTCATTCGCTATTCGCGAATGGCGAATAACGAGGGCGTCCTCACCCCAACGCCCGCCCGATCAGGATCTTCTGCACATCACTCGTGCCCTCGTAGATCTGGCAGACCCGCACGTCGCGGTAGATGCGCTCGACCGGAAAATCGCTCACGTAGCCGTAGCCGCCGAAGGTCTGGATGGCGGTGGAGCAGACTTTTTCGGCCATTTCGCTGGCGAAGAGTTTGGCCATGGCCGCTTCCTTCAGGCAGGGCAGGCCGGCGTCCTTCAGGGTGGCGGCGTGCCAGGTGAGCTGGCGGGCGGCTTCGATCTGCATCGCGGCTTCGGCCAGGCGGAACTGCACCGCCTGGTGGTTGAAGATGGGTTGGCCGAAGGCGATGCGATCCTTGCTGTAGGCCAGCGCCGCTTCGAAGGCTGCGCGCGCCATGCCGATGGACTGGCTGGCGATGCCGATGCGCCCGCCTTCCAGGCCGGAGAGCGCGATCTTCAGGCCCATGCCCTCCTCGCCGAGGCGGTAACGCGCCGGGATGCGGCAGTTCTCGAAGAGGATCTGCGCGGTGTCCGAGCTGTGCTGGCCCATCTTGTCTTCGAGCCGGGCCACCACGTAGCCGGGGGTCTTTGTGGGCACCAGGAAGGCGCTGATGCCCTTCTTGCCGGCGGCCTTGTCGGTGACCGCCATGACGATGGCCACGTCGCCGTGTTTGCCGCTGGTGATGAACTGCTTGACGCCGTTGAGCACGTAGTCGTCACCGTCGCGCACGGCCACCGTCTTCAGCCCGCCGGCCTCGGAGCCGACATGCGGCTCGGTGAGGCAGAAGGCGCCGAGCAGGTCACCGCGCGCCAGGGGCTTGAGGAACTCCTGCTTCTGCTCCTCGTTGGCGAAGGCCATCAGGATGGAGCAGACCGGGCAGTTGTTGACGCTCACCGGGGTGGAGGTGCCGCCGTCGCCGGCCGCGATCTCTTCCAGGATGATCGAGAGAGCCAGGTAGTCCATGCCCGCGCCGTCGTATTCGGTGGGCACGGCCACGCCGTAGCAGCCCAGTGCCGCCAGGCCTTTGAGCTCCGCGGCGGGGAAGTGGTGCTCCTTGTCCCAGCGCGCGGCATGCGGCGCGATGTGGTCCTGCACGTAGGCGCGCACGGCGTCCTGGACGGCACGGTGGTCTTCACTGAGCAGCATGGCGAGGTCTCCTGAGGTGGTGATTCAACGGTGACGAGGGTGGCGGCCCTTCGGCCCTTCACCAGGGGATGGGGCTGCCGTCGTGGTTGAGGAACTGGCCGTGCTGCGCCGCCGTGACGCCGGCCAGGGTGCCGCGCAGGGTGCGGGCGCTGTCTTCCACGCGCAGGTCGGCCTCGGCCCCGCCCATGTCGGTCTGCACCCAGCCGGGATGCAACGCCACACACAGGGCGCGGCCCTGCAGGGCCAGGGAGATGTCCTTGAGCACCGAGTTCAGCGCGGCCTTGGAGGCGGCGTACAACCAGCCGCTGGTGGCGGTGCGCCCGCCGATGGAGCCCATGCGGGAGGAGACCACCGCCAGCCTGGCCTGCGGCGCCAGCGCCTCCAGCAGCTGGGGCACGACGCGCATGGGGCCCAGCACGTTGGTGTGCATGACCTGATCGAAGTCCGCCTCGGTGGGCACGTCCAGGGTGCGCAGGCGCGGGCCGTAGACACCGGCATTGACGATGACGGTGGAAAAACGCGAGCCGTCCACCTGCCAGCCCAGGCCGCCAATGCTGGCGGGCTGGGTGATGTCCAGCCGCAGCACCTGGGCGCCCAGGGCGCGCAGGCGGGCAGTGCCTTCGTCATCCCGGGCGGTGCCGGTGACCAGGGCACCGTCGGCCAGGTACTGCCGGGCCAGCTCCAGGCCGATGCCGCGGGAGGCGCCGACGATGAGGACATGGGGAAGGGGCTTGAGACTCATGGCGGAAACGGGTTCGGCGGGAGGACAACAGGGTGGGGCAAAGGCGGGGCCGGTCAAACGATCTCGCGCAGCGCGGCGACCAGCGCGCCGCACTGCGCCGGGGTGCCGACGGTGATGCGCAGGTGGTCGGCGATGCGTTCGGGCCGGCTGAACTGCCGCACGATGATGGCGCGCTCGCGCAGGGCCTGCTGCAGCGCCGCGCCGCGCTGCGCCGGGTGGCGTGCGAAGACGAAGTTGGCCTGTGAGGGCAGCACCTCGAAGCCCAGTGATGTCAACTCGGCGGTGAGCCGCTGGCGGGAGGCGATGACGGCGCCGCGGGTCTGATCGAACCAGGCGCTGTCCTCCATCGCTGCCAGCGCGCCCACCAGCGCCAGGCGGTCCAGCGGGTAGGAGTTGAAGCTGTCCTTGACCCGCACCAGGGCCTCGATCAGCCCGGCATGGCCCAGCGCGAAGCCCACCCGCAGCCCGGCCAGCGAGCGCGACTTGCTCAGCGTGTGCACCACCAGCAGGTTGGGGTGCGCGGCGATGAGCGGGATGGCGGACTCGGCACCGAAGTCCACATAGGCCTCGTCCACCACCACCACCCGGTCCGGCAGGGCGGTGAGCAGCCGCTCGATCTCCGCACGGGCCAGGCCGCAGCCGGTGGGTGCGTTGGGGTTGGGGAAAATCACGCCGCCGGCGTGGGTCGCTTGGGCTGTGGCGATGAGATCGTCCACCCGGACCTGGAAGCGCTCGTCCAGCGGCACCGTCTGCGGCGTGATGCCGTAGAGCCGGCAGTAGGTGGGGTAGAAGCTGTAGGTGATGTCCGGGAACAGCAGCGGGCGCGGCGTGCCGTCGCCGTTGCGGTGGTTGAGCAGCGCCATGAAGGCATGCGCCAGCACCTCGTCCGAGCCGTTGCCGACGAAGACCTGCTCGGCATCCAGCCCGTGCACCCGGGCGATGCCCTCGCGCAGTGCGGTGGCGCCGGGGTCCGGGTACAGGCGCAGCCGATCGGCGTCGCCGCCCAGCTCGGCCATCAGCGCATCCAGCACCTTCGGGCTGGGCGGGTAGGGGTTCTCGTTGGTGTTGAGCTTGACCAGGTTGGCCAGCTGGGGTTGCTCACCCGGCACGTAGGGGGCGAGCTGGTGGACGAGGGGGCTCCAGAAGGGACTCATGAAGATGGGAATTGGGGCCGGTCTGGCGGTTGAGAGCGGGATACAGCGCCCAGCGTATCAAGGCCGCTCGGCCAGCGCCAGGCGCAATGCCAGGCCGGCGAAGAGCAGGCCGGAGGCGCCCTGCATCAGCCGCTGCAGGCGGAGCGAGGGTTTCCAGCGGCGCAGCGGCGAAACGGCCAGCACCAGCACGGCCAGGAAGACGGCGCTCTGCAGCACGAACCAGGCACCCAGCGCCAGGAAGGCCTGCGTCTTGTCCGGCGCGTCATCGGCGATGAACTGCGGCAGCAACGCGAGGAAGAAGATCGCCACCTTCGGGTTCATCACGTTGGTCAGCAGGCCCTGGCTGAACAGCACACTGAGCGCGACGGGCTCGGACGGCGGGGCGTCCGCACCGGGCGCTTGTGCCGCCGGATCGGCCGGGAGCAGCGCATTGCGCCACATGCCGAAGGCCAGCCAGGCGAGGTAGACCGCGCCGAGCAGCTTGAGCGCATCGAAGGCCCCGGCGGAGGCGGCCAGCAGCGCGGCCAGCCCGAAAGCCGCGCCGATGGCGTGGATCACACAGCCGGCACTGATGCCCGCCGCCGCCGCCAGCCCGCCGCGCACGCCGTTCTGCAGGGTGCGCGAGATGGTGAGCAGCAGGTCCACGCCCGGCGTGGCGTTGAGCACCAGCACGGTGAGGGCAAACAGCGCCAGGTCCTTCAGGCCGAGGTCCATCGGGAGCGGTCCTTCGTTCGGTCAGGGAGTCAGAGCATCTCGACGGCCAGCGCGGTGGCCTCGCCGCCGCCGATGCACAGCGACGCGACGCCGCGCTTGCCGCCACGCTTCCTCAGCGCACCCAGCAGCGTGACGACGATGCGCGCGCCCGAGGCGCCGATCGGGTGGCCCAGTGCGCAGGCGCCGCCATGGATGTTGACGATGTCGTGCGGCAGGTTGAACTCGGTCATCGCGGCCATCGTCACGGCGGCGAAGGCCTCGTTGACTTCCCAGAGGTCCACGTCGGTGGTCTGCCAGCCGGCCTTGGCCAGCACCTTGCGGATCGAGCCGGCCGGCGCGGTGGAGAACCAGGCCGGCTCCTGCGCGTGCACCGCGTGGGCGACGATGCGCGCCACCGGCGTCAGTCCGCGGGCTGCGGCGGTCGACGCGCGCATCAGCACCAGCGCCGCAGCGCCATCGGAGATGCTGCTGGCGTTGGCGGCGGTGATGGTGCCGTCCTTCTTGAAGGCGGGCTTCAGGCCGGCGATCTTGTCGAGCTTGGCCTTGAAGGGCTGCTCGTCGAACTGGATGACGGTGTCGCCGCCACGGCCGGGAATCGTCACCGGCGCCATTTCCCAGTCGAAGCTGCCGTCCTCGTTGGCCGCCTTGGCGCGGGTGGTGGAGGCGATGGCGAACTGGTCCTGCGCCTCGCGGGTGAAGCCGAACTTCTCCACGCACTGCTCGGCGAAGGCGCCCATGGCCTTGCCACGCTCGTAGGCGTCTTCCAGGCCGTCCATCGCCATGTGGTCGAACAGCTGGGCGGCACCGTACTTGACGCCCTTGCGCGCGAACATCAGGTGCGGCGCGTTGGTCATGCTCTCCATGCCGCCGGCGACCATCACGTCCACCGAGCCGGCCTTGAGCATGTCGTGCGCAAACATCATCGCGCGCATGCCCGAGCCGCACATCTTGGACAGCGTCACCGCGCCGGCCGAGATCGGCAGGCCGGCGCCGAGCACCGCCTGGCGCGCCGGAGCCTGGCCCTGGCCGGCCATCAGGCAGTTGCCGAACAGCACCTCGTCGACGGCATCACCGGGCACGCCGGCCCGTTCGACCGCAGCGCGGATCGCCACCGCGCCCAGCTGCGCGGCGGACAGGTTGGCGAAATCGCCCAGCAGGCCGCCGATGGGCGTGCGGGCAGCGGACACGATGACGATGGGGTCGGACATCGAGGACATGGGCGGTCTCCTGGGTTTCGGTGGGTGAGAGGGTGTGGAAGGAAAGGGGCGGGGCCTTCAGGGCGCGACGTCTTCGGCCGCGCTCACGTCCACCGCGGCGGCGCTGCGGCGCTGGTGGCAGAAGCGCCGCTCCGGGTCGTAGGGGAACACGTCGTGCACATGACCGGCGCGGATGCGCGCCTGGTGCTGCTGCCAGAAGGCGGCGTCCAGCAGGTCGCCGTGGTGGCGCAGGAAGACCTCGCGCACCGCGGCGTGGCCGAGCAGGAAGGGGCCGAAGGTCTCCGGAAAGACGTCGCCGGGGCGCACGCTGTACCAGACCTCGCCGCTCATCTCCTCCTCCTCGTTGCGCGGCGGGGGCACGCGGCGGAAGTTGCAGTCGGTGATGTACTCGATCTCGTCGTAGTCGTAGAACACGACCTTGCCGTGGCGCATCACGCCGAAGTTCTTCCACAGCATGTCGCCGGGGAAGATGTTGGCGGCCACCAGGTCCTTGATGGCGTTGCCGTACTCGATCACCGCACGCTCCAGCTGGGCCGGCGCGGCCTCCTGCAGGAAGATGTTCAGCGGGATCATGCGCCGTTCGATGTAGACGTGCCGCAGGATCAGCGTCTCGCCGTGCTCCCCTGGGTCGTCCACCAGGCTGGGGCAGAAGCGCTGGATCTCTGCCAGCAGCTGGGGCGTGAAGCGCGAGCGCGGAAGGGCCACGTTGCTGAACTCCAGGGTGTCGGCCATGCGGCCCACCCGGTCGTGCTGCTTGACCAGCAGGTACTTGCCCTTGACCTGCTCGCGGGTGGTCTCCTTCGGTGCGGGGAAGAAGTCCTTGATCAGCTTGAAGACGTAGGGGTAACTCGGCAGGTCGAACACCAGCATCACCATGCCCTTGATGCCCGGGGCGATGCGGAAGGCGTCGCTGCTGTGGCGCAGGTGAAACTGGAAGTCGCGGAAGAACAACGCCTTGCCCTGCTTCTGCAAGCCCAGTGCCGAGTAGATTTCACTGCGCGGCTTGCGCGGCATCAGCGTACGCAGGAACTGCACATAGGCCGACGGCACCTCCATCGCCACCAGGAAGTAGGCCCGCGCGAAGCTGAACAGCATCTGCAGGTCGTCCTCGCCGAACAGTGCCGCATCGATGGTCAGCGGCCCCGGGGCGGGCGGCAAGGCCTGCGCGGAAGCGGCCGCAGTGCCGGGCGCCGTGGTGTTTTCGGCGTGGAGGATGGGCAGCGCAAACGGCAGGTCGCGGTCGCCGTTGATGATCTTGCCGACCAGGTAGGCACCCTTGTTTCGGAAAAAGGGCGAGGCCAGCACCTGGAACTGCGCATTGGTGCGCCAGCGCTCCCCGCCCAGCGAGGCCAGCACCGCACTGTGCCACTGGTCGATGTCGCGGTCGAAGTTCTCCCACCGGCCCTGCAGCCCGAAGCTGGCGACGATGTCCGCCAGCGTGTCGCGCAGCGTGGTGGGAGTGGGGTACCAGGCACGGAAGGTGGGCCGGGCGGCCGGTTCATCGTTTTCGATGTACTCCGTGCTGACGGCGGGCCGCACGAAGATGAAGTCGTTGTTGAAATACTGGTGGTGCAGGATCTTGGTGGTGACCGAGTTGAAGAAGGTCTCCGCCAGCTCCGGCTGATGGTGGTTGGTCAAGAGGCCGATGTAGTGCAGCTTGACCTGCTGCCACACGTCCATGCTCAGCGTGCCTGCGGCAAACTCCGCCTGCAGCCTTTCGGCCGCCTCGTCCACCCGGGTGTCGTAGAACTCGATGCGCTCGCGCTGGGCGCGCTGCTGCCCCAGCCAGTCGGCCTGCTCGAAGCGCTGCTGCGCCGCAGCGCTGGTGTCCCGGAACAGCCGGTAATGCCGGTTGAATCCTTCCAGCAGCGCCTGCGCCACCTCGTAGGCGCGGTGGTCGGTGAGACGCTCGGGGAACATCGTGCGCAGCATCTGCTCAGGTTCTAAGGTTCTCAGGGTCCGGGCGTGGGGGCAGCAGGAGGGGCCGGTTCGGGTGAGCCTGTCCGCAGCGAAACCGCCGCAGCGGCGGCGCTGCCCTCGGGGTACCGGGTGGCGGCCGCCAGCGCGCGCTGCGTCAAGGTCGCCAATGCGCGGCTGTAGGCCGGCTCGACGTCCTCCGTGCAGGCCACCGTCATGCGCAGGTCCTCGATCAGCCCGTTGTGCAGTCCGTAGACCCAGCCGTGCACCACCACCTCCTGGCTGCGCAGCCAGGCCTCCTCCACCACCGTGGTGCGGCACACATTGCGGGACTGCTCCAGCACATTCAGCTCGCACAGCGTGTTCAGCCGCAGGGCCGGCGGCAGGCTGTTGAGCAGCGTCAGGTGGCGGTCGCGCACCTCCTGCACATGGCGCAGCCAGTTGTCCACCAGCCCGGCGCGCAGGTTGTTCAGCGCGGCATTCACGCCGCCGCAGTTGGAGTGGCCGACCACGATGATGTGGCGCACCTTCAGGTGATCCACCGCGTACTGCACCACCGACAGCGCGTTCAGGTCGCTGGGCACCACCACGTTGGCCACGTTGCGGTGCACAAACAGCTCACCCGGCAGCAGGTCCACCAGCTCATTGGCCGGCACCCGGCTGTCCGCACAGCCGATCCACAGGTACTGTGGTGTCTGCTGCGCCAGCAGCTTGGTGAAGAAGCCCGGCTCACGGGCCTCCACATGCTCCGCCCAGCGGCGGTTGTTCTCGAACAGTTCGGTCAGGTCGGTGCTCATGCGCGGAATTGTGGCTGACGGTCCCTGACGGGAGGGTGGGCGAGGTCAAGCGGGGTGGACTTTGATTGACGTTGACGTAAACGTCAAGTGATCGCGATGACCCGCGGCAGAGCTTCCTCAGCTTCAGCGCAGCCAGCGCCGCGCATCCTTCAACAGCAGCAGCAACTGCTGCTCGCGCAGCGGCGACGGGATGAAGCCGAAGCGGGTATAGAACCGCGCCGCGTCGGCATCGATGGGGTGGGTCAGCATCGCGCGGATGCCGGCCTGTTCGGCGATCAGCAGCGTGCGGCGGATCGCGTCCTGCAGCAGGCCCACGCCAATGCCACGCCCCTGGTCCTGCTGCGAGACCGCCAGCCGCGCCAGGATCACCACCGGCACGGGGTACTGACCCATCCCCTGACGGATGCGCGGTGGCGCGTCCAGTGTGTCCACCTGGCCCACAGTCAGGCTGAAATAGCCGGCCACCCGATCGCCGTCGGCGACGACGAAGGTCTTGGCCGATCCGCTGCCCTGGGCCTGGCGCGCGTGGCGCAGCAGCCAGTCGTTCAACGCGGGCCTGCCGCAATCGAAACCCTCCAGCCGGTGCGCGCCAGCCAGGGGTTCCGGGGCACGCAGCGTCACGTCGCTGCCCAGGGCGGCTGGCGGGAGAAGAGGTCGCGCAGGCCCGCGTTGTCGGGCTGCTCAGGCGGCAGCGGCTGCTCCAGCAGGTCCATCAGCGCCTGGACCTGCTGGCCCGAAACCAGGAACAGGCGCTGGTCAAGCAGGGTCTGCTCGGCGGCCAGGCAAGCGCTGTCGAGGATGAAGTCGGTCAGCGACTTGTGCGCCACCTCAGCGGCGCGGCGCAGCACCGCCTCCTGTTCCAGGGTTGCGCGCAGCCCCAGGCGGGCCGTCCGTGCGGAGGGGGAGGAGGCGGCAGCGGTCATGGCAGCGGCTGGTGGGTCAGGACGAGGGAGGTGATGTTAGTACAAACGACGCACAATGGTCCGCCGCCTGCTTCAGGCCTCGCCCCCCGCCCGCTCCCGATTCACCCCCAGCAGCCGGCGCAGGATCTCGTCGTCGCTGAGCGTGGCCGGGTCTTCGCTCCAGCCGTAGGCGGTGGCGACCGCGCGGTCCAGCGCGGCGTGGGCCTGGGCGAGCCAGGCGGGGCGCTGGTTGTAGAGGTTCGTCAGCGTACGTTTGGCCAGCTCCTTCTCGAAGCCGGGTTTGGCGACGACCCGGTCCGGGTAGGGGCTGGTGGTCAGCCCCAGCGGCACGATCTCGGGCACGCGCTCGGTCCACTCCGGCGGGTTGAGCCAGGCGTCGCGCAGCGTGACCAGCCGCTGGGCGGCGCGGGCGATGGCCTCGGCCTGGGGCCGCAGCGCTGCCGGCAGCTCGGCCGGGATCAGCGCGCCGCCGTCCAGCGCCTCGGTTCGCTGGTGCGCGGTGTCGGCGGGGGTCAGGCCGGTGGGGAAGGGGAAGGTCTCGAAGCAGGTGGTCGGCGTGTAGCGCGGGTCGTTGCCCACGCCCATCCAGGTGCACATGCCGAGTGACCACAGCTCGTGGAAACGGCTGTGCAGGATGCCGAAGGTGGTGTCGTCTGCGCGCGGCGTGCACTGCAGGTTTTTGTCCGGCAGGACGCTGGCCGGGCACCAGACGAACATCCGGTGCTTAGCGACCTCCGGCGTGGCGATGTACCTGGGGATGCGGCCGATGCGCGATCGAAGCCCGGGCCGCGCCTCTCCGTGCAGCCACCACCGGACTCGGTAGCTTTCTCGGTTGTTCGTGGCGCGGAAGGGCTTGATGACGGCTTCCGCGTAGCCCATCGGGGCCTCGAAAAGTTGGGATTCTTCGAGCGTCGCCACGGGGCCGAAGTCCACGATCCAGACATCCCGCTGCCGGCGGGTCACGTCCAAACCATTCCAACTCGGCCGCACCGCTTCTGCGTTGCTGCGCCCGTGCGGATTGGGATGCAGCAGCCATTCGCGCGCCACATCTCCCGCTATATCAAAGGGGCCGACCTTTGTGACTCCCATGAAGCAGGAGCTGCCGTTCTGGCTCAACTTGACCGCAGTCGTCAGGTCCACTGCGTTCGACTCGTTCCCGCCGCCTGTCAGATCCGAGGCGATCGCGGTGACATCGCTCCCGTCCAGCAGAGCGGCTTGCGGTGACTGCCCAAACCCCACCAGCGACACCCGCACCGCCGCCCCATCGTTCACCCAGGGCTCATCGCTCCAGGCCTCGAAGATGCGCGTGCTGGTGCAGATGCGGTCCAGCACCTCGCGGTTGCGCCCGCCGCGGATGGAGTTGGTGGACACCAGCCCGGCGCGCTGCAGCCGGCCGGCCTCGATCGCCGCGCGTGCCTTCTCGAACCAGTAGCACACCAGGTCCGCACCGCCCGGCACGCGCCCCTGGTAGAGCCGGCGCAGCCGCTCGGTGTACTCGGCGCCGAGTTCGCCGCGCATCTTCTTGTCGCCCACAAACGGTGGGTTGCCCACCAGCACGTCCACCGCCGGCCAGGCGGCCTCCTCGCCCTGCGGCGTCATCAGCGCGTCGCGGCACTCGATGTGGTCCAGCGGTTCCAGCACCGGGTGGGTCTTGAAGGCGTAGCCGCGCTGGATGCGCCACTGCAGCTCGCCGATCCACACCGTCACGCGCGCCAGCTCGGCGGCGTACTCGTTGAGCTCGATGCCCAGCACGTTGTGCGGCCCGGTCACGTCGTGCTGGCGCTCCAGCCCCAGCGCCTCCGCCTCGTGGTTGGCCAGGTGCTCGATGTCCTTCAGCGCCTTGAGCGCCAGGTAGAGGAAGTTGCCGCTGCCGCAGGCCGCGTCCAGCACGCGAAAGCCCCGCAGCCGCTCCAGAAAGCCGACGAAGGCGGCCTGCGCGTCCCGCCAGGCCTTGTCGCCGTGGCGCTTGCTGCGCGCCATCGCGGCGGCAATGCGTTCCTTCGCCCCACCCGGGCCGCTCCATTCGGCCAGCAGCGGCCGCTGCACCACCGGCTCCACCAGCCTCTGGATGGTGGCCGGGTCGGTGTAGTTGGCGCCCAGCGCGGCGCGCACGGCGGGGTCCAGCCCGCGCTCGAACAGGGTGCCGAAGATGCTGGGGTCGATGGCGCTCCAGTTCATCGCCGAGGCGGCCTTCAGCGCCGCCACGTCGGCCGCGTCCAGCGGCGGCACGGCGATGGTCTTGAACAGCCCGCCGTTGAACCAGGGCAGGTCGTCCACGCCGAACAGGCCGCCGTCGCGCATGGTCTCGAACAGGCGGGTGAGCTGGCTGCGCAGCCGCTCGGGCGTGATCATCACACCCACCAGCCGCTCGAACAGCCGCTCGGGCAGCAGCCCCACGTCCTCGGCAAAGAAGCAGAGCAGGCACTGCGTCAGGAAGTGGCTCACCTGCTCGGGCGCCACCCCGGCCGCGCGCAGCCGCGCCGCGGTGCCGGCAAAGGTCTGCGCCGCCGCTTCGGTGATGTCGCGGTTGCTGCGCCGCGGGCGCCAGGCGTCCGGCTGGGTCCACAGTGTGCGCAGGCGCTGGCGCAGCTCCGCATCGGCCAGGTCGGCCAGCGCAAACACGTGGCACTCACTGGGCGTGCCGGTGAAGTGCGTGTGCACCTCGATGCGCAGCCGGTCGCTCACCACCAGCAGCGGCGGGTTCTCCAGCGGCAGGGCGTAGAGCATCAGCTGCTTCAACGCCTCCTTCAGGCTGCGCCCGGGCCGCTTGTACTCCCAGGCGAAGTGCCCGCGCAGCCACACATCCGCAAACCCATCGCTGCGCGCCGCCGCGCTGCCGGTCTTGACCAGCCCGCGCTCAAAGCAGTAGCGCTCCGGATCCGCCGGCTCCGGCACGCCGAGCAGGCGGCAGAGGTCGATGAAATGCGGCTGCGCGCCGGCGCGCTCATTGAGCTCGTGCGCGGTGCCGCCGGGGCTCCACTTGCGGATGAAGTCGGTGGGGGTCATGTCGCTCGCCTTCCCTGCGGGCTGTGCTGCTGTCGTGGTGCGGGGGATTTCACCACGGGCCCGGGGTGGGGGCGAGGACTTGGGTCAGTGGCGACCTTCCTCGCGTGCCTGCCGGATCTGCTCGTCGGTGACGAGCGGCGACTCGGCCCTTCGGGCCACGATGCGGTCGTAGGCGTCGCGTCGGCGCTGTTGGATGTCTTCGCTGCTGCGGGCGATGGCTTGGCGCATCAGTGCAGTGACGACGGCATCCCGGTCCTGCGCCCCGAAGGCCGCGATGAAGGCCTGTTCGACGTCGTCAGGGATGAGGAAGGACATGGTGGCCATGGTGTTCTCGAAAGAAGGGGCGTCACCCCAGCGGCCGAGTTGGTTGACATGGTTGACTCGCGCCGTCGTGAAGACTAGCATCTGCGCTCTCGGAATCGGCAGATTCCGCCCATTGGCAGGTCGATCCATGTCCCGTTCCAGCACCGCTGCGCAGGCTGCTGCGCCCGCCTTGCCCACTCCCACTCCCACTCCCCCAATCCCAATCCCGCGCTCGGGTTGGCGCAGGACTTCTGGCTGTCGGCGCGGCAGTTTGCCGACGCGGCCCGGAAGGCGGCCGAGTTGCCCCGTGCGGCGCTGTTGCAGGAGGCGTTGCCCGGCGTTCAAACGGGGCGACGGGCCGGGCGAGCCGCCGTTCGGGGGGGCGCCGACCAGCCCGCGGATGCGGCGACCGGCGCTCTGGCCGAGGAGCTGTCGGCCCTGGGGCGTCACCTCGACAGCATCCGACTTCGGCTGACCGAGGGCGAGCGGGTGACCGATCCAATCGACATCGCGGCGCCCGAGGCGAGTTCCGCCCTCGACACCCAGGCGGCCGAAGCGGCGATGAGCCGTCGGCTGTCGCAGGGTGAGTTGCTGCCTTCCGCCGAGTATGTGGCCCGCCGAGGCATCAGCCGCCAAGCGCTGAGCAAGGCGCTGGCCGCACAGCGGGTGTTCTATGTCGAGGTGGGCGGCCAGCGCTGCGTGCCGGCCTTCTTCCTGGATGCACAACTGGAACGCCGGCAGCTGGAAGCGGTGTGCAAGGCGCTCGGCGAGCTGCCCGGGCCGGCCAAGCTGCAGTTCTTCACCACGCCCAAGGCTTCGCTGGAGGGGCTGACCCCACTGCAGGCGCTGGCGCAGGGCCTGGCCTCGAGGGTGCGGGTGGCTGCGGCGGGATTTGCACAGCGTTGAGATGCGGTCGCTGCTGCTGCCGCCGCCGCGCGATCTGCACCGGCAGCCACTCAGTACCGTGTCAGTGGATCCGTGTGGGCTGTGGCGCGTCTCGCGCTTCGCCCACGGCGAGCCGCATTTTGGCCGCAGTGCGGCCAACCGCTTCGATGACCCACACCGGACGGTCAAGCGCCGTTTTGGCACCTGTTACCTGGGTTGCAGCCTGGAGGTGGCGTTGGCTGAGACGCTGCTCCACGATGAAATGCCGCAGCGTGGGCGCTTCAAGGTGGCGGCCAGTGAGGTCGAAAGCCGCTGCTGCTGGAGCTTCCGGGGCGCGGTCCTGCAACTGGCGGATCTCACCGGTGTGGCCGCCAAGGCGCTGGTCGGCAGCGGCGCAATCTCCACAGTGATGCCCTACGACCTGCCGCAGCGCTGGTCACGTGCACTGCAGGCGCATCCGGCAGGTGTGGACGGGCTGGTGTACATGTCGCGACATGTGAACGACACGCGTGCGGTGGTGCTGTTCGACCGGGCCCGCCACAAACTGCAGCAGGGCCATTGCAGTCGCCTGGTCGACACGCCCGAGGCCCTGCATGCGCTGGCGAATCTTCGGGTGAGCATCGACTTCGTGTGACGAGGCCCAGACGCCTGCGCTCACCCCCGCCCCGCCTCCGCCAGCAACCCCCGGCACTTCTCCTCGTGCTGGGCAATCTCGGCCAGGGTCACTTCGATGTCGTCGCGCTGCTGTTCCAGCTGGGCGCGGTGGGCCTGCAGGATGCCGAGGAAGGCGGTGAGCTGGGCGCGGGTGTCGGTAGGGGACTCGTACATGTCCACCAGCTGCTTGATCTCCTGCAGGCTCAGGCCCAGGCGTTTGCCGCGCAGGGTGAGCTTGATGCGGGTGCGGTCGCGCAGGTCGTAGACGCGGTTGCGGCCGTCGCGGGAGGGGGTGAGGATGCCCATGTCCTCGTAGAAGCGGATCGCGCGCGGGGTGATGTCGAACTCCAGGGCGAGTTCGGTGATGGTCCAGCTGCGGCCGCCGGCGGGGGGCGGGCTGCCGGGGTCGGTGGACAGGGTCGGGTCGGCAGGGGGTTCTGGTGCGGCGGTCTGCATGGTGGAGGGCGCGTGGTTACACTGCCGTTGACGTCAACGTAAGTCTAACGACGCCCCCGTCGGCGCGCACACCGGAGACCCCATGGCGAACCCGCATGAGCATCAGCTTCACTATCCCTTTGGCGACCGGATGCCTGAGCTGGGCGAGTCGCAGGAGGTGGCGGCGGGGGTGCGCTGGGTGCGCATGAAGCTGCCGTTTGCGCTGGACCACATCAACCTCTGGCTGCTGCGCGACGAGTGGGAGGGCCGCGCGGGCTGGACGGTGGTGGACTGCGGCGTCACCAGTGACGGCACCCGCGAGGCCTGGGAGCGGGTGTTCGCCTCCGCGGAGCTGGAGGGGCTGCCGGTGCTGCGGGTGATGGTGACGCACATGCACCCGGACCACATCGGCCTGGCGCACTGGCTGTGCGAGCGCTGGTCGACCCCGGAGCACGACTGCCGGCTGTGGATCAGCGGCAGCGACTGGAACGGCGCACGCATGGCCTCGCAACAGACCACGGGTTTTGGCGGGGAGGCCGCAGCGGTCTTCTTCTCCAGCCACGGGCTGACCGACCCGGAGGCGGTGGCCAAGGTGCGCCAGCGCGGCAACTACTACGCCAGCATGGTGCCGAAGGTGCCGCAGAGCTACCGCCGGCTGATGGACGGGCAGGCGCTCGACATCGGCGGGCGGCGCTGGCAGTGCAGGGTGGGATATGGCCATGCGCCGGAGCACATGAGCCTGTTCTGCCCGGAGCTGGCGCTGCTGATCTCCGGCGACATGGTGCTGCCGCGCATCTCCACCAACGTCAGCGTGATCGACCTGGAGCCGGAGGGCAACCCGCTGCCGCTGTACCTGGAGTCGATCCGCCGGCTGCGCGACCTGCCGGCCGACACGCTGGTGCTGCCTTCCCACGGCAAACCCTTCACCGGCCTGCACCCGCGCATCGAGCAGCTGCTGGCGCACCACGACGAGCGCCTGGCGGAGGTGATGGCGGTGGCGGCGGAGGCGCCGGTGAACGCGGCCGAGGTGCTGCCGGTGATGTTCAAGCGCACGCTGGACCTGCACCAGACCACCTTCGCGATGGGCGAGGCCATCGCCCACCTGAATGCACTCTGGCTGGACGGCCGGATGCAGCGCCGGCGGGATGTGCAGGGCGTGTGGCGTTACGCGCCGACGGCTGGCTGAGGACGGAGCGGGGTCGGGCAGGCCGGACCCGCCGCAGCGTCAGGCCCGCACCGGCTCGGCCGCGACGCGGGCCACCAGTTCGTGGGCGAAGTCGACGAAGGCCAGCGCACCCTTGGAGGCCGGATCGAACACCACGCCCGGCAGGCCGTAGCTGGGGGCCTCGGCCAGGCGCACGTTGCGCGGGATCACCGAGTCGAACACCTTGTCGCCGAAGTGCGACTTGAGCTGCTCGCTGACCTGCTGCTGCAGGGTGATGCGGGGGTCGAACATGACGCGCAGCAGGCCGATCAGCGTGAGGTCGCGGTTGAGGTTGGCATGCACCTGCTTGATGGTGTTGACCAGGTCGGACAGGCCCTCCAGCGCGAAGTACTCGCACTGCATCGGCACGATCACGCCGTGGGCGCAGGTCAGGCCGTTGAGGGTGAGCAGCGACAGCGAGGGCGGGCAGTCGATCAGGATGAAGTCGTAGTCCAGCGCGGCGCCGGCCAGCGCGGCCTTCAGGCGCCGGTCGCGCTGCTCCATGCCGACCAGCTCGATCTCCGCACCGGCCAGCTCGCGGTTGGCACCGAGCACGTCGTAGCCGGCCTGCTCGGCGCGCTGGCGTGCCTCCCGCACGGTGGCGCCGCCGATCAGCACGTCGTACACCGAGCGGGTCAGCGCCTGCTTGTCGATGCCCGAGCCCATCGTGGCATTGCCCTGCGGGTCCAGGTCGACCACCAGCACGCGTTGCCCGACCTGTGCCAGCCCGGCGGCAAGGTTGACGGTGGTGGTGGTCTTGCCCACGCCGCCCTTCTGGTTGGCGATGCAGTAGATGCGGGCCTTGTGTGGTGCTGCGGTCATGTTGGAAGGCTTGGGAGCGGGCAGGGGGACGCGGGACAAAACGGGCGGTGAGGATCGGCAGGTTGCCGGTGCAGGCTCAGGAGCGCACCAGCCGCAGCCCGAAGCCGATCATGCACAGGCCGGCCAGCCGCTCCAGCCAGACCACCAGGCGGCGGTGCTGCCGCAGCTGCCGCGCCAGCCGGTCGGCCAGCGCGCAGACGATCAGGCCATAGGCGAAGGTGAGGGCGGCGATGGTGGCGGCCATGGCCAGGAAGGTGGGAATGCCGCGGTGGGTGGCCGGGTCGATGAACAGCGGAAAAAAGGCCATGTAGAACACGATGGCCTTGGGGTTGAGCAGGGTGATGACCAGCGACTGGCGCAGGAAGTGCCCGGGCGCCAGCTTGACCGGGCTGGCGCTGCCGTCGCCCTTGGAGCGCAGCAGCTTGAAGCCGATCCAGGCCAGGTAGGCGGCACCGGCCCAGCGCACTGCATCGAACAGCGCCGGCTGCGCCGCCATCAGCGCAGCCACGCCGGCCACGGCGCACCACATCAGCACCTGGTCACCCAGGATCACCCCCAGCGTGGCGGCCAGCCCGCCGCGCAGACCCGCCTGGCCGGTGGCGCTGAGCAGGGCAAAGTTGCCCGGGCCGGGGATGGCCAGGAAGAGGATCACGGCGGCGCAGAAGGCGCCGTAGTCTGCAATGCCGAACATGCTGCGAGCGTAACCGAGAACCCTGGCACGACTGCCAGTGACGACCCCTGCCGCGGGCCGCCGGGGGCTCGCGGCGCGCCAGGGTTGTGTCCATGCCACGCTGCGGTTGTGCACAACCCTTTGGATAACTCCCGGGACAACCGGTGTGCGGTCTCTGGGTAGTCGGTGGATGGCGTGCACAGGCAGGCCTGAGGTTGTGGGCAAGTCTGTGGGCAGGTTGTGGGCTCGCTGTGCCTGGCCCGTGAACATCTGCTGGCCCGGCTGTGCACAGGCTGTGGAGTCTGTGCGGACAAGGTGCCGGTCGCGGTGGATACGCGGTGGATACGCGGTGAGTAGGCGGTCGGCACGGCCAGCCCGGAGTGGTTTCCGCTCAGGCAGCGGCCGGGCGCATCCAGGCCAGGCAGCGCTGCGCACCCAGGCCGGGCACGTCCAGCGGCTCGATCGCCGTCACCTCGCAGTCCGGAGGCAGCGCGGCCCGTTCGGCCTCGGCGCCCGGGCCTTTCATCGCCATCCAGACACCGCCGGGGGCGAGGCGCTCGCGGGTGAGGGCGACGAAGTCGGCCAGCGACGCAAAGGCTCGGGAGGTCACCACGTCGAAGCCGGGTTCCTGCAGCGATTCCACCCGGGCGTGGCGGGATTGCAGGTTGGGCAGCTTCAGTTCCGCCGCCACCTGGCGCAGGAACATGGCTTTCTTGGCGACGGTGTCGACGCAGACCACCGTGAGCTCAGGGCAGGTGAGGGCCAGCACCACACCGGGCAGGCCACCGCCGCTGCCCACGTCCAGCACCCGCAACGCCCGCGGCGTTTGCGCGGCGCAGTGTCGACGCAGCGGCCCGACCGCGGCCAGGCTGTCCAGCAGGTGCTGCGTGATCATCTGTGCCGGGTCGCGCACGGCGGTCAGGTTGTAGACCTGGTTCCAGCGCAGCAGCAGGTCGCGGTAGGCCAGCAGGCGGTCCAGGGTGGCGTCGTCCAGCGACAGGCCCAGCGCGGCGGCGCCGACGGCCAGGCGCTGGCGGTCGTCGAGCTCAGGCGGCATCGACGGACTCCGCCGGGGTCTGCGACGGTGCCGGTTCGGCGGAGCCGGTGAATCCGGTGTATCCGGTGAAGCGGCCACGCTTCAGGTGGATCAGCAGCAGCGAAATCGCCGCGGGTGTGATGCCGGAGATGCGGGAGGCCTGGCCCAAGGTTTCCGGCCGGTGGCGGGTGAGCTTCTGCCGGACTTCGTAGGACAGGGCAGTGACCTGGCCGTAGTCCAGCTCCGGCGGGAGGCGCAGCTGCTCGTAGGCGGCGGCACGCTGCACCTCGTCGTTCTGCTTGTCGATGTAGCCGGCGTATTTGGTGGCGATCTCCACTTGCTCGATCACCGCATCGGCGAGTTCAGTGCCGAGTTCTCCGCGCAGTGTTTCACGTGAAACATCCACCGACCGCTGGGCTGCGGCCAGCACCGCGGTGAGGGTGTCAAATCCGACCGCCGGTCGCCGCAGCAGGTCGGCCAGGTTGTATTCGCGCTCGATGGCCTTGCCGAGCAGGCGCTCGCCATCCTCGGCGGAGAGGATGCCGGGGTGCACCCAGCTGCTGCGCAGACGCTGTGTTTCACGTGAAACAGCATCTCGCTTGCGGTTGAAGGTGGCCCAACGTTCATCGTCCACCAGCCCGACGCTGCGGCCGATCTCGGTGAGGCGCAGGTCGGCATTGTCTTCCCGCAGTTGCAGGCGGAACTCGGCCCGGCTGGTGAACATGCGGTAGGGTTCGGTCACGCCTTTGGTGATCAGGTCGTCCACCAGCACGCCCAGGTAGGCCTGGTCACGGCGCAGGCTCAGCGGCTCCTTGCCCTGGGCCTGCAGCGCTGCGTTGGCGCCGGCGTACAGACCCTGGGCGGCAGCCTCCTCGTAACCGGTGGTGCCGTTGATCTGGCCGGCGAAGAACAGGCCGCCGATCAACTTGGTCTCGAAGCTGGCCTTCAGCTCGCGCGGGTCGAAGTAGTCGTACTCGATGGCGTAGCCGGGGCGCAGGATGTGCGCGTTCTCCAGCCCGGGCATGGAGCGCACGGCGGCCAGTTGCACGTCGAAGGGCAGGGAGGTGGAAATGCCGTTGGGGTAGAACTCGTGGGTGGTCAGCCCTTCGGGCTCCAGGAAGATCTGGTGGCTGTCCTTGTCGGCAAAGCGGTTGATCTTGTCCTCGATGCTGGGGCAGTAGCGCGGGCCGACCCCTTCGATCACCCCGGTGAACATCGGGCTGCGGTCGAAGCCGGTGCGCAGGATGTCGTGGGTGCGGCTGTTGGTGTGGGTGATCCAGCAGGGCAGTTGGCGCGGATGCTGGCTGGCGTGGCCGAGGAAGCTGAACACCGGCACCGGATCCATGTCGCCGGGCTGCTCGGTGCACCTGGAGAAGTCGATCGTGCGGCCGTCGAGGCGCGGCGGGGTGCCGGTCTTGAGGCGGCCCTGCGGCAGCTTCAGTTCCTTGAGCCGGGCCGACAGGCTGATGGCCGGCGGGTCACCGGCGCGGCCGGCCGGGTGGTTGGCCAGGCCGACGTGCACCTTGCCGTCCAGAAAAGTGCCGGCGGTCAGCACCACCGCCTTGGCGCGGAAGCGGATGCCCACCTGTGTCACCGCCCCGACCACCCGCTCACGCTGGCCGTCGCTTTCCACCAGCAGGTCGTCCACCGCCTGCTGGAACAGCCAGAGGTTGGGCTGGTTCTCCAGCCGACGGCGCATCGCGGCCTTGTAGAGGATGCGGTCGGCCTGCGCACGGGTGGCGCGCACCGCTGGCCCTTTGGAGGAATTGAGGATGCGGAACTGGATGCCGCCTTCGTCGGTGGCGGCCGCCATCGCGCCGCCCAGCGCGTCCACCTCCTTGACCAGGTGGCCCTTGCCGATGCCGCCGATCGAGGGGTTGCAGCTCATCTGCCCCAGCGTCTCGATGTTGTGGGTGAGCAGCAGCGTGGCGCAGCCCATCCGCGCGGCGGCCAGGGCAGCCTCGGCGCCGGCATGGCCGCCGCCGATGACGATGACGTCGAAGTCTTGGGGATACCACATGGGCGGGCTCGCGGAGTGCAGGGGAACGTCGGGACGGGGGGAGGTCAGCGCTGCTGCGGAGCCTCCAAACGACACTGCCTGCGCGACGGTGTGTCGGCAGGCAGCGCTGATGAGGGGTTCTGCAGCTGGGCGGTGCAGCGGCGGGCAGGATGCCGCTGCAAGTCGAGATTTTAGGCGGGGCCTGTGGACAAGTCATCCCCGTGGGCATCCGTGGGTCTGTGCGGGGGCCACCGCGATCATCGTGCAGGTCGGGCGGAAGTCTGCTTTTCCCGGGACGGCGACCGTCCATCCCATTGACGCAGGCGTCGGGTGCGCCAGAGCGCCAGGGTTTCGCCCAGCCCCCAGGCACACAGGGCCAGCAGCGCCACCGGTTGCAGTGCCGGCCGCCGGGGCGGGCGCTGCCGGAGCGAAAGAAGGGGCGGTCGGAGGGCTGGCATGGTGCTGGACGGGGGGGGGAGACGGCGGCAGCCTCAGTCGCTGCCACAGATGTTTCTTCGGGCGAGACTGTGTGTCGCGATGCTGCGGTCTGCACATGACCTTTCGATGGCAGGACCATGACAGTCTGTTGGCCTGGTCCGCCGATGGGGCCAGGGGTGTGCGGCCACTGCGGTCGCTGCGGCTATGCTCCGCCCCGGCCCGCCTTCCTGCGTCTGCGCAGGTTTGTGCTCGACCGTGCTCGTTTGTGCTCCTCCTCTGCTCCGCCCCGATGGAGCGGCCCCTGCCTCTGGTCCACCATGTTGCCCACCGCCGATGACCTGCCTGAATGGGAGGTGCTGCAGCGCCTGATCGAGCTGGGCGGGCGCTGGCTGCAGGTGCGCGAGCTGGGGCAGGTGCAACTGCGCCAGGTTGGAGGTGCGCTGCGTCGGCTGCCGCTGCTGTGTGTGACGTTGGGCAACCCCGATCCGGCCTGCCCGGGGATCGGGGTGTTTGGGGGTGTACACGGCCTGGAGCGCATCGGCTCCGAGGTGGTGCTGGGTTGCCTGCACCACTACGTGCATCGGCTGCCCTGGGATGGTCTGCTGCAGCAGCAGCTGGAGCATCTGCGGTTGGTGTTGATGCCGCTGGTGAACCCGGGTGGACTGGCCCGCGGCACCCGCGCCAATCCAAACGGGGTGGACCTGATGCGCAACGCGCCGCTGCAGGCCAGCGAGGCGGTGCCCTTTCTGGTGGGCGGGCACCGCCTCAGCGCGGGTCTGCCCTGGTATCGAGGGCCCGAGGATGCCGAGATGGAGGTGGAGGCCCAGGCCCTGTGCCGGGTGGTGGAGGAGGAGTTGCTGCCCCGGCCGTTTTCGCTGGCCATCGACTGCCATTCCGGCTTCGGGCTGGACGACCGGATCTGGTTTCCCTTTGCCCACCGCCGTGATCCGATCGAGCACCTGCCGGAGCTGCATGCGCTCAAGGAGCTGCTGGACAGCGGGCATCTGCACCACACCTATGTCTTCGAGCCGCAGAGCCGCCAGTACCTGGCCCATGGTGATCTCTGGGATCACCTCTACCTGCGTTCGCGCAGCCGGGCGCCGGACGGGGTGTTCCTGCCGCTCACGCTGGAGATGGGCTCCTGGCGCTGGGTGAAGAAGAACCCGCGCCAGCTGTTCAACCGGCTGGGGCTGTTCAACCCGATGCAACCCCACCGCCACCACCGGGTGCTGCGCCGCCACCTGGCCTGGCTGGATTTCATGGCCCGGGCCGCAAGCTCCCACAGCCGCTGGTGCCCACAGTCGGGGGTCCGGGAGGCTGCGCGGCAGGCGGCCCTGTCGCATTGGTACCCGGATGCGGCGGTGCGGGGATCGGCATGAGTTCAGTACAGAATCGGGCCACAGATCCTCCGGCAGGCCACTGGGGCCACTGGGTCTTGTTGCGCGGTCTGACGCGGGACCGGCGCCATTGGGGCGACTTCCCGCTGCAGCTCCAACAGGCGCTGCAGCAGGGAAGGGTTGGAAGCGCCTCGCCGCAGCGCAGCGACGATGCACCCGAAGTGCTGACGCCGGATCTGGCCGGCAACGGTGCCCGCTGGGCCGAGCGCAGTCCCAGCGCGGTGGCGGGGATGGTCGAGGACTTGCGGCAGGAGGTCGCCCGCCTGGGCGCCCAGCCTCCCTACCGGCTGCTGGCCCTGTCGCTTGGCGGCATGGTGGCAATCGAATGGGCCCGGCTCTACCCGCAGGAGCTGCTGTCGCTGCACCTGGTCAACACCAGCGTGCGCCCCTGGAGTCCACTGTGGCACCGGCTGCGTCCACAGGCCTGGCCGACGGTGCTGGGCGCCCTGTTGCGGCCGATGGATGCCCGGGGGCTGCAGCGCCGAGTGCTGACCCTGACCAGCCGGCGCTGGTCGGCAGGCTCGGTGGAGGGCCAGGCTCTGCTGGCGCAGTGGGTGCAGTGGCAGCGCGACTGCCCGGTGCAGGCCGGCAATGTGTTGCGGCAACTTTGGGCTGCAGCCCGGTTCCGTGCACCGGTGTCACCCCCGGCATGCGCTGTGTTCGTCCAGGCGGGGCAGGGTGATGCCCTGGTGAACCCTGCTTGCTCGCAGGCGCTCGCGCAAGCCTGGGGAGTGCCGTTGTGGCGTCATCCCTGGGCAGGACACGACCTGCCGCTGGACGATCCGCAGGGGCTGATTCAGCGATTGCTGTTGGACCTCTGACCGAGGGCCGGGCGGAGACCGGAGACCGGAGACCGGAGACCGGAGACCGGAGACCGGAGACCACCACCGCACTGTGCATGTTTCACGTGAAACATGAGGTGCGGCCAGGGGCTGCCTTCAACCCTCCGTCTGCTGCGTCCCCACTGTTGCGCGGTGCTCCCAGAGTGCGGTGATGAGGTCCGGTACCTGGCGGCTGAGTGCGTCCAGCTGCGCCAGATCCTCCGGCACCTCTTCCCCTCCCAGCTGGATCAGCGGCGCCAGCAGCTCGGCCCACTCCGGAGCGTCGAACAGCGGCTCCCAATACTGCGGAAGGAGTTCGGTGGCCACCAGGAAACCGGCGCTCCATTGACCGGCGTCGATCCAGAACGGGTCGTCAGGGTCCAGTCCCTCCGTGCCATCGGCATCGTCACGTTCGGCGATGCCGAAGAAGGGTTCGAGCGTCTCCACATCGGCACGCAGTCGCCGATCGATGCTGGCCAGGTGACGCAGCGCCAGCTGTGCCACCCGTTTGGCCTGCTTACCGCTGGAGAACGGGGGGTCTTCACCCGCCTGGCCACCCCAGATCCGCGGCACCCAGTCGTCCGCGCTGGGGAGTTCGGGTGCGAGCAGCAGGGCGGTGAGGTAGCCGTCCAGACCTTCGACATCCATGGCCGAATCCGACGGCACGGCGTTCAGCAGGTTCTCCAGCTGATCGAGTTCGGCCTCATTGAGGTCAGGGTTGTCGAGCTCTGGGTTGTACTGGGGGAATTTCATGGGGCGGTGCGGATACAGGCGGGGATGGGCGGGGAGCGGCGCTGCAGTCGGTGCAGACCGGGGCGCGGTTGGCCTGCAAGTGTGGCACGCGCCGCCGGAACCGTTGCGCTGGTGCACGCCGCCTATCATGGTGCCCCCCATGGACTGCCGCCCCCACTGCGCTGCCTGCTGCATCGCCCCGTCGATCTCCAGCCCCATCCCCGGCCTGCCGCCGGGCAAGCCGGCGGGTTTGCGCTGCCCGCAATTGGACGACGAGGACCGCTGCCGCCTCTTCGGCCGCCCGGAGCGCCCGGCGGTCTGCGCCAGCCTGAAGCCGCACCGCGAGATGTGCGGCGAGGATGCCGTTCAGGCGATGCACTGGCTCGGGGAGTTGGAGCGTCAGACACAGCCCTGCCGAGGACCGCTTGGTTGAGCAGGCGACGCCACGCCGCACCCTTGATGCGGCGCAACCCCGTGCAGATGAAGGGCAGGTGGGTGCTTGCCCAGCGGGGGGAGTGCCTCAATGATGGAAACAGGGTCTTGGGCCTTTGGGCGTTTGGGCCTTGGGACCTTGGGACTTTGGGGCTTGTGCCGTCGCGCCACCCACAGGCCCCAGCAGACTCTCGGGGAGCGTTGACCTGCCGTGAAGGGTGGGTGAACTGTGCTGCGCACGCGCCCTGTTGCGCACCTCGGGGTGTCCGGTTGCTGCTGTCGGTCCTGGGGGCCCTGTGGATCCTGAGTCTGTCCGGGTGTGGCGGCGGGGGAGGGGGCTCAAAGGAACAGGGCACCGTCGTGGCGACCACGGCGGCGGAGTACTGGGCATCCGGAACCGAGGCGCGCTGGACCTACCGCCGCAGCGACGGCCGGGGCCGCAGCACGCCAAGTGTGATCACCAAGACCGTGGTGGATGCCGGCGCGGCCGTGGTGGGGGGGCGCAGCGTGCGGCGCTTCGAGCACAGCTGGGGCACCACCGACGATGCGGCGGAAACCGAGTACCGCTGGCTGGACAGCGGCGCTGCGTCCGGATCCATACGCCGCGTCGAGCCGTTTTCGTTGGACGAAAACACCGCGAGCGACGAGGTGGCTTACGACGAACTGCAGGCGCCGCTGACCACCGGCATCACCCGCAGCCAGACGCTGTACGACCAGGCCATCGATCTGGATGGCGATCTCCAGCCCGACCGGGTTCTCATCGAGCTGAAGTCCACCCAGTCGCTGCTGGACAGTCTCACGGTGCCGGCAGGCGACTTTCGGCGTGTGCTGCAGTCGCGGCTGGAGCTGGTGGTGACGGTGGCCGCCAGCAGCACCGGTCGATCGGCCTCGGTGAGCGAAAGCCTCACCACCTGGTACGCACCGCAGGTGGGGGTGATCCGGCGCGAGTACGTCGACTCCGCCTACGCGGCTCCCACAAACTCCGTGGTCGAGGAGCTGATCGGCTTCGATGTGGCCGGGCTGCGTGCGGGCCTGGTGACCGGCGCCAGTGTGCTGGGCGACATCGGCTTTGGCACGGATTCGGGCACGGTGCCTTCGCTGGCCTCGGCCGTCGGTCGCAGCGGCATGCTGGTGGCTGCGGTATCCGCCACGGGCAGTGTGGAGGCCCAGTGGATTGGCCCCGATGGCCGGCCCGGCTGGCGCGCGCGGGTGCTGACACCGCCCGAGGGGTTCCTCTACAACAGCGTGGCGGTGGCCCATGACGGCAGCGGCTACCGGGTGGTGGCGGCGCGCAACGAGCCCGCCAACTCACCCTCCACCCACGCGGTGGACGGGGTGACGCTGGACGAGTCCACCGGTGCGGTGCGGGCTGCGCAGTCCGGGCTGGACCTGGCGGTGCCGTCGAATCAGCAGAGCCTGGGGTTCCTGCAGTTGCAGGCGCATCCCGGCGACGGTTCTGTGATGCTGCTCTGGGGGCGCTATGACAGCAGCTACGTCGAAATCTCGCCTGGGCTGGTGATGCCCGTGGGCTGGACCGGCGAGGCACGTCGTTTCGCAGCCGACTGGGCTCCCGTGTCGGCACGCGAGGTCCTGGGTGCCGGCGAGCCGATGGCGCTGGCCTGGAGCAGCAGCCTGGGACAGTACCTCGCGGTGAGCCAGTCCCAGGCGCGTCTGTATGGCCGGGCCCTGGCCGCCGATGGCAGCGTGCTGGGTGATGTGCCCCGGTTGCTGGCCTCCACCGCAGGGGACAAGGGAGATGTTCAACTGCAGGAGCAGGCGGGAGCGGTCTGGCTGAGCTGGATGGATGTGGCCGCCGGCGGGCTGGGTGGCAGCCAGCGGGCCGCCCGCCTGGGGACCGGCGCCGTGCTGCGTGATGGAGATGCCGCTGCACCGGGCTGGGCGCTGGGCAGCCTGTCCAGCAGCGTCTCCAGCGTCCGGCTGGTGCTGGGCAGCAGCCTCGCGTTGCAGGCGGGGTCGGAAGGCTGGAACGACCTGTGGGCGGTGTCGGGTGACTTGGCGCAGTTGTCGGGCGGTGCGGCCTGGCCGACCGCATCCACCTCGCTCGGCGTGGCGCAGCCCCCGGGCGGCAGTTCCGCCAACCCGTCGCGGCAGCTGCGCTGGAGCGGCACCCTGGGCGATGTGCTGCTGCTGGGTTGGGTGGACAACGAGCAGCAGGCCAGTACACCGTCGGACCGGTTGGGCTACGCGCTGATGTACCCGCGCTACATGGCGCCCTGACGTCAGGAGCCGGGGTCGGGGAGGGCGGCCGCTCCCGGCCGTGCCTCGCTGCGGGGTGCGGCCAGCGGAGCCAGCGCAGCCTGCAGGTCCAGCCCCTTGTCCACCTCCAGTCGCAGCAGCTCGCAGGTCAGGCTGATGTGGGCTTCCAGCGCCAGTGCGGCGCGGGCCTCCCGACCGGCCAGCGCCGCGCGGCAGATCTCCTCATGCTCGCGGTGCACGTCGCGCGACAGCATGGCGCTGTCCACCAGCCGCAGAGCCAGCAGGCGGTAACGCTCGGCGTGGCGGTAGAGGATGCCCAGCATGTACTTGTTCCACGGGGAACAATGTGCCGCGATCAGGGCCTCGTGGAAGGCACGGTTGCAGCGCTCCCACTCGCTGCGGTCGCGCCCGCCGGGGCGCTGCTCGGCGTGGGTGAGTTCGTCGAAGGCCGCCTCCAGCTGGCTGCGCCAGCGGCTGTCGCCGTGGCGGATGGACTGCCGCAGCGCCTCGGTCTCCAGGAAGACGCGGTTGGCCGTGACGTCCTCCAGGTCGGTCAGTGACATCGGGCTGACCCGGAAACCGCGTTGCCCCTCGGCCTGCACCAGTGCGTCGGACAGCAACAGGGCCAATGCCTCCCGCAGCGTGCCGGCGCCCACCTCGTAGCGGTCCTTCAGGTGCTCGACGCGCAGGCGCTCACCCGGCGCCAGTGCGCCATGGACGATGTCATGGCGCAGCCCCAGGTAGGCCCGCTCCACCAGGGTACGGGGCTCTTCCTCCGGGGCGAAGAAGGCGGCCTGGAACTTGTCGGAGGGCAGCATGGTGTCGTTCCTGTGTTCCCGTTCAAGCCGGCGGGTTGGCGCCGTCGGCCGCACGCTTGAGCCGGTAGGCCAGCTGCGGCCGGGTGATGCCCAGGCGCCGCGCGGCGGCAGAGAGGTTCCCGCCGGATGCAGCAACCGCCGATTCCAGCAAGCGCTGTTCCAGCTGGTCCAGCGACAGCCCGCTGCCCAGCACGCGCTCCAGCACCCGGTCCAGCAGTTCGCGCTGTTCGCGCGAGCCCAGGTCCGCCAGCTCCCCACGCGGCCCCAGGCCGGCTTCGCGGTGCAGGTCGGGCGCCTCCGGGAAAACGTGCTCCAGCTCGATCGCGCCGCCCTGCGCCGTCAGGATCACACCACGTTCGATCAGGTTCTCCAGCTCGCGCACGTTGCCGGGCCAGGGGTGGGTGTGCAGCGCCTGCATCGCCCGTTCGCTGATGCCGGTGATGCGCTTGCCGTGCAGCGCGGCAAAGCGCCCGAGCATGCTGCGCGCCAGGTCGGCGATGTCGCCGGTGCGCTCGCGCAGCGCCGGGATGCGGATGGGGTAGACGTTGAGCCGGTACAGCAGGTCGCGGCGGAAGCGCCCCTGCGCCACCGCCGCCTCCAGGTCCACGTTGGTGGCGGCCACCACGCGCACGCGCACCTTGCGCGGTGCCTCGCTGCCGATGCGCTCGATCTCGCCCTCCTGCAGCGCACGCAGCAGTTTGGCCTGCGCGGCCAGCGGCATCTCGCCGATCTCGTCCAGGAAGAGGGTGCCGCCGTCGGCGCGCTCGAAGCGGCCGGCGCGGGAGGCATGGGCGCCGGTATAGGCGCCCTTTTCGACGCCGAAGAGCTCAGCCTCGATCAGCTCGCCGGGCAGGGCGGCGCAGTTGACCGCCACGAAGGGGGCTTCGCGCCGGTCGGAGAGCTGGTGCAGCGCCCTGGCAAAACGCTCCTTGCCCACGCCGGTCTCACCGGTCAGCAGCACGGTCACCTGGGTGCCGGCCGCCTTGCGCAGCAGCTCCAGCGCACGGCGGAAGCTCGGCGAGCTGCCGACCAGCTGCCCGTCGCTGGCCGGCTCCAGGCTGGAGCGCAGCGCCTCCACCTGCTGGCTCAGCGCCTCGATCTTCTCCAGCAGCGAGTCGGACTCGAAGTAGGCGCGGTGCGCCTCCCCGTCCGGCCACTCCTCGATCGGCCGGCCGACGATGTGGCAATGATCCGCCCCGCAGGCGGCGCAGACGGTTTCCTTGAACAGGACCAGCCGGCCCATGAAGGCACTGGTGTAGCCGCTGGCGTAGCCCAGCAGCGTCCAGCAGGCCGGCTCCTCCGCCAGGCCGAGGCGCTCGCGGTGCGCATGCGCCTCCCAGGAGTGGTCCCAGCGGTACTCGCCGTAGAAGCGCCCGGCCTCCAGGTCCACCTCGTTGGCCAGCGGCGTGACCTTGGCTGCACCCTCCAGCATGTGCAGCTGCGGGCCGACCAGGAACATCTCCGCGGCCGGCCGGTCACCGCGCAGCCGTTTGGCGAACTCCGCATCGCGCATCCCGCAGGCGTAGCCCATGCGGGTCAGGATGCGCCGTGCATGCTCCGGGCCCATGGAGCTGATCAGGTCCTGCCGCAGCGAACCGAGGGCCACCGTGTGCAGCAGCACCATGCGCCGGTCGCCCAGCCAGATGCTGCCTTCGTCCGGCTGAAACCGCAGCAGCCCGCGCAGATCGGCGTCGCCTGGGTACTTCAGGTGCGTCGGGTGGGTTTCCAAAGGCGGGGTCTCCTGCTGCGCAGCGGATCGCCGCGGCCATCGTTCGTCTGCACGTTCGTTCGAGGGTCCGATCAATCTCGATATTTGATCCGGGATCGGCCCGGGAGGATTGTCGTTTGGGCACCGGATCCGTCAATGCGGACATGCCCGTCCGGGTAGTGGTCGATCGGCGGTGCGAACCGATGTTCCTGAAGAATGTCGAGAGCCCCACAATCCGGGCTCCAGGCCAGACCCTCGTCCACCATGTGCCGCAACATCAAGACCCTGTTCAATTTCGAGCCGCCGGCCACCGAGCTGGAGATCCGCGATGCCTCGCTGCAGTTCGTGCGCAAGCTCAGCGGGTTTGCGGTGCCGTCCCGGGGCAACGAGGCCGCGTTCGAGCAGGCCGTGCAGGAAATTGCCGCGTCGGCACGCAAGCTGATCGGCAGCCTGTCCACCCAGGCCGAGCCGCGCAACCGGGAGGTGGAAGCCGAAAAGGCCAAAGCCCGCTCGGCCCGGCGCTTCGGCACGGGCTCGCTGCCGCAGCCGTGAGTGACACGTCGATCGCCGGCCTGCCGGGGCTGGGTCCGAAGTCCCAGGCCATGCTCGCGCAAGCCGGCATCACGACGGTGGCGCAGCTGCGGCAACTGGGGTCCGTGCGGGCCTACGCCCAGGTCAAAGCCAGCGGGGCCGATGCCAGCCTCAACCTGCTGTGGGGGCTGGAGGGTGCACTGACGGGCCTGCCCTGGCAGGTGGTGGCCAGGGAGCACCGGCTGAGTCTGCTGCTGGCGCTGGAGGAATGCACGGGGCAGGCCTGATCCTTTCCGGCTCGGGAGTGATCGACATGGCACACCTTTCACTTCAGCGTGTTGCTGCCACGACCAAGCCGAACCCAAGAACCGCTCAGCTGCCAAGCAATCCCCCCGAACATCCGCCGATCGACCGAAGCGCGAACCGTGCAGAGTGCGGCTCCATGCCTTTTCCGGAATCCCGATGAGCGCCGCCAACGCTTTTGCGCTGTGCCTCTCCATTGCCTTCTTCACGCTGGCGGTGGCGCAGCTGAGCATCTGGCGCGTGATGCGCCAGGGCTGCTGGGCCGGTTTTGCCGTCACGGCGCTGATGGCGTCGGCCTACTTCCTCTTCGAAGGGCGGATGCCGCCGGTCGCGAACCGCCCCCACTTTTCGGCCACGGCCCTGGCATTCGCGATGATGTCGATCGGCTGGTTGTCGGTGGGCGCCTACCTGGGGGTGCAGCCCAGGGCGCTGCGTGCTCTCGGGGCCTTCCAGCTGGCGCAGGGCATCCTGGTGTCCTCGCTGGTCGCCGCGGGAATGATCGGGCGCATCGCGGTGTTCTCCAACTACGCCTTGATGGCCTGGATGGTGCTGGCGGCGGCCTGGCTGGCAGGGGCCGGGCAGCGCAGCCAGTCACGCGTGGTGATCGCCAGTGCAGCCCTGCTGTACCCGCTGGCCGTCGGCCTGGCAGCGGCTGGTGCGCTGGAGCACCAGTTCCTGCGCTATGCGATGTCGCTGCCGATGGTGCTGGTGGGCATGGCCATGCTGGTGGAGGGCATGCTGATGGCACAGCGTCAGGCACAGCAGGCGGTGCTGCAGACCCAGGTGGCGCAGCTGCAGCTGCAGGCGGTGGTCCAGTCCCTGGCCGATGGCTCCGGGCGCGTGGCCGAAAGTGGCCGCACCATGTCCGACGGGGCGCAGATGCTGGCCATGCGCACGGACGAACAGACCAGCCACATCCGCGACACCGCGGAAGCGGTGCGCGGGGTGGTGGCGCAGGTCCATGAGACCAGCCAGCATGTCGGCCAGGTGGACGCCACCTGCCGGGCACTGGAACAGCAGGCGCGGCAAGGCGGGCAGGAAGTCGGCGAGACGGTGGCCGCCATCGAGCGCATCGACCAGCGCACCCGTGAGATGGACGAGGCGATCGTGCTGATCGAGTCCATCGCGATGCAGACCAACCTGCTCTCACTCAACGCAGCCATCGAAGCGGCACGCGCCGGCAGTGCGGGCCGCGGCTTCGCGGTGGTGGCCGGCGAGGTGCGCACGCTCTCGGCCCGCACCCGGGAAGCGGCTGCGCAGGTGCGCACGCTGATCGAACGCGCCCGCCAGCAGTCCGGTGAGGGCGTGCAGCAGGTGCTGCAGGTGCGCACCACTCTGGCCGGCATGATCGACGCCGTGCAGGACGTGGCCCTGCGCATGCGCGACGTCTCGGCAGACGCGGTGCAGCAGCGCCAGGCCCTGGATCAGGTGCTGGGTCACCTCAACGCACTGACCGAGCTCACCGATGCCAACGCCAGCATGGTGGCGCAATCGGTGATGGCCTCCGATGACATGAACGAAAGCGCCCAGCAGCTGGCCGAAGTCGTGGCACAGGCCCAGGGTCAAGCCACGGGCGCCGCGCCGGCGGCGGGCAGGGCGGAGAAGGCGGTCGATTTCTTCTGAGCACCCCCAAGGTGCCGGTCGACGCCCGTCCCGGCCCCCCGTGGGGTCGCAAGAAGACTTGGGGCGGCCCTGCGTTTTCTTGAAAGGGTGAGCACCGCCACCAGCCTGGTGATCGGGCGAGCAGTGGGCCCCATCCAGCACGACCTCAAAGTCTGCAGGGCCCCGGCATCAGGTGGTCTCAGGGCGGGTCATGCCCAGGCGGCAGCCGAACTGACCTGAAGCCTGCTGCGGCGATGAGCTTGTCGGGTCAAGGAAAAAATTGCGGGACCCTTTTGCCACACATGGGCGTGTTGCTCAGGCAGTGGCTGTCGGTAGGCGGTCTGCCGGTACCTTGCTGATCTCCACAAAACCGCTGATGTCGCCCTGCAGATCACGTGAATCGTACCGAGCCTTGACCACGATGTGGTCGGGACCTCCATTCGTCGGGTTGTTGAGCTGGCTGCGTTCGCTGTCGGTCAGGTGTCGCACAGAGCCATCGCGTTCCACGTAGGCGAAACGATCGGCGTAGGTGCCGGCGCGCCGTTGCGCCTCGTCCTGTCGCTGGCGCCGGGTGCCGACCCACCACCACAGGCCGAACGTGATCAGCAGGACCGGCAAAGCCATCACGCCCAGGAACCGAAAGAGCGTGACCACTGCGACGACGCCGATCAGCAGCGGCAACAAATAGCGAAAGAAGGCACGCATCAGGACCATGTCTGTGTATCCCTGGTTCATCTGGAAAACGGCCCCCCGATTCTAGGTAGCCGACAACAACCAAGACGCGTGGATCTCTTCGCGGCTGAGGGGGCGGTCGTCCTCATCGACCCCGTCCCAGACGTAGGGCGGCGCAGACTGCACCTGCGCCACCGCCGTGCGGCTCTGGCCGGCTGCCTTGGCCGATGCCAGTTCAGCGCGGTTCATCGAAGTGATTTTCGAGCCACTCATGGTAGGCATCTCTTTTCGCGGCAGTGGCCGGACGGAAGCTGATGATGGATCACGGGGACGTGCTGTCCGATTCCGAGCGCCTCTTGCCGCTCTTCTCTTCAGGCAGAACGAACCCGATGGGCCGTTTGGGTGGGTCGGGTGGCGTCATGAGTTCGCGCAGCGCCTCGAAGACCTGCTTGAACTGACTGCGCGTGTTGCGGCTGAAAGTGTCCTGGTTCAGGGCCAAGGCTTCGGTCTTTTCTTCGAGTTCCGAAAGTCGCTTGGCCAGATCGACATGCGTGGCCGCCAGGGCCCGCACGCGCACGAAGGTGCGCATGATCTCGATATTCACCGCGACGGCGCGTGGGCTGCTGAGGACCGAAGACAGCATCGCCACCCCCTGCTCGGTGAACGCATAGGGCGCAGTGCGCCGGCCGCCGTGCCCGGCACTTGAGATCACAGTTTGTGATCTCAAGTTGGCGAACTCCTCGGCCGAGAGCTGGAACATGAAGTCGTCGGGGAAGCGAGCCGCGTTGCGCTTGACGGCCTGGACAAGTACCCGAGTCTCGATGTCGTAGAGCAGCGCCAGATCCATGTCGAGCATCACGCGGTGATCGCGAAGCACCAGGATCCGGCTCTGGATGACGGGCTGCAGCGCGGTCATTGCGGGTTCTCCCTCCTCGGCAGCCTTCGGGTTCACGGCATCCCCCTTCAGATGGCCGAGCATCGCAGGCACCGCGACGCCCGGCAACCCTCTTCAGGGGGGATTGCTCTCACCCCACCGCCGCCTGCGCCGCCGCCAGCCTGGCGATCGGCACGCGGAACGGTGAGCAGCTGACGTAGTCCAGCCCGGCCTTGTGGAAGAAGCCGATCGAGGCCGGGTCGCCGCCGTGTTCGCCGCAGACGCCGAGTTCGATGTCCGCTCGCACCGCGCGGCCCTTCTGGGCGGCCATTTCCACCAGCTGGCCGACGCCCTTCTGGTCGATGGAGCGGAAGGGGTCCTGGTCGTAGATGCCGAGTTTGACGTAGGCGGGCAGGAAGCTGCCGGCGTCGTCGCGGGAGAAGCCCATGGTCATCTGCGTCAGGTCGTTGGTGCCGAAGGAGAAGAACTCGGCCTGGCTGCCGATGCTGTCGGCCACCAGCGCGGCGCGCGGGGTTTCGATCATCGTGCCGACGAGGTAATGCACCTTGGCGCCGCGTTCGGCGAAGACGGCCTCGGCGGTCTTGCGCACGATGGCGGCCTGCGGGTTGAACTCGCGCACGCTGCCCACCAGCGGGATCATCACCTCGGGGAAGGGCTGGCCCGCCTTCGGCCTGCACGTTCAGCGCGGCCTCGAAGACGGCGCGGGCCTGCATCTCGGTGATCTCGGGGTAGGTGATGCCCAGGCGGCAGCCGCGGTGGCCGAGCATGGGGTTGAACTCGTGCAGTTCCTCGACGCGGCGCTTGATCCTGGCCACCGGCACACGCATCTGCTGGGCCATGGTCTGCTGGCCGGCATCGTCGTGCGGGACGAACTCGTGCAGCGGCGGGTCGAGCAGGCGGATGGTCACCGGCAGGCCGCCCATGGCGCGGAACAGGCCCTCGAAGTCCTCGCGCTGCATCGGCAGCAGCTTGGCCAGCGCGCGGCGGCGGCCGGCCTCGTCGTCGGCCAGGATCATCTCGCGCACCGCCTGGATGCGCTCGCCCTGGAAGAACATGTGCTCGGTGCGGCACAGGCCGATGCCGGTGGCGCCCAGGCGCCGGGCCACGGTGGCGTCCAGCGGCGTGTCGGCATTGGCGCGCACCTCCAGGCGCTTGTGCGCATCGGCCAGTGCCATCAGCTTGCCGAAGTCGCCGCTGAGTTCGGCGTCCTGCGTCGGGATGCGGCCGTCGAAGACCTCGCCGGTGGAGCCGTTCAGCGAGAGCCAGTCGCCCTGGTGCCAGGTGATGCCGCCGACCGTCATCGTGCGCGCCTTCAGGTCGACGTGCACCGCGCCGGCGCCGCTGACGCAGCACTTGCCCATGCCGCGCGCCACCACCGCGGCGTGGCTGGTCATGCCGCCGCGCGCGGTGAGGATGCCCTGGGCGACGCTCATGCCGCGCAGGTCCTCGGGCGAGGTTTCCTGGCGCACCAGGATCACGGCCCTTCCCTCCTTGTGCCAGGCCTCGGCCTCATCGGCGTGGAAGACGATCTGCCCGGTCGCCGCGCCGGGTGAGGCGGGCAGGCCGCGGGCAATCGGCGTGGCGCCCTTCAGCGCCTGGGCGTCGAACACCGGGTGCAGCAGGTCGTTGAGCCGGTCGGGCGTGACGCGCAGCAGCGCGGTCCGCTCGTCGATCATGCCCTGGGCCAGCATCTCCATGGCGATGCGCACCATGGCCGCGCCGGTGCGCTTGCCGTTGCGGGTCTGCAGCATCCAGAGTTTGCCTTCCTGGATGGTGAACTCCAGGTCCTGCATGTCGCGGAAGTGGTTCTCCAGCGTGGTCTCGGCGGCCAGCAGCTCCTGGTAGAGGCCGGGCATCAGCTCTTCCAGAGAGGGGTAGGTGGCGCGGCGCTCGTCCTCGCCCACCTGCGCCAGCTCGGCCCAGCGGCGCGAGCCGACCAGGGTGATCTGCTGCGGCGTGCGGATGCCGGCCACCACGTCCTCGCCCTGGGCGTTGACGAGGAATTCGCCGTTGAACAGGTCCTCGCCGGTGCCGGCGTCGCGGGTGAAGGCCACGCCGGTGGCGCTGGCCTCACCCAGGTTGCCGAACACCATCGCCTGCACGTTCACCGCCGTGCCCCAGGACTCCGGGATGTCGTTGAGCTCGCGGTAGACCTTGGCGCGCTCGTTGTTCCAGCTCTCGAACACCGCCAGCACCGCGCCCCAGAGCTGCTCCCAGGGGTCGGTGGGGAAGTCGCGCCCGAGGCGCGAGTGGATCAGTGACTTGAAGCGCTGCACCAGCTGCTGGAGGTCGGCGGCGTTCAACTCCGTGTCGAGCTGGACGCCCCGTTGCGTCTTCAGCACATCGATCACCACCTCGAAGGGGTCGTGCTCTTCCTTGGAGGTGGGTTTGAGCCCCATCACCACGTCGCCGTACATCTGGATGAAGCGGCGGTAGCTGTCCCAGGCGAAGCGCTCGTTGCCGCTGCGGGCGGCCAGGCCGGCGACGGCCTCGTCGTTCAGGCCCAGGTTGAGGATGGTGTCCATCATCCCCGGCATCGAGGCGCGTGCGCCCGAGCGCACCGACAGCAGCAGCGGGTCGGCCGCGTTGCCGAAGCGCTTGCCCATCTCGGCCTCGATGGCGGCCACGCCCTCGCGCACCTCGCCGTCGATCATCGCCAGCAGCGCGTCGCGGCCCTGCTGGCGACCCAACTGGGTATACGCGGTGCAGGCCTCGGTGCTGATCGTGAAGCCGGGCGGTACGGGGATGCCCAGGCGGCACATCTCGGCCAGGTTGGCGCCCTTGCCG
>JADJCH010000027.1 GCA_016703325.1 Burkholderiales bacterium | reverse complement strand
ATTCTGCGCGACAAAGCGAGCCTGCCGGCGGGCGGGCTGACCGTGATCCTCACCCCCACCCGCAGCCTGGCCGGCACCACGCAGGTGGTGGCGCGTGTGCTGGAGGTGGCGCTGCACAAGGCGCATGAGCTGGGCTTTGCGCTGGGCGACATTGCCGATGGTCAGGCCTGCGCCCCGCTGCCGGCGCCGGCCGCCGACGGCGTGGAGGCCATGGGCCGCAGCAACGACGCCATCCTCTACGGCGGGCAGGTGCAGCTGACGGTGCGCGGCACGGTGGAGGCGGCGCGCCAGCTGGCCCGCCAGCTGCCCTCGGTCAACTCGCGTGACCACGGCCGCCCCTTTGCCGAGGTGTTCAAGGCGGCGGAGTACGACTTCTACCGCATCGACCCGATGCTCTTCGCCCCGGCGGAGGTCTGGGTGAGCCACCTGGACAGCGGCGCCACCTTCCACGCCGGGCGCTGCGACTTCGAGTTGCTGGCGCGTCACTGGCTGCAGGAGGCCTGAGGCGTGACCCACCGAGGCAACGGCCTGCGTGTGGCCATCATGACCGACGAGATCGGCTGGCACACCCGGCAGCTGCAGCGGGCGCTGCGCGAGCGCGGCGGCGTGGGCCGCTGCATCGACCTGGCGGACTGCGACATCGACACCTCCGCCAGCGTGCACGGGCTGGTGTTGCCCGGCTGCGGTCGCCGCCTGCCGGACGCCGTGCTGGTGCGCGGCATTGCGGGCGGCAGCTTCGAGCAGGTCACCAAGCGGCTGACCGTGCTGCACGCCCTGCTGGCGCTGGGCGTGCCGGTCTACAACGAGCCGCGCGCCATCGAGCGCAGCGTGGACAAGGCCATGACCAGCCTGCTGCTGCATGCCCGCGGCCTGCCCACGCCGCCCACCTGGGTGGGCGAGGACAGCGCCCGCGCGCGCCGCCAGCTGGTCAAGGCCGCCGCTGCCGGCCATGCGCTGGTGAGCAAGCCGCTGTTCGGCTCCCAGGGCAAGGGGCTGGCGCGGGTCGGCCAGATCGAAGACCGCTTCGAGCCCCTGCCCGACCAACCCCGCGGCGTCGCAGGCCCGGCCGGTCTGCACTACCTCCAGCGCTTCCTGCCGGCGGCGGCCGAAGGTGTGCCGGGCCACGACTGGCGGGTGCTGGTGATTGGCGGGCGGGCGGTGGCAGCGATGCGCCGTGTCAGCGAGCACTGGATCCACAACGTCGCCCAGGGTGCGCGGGTGGAGGCGGCCGAGCTGACACCGGAACTCGCCGGCCCGGCCGAGGCCGCTGCCGCCGCATTGGGACTGGACTATGCCGGCGTGGACCTGATGCCGGTGGCCGAGGCGCAGCAGCGCGCCGGGCTGGCGCCGATCCAGATCCTGGAGGTCAACGGCGTGGCCGCCTGGCGCGGGCTGCAGAAGGTGACCGGCTTCAACATCGCCCGTGCGCTGGTGGACGACCTGATCGACCGCAAACTCGCTGCCGCCACTGTGTCTGCCCAGCCGCGGCTGCTCTCACTGCAGCGCAGGGCCTGAATGCCCGAGGCCGGCCGCAACGACCCGAACGGGCGCATCCGCCAGGCCTTCCTGCGCGCCTGCGCCTGGGACGTGGCGGTGCGCAAGCCCGGCAACGTCAGCCGGCACTCGCCCGGCCACGGCATGGCGGCGCAGGACTTCCTGGCCAGCGCGGAGGTGGCTGCCGCGCCGCTGTGCGAGCCCGGCCGCCGCGTGGGTGAGCGCATCGAGGCCGCCATGCAGGCCACCTGGGCGCGGGTGGGCTGCAACACCAATCTGGGCATCCTGCTGCTGTGCGCCCCGCTGGCAGCGGCGGCTGAGCGATGTGCGCCACCGAAATGGGCAGCAGATGGCAAAAGGCAAGACCTGACCCCAGCCCTGAACGCGGCATTGGAGGAGGTGCTTGGCGGTCTGGACCAGGCGGACGCCGCCGCGGCCTTCCGCGCCATCTCGCTGGCCAACCCGGGTGGGCTGGGCCGCGCCGAAGCGCAGGACGTGCGGGAAGCGCCACAGGTGACGCTGCGCGAAGCCATGGCGCTGGCCGCGGACCGCGACCGCATCGCCCGCCAGTACCGCGACGGCATGGCCGAGTTGTTTGAGTTGGGGCTGGCCGCGTTGGATGCCCCGGCCCGCTCGGCCCTGCTGTCTGCACAGCCAGAGTCGGTCTGCCCGGGCGAGCCGGCCGCCGCGGCGCTGCAGCGCATCTACCTGGCCTGGCTGGCCAGCGCGCCGGATTCACACCTTGTTCGCAAGTTCGGTCCCGCCGTGGCACAGGTTGTCCTGTCGCAGGCCCGCCCCTGGGCGGCGCGGGCGGCGGCCGGGGAGGCGCTGGAGGCCGACAGTGCCTTCTGCGCCTGGGATGAGGCCCTGAAAGCGGGTGGTTTGAACCCTGGCAGCAGCGCGGACCTCACCGTGGCCACGCTGATGGCGCTGTTTCTCTGCACGCCGCGGCGATGAACTGGGGTTGTCCCTGGGTCGCCTCGCCTCGGGCCGAACGTGGCACGGATCCTGATTATTCGACAGAGGATGCGCGGTCCAAGCGCCGCCTCTGAGCCGCAGTCCGGGCCGACGTCCCGGCAACCTGCGGACCCGAAAACCTTGATTGGAGACTGAAGAACCATGGCCAAGATCGATCGCATGATGGTGGGTGAGTCGCTGGTGGGCGACGGCAACGAAGTCGCACACATCGACCTCATCGTCGGCCCGCGCGGCAGCGCTGCCGAAACCGCGTTCGCCAACTGCCTGACCAACAACAAGGACGGCTTCACGTCACTGCTGGCGGTGGTGGCACCCAACCTGCTGTGCAAGCCGGCCACCGTGATGTTCAACAAGGTGACCATCAAGGGCGCCAAGCAGGCGGTGCAGATGTTCGGCCCGGCGCAGCGCGGCGTGGCGATGGCGGTGGCCGACAGTGTCGAGGACGGCACCATCCCGGCCGACGAGGCGGACAACCTGTTCATCAGCGTGGGCGTGTTCATCCACTGGCTGGCCGCCGACGACAAGAAGATCCAGGACTACAACTACGCCGCCACCAAGGAAGCGCTGGCGCGCGCCGTGGCCGGCTCGCCGACCGCCGCCGAGGTGGTGGCCAGGAAGGGCTCCTCCGCCCACCCGTTTGCCGCGAACTGATTTCCCCGGGGGACACATGGGGTGATGCGGACCGACCGGAATGAGGGCCGGAAAGTCCGCCGCGGGGCCGCCTGACAACAGGCGCCCCGTTTTTTCTTGCCCAGGCCCGTGAAGTCGGAACAACGGGAACAACGGCAAAGGGCGGCAGACACAACAAGGGCCGCTCGCCGGCGGCCCTGGGGTGGCTGGATGTCGTGAACGATGGCTTCGCCGCTGCGCGCGATCAACCCTTCGGCGGCTGTTGGCCTTCGCTCGCAGGGGAGTGCTTGGACGCCACCTCCGGCACCAGCCCTGCGCCGATCCAGCGCAGGATCTGCGCGCCACCGCGTGCGGCCGACTGCAGGGCGTCGCTGCGGCGGGGCAGCGCGGGCGCATCGCCGGCGCGGCGCTCGATCTGTACGCCCACCGCCTGCACGTTGTGGAACTTCTGCGGCTTGACCACCTTGACCCGCACCCAGGCAGCACGAAAGTCCACCAGCAGCATCTGCGCGATCTTCTCTGCCAACGCCTCCAGCAGCAGCACGCCGTGATGCAGCATCAGGTCGTCCAGCCGCTCGCGCACCACGCCGTAGTCGATGGTGTCGGCGATGTCGTCGCTGTCGCAGGCGCCGGCGCGCGGCAGGCCGGCCTGCAGGTCGATCAGCAGCGGCTGGGTCGCATGGAACTCGCTGGGGTGGATGCCGATGACGGTCTCACCGCGGTACCCCTCGATGAAGATCACATCCAGCGGCAGCGCCGCAGCGCCGCGTTCAGCAGGCGGGGTGGACAGGCTGGTGCTGCGCGGATCGGCAAAGGGTTCCGGGGCCAGGGCGGGTCGGGCGGACATGGGTCTCCTCGTCGGTGCCGGTCGGCCAGCCGCTGTGCAGCGGCGGTGGCGACCGGACAGGTTGTCATCCTTCGCCATCACTCTGCAAGAGCCAGGCCTGTCTGGGCCCTGGATCGCACCCGACCGATGGACTTGGTGCAAACACCCGTAGCCCCTCTCAGGACACCCGGGAAAAACTCATGGATTCCGACCCCGACGGTGCAGTGCAGTACGCCCGAACGCAGGCGGAAATGGAGAGCCTGAAATGATGTTGCTCGCTGATGGTCGACAAGGACGCCACGCCGACCGCGTGATGGATGTGGTGCGCGGCGGCTTCGAGGCCCAGGGCAGCGAGGTGGTGGCCCGCTCCTGGCGCCGTTGCATGGACGAGTACCTGCTCCACCCGGACCGCCCGCGGGAGCTGCGCACGCTGGAGCCGCATGCGCTGGACGACCGCCTGGGCCGCATGGCCAGCCTGCTGGAATGCGCCCGCCACGAGATGGCCACGCTGTACCAGCAGCTGTCGGACCCGGAAGCGGCGGTGGTGCTCACCGACACCGACGGCGTGATCCTGCACATGGTGGCCGCACCCGACTTTGCCGCCGAGGTGGAACCGCTGGGCCTGCGCCCTGGCGTGGTCTGGAGCGAGACCGAGGCCGGCACCAACGGCATGGGCACCTGCCTGGCCGCCGCGGCGCCGGTGTCGGTGCGGCGGGACGAACACTTCTACACCCAGTTCACCGGCCTGACCTGCTCGGCCGTGCCGGTGTACGACCCCTCCGGCGAGATCACCGCGGTGCTGGACGTCTCCAGCCGCTCCAGCCTGGCCCAGCAGCATCTGCTGGTGCTGCTGGGCATGACGGCGCGCATGATCGAAAACCGCCTGATCGACGCCTGCTTCCGCCACGCCCACCCGCTGCACTTCCACAGTCGCCCGGAGTTCGTCTACACGCTGCATGAGGGCCGCCTGGCGGTGGCCGACGACGGCCGCATCCTGGCGGCCAACCGCTCGGCGCTGTTCCAGCTCGGCCTGTCGACCATGGCGGAGATCCGCAGCCGGCGGGTGGAGGACATCTTCCAGACCTCGCAGGAGGACCTGCTGCAGCGCAGCACCCAGTCCTCCTTCCACCCGGTGGTGACCTTCCGGGCGCATGCCTCGCACCGCTTCTTTGCGGTGATGCGACGCCCGGCGCAGGAGGCCAATGCGCTGCAGTCCGGCGCCGCGGTGCCGCTGGCGGGTGGACCCCATGGACCCCAACGCCTGGCCGGCCTGGCTCCGCGGCCGGCACCCGTGCGCGGCGGCGGCAGCCTGCCCACCCTGCTGGACGCCTCGCTGGCCCGTCAGGTGGAGATCGGCCGGCGCGTCATCGCCCGCCACACCCCCGTGCTGCTGTGCGGCGAAACCGGCTCCGGCAAGGAGGTGTTTGCCCGCGCCGTGCACGACGGCAGCCCGCGCGCCGGCGGGGCCTTCGTGGCAGTCAACTGCGCCAGCATTCCGGACAGCCTGATCGAGTCCGAGCTGTTCGGCTACCGCGCCGGCGCCTTCACCGGCGCACAACGCAGCGGCCGGCGCGGCAAGATCGCCCAGGCCGACGGCGGCACCCTCTTCCTGGACGAGATCGGCGACATGCCGCTGGAGCTGCAGGCCCGGCTGCTGCGGGTGCTGGAGGAGCGCCAGGTCACCCCGCTGGGCTCGGAGGAGGTGATCACGGTGGACTTCCAGCTGCTCAGCGCCAGCCACCGCAACCTGCTGGAGTTGGTGGAGCAGGGCCGCTTCCGCGAAGACCTGTACTACCGCCTGGCCGGCGTGGAACTGCGCCTGCCGCCTCTGCGCGAACGCAGCGACCGGGCCGAGCTGATCCGCTCCCTGCTGGTGGCCGAAGGCGGTGCGGAGAGCCAGCTCACCCCCCAGGCGCAGGAGCGGCTGATGGCCTACCCCTGGCCGGGCAATGTGCGCCAGCTGCGCCATGTGCTGCGCTCGGCCTGCGCCCTGTCCGACGGTGAGCCGATCGGGCTGGAGCACCTGCCCGCCGCGCTGCAGAACGCTTCGGCAGGCACCAGCGCCCGCGCAGCGGTGGCGAGCCTGTCCACCCCCACCGCCCTGGCCGACGGGGGCGAAACCCGCCGCGGCACGGAGGCGGCACCAAACTTGCCTTTCCTGGACGACGGCGATGCCGACGAGGACCTCCAGGAAGCCCTGCGCAAGCTCAACCCCATCCAGGCCAACGAGCGCAAGCTGCTGCTGAAGATGCTCGAACAGCACCGCTGGAACGTCAGCAGCGTCGCCAAAGCCTTCGATGTCAGCCGCAACACCCTGTACCGCCGACTTCACAAGTTGCACATCCCCCTGTCCAACCCCAGCGAGGACTGACCTCTCGCGTGGGCCTGGGCCGATGGAGTCCGGGCCAATGGAGCCTGCGCTGCCGGAACCCGCGCTGGCGGGGGCCGCAGCCCGCTCCCGCTTCGCCTGGTGCCTGACCGGCTCCGGACATGGGCTGACCGAGGCGCTGGCGCTGGCTGAGCGGCTGCCGGACACGGACCTCTTTCTCTCCGCCGCAGCGGAGGAGGTGCTGGGCATCTACAACATCCCGCTGGAGGGCCTGCGCCAGCGCTTCCGCCTGGTGCGCGACAAGACCGCCAGCGCGGTGCCGGTGGGCCAGCTCTACACCGACGTGTACCACACGGTGGTGATCGCCCCGGCCACCAGCAACACCGTGGCCAAGTGCGCCTTCGGCATCAGCGACACCCTGCCCACCAACATGTTCGCCCAGGCCGGCAAGCTCGGCATCCCGGGCCTCGTGTTCGCCTGCGACACCGAGCCGGTGGTGGTCACCCGCGCACCGCACGACTGGGTCACGCTGCGCCCGCGCCGCATCGAACTGGACAACGTGGAGCGACTGCGCGGCATCGACTTCTGCGACGTGGTCGAGTCCATCGAGCGGCTGGAGCAGGCCCTGGATGCGCGGCTGAAGGCGCTGTCGATGAGCTGGAGAACGGCCTGATCGCCGCCGACATGGAACACCTCCTCTTCCTCACCGGCCGGCTGGCCGAACCCTCGCTGCGGCGGGTGCTGGAAGGCCTGTCCGCGGGCGGGGACCTGCCCTTCACCTGGGAGGTGCACGAGCTCGGCCTGCAGGTGGCGGCACTGATGACCGCCGACCTGATCCGCCGCCGCCTGCCGCGGCCGGTGCGGGCCCACCGGGTGCTGGTGCCGGGGCGCTGCCGCGGCGACCTGGCCGCGCTGTCCGCCGAGCTGGGCCTGCCAGTGGAACGCGGGCCGGAGGAGCTCAAGGACCTGCCACGCCACTTCCGCCGCGCCGCGCAGCCGGTGGACCTGAGCGAGGTGCGCGTGCGCATCTTTGCCGAGATCGTCGATGCCCCGCGGCTGAGGGTCGCGCAGATCCTGGTGCGAGCGGCCCAGCTGCGGGCCGACGGCGCCGACGTGATCGACCTGGGCTGCCTGCCGGACACGCCCTTCCCGCACCTTGCCGAGGGCGTGCAGGCCCTCAAGGCCGCCGGCTTCACGGTCAGCGTTGACAGCCTCTCGGCCGAAGAACTGCTCGCGGGGGGTCGCGCTGGGGCCGACTACCTGCTCAGCCTGCCGCCGGCGCTGCTGTGGATCGCCGACGAAGTGGCCGCCACCCCGGTGCTGATCGGCGCCACGCCGGAGGACGAGGAGGGCCTGGCCGCCTCCATCGAGGTCCTGCAGCGCCGCGGCCGGCCCTTCCTGGCCGACGCCATCCTCGACCCCATTCCCTTCGGCCTGACCCGCTCGATCGTGCGCTACCAGCGCCTGCGCGACCGCTTCCCGAACGCGCCGATCATGATGGGCACCGGCAACCTCACCGAGCTGACGGAAGCGGACACCTCCGGCATCCACGCCCTGCTGCTGGGCATGGCCGCCGAGCTGGACGTGGCCGCGCTGCTGACCACGCAGGTCAGCACCCACGCCCGCCGCGCGGTGGCCGAGGCCGACCACGCCCGCCGGGTGATGCAGGCCGCGCGCCGGACGCAGAGCCTGCCCAAGGGCCTGAGCGACCGGCTGATGACGGTGCACGACAAACACCCCTGGCCGGACAGCAGCGAAGAGATTGCCGCCCAGGCCGCTGCGGTGCGCGACCCCAACTTCCGCATCCAGGTCAGCGCCGAGGGCCTGCACGTCTACAACCGCGACGGCCTGCGGCGCGACACCGACCCCTTGCGCCTCTGGCCGCAGCTGGGCCTGGAGGACGATGCCGGGCACGCCTTCTACATGGGGGTGGAGCTCGCACGCGCCGAGATCGCCTGGCAGCTGGGCAAACGCTACGTGCAGGACCAGCTGCTGGACTGGGGCGTCGCCGCCGCACCCCGCCCACCCGAGGACCTGGGTGCCTGGTGCGCGCCGGCGCCCACCCGCTCGAAGCAGCGCCGCCAAACCCCGTCGCTGCAGGCGGCCCCAGCCACCGAGCCGGCCGCTGCCCCACCGGCGCAGGAGACCCCGATGGCCCACCACACCAACGACGTGATCTACGAAGCGGTGGTGACCACCGTCTCTGCCAGCGGCGCCCTGCATGTCGCACCGATGGGCGTGCGCTACCGCGGCGACGAGGTGGTGATCCTGCCTTTCAAGCCGTCCACCACGCTGGAGAACATCCTGGCCGGCGGCGAGGCGGTGTTGAACCTGCTGACCGACACCCGCGTCTTCGCCGGCTGCGTCACCGGCCGGCGCGATTGGCCCACCCAGGTCTGCACTGCGGTGCGCGTGCCGCGACTGAACGCGGCGCTGCGCCACCTGGAGCTCAAGCTGCACCGGGTGGACGACGACGCCATGCGCCCCACCCTGACCTTCCAGGTGCTGGGCGACCACAGCCACGCGCCCTTCCTCGGCATGAACCGGGCCCAGGCCGCGGTCATCGAAGGTGCGGTGCTGGTCAGCCGCCTGCGCCTGCTGCCGCTGGAGCGCATCGAACGCGAGATGGCCGCCCTGCAGATCGCCATCGACAAGACCGCCTCCGACGCCGAGCGGGAGGCCTGGGGTTGGCTGCAGGACGCGGTGGCCGCCCACCGCCAGCGCCCGGAGCCGAGGGCCGCAGCATGACGGCCATGCCGCCCCCGCAGGACCCTGCCCTCAACGTCACCACCGCTGGGGTGCCGCTGCGTGTGCTCGTCAGCGTGCGCAACCTGGCGGAGGCTCAGGTCGCCGCCCAGGCCGGCGTGGGTTTCATCGACCTGAAGGAGCCCGCCGACGGTGCGCTGGGCGGCCTGCCCCCTTCGCAGATCGCCGCCATCGTGGCGCAGTTGCGCCGCATTGCCCCGCAGACACCGGTCACCGCCACCATCGGCGACTGGCCCGCCGCCGCGCTGGAGGTGGTGACCCGCCAGGTGGAGCGGGTGGCCGCCGCCGGGCCGGACCATGTCAAGGTGGGGCTGGAGCCGGGCGAGGACGGCCGGCGCCTCACCCACCGCCTGGTGGCACTGCACCGCGCGGGCCTGCCGGTGGTGCCGGTGCTGCTGGCCGACCGCGGGGTGGACGAGGTGCAACTGCAGATCCTGCTGGCCGAACGGCTGCCGGCAGTGATGCTGGACACCGCCGACAAACGCAGCGGCTCGCTGCTGCAACGGCTCGGCGATGACCTGCTGGCCCCGCTGCTGCAACGCATCCGCACCAGCGGCGCCCTGGCGGGGTTGGCCGGCGCGCTGCGGCGGGAAGATTTGCCGCGGTTGAACGCGCTGGCGCCGGACTTCGCGGGCTTCCGCTCCGCCGTCTGCGCAGGCGACAGGCGCCTGGGGCTGGACGCCGGGCGGCTGTCGGCGCTGCTGACGGCACTGGCGACGGCACCTGAACCTGAACCTGAACCTGAACCTGAACCTGTTCCCGTACCTGTACAGCCTGCTGCCCTGACCTCTGCGGCGGCATAGCAGACGCCAACGTTTCTCGTGGCTTCTCGTTGCGTCGCGCGGGTCGAGCGCAGGGTGTGCCGCTCCCTGCCCGGCGGAGGCCCTCCTGATGCTTTCCTGATGCCCCCGGTGCTACCGTCCCCCCCATGGATGCACGGCTCAGATCTCCGCGCGGCGCGACCTGGGGGGCAGCTGACCGATGGAGCGCCCCCTCGCGCCCGTCCATCCTGTGGGCGGCCGCCACCTGGGCGCTGGCCTGGACCGCCGCTGCGATCCTGGACGGCCAGGTGGACCTGGCCAACCTGGCGATGCTGCTGGTGCTGGCCAGCGCCCTGTCCTCGCTGTGGCTGCCGCCCGGCGCGGCGGTTGCCGCAGGGGCCCTGGCGGTCCTGGCGTTCAACTACTTCTTCGTGCCGCCGCGAGGAACCTTGCATGTCGACCTGCGCCAGCATGCCTTGCTGATGCTGGCGATGCTGGTGGTCAACGTGATCGTTGCGGTCCTGGTGGGCCGGCTGCGCCGGACGGCCCAGGAGGCAGCCGCCCATGCCTTGCGGGCCGAACAGTTGCGGGACTGGGGCGAGCGCCTGCGCGACGCCGTGGACCCGGTGGCCGAGCTGGGGGGGCTGTGCGATCTGCTCAGCCGCAGCGCCGGCGTTCCGGCGGCCGCGATCGCCCGCGCCGCCAGGCCCTTCGCTCCACCTTCAGCCGGAGTCGACGACCCGGGTGGGGACGAAGGCGATGCCCCCGCGCTGCTGACCGCCGGAGAACCCGATGCCGACCAGGCTGCCGGCCTGCGCCTGTGCCTGCGCGAAGGCCGGGCGCTGGGCCCGGGCACCGGTCGCTTCGAAGACCAGCCCGACGGGTACTTTCCGCTGCGTGGCAGCCGCACCTGCATGGGCGCGGCGGTGCTGCGCGGCGCCTGCCCTGTCGCCACAAACCGCTCGGCCCAGCGTGCCGAACGAGATGCCGAACTGCGTGCGCAGTTGCAATCGCTGTGCGACCAGATGGGCCAGGCCCTGCAGCGGGTCCATGCCGCTCTGGAGGAGAGCCGCTCGCGCGAACAGGCCCAGCAGCAGGGGGTGCGCAATGCCCTGCTGGCGGCCATCTCGCACGACTACCGCACGCCTCTGGCGACCATCCTGGGTGCAGCCTCGGCGCTGGACGAACAGTCCGAGCGGCTGGATCTGGCGCAGCGCCGGCGGCTGGCCCAGGGCATCGTTGAAGAGGCCGGCCGACTGGCCCGGCTGACCGACAACACCCTGCAACTGGCCCGGCTGGACAGCCCGGGCGTGTCGCTGCGCTGCGACTGGGAGTCGGCCGAGGAGCTGGTGGGCACGGCACTGCGGCATGCCCGCCGCCGCGACTCCGCCCGACGGGTGCGGGCCCGGCTCGAGCCCGGCCTGCCGCTGCTGTGGTGCGATGCGCTGCTGCTGTCGCAGCTGCTCGACAACCTGGTGGACAACGCGCTGAAGTACAGCCCGGAGGATGCGCCGGTCGAAATCCTGGTGCGCCGCGCCGGCGAGCCCGGCGAGCAACAGCCTCCACGGCTGCTGCTGGCGGTGCGCGACCGTGGACCCGGCATCGCGCCGGCCTGGCGGGAGCGGGTCTTCGAGGTCTTTCACCGCGGGGCCGCTCCGCTGGCTGCAGCCCGGGCCCGACCAGGCAGCGAGCACAACGCCCGCCCCGGGGCAGGCGTCGGACTGGCGGTGTGCCGTGCCATCGCACGCGCCCATGGCGGGGAGCTGCGCCTGCGCGCCCGCAGCCACGGAGGCTGTGCGTTGGAGTGCCTGCTGCCGCTCAGGCAGGCTCCCCTGGTCCCTCCCGACGAGTCGGGCCCGCCAACGGAGCCGCAGCCGTGACGCTGCGTGTGCTGCTGGTCGAAGATGACCGCGAACTGCGCGCCACGCTGTGCGCGGCCCTCGCGGTGGAGGGTTACGAGATGCTCACGGCCGCCAGCCTGAGCGAGGGAAGGGCCCTGCTGCAGCATGCCGACCGGCCCGATGCCGGCATCGACCTCGTCGTGTTGGACCTGGGTCTGCCCGATGGCGATGGCGAGGTCCTGCTGGCGCAGCTGCGGCGGCGGCGCGGCTGCCCGGTGCTGGTGATCTCGGCCCGCCAGGCGGAGGGCCAGAAGGTGCGCCTGCTGGACGAGGGGGCGGACGACTACCTGGTCAAGCCCTTCGGCATTGCCGAGCTGCTGGCGCGCATGCGGGTCGCACTGCGCCACCGGGGAACGACGGTGCAGGCCGCGGTGACACGTTGGCGGTCCGGGCCACCCGGTCGCAGGATGGACATCGATCTGCTCACCCACCAGGTGCGGGTCGGTGACCACCCGGTGCACCTGACGCCCACCGAATTCAACCTGCTGGCCCGGCTGGTGCGCAGCGCCGGCCAGGTGGTCACGCACCGCCAGTTGCTGACCGATGTCTGGGGGGCCGAGTTCACCGAACACACCCACTACCTGCGCCTGTACATGGGCCAGCTGCGCGCCAAGCTGGAGGCCGATCCGGCCGAGCCACAGCAACTGCTCACCGAGCCGGGCGTGGGCTACCGGCTGGTGGAAGGTGATGCGGACTGATCCTCACGTCGTTCTCCTGCGAGCGGCTTTCCCGTCCATATGCGTTCCTGACGCGCTGCGGCGCAGGCTGGTGAACGGTTTCACTCCCGGATCGCAGCGTGAACAACACGGCCCTTCCAACTCCCCCCACAGACCCGGATCTCCCCGCGACCCGAGGCCATCCCGGTGCCCAGCGCCACCCCGGCCTGGCCGGACTGACCCTGGCCGCCATCGGCGTGGTCTATGGCGACATCGGCACCAGCCCGCTGTACACCGTCAAGGAGATCTTCCTGCCGGCCACCGGCGTGGCACTCACAGCGGCCAACCTGGTCGGTGCGGTGTCGTGCATCGTCTGGGCGCTGATGCTGGTGGTCACCCTCAAGTACGTGACCCTGATCCTGCGCGCCGACAACCGCGGCGAAGGCGGCGGCCTGGCACTCACCGCCCTGGCCGCGCAGGCGGTGGGCAGCCGCCCCGGCCTGCGCCGGGCGCTGCTGCTGCTCGGGGTGTTTGGCGCCACCCTGTTCTATGGCGACAGCATCATCACCCCGGCCATCTCGGTGCTGGGCGCGATGGAAGGCCTGGAAATCGCCACCCCGGCCCTCAAGCCCTACGTGCTGCCGATTTCCCTGGTCATCCTGGTGGGGTTGTTCGGGGTGCAGCGGCACGGCACGGCCGTGGTCGGGCGGGTGTTCGGCCCGGTGATCGTGTTGTGGTTCGCCGTGCTCGGGCTGGTCGGCCTGCTCCACATCGCGCGCGAACCGGCCATCCTCGCGGCATTGAACCCGCTGGAGGCCTGGCAGTTCGCCAGCAGCCGGGGCTGGAAGGTCTTCCTGATGGTGGGGGCGCTGGTGCTGGCCCTGACCGGTGCCGAGGCGCTGTACGCCGACATGGGCCACTTCGGCCGCCGGCCGATCCAGATCGCCTGGACCGGTCTGGTGCTGCCGGGCCTGGCGCTGAACTACCTGGGCCAGGGCGCGCTGCTGATGGCCGAGCCGGCCGCGATCGAAAACCCTTTCTATCGCCTGTTCCCGGGCGACTGGATCTGGCCGGCGCTGGTGCTGGCCACGCTGGCGGCCATCATCGCCTCCCAGGCCGTGATCTCCGGCGCCTACTCGATGACACGCCAGGCCATCCAGCTCGGGTTCCTGCCGCGCATGGCGGTGCGCCACACCTCGGCGCACGAGGCCGGGCAGATCTACATGCCGCTGGTCAACTGGCTGCTCCTGGGTGGGGTGATTGCAGCGGTGCTGGGCTTTCGCAGCTCTTCGGCGCTGGCCGGCGCCTATGGCATCGCGGTGACGCTGACAATGATGATCACCACGCTGCTCACCTGGTTCGTCATCCGCGACGGCTGGCACCTGCCTGGGCCGCTGGCCGCCGGGGCCACGCTGTTCTTCCTGTGCATCGACGCCCTGCTGGTGGCCGGCTGCGCCCTCAAGTTCTTCGATGGCGGCTGGTTTCCGCTGGCCATGGGCGGCCTGCTGTTCCTGCTCATGGCCACCTGGCAGCGTGGGCGCACGCTGGCGCTGGAGGTCATCCGCCGCGAAGGCCTGCCGCTGCAGGAGTTCATTGATGCACTGGACCTGGCCAGCCTGCCGCGCACGCCCCGGGTGGCCGTCTATGCGGTGGCCGACCCGTCCACCGTGCCGCAGGCACTGCTGCACAACCTCAAGCACAACCAGGTGCTGCACGAACGCAACATCATCCTGACGGTGCGCTTCGCCGAATCCCCCTGGGTCGGGATGGAGGACCGCACCCGGGTGGAACCTCTGGGCCACGGCTTCTGGCGCGTGACGCTGACCTTCGGCTTCATGAATACACCCGACGTGCCGCAGGCCCTCAAGCTCTGTGCGGCCCAGGGACTGGCCGTCCCCCTTTTCGAAACCAGCTACTTCCTCAGCCGCGAAACCATCGTCCCCACCCACGGGGCGGGCATGGCCCTGTGGCGGGAGCGCCTGTTCGCCACGATGAGCCGCAACGCCGGCAGCGTGGTGGAGTTCTTCCGCCTGCCGGACAACGCGGTGGTCGAACTGGGCACCCGGGTGCAGATCTGACGCGCAACCTCTCAGCCGCTCAACGCCTCCCCGGACCCCTGCGACCAGCGGTAGCCGTGCAGCAGCAGCTGGCGCAGCTGCTCTGGCTGGTCGCGCTGCAGCAGGTCGATCGGCAGGCCGCCGGCGCTGCGGCCCAGGCGGGCAAAGCCGCGGTCCAGCACCTGGGCGTCCACCAGGTCGTCCAGCGATGCCAGCGGGTCGATGGCGCAGGACTTCACCACCACCAGCCGCTCGGCATGCAGACGCATCGCCAGTGCCAGCGCGATGGCGTCGGAGGTGTGGTCCCAGTTGGTGGTGGGGTCGGCATGGTCGCGCAGCAGCTCCAACGGCATCCACAGCGCCACCCCGCCGCGGCGCAGGGTGACCGCCAGGTCCGATTCGCGCATCACCAGCTGCAGGCCGGGCTGCAGGCCATGCAGCAGGTAGGCGTTCTGCACCATCGACAGCACCGCCATGTTGTGGGCACTGACGTCGTCCAGCGCCCAGCGCGACTGCAGGTCGCGCACCTCATCGGCCAGGCTGCCCCCACCGCAGACCACGGCAATGCGCCCTCCGCCAAGCTGCGACAGCAGCTCCAGCCATTGGGGCAGCGACGCATCGCTGCACAGGCTGCCACCGAGTTTGACCACCCACATCAGCCCTGCTCCACCGCGGTTCGTTGTTGTCGAGCCGCCTGCTGCCACAGCGCCGCCACCGCCACGCTGGGGGCACAGAGGCGGGCCCCTGGGATGCAGCCATGGTCTGTCGCCTGGGCGACACCGCCAGCCACGTCAAACCCGTAGTCGAAGATTTTCCACCCCGGTGCCGCCTGCTCCAGGCCGAGCCGCTGCGCCGTCCGTTCGATCAGGTCTGGCACCAGGAAGGCCCCGGCACCGGCGACCACCACGGCGCTGGCGCGCAGGTCCAGCCCCTGGGCCGAGACCATCCTCTGCAGCTCCGTGGCCAGCCGGTCCAGCATGTTGTTGCGCCAGGCCTGGGCAAAACGCAGCCAGTCGGCCTCGCTGCCTTCACGGGCATCGCAGCCCACCATGCGCGCCAGCCGGGCGCGTGTGGCCGCCAGCGACTTGTCAGCGCCATCCGCGCCGGGGTACAGGTCGTGGCTCGGGTCGAGTTCGCCAAGCAGGCGGAACACGTCTGCGGTGGTGGCGAAGAGCTCGTTCATCACGTTGAGCGACTCGCCCTGGAAGGCAATGCGCTCGGCCAGCGCGCACAGCGGCGTGCGCACCACACCGAGGTAGACCAGTTCGCCGCTGCGCAAGCGGTCGCGGTCGGACAGGCTCTCGCCCAGCAGCCGGCCGTGCCGGAAGGCGATCAGGTCGCTGGTGGTGCTGCCGATGTCGATCAGCAGCCCCGACCGGTCGGCAAAGTGCTGCGCACAGTGAGCGGCCGTGGCCCGCCAGTTGGCCGAGGCAATGCGCTCCCAGTGCTGCGCCGCTTCGGCGGGCAGCAGCCAGTCCTGCTCCCCCGCAAACAGCCGAACCCGGTGAGGCCAACGCTGCTCCAGCGCCGCTGCAATGCGGGCCACGCCATCGGCGCGGTCCACAAAACCATCGGCCATTTCGCCGGTCATCGTCACAGCGTGCTGCGCCGCGGCCAAGTCCGGCCAGCGCGCTGTGGCTGCGTCCAGCGCGGCCTCCAGCTGGCCCAGGCCCTGCCAGAGTGGGCAGATCCACTGCGCCACATCCACCCGGCGGTCGCCTTCCATCCGGCAGGCCTTCAGGTGGGCGCCGCCCACATCCCAGCCGACGGTCAACGGCCTGCCGGCAGCAGTGCCCAGGCCCGGCGCCAGCGCCGCTTCAGGCCGCCACATCGTTGCGCTCCCCGAGCAATGACCCGGTCGATGCCCCTGCCGCTGCCCCTGTTGCTGACACCGACGTTGATACCCGCCCGAACGGGTGGCGACCGCCCTCGGTTCCGACCGCTCCCTGAGCCGCCAGGATCTCGCCCGCGAGCGGCCGGCCCAGCAGTCCGGACAGCCCCACATAGGCACAGCTCACCCGCGCATTCACCTCGATGCCCACCGGCCCCAGCTCCGGGTGCCAGACCAGGTCGATGCCGACGAAGCCGCACAGCCCCGGCAGCGCCCGCTGTGTGGCCATCGCCAGCCGTCGCAGGGCCGGCCAGCGCGGGTCTGCGTCGTCCCGGCCGGCCAGCGCCAGCCGGTCGATGCCGTCGAAGCGCAGCTGCCCGATACCCGGGGCGGCGTGGCCCGAGGCCTCGTCCACCTCAATGCGCTGACGGTTCAGGCTGAGCAGCTCCACCCGGGCCGCTGCGGCCGCACCCGCGGCTCCCGCAGGCCGGCACAGCATCGACAGGCTCATCGCCTCCCCCTCCACCCAGGGCTGCAACACCACCGCCTCGCCGCGAGCGCGTCGTTCGGCCGCGTGCGCTTGCGCGGCCTCACGCCGGTCGAAGCGGTAGGTCTCGACCGCCCCGGCACCGTCGTCGGGCTTGACCACCCAGCGCCGCGCCTGGGCCTGCAGGCGGGCGTCGGCGGGGGTCAGCACCTGCTGCCCCGCCCAGGCGGCCAGCGTGGCGGTCTTGCTGGAGGCCACCTGCAGCGCCCGCGCACTGCTGCCCACCCAGCGCAACGCGCCGACCAGCGCCTGGCAGCGCGCCAGCAACCCGCCGGTCTCCGGCGCCACCACCCAGACCCAGCGGTGCCGCGGGGCTTCACGCGCCAGGAACTGCAGCACCGTCTCGCCCGGCCGGGGCGCCACCCCCTGCACCCGCGGATCGGCCTGCAAGGCGCCTTCTACGGGTGCGGCCGCACAGCCGACCACGCTCACCGAGCTGACGGTCTGCGCAGGCAGCGCCAGCAGATCGGCCAGCATCGCATCGCGCATCGACCGCCCCAGCGGCATCAGCTCCGCCTCGGCGGCATCTCCGGCCAGCCCGCCGGCGGTGAGGTACTCCATCAGCAGCAGGGAGTTCATCGGCCGGCCTCCATCTGCCTGGCACAGTGGCTGATGCGGGCCCATACTGCGCGCCCCTGATGCATCGAAGCCCCACCGTGACCCTGCCCTCCGAACCGATCCTCGTGCCGGTGGTCGACCTGCTGGCCGGCCAGGTGGTGCATGCCCGCCGGGGCGAGCGCAGCCGCTACCAGCCGATCCAATCGCCGCTGTGCCCCGGCAGTGACCTGCTGCCGCTGGCCCGGGCGCTGCGACGGGCCAGCGGCAGCGCCCTGCTGTACGCCGCCGACCTGGACGCCCTGCAGGGCGGGCCGGTGCAGGCGCAGCACTGGCGCCAGCTGCTGCTGGACCAGCCCGACCTGCGGCTGTGGCTGGACGCCGGATTCGCCTCCCGTGCCGCGGTCGAGGCGCTGCTGGCCCCGCTGGGCAAGCTGGCCGAACGGATCGACCCGGTGCTGGCCAGCGAGGCCCTGCCGGACACCCACACGCTGGCCGACTGCCTGGCCGCCGACTTCGGCGCCCGCTCCCTGCTGTCGCTGGACCGCCGCGCCGCCGCCACGATGGACCCGGCGGGCTGCTGGCAGCGGCCCGATCTGTGGCCACCTCGGGTGATCGTCATGACGCTGGACCGGGTGGGCAGCGACGGCGGCCCCGACCTGGCCACGCTGGCCGACGTGGCAAACCGCAGTCGCGCCACGGACCGCCCGGCCCTGCAGGCCCTGGTCGGCGCCGGGGGCCTGCGCGACACCCGGGACCTGGCCGCCGCCGGTTCGGCCGGCGCCACCCACTGGCTGGTCGCCACCGCACTGCATGAAGGACGTCTGGGACGCGGCAGCAACTGAGCAGCCCACACTGCAGCGCCGTTGAAACTTGAGCTCGCACATGTTGGATCCGCAGCGATCAGGTTTCATGCCATCGGCCCCTGGGTCAACCCGAGGAAAACGCGCTCCGATCGGGTCCGGACGCGAAATCCGCGGTGCCCGGACCGGTTCACGCCTCGAAAGCCGCGAGGAATCGAAGCTGAGGCGGTCCTGAAGCGGGTCTGGAAAGACTCTGAAGTGGACCGGATGCCGAGCCGACGCCCTGCGGGCCGGCTTGCCGTGCCCGCAACTGGCTCTCGACTCGCTGGCGGAGGTTGAGCCAGGTCAGCCATCGCAGCCAGCGGCGGAACACTCTGTGGCACCTTGAACCTCGGGTTGAACCCCACCGTGCCACAGCCTGTCCCCCGGAAAAGGCGAACCGTCCCCGACCAGGGCGGCGGGACGGCCCTCCAACGGCCCAGGCAGCAGGTTGGGCAGCGTCCCGGACATGGCATGCAGACTGCTACCTCGGGCCTTCATGACCCGATCTGCTGCTGAACCGGTCGGCACGTCCACGCCCTGGACCTGCCCCTTCTGCCCCCTGCTATGCGACGACCGCGAGGCCGCCGCGCCCGGCTGTGCTCGGTCCGAGGCGGCGCTGGCGGCCCTGGCCGTGCCGAGCACTGGCGCACCCGCCGCACCCGCCGCACCAGCCGCACACGCCGGCCACGCCCGCCTGCACGGCCAGCCGGTGCCGCGCGAGCAGGCCCTGCGCGTAGCCGCCGAGTGGCTGCACGCGGCCCGCCAGCCGCTGCTGGCCGGCTGGGGATCGGACGTGGCCGCAGCCCGTGCGCTCTACGCGCTGGCCTGCCGCATCGGCGCCATCTCGGACGTCTGCGGCGGCGAGCCGCTGGCCCAGGCCCTGCGCGCCCAGCAGGACCGCGGCGGCTACACCGCCACGCTGGCCGAAGTGCGTCGGAACGCCGACCTGATCGTCTGCGTCGGCAGCTGGCCGGCCGAGCGTGCACCGCGGTTGTTCGAGCGGCTGCTGGCCGGCCGCGAGCAGCCGCCCGCGATCGTGGTGCTCGGCGACGGCGTGGATGCGCCGCGCTCGATCACCGTCGAGGGGCGCGGCACCGACGTCGAAGGGCTGGCCCCGGGCCAGGACCTGCCGACCACCGCCGCGCTGCTGCACCTGGCGCTCACCCGGCCGCAGCGCTGTGCCGACGAGCGGCTGGGCGCACTGGCCGAGCGGCTGAAGGCGGCCCGCTACGCCGTGCTGGTCTGGGAACCCGGCCAGCTCGGCGCCCATGCGGGGTTGGTGATCGAGCGGCTGCAGGGCCTGATCGGCCGGCTGAACCTCAGCGGCCGGGCCGCCGGCTTTCCGCTCGGCGGGGCGGATGGCGCCGCCACGGCTCAGGCGGTGCACACCTGGCTGTCGGGCCTGCCGCTGCGCACGCGGGTCGGCCCGCACGGGCTGGAGCACGACGCACTGCGCCTGTCCACAGAGCGCCTGCTGGCCGACCGGGCGGTGGACCTGCTGCTGTGGGTGGGCACGTTCCCGGACCAGCGCCCGCCCGATGGCGACCGACCGCGCATCCTGCTCGGGCCGCCCTCGCTCGTGGGCGCGCTGGGGCATGCGCTGGGCCATGAATCGGCCACCCTCTTCCTGCCGGTGGGCACGCCGGGCGTCGACCACGGTGGGCACCTGGTGCGCTGCGACAGCGTGGTGATGTTGCCGCTGCAGCCTGTGAGGCACCTGACCTTGCCTTCGGTGGCCGAGACGGTGAATGCGCTGCTGGCCGAGCTGCAGCGGCTGGATGCAATGGAGGTGGCCGCATGAGCGCCGCCGCACGGCCGCCCGAAGGCGGCGCTCACCCTCCCACGGGGAGGGGGTCACGCAGTGACCGGAGGGCACACCGATGACCTGGACCCTGCTGCACGGCGGCCGGCTGCACGACCCGACCCACGGCATCGACGGCGAGGTGCGCGACCTGGCGATCCAGGACGGCCGCATCGTCGCCCGGCCGACCGAGCCGCCCAGTGAAGTGATCGACGCCGGCGGCTGCATCGTCATGGCCGGCGGCATCGACCTGCACAGCCACATCGGCGGCGGCAAGGTCAACCTGGCGCGCCTGCTCTTGCCCGAGGACCACCGCGACCGGATGACGGGCGGCGCCAACCCGTGCGTGCCCGGTGACAACCCGTTGGAGCTGGTCTCCTGCGGCCACGCCACGCCCGGCACGCTGGCCACCGGCTACCGCTATGTGCAGATGGGCTACACGGCGGCCTTCGAGCCGGCGATGCTGGCCGCCAACGCCCGGCAGGCGCACATGGAGATGGGCGACACCCCCATCCTCGACCACGGCGCCTATGTGCTGCTGGGCAACGACGAGCACTTCCTGCAGCGCCTGGCCGAGGGCGCGCCGCCCGAGGAGATCCGCGACCTGATCGGCTGGACGCTGCACGCCACCAAGGCCATGGGCATCAAGGTGGTCAACCCGGCCGGCATCTCCGCCTTCAAGTACCACCAGCGGCGGCTGGACGTGGACGAGTCGCATGTGCACTGGGGCGTCACGCCTCGGCAGGTGGTGCAGGCGCTGGCGCGTGGGCTCACCGACCTGGGCGTGCCGCACCCGCTGCACATCCACGGCAGCAACCTGGGCGTGGCCGGCAACATCGCCAGCACGCTGGCCACCATCGACGCCCTCGAAGGCCTGCCCGCCCACCTGACGCATGTGCAGTTCCACGCCTACGGCAAAGAGGGGCCGAAGAAGTTCTCCTCGGCCGCGCTGCAGCTGGTGGAGGCGGTCAACGCCCGGCCGCAGCTCTCGATCGACATCGGCCAGATCCTCTTCGGCCAGACCGTCACCGCCTCCGGCGACACGATGCGCCAGCACGCCAACGCCGGGCTGGCGAGTCCGCGCAAGTGGATCGGCGCGGACATCGAGTGCGAGGCCGGCTGCGGCGTGGTGCCCTTCCGCTACCAGGAGAAGAGTCATGTCAACGCGCTGCAGTGGACCATCGGGCTGGAGATCTTCCTGTCGGTGCGCAACCCCTGGCAGGTGGTGCTGACCACCGACCACCCCAACGGCGCGCCCTTCACCAGCTACCCGCACCTGATCCGCCTGCTGATGGACCGCCCCTTCCGCGAGGAACAGCTCGCCCGCCTGCACCCGGACGTCGCCGCCCACTCGGCGCTCAAGGACATGAAGCGCGAACTCACGCTGCAGGAGATCGCGGTGATGACCCGCGCCGCACCCGCCAGGCTGCTGGGCCTCAGCGATCGCGGCCACCTGGGCGTGGGCGCGGCGGCCGACATCGCCATCTACCGCGACGATCCGATCGACCGCGAACGCATGTTCACCACGCCGGAGTGGGTCTTCAAGGACGGCCGGGTGGTGGCCCGCGCCGGGCGCATCACCGCCACGCCGGTGGGCGGCACTCACTTCGTGACGCCGCGCTTCGACGACGAGCGGGACACTGGATTCGCTGAAGCACTGCGCGAACGCATGGCGCGCAACGGCTCGCTGCACCCGCAGCACCTGGAGATCGGCCACGACGAACTCTGCGCCTGCTGCCGCGGTGGGCGGTTGCTGCCGACCGAATGCTTCGTGGGGGCAGCGTCATGACTTCCACTGTGGCAAGCGCATCGAGCGGGCCGAGCGCCGGGCCGCTCCCAAGCCGGCCCGCAATCCCCTCGGGGGATCGGTCGACGTACCCGTCGGACGAGGGGCAGACAGTCCTCAACGGCATCGCGGTGGACGACACCTTCGCCGAAGCCTTCCCGATGAAGGCCACGCGCCTCATCGTCACCGCGCACCGCATCGAGTGGGCGCGGCATGCGGGCGTGACTGCGACCGGCTTCGCCACCTCGGTGATCGCCTGCGGCTGCGAAGCCGGCATCGAGCGCGAGCTGAGCCCCGACGAGACGCCCGACGGCCGACCCGGCGTGGCGCTGCTGCTGTTCGCGATGAGCGGCAAGGAGCTGGCCAAGCAGCTGGAGCGCCGCGTCGGCCAGTGCGTGCTGACCTGCCCGACGACCGCCGTGTACGCCGGCATTCACGAAGGGGAGGCGATCGCTCTGGGCAAGAACCTGCGCTTCTTCGGCGACGGCTGGCAGACCAGCAAGGTGATCGGCGGGCGGCGCTACTGGCGCGTGCCGGTGATGGACGGCGAGTTCGTCGCGCAGGAAACCACCGCGGTGGTCAAGGCGGTGGGTGGCGGCAACCTGCTGCTGCTGGCCCGCGACACCGACGCCGCGCTGGACGCCGCCGAGGCCGCCGTGGCCGCGATGCGCCGGGTGCCGGACGTGGTGATGCCCTTCCCCGGCGGCGTGGTGCGCTCCGGCTCCAAGGTGGGCAGCCAGTACCCGGCGCTGATGGCCTCCACCAACGACGCCTTCTGCCCTACGCTGGTCGGGCTGGCGAAGAGCTCCGAGCTCGACGAACGCATCGGCTGCGTGATGGAGATCGTCATCGACGGATTGACCGAGGCCGCGGTGGGCGAGGCGATGCGCGTGGGCATGCACGCCGTGATCGACCGGGGAGCCGACAGCGGCCTGCTGCGGATCTCGGCCGGCAACTACGGCGGCAAGCTGGGGCCCTTCCACTTCCACCTGCGCAGGCTGCTGGGTGCCGCACCCGCATCCGCAGCAGCCCAAGGAGCGTCGGCATGAACGGCCACCGCCTGACCCTGCGCCAGCGCCTGCCACTGCGGCTGGACCTGCGCGGCGTGCTGCCCGGCGCGCTGGCCGCGCTGGACCTTGCGGCCGTCGAGCGCCTGCCGGTGGCGCATGGCCGCGAGTGGCTGCCGCTGGCCGAGTGCTTCCACATCGAAGCTTTCGAGACCGAAGCTCCCAGACTCCACTTCATCGGCGACCTGTCCCGCGTCGATCACCTCGGCTGGGGCCTGGACGGCGGCGACATCCGGGTCGACGGCCCCGTGGGCGACCACCTCGGCAGCACCATGCGCGCCGGCACCCTCCGCGTGCGCGGCTCGGCGGGCGACCTGGCCGGCGTGGAGATGGCCGGCGGCGAGCTGCACATCGAAGGTGATGCCGGCCACTTCGTCGCCAGTACGCTGCCCGGCAGCATGGACGGCATGCGCGGCGGGCTGATCTGCATCCACGGCCGGGCGGGCGACCGGCTGGCCGACCGCATGCGCCGCGGCAGCGTCATCGTCGGTGGGGACGTGGGCGACTTCGCCGCCTCCCGCCTGGTGGCCGGCAGCGTGTTGCTGGGCGGTCGCGCCGGGGCCCACCCCGGCTACGGCCAGCGCCGCGGCAGCGTGGTCTGGCTGCAACCGGACGCCGCGCCCGAACCGCCCGCCACCTTCGTGCCCGGCCAGGGCGACACCGCCGTGTTCTGGCAGCTCCTTGCCCGCGACCTGGCCCGCCTGGGCACCACCCACCTGGCCGACCACCGGCTGGCCGAACTGCTCGCCGCCCTGCCCTCCCGACGCCCGCAGCGCTGGCGCGGCGACCTGGCGGTGGACGGCCACGGCGAGTGGCTGCTGCCGCGCTGAACCCCTTCTTCCTTCCCGACGACAGTTTTCCCTGGAGACCCGATGACCAGCCCCCACCGCGCTCTGCCCTACACCTTCCACGCCGGCGAAGCCACCGTGCTGGCCGCCGAGGGCCAGTTCACCGACGCGATGCCCGAGATCCTGATCGGCCGCGTCGACGGTCCGGTGGGCCAGGCCTTCGCCAACATGATGGCGCAGAGCAAGGGCCACACCGCGATGTTCGCGATCCGCGCCTGCAACCAGCTGGTGCGCCCGGCCACCATCACCGTGCCCAAGGTGACGCTCAAGGACATGGCCAACATCGACCTCTTCGGCGGCGTGGTGCAGAGCGCCACCGCCGATGCGGTGCTGGACTGCGTGATCGAGGGCATCATCCCGCGCGATCTGGTCAACGAGCTCTGCATCGTCAGCCTGGTGTGGATCGACCCACGCTGTGCCAAGGACCCGAACCTCGACAGGAAAGACATGTACCGCACCAACTACGAGGCCACCAAGCTGGCACTGAAGCGGGCGCTGGCCAACGAGCCCACGATCGACGAACTCATCGCGAACCGTGCGAGCATCAAGCACGACATGAACGACTGGGATTGATGACCCTTTTTCAGGAACCCTTCGCGCTGCTCGACGACGCCGGCGCCAGTGACGCCGTGCCGACCAGCCGGCTCTACACCGGCTTCGTGCGCGAGCACCGCTGCACCGACCCGGCAGAGCTGGATGCCACCTGGGCCGCGGTGCAGGCCGATCTGCGGGGGCCGGCGCCGCTTCACGCCGTGCTGCTGGCCGATTACGAATGGGGCGCACAGCTGATCGGCAATGCCCATCACCCGGCCCCGGCGGATGAGCCGGCTGCGCTGCGCCTGCTGATGTTCCGCCGGATGGCGAGGCTGTCGGCCGACGCCGTCAGCGCCTGGCTGGCGGCGCAGGATGACGGTGCCCCGGCCGGCACGCTGGGCCTGACGCCGAGCGTGGACGACGCGGCCTTCGACGCCGCCATCGCGGCCATCCACGCGGCGATTGCCGACGGCGAGACCTACCAGGTCAACTACACCTACCGCCTCGACGGCCAGGCCTGGGGCGAGCCCCTGGCGCTGTACCGCCGCCTGCGCGAGCGCCAGCCGGTGCCCTACGGCGCGCTGATCGCCCTGCCGGCGCGCAGCGACGACGCCCGGCGCTGGGTGCTGAGCCGCTCGCCGGAACTCTTCCTGCGCCACGAGGCGGGCCTCGTCACCGCCCGGCCGATGAAGGGCACCGCCCGGCGCGTGGCCGGCGACCCGCTGGGCGACAGCGAAACCGCCCGCGAGCTGGCCGGCGACACCAAGAACCGAGCCGAGAACCTGATGATCGTGGACCTCCTGCGCAACGACCTGGGCCGCATCGCCCAGATCGGCTCGGTGCGGGTGCCGCAGCTCTTCGACATCGAGCCCTACACCACCGTCTTCCAGATGACCTCCACCGTGCAGGCGCGGCTGCAGCCGGCGGTGGACTTTGCGGCGCTGCTGCGCGCCACCTTCCCCTGCGGCTCGATCACCGGCGCGCCCAAGCGGCGCACGATGCAGTGGATCGAGCGGCTGGAAAGCACGCCGCGTGGACTGTACTGTGGCGCCATTGGGTGGGTGGATGCTGCTGCCGACCCCGGTCAGCGTTGCGAGGACTTCTGCCTCAACGTCGCCATCCGCACCCTGACCCTGGGCGAAGCGCGCAACGGCCTGCGCCCCCTGCGCCTGGGCGTGGGCGCCGGCATCGTGATGGACAGCGTGGCCGCCGACGAACGTGCCGAATGCCGGCTGAAGGCGCGCTTCCTCACCGCGCTGGACCCGGGCTTCGAGCTCTTCGAGACGATGCGTGGCGAGCCGCACTACGGCATCGCCCTGATGGATGAGCACCTGGCCCGGCTGTCGCGCAGTGCGCAGGCGCTGGGCTTTGCCTTTGACGCGCAGGCAGCCCGCGCGCTGCTGGCCGAAGCCGCGCAGGCCCTGGCCGGCCCGACCCGGCTGCGTCTGGCGCTGGCGCACGACGGCCGGCTCAGCCTGCGACAGGCAGCGCTGACGCCCCTGCCGGCCGAGCGCGACGGGGTACGCAGCGCGCCGGTGCGGCTGGTGCTGTCACCGCAACGCCTGCCGGATGCCGCGCCGCTGGCGGCCTTCAAGACCACGCTGCGGGCGCACTACGACGCCGGCGTGGCGGCCGCCGAGGCGCAGGGCGCCTTCGACAGCCTGTTCTTCACCCGCGACGGCCGGCTGGTGGAGGGCGGGCGCAGCAGCGTCTTCCTGCGCCTGGATGGCCGCTGGTGGACCCCGCCGGTGAGCGATGGCGCCCTGCCCGGCGTGATGCGCGCCCAGCTGCTGGCCGACCCGCTGGTGGCCGCGGCTGAGCGCAGCCTGACGCTGGCCGACCTGCAGCGCGCCGAGGCGATCTGGGTCAGCAACGCGTTGCGGGGGGTGCTGCGCGCCGAGCTGGCACCGGGTCAGCTCGCCGCCCCGCTCCCGGCCGATGTGGCGACCTCGGCCGGCTGAACCACGGTCCGCGCCATGCAGCTGGCCCTGTTCGACCTGGACCACACGCTGATCCCCTTCGACAGCGGCATGGCCTGGACCGAGTGGCTGGCCGCACAAGGCGTGCTGCCGGCCGATGCGCCACAGCGCCACCTGAACCTCTGCCGCGAGTACGTCGCCGGGCGGCAGGACATCCGCGGCCTGCACCGCGCCACCGCCGGACCGATCAGCCACCTGGAACCGGCAGAGCTGGCGCGGCTGGCGCAGGGATTCGCCGCCGCGATGTCACCCCGGCTGCCCGCCACATCCCACGCGCTGGTGGCCCGTCACCGTGACGCCGGCCACCACTGCGTGCTGGTGACCGCCACCACCCGCTTCATCGCCGAGGTGTTCGCGCAACAGTTCGGCCTGCACGACCTGATCGCCACCGAATCGGCCCGCGACACCGCCGGCCACCTCACCGGCGAGGTGATCGGCGAGCCCTGCTGGGGCCCGCACAAGATCGCCCACGTGCAAGCCTGGCTGGCGCGCCAGAGCGCTCCCCGGCTGGCCGACTGCGACTTCAGCACCTTCTACAGCGACTCCGCCAGCGACCTGCCGCTGTTGGAGGCCGTGCAAAAGCCGGTGGCCGTGCGGCCGGATGAGCGGCTGCGGCGGGCGGCGTTGGAGCGGGGCTGGAAGGTGCTGCCCGGGTGAAGCAGCCTCCCGGCGAGACCCAGATCAGCTGCGGGCGGTGTGGTCCCCGCCGGAGTCGCCGGAGGGGGCTCGCAACAGCGCCCAGTAGCTGTACACCGCCAGCGCCGTGCCGATGGGGAGGTTGATGAGCTGAAAGCTGCTGCTCAGCAGCAGCATCGGGCGGCCGATGGGTTTGCCGGCGAGGAAGGCCACGCCGCCGATCAACTCCACCCCGGCGACCAGGCACACCGCCGTGCCGATGGCCACGCCGGCGCTGCCCAGCAGGGCCTTGACCTGTTCGGGGATGGCGCTGCCGCTGTAGTGGGAGGCCAGGTAGGCCAGCGAGGCGCTGAGCAACAGCATCACCGCCACGCCGGACAGCACATGCAGCCAGGCGCAGATGCGGGCGTGGGGGATGGCGGGACGGGCGGGATGGACCATGCAACCTCCGCAAGGGCTGGACGCGCGCCGACTTGCTCAGACGCGGTCGAAAGGACCGAACAAAAACCGGAAGGTGTGACTGCCGGCGATCAGCGGTTGGCAGCCGGCACCACGCCGGCCAGGCTGGCGCTGCCGGCGGCGTCTTCGATGGCCATGTGCATCTGCGCCACCGCCTCGGGCTCACCCTTGATGGCGAAGGTGTTGTGGTCGCAGTGCGGGCAGTGCGCCGCAAAGGCGGCCTCGATGCCCTTCAGGTCCGAGATGTCCATCGGCTGCAGCTCGGTAAGCTCGGCCTGGCAGTGGTTGCACCGGACGTACTTGGGCCGCAGCGACAGCTGCCGCTCGATGGCGGCCTGGCGGCGTTGTTCGGGGGTACCGCGGAGTCTGGCTTGGCCCATGGGTGCAGTTGAGCTGGTTTGCGCCACCCGCCATCGGCCCATCCGACGGCGCAATTCGATGGCGCAATTCGACGCAGACCGCAGCTTACTCGGCCCGGGCCACCTGCTCGAGCGCCCGCTCCGCCGGCAGCAGGCGGGTGACGACGTTGGCGGGCAGCGGGGCCGGCAGAACCCCCTCGGCCTTGCCGGCAAACTTCCAGCCCTGCGGCAGCTTGACGAAGACGAAGTTCGTCGGCGGGTCGATGAAGACGGTGTAGTCCGCTGCGGTGGCTGCAGCAGCTGCGGTAGCGGTTGTGGGGGCAGACTGCGCCAACGCCGGGGCGGCGCAGGTCAGGAAGGCCGCGCAGAGCGGGGCCGAGATCAGGGCGGCAAGGGTCAGGTGGCGGCGCATGGGATCCTCCGGAAATGAACTGGGGCGGAGTATCTCACGAGTCAGGGAAAACCCTAGACAACCCTTTCACGGTTTTTGCTTTTCATTGCTCCAGCCGGAGGATCTCCAGCTGTTCCGGCACGGTCTGGAAGGTGCCCGCCCCCGCCGGCATCTGCATCAGCGGCAGCCCGCTGTGGGCATCGAGCAGCCAGACGCTGGGGTAGACCAGCAGCCGGGCGCGCTGGTCGCCGATGCTGCGCTGGAAATCGGCGTAGGGGGCATGCACGGCCTCGGTGCGCAGCACCAGTTGCCGCTCCAGCACGCTGAGCTGGCTGCGCAGGTCCACCAGCAGGTACTGGGCGCGAAAATGCGGCAGCAGCTCGGCGGCGTGCGCAGCCAGGAAGGCCTCGTAGCGGCGGCAGTAGGCGCAGTCGCCGGCCCCCAGGTAGACGTAGAGCCGGCGACCCTCCCGGCGGGCGCGCTGCTGGGCGGGGCGCAGGTCAAACTCCCAGGCTGCGGGTTGACCGTTGGGGCCGGGCGAGCCGATGCGCGGCTCCACCACCAGGGCGTCGTAGGCGGCGGGCAGGCCGGCCCGGGCAAGGCCACCCATGCCGAGCAGGCTGGCCACCAGCAGCGACGCCAGCCACCAGGGCAGCAGCCACGGTCGCAGCCCCTGCACCAGTCGCGTCATCAGCCGCGTCATCAGCCACGTCACCCGACCCGGCAACCCGCCCCGCAGGGAACCGTGCGCCGGGAACCGTGCGGCCGCGCCGGGTTTCACAGTGCCCTTTCGCCGGAGCCTGTGCGATCGGCCAGCGCCGCAGCCAGGTCCAGCGCACCGCGGAAGTGGCCGTCCTTGGTGTCGTCCACCTCCGCAGTGAGGCGGCCGATCCCGCGGCCACCGGCATCGCGGCGCGGCAGGAAGTGGAAGCGCCAGGTGGGGTTCTCGCTCACGGAGAAGTCGCAGTCCAGGTCGAACAGACGCTCGCCGTCGTAGGCCACGCGGATGGCGCGCACGAAGTGCGGCGGGATGTACATCACCGTGACCTGGTTGAGCTCGAAGCCGGTGTCGTTGGGGTGCAGTACGCTGACTTCGGCGGCGCTGGGCTGGCCGGCGGGCCGCAGCCCCTCCGGCAGGCGCAGCTGGGTCTGGCCGATCAGGTGCATCCTGTCGCGGTTGGGTGGCGCGCTGCAGCCGCCGGAGACCTTCACGTAGCGCGAGGCGGCATGCAGGCTGCCGTCGTCGAGCTCGGCGATGACGCGCATGTGGCCGTACTCGTCCACCCGCAGCCGGGTCTCGAAGTCGGCCTGCCCCAGCGCCAGCGAGAGCTCCAGCGTGGCGGCCACCGGTGAGGGGTTCTTGTCCACCAGCAGGGTCAGCCGGCGCAGATGGCGCTGCGCGGTCTGCGGGATGCGAGAGACGATCTTGACCGGCACCGAAGCGCCGTAGGCTGCCCGCAGCGGCACCACCAGCTGCACCAGGCTGTCGCTGCCGGTGACGATGGGGCGGTTGCGGAACAGGCGCTCACGCAGCTTCTCCCACTCCGGCGAGCTGCCGGCGTGGTCGATCTGGCTGGGCAGGCCGCCCGGTGCGGCGCGGACTTCGGGCGGGGTCGCGAGCCCGGCCAGGCCGGCCGCGGCCCCCACCCAGCCGGTCAGACCCGCCAGGCGGGTCGCGCGGGCCAGCCATTGGCGCCGCAGGTCATCGACGGGCAACTCGGGGTCGGACGGCCGGGGAGCCAAGACGGGGGGTTCGGTCGGGTTCATCGGCCCTCCGGGGCGGGCTGGCGCAGCAGTTCGCGTTCCTGGCGCAGGTAGACGATGGCGGCATTGCGCCGGTGCACGCTGTCGTAGCCCTCCCAGCGGGCGAACGCCGGCAGTTCGGTGGCCTCGGCCACCTCGCTGAGCGGCACCCCGGCGGCCAGGAGTTGGGCGGTGCGGGCCTCCAGCGCGTTCAGATAACCGGCGATGCGTTGAATCTGCTGCGGCGGGCACACCGGCCCGTGCCCCGGCAGGATGCGTTGCAGCGGCAACCCACCCAGCGCCGCCAGGGCCTGGCGCCAGCCGGCGAAGTCGGCGTCCTGCACGTCCGGCACGCTGTCGGCGGACACCAGCCCGCCGGCCAGCAGGCTGCCGCTGGCCTCGTCCAGCAGGGCCACATCACCCGGGCCGCTGGAGTGCGCCTGGACGCCGAAGGTCAGGAGCCGCAGCGGCCGGCCGGTCACCTCGGCCAGCCAGGGGTCGCCGGCTTCGAGCAGCCGGTCTGGCGTGACCACCCGGCTGCCGGCCATTTCTTGCGCGCCCAACTCCCGCTTCAGGTTTTTCAGGCAGTTGTCGCAGCGGGCGCGCATCAGCCGGGCTGCGGCCGGGTGCATCACCACCGGTACCCCTGCCTCCTGAAAGGCGGGGGCTCCCAGCACGAACTCCTGCCGCACCGGGGTGATCAGCAGCGCCCGCACCGGGACCGATGCAATTTGCCGCGCGGCGGCCAGCAGCTCCACGCCCTGCCGGCGCGACACCCCGCCGCCCACCACCAGCGCGCCTCGGGGCCCGGCCACCAGGGCGGTGTTGCCCACCCGACCCCGGTTGGCGGGATCCACTTCACCACCCTGCCCGCGCGCCAGCCAGAGGCCCGGGGCCACCGGCTCGAAGGTTGCGGCAGCGTGGGAAGCAGCCGGCTGGCGCAGAGCGGCTGCGCTACAACCGGCCAGGCCCACCACGGCCACGGCCGGCCCGGCGCCCATCCAGGCCCAGGCCCAGGCCGAACCGAGCCACCGACGGCGCGCCGCATCCGGCGCAGTCGATGGCGGCAGTGCCAGCGGTGACTGCGGTGACATCAGCGACATCGTCGGCATCCGTTGTTGGGGCGACGGCGTGGGCATGTGCTGCGCTGGCCTGAGGTCACTGGCCTTCAACCAGCTTCTTCAGGTTCGCCAGGCCACTCCGGTAGACCTGGGTGACGGCGCGCACCGCCGCCTCGTCGTTCTGGTCCGGCGGCGGATCGTTGTTGGGAAAACCGCGGTAGAAGGCGCCGCGCCACTCCACCACCGACTTGGCACCGTCGGCCGTCACCCGGATCGTGGAGGTGTAGTTGGTCACCGGCAACGCGCCGCCGTTTTTGGCGCGGTAGGTGTAGCGCATCTGCGCGGCATCGTGGGCCTCCAGCGTCTCCACCAGCTCACCACCGCCCTTGAGTTTGACGCTGCGCACCGACCCCACCTCGTTGCCCCTGTCCACCGGGCTGTCGGCCACCGCAGGGTGCCAGTCCTTGAGCGCGGCAAAGTCACCGATGCGCGCCCAGACCTGCGCGGCCGGCGCGTTGACGGTCACCGTCTCGGTCACCTTTTGACGGGTGGGCCCGTGGGCTGCCACCGGGGGGCCAAAGGCGGCCGCACAGGCCAGGCCCGCCAGCAGCAGCGGGAAGGAACGTCGTCTCATGGTTCTCCTCGGGATACAACGGCACGCAATTCAGGCGGTCCGGCAGCGGCAAGCGGGGCAATGAAGGCCCCAAAACCCCGCGGGTTGCGGCCCACCGGCACCTCGGCGAGGCGTCGGCCACTGGCGGCATCGAGCAGGCTGACGCTGTCGTCCATCCAGTTGACGACACAGACCCGGTCGGCAAAGGCTGCGATACCCTCCGGGTAACCGAAACCGGTGAGCGTGTGGCGCAGGGTGAGTGTTTCGGCATCGAAGACACTCACGCTGTCGGCATGCTGGTTGGTGACGTAGAGCAGCCGCCCGTGGTCGGCCAATGCGGCCCCATACGGCGCCCGGCCGGTGGGCAATGTGGCGATGACCTGACGGCGCCGGACATCGACCACGCTGAGGTTGTCGCTCTCCACGTTGAGCACGTACAGGCGCTGGCGCGGCCCGTCCAGCAGCAGCGCAAACGGGTGGGTGCCCACAGCAACACGGGCCAACACACCGCCGGCGGCATCGATCAGGGCCACCCGGTCCTCGTCGCGTTCGGCCACCCAGGCGGCCGAGCCGTCCGGCAGCGCCGCCACCCCGGCCGGGGCGCGGCCCAGCGGGGTGCTGGAAATCGGCTCGCGGCTGGCGGCGTCGAACACCCGCAGCTGTTGCCCAAACCAGTCCGCCACGAACAGACGCCGGCCATCGGCGCTGAGGTCCAGGCCCACCGCCCCCTGCCCGGCAGCAAAGGTCTTCGCGGCCTGTTGCGATGCGGTGTGGATCACCGTGACACTGTGTGACGCCGCATTGGCCACGAACACCTCGCCGCGCGGGCCGGCCACCACGCCGGCAGGCGCCTGGCCCACCGGGATGGTGGCGACCACACGGGGGCCGGCCAGGTCGATGACGCTGACATCGTGGCTGCCCTGGTTGGTGATGTAGGCAAAGGGCGCGGCCTGCGCGACCGGGCCCGCCGTTTGCAGCAACAGCCCCAGCCCCCCCGCCAGAAGGACCCTGCGATACCCGGCTCTTGAACCGCCCTGCCCTTGATCACCCACCGCCGACGCGAGCTGCTGGCCGCGTTGACCGCAGCCGGTGCCGCCCTGGTGGGTGTGGGCTGGGTGCAGCGGGTGAGCCACCTGATCCTGAACCTGATCCTGATCCTCAACCTGGGCCTCTGGGCCACCGGCGACGACCGGCTGGTGCTGACCAAGTCGGTGGACATCCGCGGCGACAACGACGAGTCCTGGAGACGCGGCATGGCCTACATGCTGTGCGACCTGGCCAAGCGCCGGAAACGCCCGCCGCGGTACGGCATGCCCCCCTGACCTCACGTCGGCTCCGGCAGCCGCACGGTGGCGCTGAAACGGGCTCCCTGGGTGTCCACCACCTCGGCCCGCAGGGGGTCGCTGCCGCGCAGGAAGAAGCGCAGGCGCAGGCTGGGGTTCTCGCTGAGGGCGAAGTCCAGGTCGGCCGACAGCAGCAGCCGCTCGCCCTGGCGCAGCAGCGCACTGCGCAGGTAGTGCGCCGGGATGGGCTGGCGGGTGGCCTGGTTCATCGCCATGCCGGAGTGGTTGGGGTGCTGCACCGTCCAGTCCAGCGTCAGCGGCTGGCCGGGGGCAGCGGGGGTGGCACGCAGCAGCATTCGGCCCAGGCTGGCGGCCAGCTGTGCCTCGTCCCCACCGGCCGGCGCGGAACAGCCGCCGGAGGCCTTGACGTAGCGCAGCGCCTGCCAGAGCTGGCCATCGGCCGTCTCCGCAATGCCACGCACGAAGCTGTACTCGTCCACCCGCAGGCGGGTTTCCAGCTCCGGCAGAGCGCCATCGGGCGGCAGCTCGAACACCGCGGCAATGGGCGAGGGGTTCTGGTCGATCACCAGCGTGAGTCGTCGCACCTGCCGCGCAGGGTCGTTGCCGGGCTGCATGCCCATCGGGCTGCGCAGCCCCACCGGCACCACGGCCGGGTCGGGCGCCCGGACAGGTGCGCTGACCTGCAGTTGCTCGGGTGTGGCCGGCTGGATCGGCCGATCGGCCCAGAGTGAACGGCGCACCGCAAGCCAGCGCGGGCTCTCGTCCGGCCGCTGGGCGTCCAGCACCCTGGCCTGGGCCTGCACAGCCCCCGGCCATGCGGCGACAAGGGATGCCGGCCAGGCCAGCGCGGCGAGGTCACGTCGGCGGATGCCGCTGCGGCAGGACATGGTGACGACCGTCAGGGGGTGATGAAGCAGGCCTTCTTGACTCTGGCCTGCAGGGCTCGGTAGCGGCGCACCTCCTGCTGGAGCGGCTCACTCTCGCGGATGTAGCTGCCGCGCTCCCCACCGATGGTGGTGGCGTTGGCTGCGGTGGACAGCGACACGTAGTCCTCGTGGCTGATCTCGGCGGCCAGGCGGTCCAGCGCACAGGCGCACTTGTTGACCATCTCGTAGTGCGGGCCGGGGTGGTTGCGCATGCACTCCTGCACGTACAGCACCCGGTCCACCGTGGGGAAGCTGTTTTCTGCGGCCGCTGCCGGTGCGCAGGCTCCCGCCACCAGCGCGGCACAGGCCGACAGGCGTCGCAGGATCGATGGCGGGCGAATGAAGGTCTTCATCGTCCGATCCCCTTCAGCGCCGGGCTGTGGCGGCGGCGGCCACCTGTGCACCGTCCAGCAGCAGCTCTTCCTCGATCAGCGGTGCCGCAGCCCCCGCCTCGCCCGGCACCCGGGTGCGGATGGCCACCACGGCCCCCGGCACCTCGTCGGACAGGACGAAGCTGTACTGCTTGCCGACGAAACGCTCGAAGCGCGCACGGTTGGGATCGTCCCGGTAGGGCTGCAGGCGGATCTCGCGGGCCGGCAGCGTGCGCCCGCGGTAGGTCACGTTGACGTCGGACAGCTCGGCGCCCTGGTACAGCGCCATGCGGATGCGCTTGCGGAAGTAGGTGACCGAGCCCTTGGTGCGCTGCTTCATGTCCCGAATGTCGTGCTCCAGGAAATACAGCGTCACCGGGTTGCCTTCCACCTGGTCGATCTCCGGCAGGCTGACCTTGCGCGCGCCGCTGAGGAACTGGCCCTGCGCCTTGCAGCAGGCGCCGCCCTGGGCGCGCTGCAGTGCGATGCTGACCCGGTCCTCAAAGCCCTCCTCCAGGCTGCCGGTCTTGCGGAAGCGGTAGCCCAGCGTGGACGGCGGTTTGACCCGGCCGAACTGCGGGCTCATCAGCAGCAGCTTTTCAGCGGGAGAAAAGTCCTTCACCTCGGCAGCCGGTTCAGGCATGAACGGCGAGGCCACCGCCTGCGCCACCGCAGCCGAGCCAACGCCCAGGGCGATCAGCGCCGCAACCGCCAGCCCGACCCCGCGGGGTCCGAACCGGATCGGGCCTGCGCCCTGGATGAAGTCAACTTGGAGACGGGTCATGGCGGGAAGAGACGTCCGTGAATCGGCGGGATCAGGGGATCAGGGGATCAAGGGATCAGCGCACCGCTGTCATCGACCAGCGGCACGCGGTACTCGCGCAGGATGGCCTGGATGTCATCGCGCCGGCTGGCGATGAGCTGCTCGACCTGCTGCTTCCATTCGCGCTCGCCATGGCGCACCCCCATGGCCATGGCGAAGTCCAGCTTCACGCCCGGCTCGGAACGCAGCGGCAGCACCTGCAGCACCGGCTGCTGCACACGCTTGGCGAAGAAGCCGGCGATCGGCCCCCAGACGATGGCCACGTCGATCTTGCCGGCGGCCAGTTCGGTCTCCAGCAGCTGGCCGGGGTACTGGTCCGGGTCGGGACTCATCATCAGGTACGGCACACCCTGGGCCACCAGGCCATGCTTGACCAGCCAGGCCGAAGCCGGCGTGCGGTCGTACAGGCCGATGCGCAGGGACTTGAGCTGCTCGGCCGGCAGGCTCAGGAAGTCCTGCACCGTCTTGACCCCATCCAGCCCCCGGCCCTGCGCATACACCAGCGCATAGGTGGAGCGGTACAGGGGCTGGGTGACGGACACCTGGTCGAAGCCGACCGGCACCCCCATCACGATGTCGCAGCGGTAGTCCTCGCCGGGCAGCTTGTAGCGCAGCGTGTTGCGGATGAAGGCCATGCGCGCCGGGAAGGAGTAGTACGTCACCGGCAGGCCCATGGCGCGGCCAAACACCTCGGCCAGGCGGTTCTCGATGCCCTCGCCGGCCAGGTTGGAAAACGGCAGGTTGTTCGGGTCCTGGCAGACACGCAGGGCCTTGCGGGGCTCACTGTCCTGTGCCGCAGCGGAAAGGGGCAGCAACACGACCGCTGCCGCCGCACTCAGCGCCAACAGCCTGCGGGTCCAGCGGTGCACGGCCATGACCAGGGTCAAGATCATCACTTGGCCTCTTCCACCTTGGAGCGGGTGATCGCCCCGTCGGAGCGGCCCTTCAGGTAGGCATAGAGCTGATCGATGTTGTCCATCACCGCCTTGCTGCTGCCGAAGCTCTGCATGCCCTTGTCCAGCCGACCGTCACGCACGGTGACCACGAAGTCGTCCTTGCTCAGCACCTTCAGGCTGTTGATCAGCGAGGGGCCGACCATGCCCTCCTGGTTGGCGCCATGGCAGCGATCGCAGGCGGCCTGGCGCCAGGTGCGAAAGCCCTTCATCGTGTTGGCATCGACCTTGTAGCCGTCCACCACCGTGTACAGCGGGGTCTCGACCTTGTTTTGCGCCGAAGCGCCGGTGGCCAGCGTGGCCATGGCCACGGTCACGGTCATCGACAGGGCCAGGGTGGCGGATCTCATGTCTTGCGGTCTTTCTCGATTCAGGAAAGTGGGAACCCGGGCCGCATCGGCTCGACGAGGTACAGGTCCGTTCACAGAGGGTTCAGGTTCACGGGTGGGTGGCGTCTGCAGGTCATGCAACGCCACCCACCACCGGGAGGAGGTCAGGACGATCCCTGACACCCTCCGCGGCGACACCGCTTCAGTTCGGCAAAGCGAACACGGTCAGCGATCCACCGAGCTCGGTGTACTGGCTCAGTTCCTTGTAGCCGCCCACCGCGCCCAGGCCGTCCTGGTCCTTCTCCAGGCCTGCGGCCATGCCGATGCCGGCCCAGCCACCGATACCGGAGAACACGCCCAGGTACTGCTTGCCCTTGTGCTCATAGGTGAACACGTTGCCGATGATCCCGGAGGGGGTCTTGAACTTGAACAACTCCTTCTTGATGTCGTTCTTGTCCACGCACTTCAGGTAACCCTCCAGCGTGCCGTAGCAGCTCAGGCCACCCGCGGTGTTGAGCGAGCCGCTCCACACCGAGAACTTTTCGGCCTTGGACTGCACGATCTTGCCGGTGCCCGCATCCCAGGTGATGTAGTTGCCCATGCCGCCATGGCTGCCCGGGGCCGGGAACATGGACAGCGTGGCACCCACATACGGCTGGCCGGCGGTGTACTCGACCTTGAACGGCTCGTAGTCCATGCAGACGTGGTTGGTCGGCACGTAGAAGAGCTTGGTCTCGGGGTCGAAGGACGCCGGCTGCTGGTCCTTGGAGCCCAACGCGGCCGGGCAGATGCCCTTGGTGTTCACGTCCGGCCCGTTCTGCGCGGTGGAGTATTGCTTGACCACCTGCGGCCGGCCGCTCTTCATGTCCACGTGGGTGGCCCAGTTCACCTTCGGGTCGTACTTCTCGGCCACCAGCAACGCACCGTTGGTGCGGTCCATGGTGTACGCGAAGCCGTTGCGATCGAAGTGCACCAGGGCCTTGGTCGGCTTGCCCTTGACGTTGATGTCCGCCAGGATCATCTCGTTGATGCCGTCGAAGTCCCACTCGTCGTAGGGTGTCATCTGGTAGACCCAGTTGACCTTGCCCGAATCGACGTCACGCGACCAGATCGACATCGTCCACTTGTTGTCGCCCGGGCGCTGGGCCGGGTTCCAGGTGGAGGGGTTGCCGGTGCCGTAGAACACCGCATTCAGGCCCTTGTCATAGCTGTACCAGCCCCAGGTGGTGCCGCCGCCGATCTTCCACTGGTCGCCCTGCCAGGTCTTGAGCGAGCTGTCACGGCCCACCGGCGTCACCTTGCCGTCGGCCCAGGTGGTGGTCTTGTCCGGGTCGATCAGCATCTCGCTGTCCGGACCGACGGAGTAGCCCTTCCAGACCTGCTTGCCGCTGTTGATGTCGTAGGCCGCCAGGAAGCCGCGCACGCCCCACTCGCCACCGGAAATGCCGGTGATGACCTTGTCCTTGAAGACGTGCGGGGCATTGGTGTTGACCGCACCCAGCTTCGGGTCGCCGTTCTTGACCGACCAGATCACCTTGCCGGACTTGGCGTCCAGGGCCACCAGGTTGGAGTCCGCCTGCTGCAGGAAGACCTTGCCTTCCGCATAGGCCAGACCGCGGTTGACGGTGTCGCAGCACATCTGCGGGATCACCGCCGGGTCCTGCTTGGGCTCGTACTTCCACTTGATCTTCTGCGTCTCAAGGTCGATCGCGAAGACCTTGTTGGGGAAGGGCGAGTGCAGGAACATCGTCCCGTCGATCACCAGCGGGGAGCCTTCGTGACCGCGCAGAACGCCGGTCGAGAAGGTCCAGGCCACCTGCATCTTGCCGACGTTGCCCTTGTTGATCTGCTTGAGTTTGCTGTAGCGCTGGTTGTACATGTCACCAGCCTGCATCGCCCAGTTGTTGGGGTTGGCGATGTTCTTCTCGACGTCGGCATTGGCATGACCCAGCACCGGTACGCCCAGGAGCGCCAAACCTGCACTGCCGACCAGCCAACGACTCTTCGAACGGTTCGCACGAGCGGTTTTCTTCACGAGTGTGTCTCCTTGCTCACAGGTGGTCTTCGGACATGGGGAGGAACGTTGGGTCGCCGGCAACCACCTTCCATCGGCGCGACCTCCACACCCGAACTCCAACTGCAACTCGTGTGCCCAACTTCAGACGGGGCTTCTGCCCCGATCGACCCGGGCCATGCGATCTGCCGCAAGTTCACACCGAATCGCCCCGTGTTTACCCTCAAACACCGGGCTGCCCCTGTCAGGACTTGCCCCTGTCTGGTGGAGCCGCCGCGCCGCTTTCACCCCACCGGCGCCACGGTGAACCGCCCACACCGGCCTGCACCGCACAAACGCCTAGGGAAAGACCTGATCCCGGGTCTGCCGTCGCCAGCGGTTTGTGATGGCCGCCGAACGGGCACTTCAGGTGGACAGCGTCCGGTTTCCTCAGAATCGGGACACTGTGTCTCTGCCAGACTGACACGCCAGAGCCAACCGGGCCGGCTCGGCGAATGGGACACAGTGATTCGCCCTGCATCCGCCGGCCCGATCCAGTGCAAACCTGTCAAGCCGAGCGGCCACCCCGTGGCCGATTCAACGCGTCCGGGTGGCCTCGTCGTCCTCGACGCTGCCGCTGGACACGACCCGTCCCGCCTCATCGAAGGTGACGCTGAAGATGCGGGGGGTGGGGCCGTCCTGCCAGCGCCAGTCCCAGACCTCCTCGCGCTTCAGGGCATAGGGCGTCTTCTTGCCGGGCTGGCCGAGCAGGCGTCGCACGCTGGCCTGGTCCATGCCGGGCTGGACCTTCGCCAGGTAGGGCTGCGACAGCACCTGGCGCAGGGCGGACATCTTGCCGTCGGTCCCGAGGGTGATGTAGTAGTTGGCGGTGCCGGCGGGCTGGCGGGTGTACTCGAAGGTGCGCGAGCCGTCCGCCTCGCGGTGGATCTCCAGCGGCACGCCGAACTCCCGCATCACGTCCATCTCGGTGGCCACGCCCTCCTCCAGGCGGGCCACCTTCTGGTTGTCGCAGGCGACAAGGCCCAGCGCCAGGCACAGGACGGCGGTCCAACCGGACCGGCGCAACGCCATGCCCGTCCAGGCGAGGTTTTTGGCGCGCAGCAAGGGGCTCAGGCGGTCTGCTGAGGTGGCGTTCATGGGCGCTTTCGGGCAGCTTGGGTGGCGGGCCCCCCCGGTGGGTCAGGGATACCCGCCGGGGGGATGGCAACAGCCCCGCATGCTAAGCGCCGCAGCGCTGATTCAGACCCCCGCCGGCCGGGCGATGGCCAGCGCCTCGCGCAGCAGCTCCCGGTCGCCGATGTGGTTGGCCAGGATGAGGATCAGCTTGGCGTTCATCAGCTGCGACTGCTCGTCGCTGAGGCCGCGCTGGGCGTTGATCAGCTCCTCGTAGAAGCCGTCGGGATCGATCAGGTTGGGTTGGCGGTTCAGGGGCATGTTCGGTTCTCCGTCGGATGGCTGGGCTGTCGATGTGAATGTCGATATCGACATCGCTCGGCTCACATCGCCAGGCAGCGGCGCAGGGCCGAGGTGGCCTGGGCAGCATCGAAGCTGCGCCAGCGCGCGGCCACATGCTGGTCCGGGCGGATCAGGTAGACGGTACCGGGCCGGGCGTCGTAGCGCTGCGTCAACACGCCGGTGGTGTCCTGCAGGTCGCGGCCGACGCGCAGCACGCGGGCGTTGACAGCCCCGACGCTGATCGGCTCGGCCGGGCCGTCGCCCCAGACCAGCAGGGTGAAGTCGCCTGCGCTGCCCGGGGTGTGCCGGGCATTCAGGGCGTTCAGGAACCAGCCGGCCTGGCCGTTGAACACCACCGGTGCGTCGGCGCAGTTGCTGCCCGGGCGCATCTTGCCGGCGAAGTCCTCGGTGTCCGCGGTGTTCAGCGACGAATTCACATAGGGCGTCGGCGTGGACAGCCGGCCGCTGTTGACCAGCGGGCGGGCAAAGGGCTCGCTGCGCGCCAGCTCCAGCACCGCATCGCGCATGCGCAGGCTGGCCGCGCTCTTGGGCGTGATGAAGTCGGTGGAGCGGGTGGAGTTGAGCAGGTTGTCGTCGGCCGCAAAGGCGCGCTCCTCGTGGTACGAGTCCACCAGCGCCGGCGGCGCCAACCCATCGAGCACCAGCTTGAGCTTCCAGACCAGGTTGTCGATGTCCTGCACGCCGGTGTTGGCGCCGCGCGCGCCAAAGGGCGAGACCTGGTGCGCCGCATCACCCGCAAAGATCACCCGGCCACAGCGGAAGTTGTCCACCCGGCGGCAGGCGAACTGGTAGACCGACACCCACTCCAGCTCGAACTTGGCCTCCGGCCCCAGCATGGCCTGGATGCGGGGGATGACCTTCTCGGGCTTCTTCTCCTCCTCTGGATCGCTGTCCCAGCCGAGCTGGAAGTCGATGCGCCAGACGTTGTCGGCCTGCTTGTGCAGCAGCACGCTGGTGGGCATGCGAAATCCGTCCGGACGGACCGCGCCGCGGTGGAAGGGCGGGTCGAACCAGAACCAACGTTCGGTGGGAAAGCCCGCGTCCATCACCACGTCGGCGATCAGGAAGCGGTCCTGGAAGAACTGGCCGGTGAACTGGCCATTGACCATGCGGCGGGTGTCACTGTTGGCGCCGTCGCAGGCGATCACCCAGTCGGCCTCCATCTGGAACACGCCGTCGGGCGTCTCCACGGTCAGGGTCGCCACCTCATCCGACGATCCGTCGCCCTGGCTGATCGCCAGCAGCTTGTGCTTCCAGCGCAGGTCGACGAGATCGCTGCGTTCGCAGGCAGCGACCATCGCCTCTTCCAGGTAGTACTGCTGCAGGTTGATCATCGCCGGCATCTTGTGGTCCGGCTCGGGCAGCAGGTCGAACTGGTAGACCTGCTCCTCGCGGTGGAACACGCGGCCGACCTTCCAGCTCACCCCCTTATCGACGAAGCCCTCGCCCAGGCCCAGACGGTCCCACACCTCCAGCGGCCGCTTGGCGTAGCAGACCGCGCGCGAGCCGATGCTGACGGTGTTGTTGTCGTCGATGATCACCGCCGGCAGGCCACGGTAGGCGCACTCCAGCGCGGTGGTCAGGCCGATCGGCCCGGCACCGATGATGACCACCGGGTGGCGGGCCAGGCGGCCCTCCTTCTGCTCGGCGCTCTGGCGGTAGTCGAACTGCGGGTAGGTATAGGTCTTGAGCATGGGGGGGTCTCCTCGCTGCGCCCTCAGATCACTGAGTGAACTCTTTTTCGTGCATCCAGGCGGCGTGTTTCGGCGCGCGCTTGGTCTGGGACCACTCCTCCAGCATCTCCCACTTCACGTCGTCGAGCTTCTTGTACATGTCCGGCGTGCCGACGTCGGCGGCCAGTTCCAGGCGGTGGCCGTTGGGGTCGAAGAAGTAGATCGACTTGAAGATGGTGTGGTCGGTCACGCCCACCACGGCGATGCCGCCGGCTTCCAGACGGGCTTTGGTCTCTTCCAGCTCCTGCACGCTGCCGACCTTGAAGGCGATGTGCTGCACCCAGTCCGGGGTGTTGGCGTCGCGGCCCATGGCCGGGGAGTTGGGCAGCTCGAAGAAGGCCAGCACGTTGCCGTTGCCCGCGTCCATGAACAGGTGCATGTAAGGATCGGGCGCGTGGGTGGAGGGCACCTGGTCTTCGGCGATGGCGAGCACGAAGTTCATGCCCAGGTGCTTCTGGTACCACAGGACGGTTTCCTTGGCGTCGCGGCAGCGGTAGGCGACGTGGTGGATGCGCTGGATGTTCATGGTGGGTCTCCTCGGGAACGGTGGCAGGGGTGCGGGCAGAGGGATGGAGGGATGGATGTTGGGAGCTACGGCGACGCCGTAGACGTTCATCTCCACGGACTGATCATATGGTAACGCTTGTGACTAATAAAGCAAGTCCCCTTTCAGCGTCACTGCGACGTTTTTGAATGACGTCAAGCTGATTCAACTCAGAATCGTCGACCGACGGCGCCTTGTTTACACGGTATCTGTTGTTACCATTGGGTTCAGCCACCTCACATCGAGCCGGGCAACCATGAACCTGAAGCTGCAATCCTTCTTCCCCTATCAACTGGCGGTGCTGGCGGAGACCGTCAGCCGCGCGATGGCTCAGGTGTATGCAGAGCGCTTCGAGCTCAGCCGCGACGAGTGGCGGGTGGTGGCGGCGCTGTACGAGAACGGGGCGATGAAGACCACCGACGTGATCGCGCAGACCACGTTGGACAAGATGCAGGTCAGCCGCGCCGTGGCCCGGCTGGAGCACGACGGCCTGCTGCAGCGCAGCGAAGACAGTGCAGACCGCCGCAACAAGGTGCTGCGCCTGCTGCCGGCCGGGCAGGCGCAGGTGGCCAGGATCGTGCCGCTGGTGCAGGCCCGGGTGGAGTTCTTGCTCGAAGCGCTGGATGCAGACGAGCGCCGCAGCCTGGAGGCCCTGTTTGGCAAACTCCAGAGCCGGGCCACGCAGTTGATCCGGCAAGGATGAGGCGTTGCCGCCGGGCGAATGCTGCCGAGACCGGCCGCCACCCACAGAACAATTCATCGCCGGCCATTTGTTGGTTGACCGGATGTATCGCCTGACCTTCCGTAGCCCTCGTTCACTGGGCGAGAATGTGCCGGAATCGCACAATTAATGCAGCCATCGAACGCAGGGGCCGATCGCCGAGGGGCTTCCGATCCAGCTCGATGTGCGCGCGATGATGCGTGCACTGCATCCAGACACATCACACAAGGGAGAAATCGAGGTGATCGGCAGGGCAACGGTGGCATGGGTCGGATTGCTGCTCTTGACGGCGCTGACCTGCGCATGGCTGGTCCTCAGCGGTGCGGGGCTGACCGGTTCGGACACTGCCCACCCGGCCATGCAGGGCGCCAGCGACGGCCGTGGTGCCCCCCTGAGGGTGGGCTATTCCATCGAGCCTCCTTATGCCTACCTGGACGCCTCAGGTCAGGTGCAGGGTGAGAGCCCGGAGGTGTTGCGTGCGCTCTTGGGGCCCTTGGGATGGCCCGAGCCGGTGTGGCTGCACCTGCGCTTCGGTCAACTGCTGCATGAGTTGCAGATGGGGCGCATCGACCTGATCGCCAGCGGCATGTTCATCACCCCCCAGCGGCAGCGCGTGGCGGCGTTCAGTCGCCCCACCGCGATGGTCAGTCCGGCCCTGCTGGTGGCTCCATTCAACCCGCAAGGGCTGCACCGGCTGCAGGACATCGTCGTGCGCCGGGACCTGAAACTCGCGGTGCTCAGTGGCTCGGTGGAGCTGGAAGCTGCCCGGCAAGCCGGGCTGCACGAACCGCGGCTGCTGGTGCTGCAGGAAGCCCAGCACGGCCTGTCTGCGGTGCAGGCCCGACAGGCGGATGCCTTCATGCTGTCCGGACCTTCCCTGCGCTGGGCGGTCCGCCTGGGCGGCAACTCGGTGGGAGAACTGGCCGACCCCTTCGAAGCCCCCCTGCTGCAGGACCAGCCGCTGATCGGGCGGCCCGCCTATGCGATGCGACTGGGGGATGCACGCCTGGTGCAATTGGATGAGGCGCTGGGGCAGTTCCTGGGCACGCCCGCTCACCTGGCCCTGGCCACGCGCTATGGTTTTTCCTACGACGAGATCATGCCTCCGCCTGCGCTGGGAATACCCGCCGCCGGCGCCGGGTCCTTCGCAACCGGAACGACCTCCGGGCCGGCCCTTCAAGGCCGGCGGCCATGAACGCCTTGATGCCTCGCCTGTCGCTGGCGCCCGGGCGGATCCTGGCCGCCATCGCCTTGTTGGCGCTGGTGTGCATCGGCCTGATCTTCTGGAGTCACCAGCGCTGGAGCTCGGCTCAGGCTGCGATGCTGGAGCAGTCTCAGGCCATGCAGCAGTCGACGCTGCGGGTGCAGCGTGCCGAGCTGTACGCCGAACAGCTGCGCAACGGCGAACGCAGCGTCAGCGAGGACATGCTGAGCGCCGAACTGCGCACCGCGCGGGAGCTGGCACTGGCCCTGGGCGACCCCCTCAAGCGGTACGAGGACATCGCCCTGCCGCAACAGGTGCAGCAGCGCCGCGCCGATGCCGCACGGCACTACCTGCAGACGCTGGAGCGCCTGCAGACCGAGGTGCGCAACAGCCTGGCGGAGTCTGCGGCCGCTCCTGCCCTGGCGATCCGGCGTGCCATGGTGACCCTGGACGAGGCCGCGCTGCAGGTGGAGAAGGCGCTGCACGAGGAGCAAAGCCTGCGACTGCAGCGCCAGGCGCAATTGACCGCCTTGACCCTGCTGCTGGTGGCCGCGTTGGCCGCAGGCCTGATCCTGCTGCTGCAGAGTCACATGGCACAGAGGGAGCAGGCGCTGCAGGCTCTCGCAAGCCATGCGGCGCGCCTGGACGCATTGACCCGGGCCCTGCCGGAGGTGTCCTTCCTGCTGGACCGGGAGGGCCGCTACCTCGCTGCCTACGGCCCGGACAGCAAGCTGGCCGCGCCCCGCGAGATGATCCTGAGCCGAACGGTGGCCGAGCACATCGACGCGCCTCAGGCCGCCCAGATCCTGGACACCATCGCCACCGCACTGGATCGGCCCGAAGGCGCGCGCACCGAGCTGTTGCTTCAAACACCGGTCGGACGGCGCCGTTTCGAGTGCCACGCCGCCCGACTGGCCGGCCAGGACATGGTGGTGTGGATCAGCTGGGACGTGACGGAACGCCACCAGGCACAGCAACGGGTGCAGGCCTTCACCCGGCTGTACAGCTTTCTGAGCCAGGTGAACCAGAGCATCGTGCAGACCCGCAGTGAGCCGGAGCTGTTTTCCCGCATCTGTGCGGCAGCGCTGAGCCATGGCGGCTTCAGCAGCGCCCGGGTGCTGCGGCCCGATCCGGCCGCAGCCCATGGCTGGGGCTTGGCCTGTCGGGCCGCGCTGCAGGGGGAATCCTCTGCGGACACGCCCACTCTGCCGCCACTTCAGGCCTTGGAGACAGCGCGCACCGCCCTGCAGCAAGGCCGCACCCACTGGAGCCGAGCCGTCCCCAGCGAGAACGAACTGGCTCAGGACGAAGGCATCTTTCACGCCTGGGTGGCGCTGCCTCTGGGGGGCGCCGGCGGTTTTGATGCTGCCTTGCTGCTGGAGCACGAGAGGCTGGACCCTTCTGACCAGGACGAGCAGCGCCTGTTCGACGAGATCTGCTCCGACATTGCCTACGCGCGGGGGCAGTTCCTGCGCGAGCAGCAGTGGCAGGAGTCGCAGGCCCGGGTGCGACTGCACGCCGCCGCACTGGAGAGCACCCAGGATGGGGTGATGGTGACGGACCTGACGCCCCGCATCGTGTCGGTGAACCGTGCGTTCAGCCGCATCACCGGCTACACCGAAGCCGACGTCGTCGGCAAGGCGCCGAACATCCTTCGCTCCGGCCGTCAGGACGACGCCTTCTACAGCGAGCTCTGGCAGGCGCTGACCACGCAGGGCGAGTGGCAGGGTGAGTTGTGGAACCGGCGCCGCGGCGGTGAGTTTTATGCGCAGTGGATGTCCATCAGCACGGTGCGCGACCCTCAAGGGCACCCCAGTCACTACGTGGCAGTGTTCACCGACATCACCCAGCAGAAGCTCACCGAGGAGCGGCTGCAGCAGATGGCGCATTTTGATCCGTTGACCCAGCTGCCCAACCGGCCCATGGTGCTGGCACGCTTGGAGCAGGCGATGGCGGCCGCCGCGCGCCAGTCGCTGCATGTGGCAGTGCTGTTCATCGATCTGGACAACTTCAAGACGGTCAACGACAGCCTCGGCCACGCCGCCGGTGACGCACTGCTGTCGGAGGTGGCCCATCGCCTGGCCCAACGCACCCGCCGGGAGGACACGCTGGGCCGGCTGGGCGGCGACGAGTTCGTGCTGGTGCTGGAACACCTCAACGAGCCGCAGGATGCCGGCGTCGTCGCGCAGGAGCTGATCCGCCTGCTCGACGAGCCCTTCCATGTGGACGGCATGACGGTTTATGTGCAGGCCAGTGTGGGCATCAGCCTGTACCCACAGGATGGCCACACCGTCAATGACCTGGTGCGCGACGCGGATGCGGCCATGTACCAGGCCAAACGGGCCGGGCGCAACACCTACCGCTACTACACCGAGTCCCTCACGGCGGCAGCACAGAACCGCCTGGCACTGGACTCCCGGCTGCGCCGGGCCCTGGCGAAGCAGGAGTTCGAGCTCTGGTATCAGCCGCTGGTGGACATCGCCAGCCGTCGTCTCATCGGGCTGGAGGCGCTGGTGCGCCTGAAGCAGCCGGACCTGCCGCCGGTGGGGCCGGCGGAGTTCATCCCGGTGCTGGAGGAAAACGGCCTGATCATCGAGCTGGGTGAATGGGTCACCCGCGCGGCCTGCCGTCAGGGTCGCGCCTGGCTGGACGCCGGGCTGGAGTTCGGCCGCATCGCCATCAACCTGTCGCCAGTGGAGGTGCGGCGCGGCGGCACCGACGAACGGGTGCTGCGGGCCCTGGCCGACAGCGGCCTGCCGCCCGATCGGCTGGAGCTGGAGATCACCGAATCCGGCCTGATGGAGCAGGGCGACAAGGCCGAACCCTTCCTGCAGTCCCTGCACTGCCAGGGCGTGCACCTGGCGATCGACGACTTCGGCACCGGGTATTCGTCGCTGGCCTACCTGAAGCGCTTCCCGGTGCACAAACTCAAGATCGACCGCGGCTTTGTGCGCGACCTGCCCGGCGACAGCAGCGATGCCCAACTGGTGCAGACCATGGTGGGCCTGGGTCACAGCCTGGGCATGTCGGTGCTGGCCGAAGGGGTGGAAACCGCCGAGCAGGGGGATTTCCTGCTGAAGTTGGGTTGCGAGGCTGCGCAGGGCTACCTCTACGGTGCCCCCGAGCCGGCCGACAGGGTGGTCAAGCGCCTGCCCGCACTGACCGGCCCCGCCCAGCCGACAGTCCTCACCCCCTGATCCACGCCGGGCATCCGGCGGGACAGGCCGACCCGACAGGCGCGGCGCTTGCCCCCGGGCACACGACGGACTCCCCTGCGTTCCTAGAATGCGTCGGTGGAACCCAACAACGCCGCCCCCTCCGTCGCCCTGAACGCCGACCTGCACTGCCACTCCACCGTCTCGGACGGCACCCTGAGCCCGGAAGAACTGGCAGCGCGGGCCCGCGAACGAGGGGTGCAGCTGTGGGCGCTGACGGACCACGACGAGATCGGCGGCCAGCACCGGGCTTTGCGTGCCGCTGCGGCCCAGGGCCTGGACTACCTGACCGGCACCGAGATCTCGGTCACCTTCGCCGGGGAGACGGTGCACATCGTCGGGCTGGGCTTCGATGCGGACGACGCCGAGCTGGCCGAGGGCCTGGCCTGCACCCGCAACGGCCGCCAGGCGCGGGCGATGGAAATGTCCGACAGCCTGGCCAAGGTCGGCATCCGCGGCGCCTATGAAGGCGCGCTGAAGTACGTCGGCAACCCGGACCTGATCTCGCGCACCCACTTCGCGCGCTTTCTGGTCGAAACCCGGGTGTGTGGCGATACCGGCGAGGTGTTTCGCCGCTTCCTCACCGACGGCAAACCCGGCTTCGTGCCGCACCGCTGGGCCCGGCTGGGCGACGCGGTGCACTGGATCACCCAGGCCGGCGGCGTGGCGGTGGTGGCCCACCCGGGACGCTACCGCTTCAGCCCCACCGAGGAGTACGCCCTCTTCACCGAATTCCAGGCCCACGGCGGCCAGGGGGTGGAGGTGGTCACCGGCAGCCACAGCACCGCCGAATACGCCAAGTACGCCGATCTGGCCCGCGAGCTGGGGCTGGCGGCCTCACGCGGCAGCGACTTCCACTCGCCCAACGAGAGCCGCATCGACCTGGGCCAGCTGCCCGCGCTGCCGGCCGATCTCACCCCCGTCTGGTCGCTGCTGGCCGAGCGCATTCACCACCCGGCATGACCCGGCCTGCCGCAGCCGCCCCGGTCCATCCCATGACCGGGATCGTGCTGATCCTGCTGGTGGCGGCCTGTTTCTCCCTGCTGGACGCCACGGTGCGCCACACCGGCCGCCAGGTGCCGGTGCAGCTGATCCTGACGCTGCGCTACCTGTTTCAGGCGGTGGCGATGGGGGTTTGGCTGGCCTGGACCTTCCGGCGCCCGGGCGGCCCGGGCCGCTCTGGATTTGGCACGACACACCCCCGTTTTCAGGTGCTGCGCGGCCTGCTGCTGCTGACCTCATCGGCCTTTGGCTTCTATGCGCTGCAGCACCTGCCGGTGGCGGAGTTCACCGCCATCGTGATGCTCACGCCGGTGATGGTCACGCTGCTGGCCGCCTGGCTGCTGAAGGAGGCCGTCAGCCCGCTGCGCTGGGCCCTGGTGGCCGCCGCCTTCACCGGCACGCTGATCGTGGTGCGCCCGGGCAGCGATCTGTTCGGCTGGGCCGTGCTGCTGCCGCTGGGCAATGCCACCGCCTACGCGCTGTTCCAGCTGCTGACCCGCAGGCTCGCGGGGGTGGAAGACCCCTACACCACCCATTTCTACACCGGCCTGGTGGGCAGCCTGCTGCTGCTGGCCGCCCTGCCCTTCGGGCCCTCACAACCTCTGCAGCTGCTGGCCGAGCAGCCTGCGGCCACGCTGGGGGCGCTGGCATTGATCGGCCTGTTCGGCACCACCGGGCACCTGCTGCTGATTCTGGCGCTGCGCCAGGCGCCGGCCTCGACGTTGATGCCCTTCACCTACCTGCAGATCGGCATGGCCGCCCTGCTGGGCTGGTGGTTCTTCGGCGACCTGCCGGACACCTGGGGCTGGACCGGCATGGCGGTGATCGCCGCCAGCGGCGCGGCCAGCGCCTGGCTCAACCTGCGCGCCCCGAGCACCCGGGCGGTGATTGCCGTGGCACCGGAGGAGGACTGACCTTTGCGCCGGATTGGCCCCTCCGTCCGCACAGCGTGGACAATTCGCGCATGGCCCAGTATTTCGAAGTCCACCCGATCAACCCCCAGCCGCGGCTGCTCAAGCACGCGGCGGCGATCATCGACTCCGGCGGAATCGCCGCCATCCCCACGGACTCCAGCTACGCCCTGGTCTGCCACCTGGACGACAAGTCGGCGGTGGACCAGCTGCGCCGCATCCGCGGGGTGGACGAGAAGCACCATCTGACGCTGCTGTGCCGGGACCTGTCGGAGCTGTCCAGCTACGCGCGGGTGGACAACAGGCAGTACCGCCTGCTCAAGAGCGCCACGCCGGGGCCCTACACCTTCATCCTGGAAGCCACCAAGGAAGTGCCGCGCCGGGTGTCGCACCCCTCCCGGCGCACCATCGGGCTGCGTGTGCCGGACAACCGCGTCACCCAGGAGCTGCTGGAGATGCTGGGCCAGCCGCTGCTGGGCACCACACTGATTCCGCCGGGCGCCAGCGAACCGCTGAACGACCCGAACGACATCCTGGAACACTTCGACCGCCACGTGCAGGCCATCCTGGATGCCGGCCCCTGCCCGGCCGAGCCCACCACGGTGGTGGACCTCAGCCGCGGCGAGCCGGAGCTGGTGCGCCGCGGCCGCGGTGACCCGGCCCTGCTCGGGCTGGAGTGAGCGGGAGCGCCTCGAACATGGCAAAAAAGTCGGCCCACGTCTCGGAAACCCCGGCCACCCAGTTCCTGCGGGCCCGGCAGGTGGCCTTCACCGAACACCCCTACGACTACGTGGACCACGGCGGCACGTCGGAGTCCGCCCGCCAGCTGGGGGTGGACGAACACTGCGTCGTCAAGACCCTGGTGATGCAGGATCAGGAGGCCCGGCCCCTGGTCGTGCTGATGCACGGGGATCGCCTGGTCAGCACCAAGAACCTGGCCCGGCAGATCGGCGCCAAGAAGGTGGAGCCCTGCAAACCGGAAGTGGCCCAGCGCCACAGCGGCTACCAGGTGGGCGGCACCTCACCCTTCGGCTTCCGCAAGGCGGTCCCGGTGTATGTGGAGTCCACCCTCCTGGCGCTGCCGGTGATCTACATCAACGGCGGGCGGCGCGGCTACCTGGTGGGCATCGACCCCGCGGTGCTGACCTCCACCCTCGGCGCCCAGCCAGTGCAGGCGGTCGATCCGGCCAGCGCGCCGTCACCCTGAAATCCACCACCCGATCCGGGTGGGCCATCCCGCTCACTCCCGCAGGGCCCCTGCATCCCCGCAGCAGCCCCACCGGACGCCGCGACTTACACTGACGCCTGCGGTTCCCCCCTTGCCAAACTTCCTGCTCCGCCCATGACCCTGCTCTGGAATGCCGTCGCCCTCGTGGCGGCCTATTTGATCGGCTCGCTCTCCTTTGCGGTCATCGTCAGCCGCTTCATGGGGCTGAGCGACCCGCGCAGCTACGGCTCCGGCAACCCGGGCGCCACCAATGTGCTGCGCTCGGGCAACAAGAAAGCGGCCGCGCTGACGCTGCTGTTCGACCTGGTCAAGGGCCTGGTGCCGGTGGCGCTGGTGGTGCTGTGGGGCCATCACCTCGGCTTGGACGAAACCAGCGCGGCCTGGGTGGGGCTGGCGGCCTTTCTCGGCCACCTCTGGCCGGTGTTCTTCCGATTCCAGGGTGGCAAGGGCGTGGCCACCGCCGCGGGCGTCCTGCTGGGGCTGAACCCGCTGCTGGGGGGGGTGGTGCTCCTGACCTGGCTGATGGTGGCGTACTTCACCCGCTACTCGTCGCTGGCGGCGCTGATCGCGGCCGCCGCCGCACCGGTGATCCATCTGGTCGGCTGGGGCGGCTCCGGCGCGACCGTGGCCCTGCTGATCATGAGCGGCCTGCTGATCTGGCGTCACCAGGCCAACATCTCCAAACTGCTGGCCGGCACGGAAAGCCGCATCGGACAGAAAACCGGCTCGACACCCCCCAGCGACGCTGGGGCCGCGCCTGCCGCAACCCAGCCCGCCGCCAAGCGTCCCCACCACAGCCGGCATCATCCGAAGCGCAAGTCACACTGACCCGCCGAGTCGCTGATCACCTGACAACCCACCGCAACCGAGCCGTTCGCCAATGTCACAGCCCACTTCGCCACGCCGCTGGTACCGCCATCCGTTGATGAGCCTGCTGGCCGTCTGCGCCGTCGCCGGCCTGGCCGCCACCGGCGTGCGCGCCTGGGTCCAGCAGCAACGCGCCGACGACCTGCGTGCCGTCACACACGCGGGCGACATCCGCATGATCTCGCAGACCACCTGCATCTACTGCACCCAGGCCCGCGAATGGCTCACGCGCCACGAGATCCCCTTCGAGGAGTGCTACATCGATCGCGACAGCGAGTGCCTGGCCGAATACAACCGGCAGGGCCGCAACGGCACGCCGATGATGATGGTGCGCGGCCAGATGCAGCGCGGCTTCGATGCACGGCGCATCACCGCCCAGCTGGGCGGCTGAAGCGCCCTTGCCCCTGGCGGACGGGGCACCGGGCGGTATCGTCTAAAGTGCCGGCATGCCTGCAGACGACACATCAACTTCAACGCCCAACCAAGCACCCGCTGCGCCGCTGTCGATGAAGCAGGTGCTGCTGTGCGGCGCGTTGATCGTCACGGTGTCGATGGGCATCCGCCACGGCTTCGGGCTGTGGCTGCAGCCGATCACGATGGAGCGCGGCTGGACGCGCGAGACCTTCGCCTTCGCGATGGCGGTGCAGAACCTGGCCTGGGGCGCCGCCGGACCGATCGCCGGCATGCTGGCCGACCGCTGGGGGGCCTTCCGGGTGCTGCAGGGCGGCGCTCTGCTCTACATGTTGGGCCTGTTGACGATGGCACTGGCCAGCACCGGGTTGGGCTTCACCACCGGCGCGGGACTGCTGATCGGCATCGCCCAATCCGGCACCACCTACGCGGTGATCTACGGCGTGCTCGGCCGCAACGTCGAACCCTCGCGCCGCTCCTGGGCCATGGGGGTGGCCGCTGCTGCCGGATCCTTCGGCCAGTTCCTGATGGTGCCGGTGGAGAACCTGCTGATCGCCTACCTGGGCTGGCAGCAGGCGCTGTTCGTGCTGGCGGTTTTTGCCCTGGCGATCGTGCCGCTGGCCATCGGGCTGAAGGAGCCGGCCCTGCGGCTGGCGTCTGCAGCCGGCAGTCCGGGTGCAGGCAGCCCGGTCATCGGCGTGCGCCAGGCCATGCGGGAGGCCTTCGGCGACCGCAGCTTCCTGCTCATCATGGCCGGCTACTTCGTCTGCGGCTTCCAGGTGGTGTTCATCGGCGTGCACATGCCCAGCTACCTGAAGGACCACGGCCTGGCGCCGCAGGTGGCCACGGTGGCGCTGGCGCTGATCGGCCTGTTCAACGTCTTCGGCACCTATGGCGCCGGTGTGCTGGGTCAGCACCTGGCCAAGAAGCACGTGCTGGCCGCCATCTACGCACTGCGATCGCTGGTGATCGTGGTCTTTCTCGCCTCGCCTTTGACACCCTTGTCGGTCTACGTCTTCTCTGCCGTGATGGGGCTGCTGTGGCTGTCCACCGTGCCGCCCACCAATGCGCTGGTGGCACAGCTGTTCGGTGTGCGCCACCTGTCGATGCTCGGCGGCTTCGTGTTCCTCAGCCACCAGGTCGGCTCCTTCCTGGGCGTGTGGCTGGGTGGCGTGTTGTACGACCGCAGCGGCAGCTACGACGTGGTGTGGTGGATCTCGATCGCCCTGGGTCTGATGGCCGCGGCGGTGAACCTGCCGGTGCGCGAGCCATCACCTCGCGCGGCTTTGGCGGCCGCCCGGGCCTGAGAACCTGGCCGATCTCAGCCTTTGCCGCCCACCCGAATCCGCCATGCTCCGCTCTGCCCGTCTCACCCGTGTGGCGGCCGCCCTTCTTGGGGCTGCGCTGCTGGCCCTGGTCTTCATGGCCTACCTGCTGCCCGAGTTTGTGGTGGACCTCGGCAACCGACTGTGGAGCTGTTTCTGACGTGATGCCCCCGGCCACCGATCCCCACACCGCATCGCCTCCTTCGGCATGGTTGCTGCGGCACGCACACCTGATTCCGCCCGGCAGCCGCATCCTGGACCTGGCCTGCGGCTCTGGGCGCCATGCGCGTTGGCTGGCCGGCCAGGGGCACCGGCTGACCGCGGTGGACCGCGATGCCCAGGCCCTGAGCACCTTGGCGGGCCTGCCGGGGGTTGAAATCCGCGTCCACGATCTGGAAGCACAGGGCTGGCCCTGGACCGACCGGCGCTTCGACCTGGTTCTGGTGACGAACTACCTCTGGCGCCCCCTGCTGCCACAGGTGGCCGGGGCGGTGGACGAAGGTGGGCTGCTGATCTACGAAACGTTTGGATGGGCGCAACCCCGGATCGGGCGACCCAGGAACCCCGACTTCCTGCTGCGCCCGGGCGAGCTGATCGATTTGTGCCGGCAACAGGGCCTGCAGGTGCTGGCGTTCGAAGACGGGTTGGAGAACCTCGACCACGCCGGATCGATCGCAGCCCCCGAAGCTGTCGGCCAGAACCCGCTGCGCCACGTTCAGAGGGTGGTGGCCCGCCGTTGCGGGCCCGGGTGCTGGGGAGAGCCGGCGCCGCTCGATAGAATGCACCGCTTCTGAGGACCCTACCCATGAATCCCATCGTTGGCAGCATCGTGGCGCTTGTGACGCCGATGCACGAAGACGGCAGCGTCGACTACCCCAGCCTGCGCCGGCTGATCGACTGGCACATCGCCGAAGGCACCGCCTGCATCGGCGTGGTCGGCACCACCGGTGAGTCCCCCACCGTGTCGGTGGAGGAGCATTGCGAAATCATCCGCGTCGCGGTCGATCAGACGGCCGGTCGCATCCCGGTGATGGCAGGCGCCGGAGCGAACTCCACCCAGGAGGCCATCGAACTTTCGCGCTTTGCCAAGAAGGTCGGCGCCGACTGCACCCTCAGCGTCGTGCCCTACTACAACAAGCCGACGCAGGAAGGCATCTACCGCCACTTCAAGGCCATCGCCGAGGCGGTGGACATCCCGCAGGTGCTCTACAACGTGCCGGGCCGCACCGTGGCGGACATGCTGCCCGAGACCACGCTGCGTGCAGCCACGCTGCCCGGCGTGATCGGTGTGAAGGAAGCCACCGGCAACATCGAGCGTGCCTGCTGGCTGATCCGGCATGCACCGAAGGGCTTCGGCGTCTATTCCGGCGACGACGGCACCGCCGTGGCCCTGATGTTGATGGGTGGCCAGGGCAACATCAGCGTCACGGCCAACATCGCCCCGCGCGCCATGGCCGAACTCTGCCGGGCTGCGGTGGCCGGCGATGCGCTGAAGGCCCGTGAAATCCACATGCACCTGCTGGGTGTGCACAAGCTGCTGTTCGCCGAGCCCAACCCCATTCCGGTGAAGTGGGCCCTGCAGCGCATGGGCCGCTGCGGCGGCACGATGCGGCTGCCGATGGTGCCGATGTCCGAATCGCTCATCCCCGGCCTCGAGACTGCCCTGCGCGAAGCCGGACTGCTCTGAGCTGAACCGAAGCTGCCGCCTCTCTCCCTTGACCCGATCCCCAGCCCGCGTCGGCCCCTTGCATGATGGCCGCCGTGGGCGCACCGGAGCGCTCCCCAACGTGATCCTTCGTTCTTCCGGGCAGCAGCCCTCGGCCCGGTCGCGGGCCTTTCGCCTGACGACCCTGGCCTGTGCAGGCAGCAGCGTTCTGCTGGGCGCCTGCACCATCGTCTCGGACGGCAGCAGCAACCGCGTGGACTATCGCAACGCGCCGGCAGCCAAGGTCACCAAGCTGGATGTGCCACCCGACCTGACCCAGCTCAGCGCCGATCCCCGCTACGCGCCGCCCTCCGGTGCGCCGGTCAGCGCCAATGCACTGGAAACCCTCCACAACGGCGTCGCCGCAGCCAAGTCGGGATCTACCGACGTGGTGGCTCCCACCCTGGCCGGTCAGATCCGCGTCGAGCGTGTGGGAAACAGCCGCTGGTTGAGCGTACCGATGACCCCGGAACAGCTCTGGCCCCAGCTGCGGCAGTTCTGGCAGAACAACGGCATGGCGCTGGAGATCGATCGACCGGAGATCGGTCTGATGGAAACCGGCTGGGCCGAGAACCGGGCCAAGCTGCCTCAGGACGTCGTCCGGCGCACGCTGGGCAAGGTCTTCGACAGCGCCTTCGACAGTGGCGAGCGCGATCGTTTCCGCACCCGAGTGGAACGTGGGAGCGCCGGCACCACCGAAGTCCACATCTCCCATCGGGGCGCCGAGGAGATGGTCAACCCCAACACCAAGGAATACGTCGGCTGGAAGGTGCGCGCCAACGATCCGGCCCTCGAAGCCGAGATGCTCGCGCGGCTGATGCTGGCGTTGGGCCAGCCGGCCGGTGTGGTCAAGCCGGACGCCAAGCGGATCGAAGAGGCGGTGCAGGCGGTGAACCAGGCACCAGCCACGCCCGGTCTGGCGCGTCAGGTGGAAGGACAACCGGCGGTGACAATCGAGCTGGCCGAGGGATTTGATCGCGCCTGGCGCCGGGTGGGTCAGGCGCTGGACCGCGGCAGCTTCACCCTGGAAGACCGCGACCGCAATCAAGGGTTGTACTTCGTGCGTTACGTGAACCCGGAACTGGCCGGCAAGGAAGGCCCCAACTTCCTGCAGCGCATGTTCGGCGCCAAGCAACCGGACCTCTCCGGCACGCGACACCGCCTGCAGGTGACTTCGGCTGACGGCAAAGTCAGCCGCCTGCAGGTGCTGGACGCCGACGGTCGCCCGGACGCTTCCGACAACGCCAAGGGCATTGCAGGCCTGCTGATCAACGAACTGCGCTGATTCAAGGCGCCGACCCGGAGCTCACTCACCCAGCCCCGGATTCCCCGGGGCTTTTTTGTGGCCAACTCTGCCGGCAGGGTGAGTTCAGACGCAAAAAAGCCGCCCGAAGGCGGCTTTTGGGGGTCCGGGCTCGACTTACTTCGAGGCAGCGGAAGCAGCAGCGTCGGCCACGGCAGACGCGGCGTCAGCCACGGCAGAAGCAGCGTCGGTAGCAGCAGAAGCGGCAGCGTCAGCAGCGGAAGCCACAGCGGCGACCGGAGCAGCAGCGGGAGCGGCCGGAGCCTCTTCCTTCTTGCCACAGGCGGCCAGAGCGGCAGCGGCGATCAGGGAAACCATCAGGAGCGACTTGTTCATGCTTTTGACCTCAGGCAATGAGTCAACCAATTACCGGTAATGGAGGGACTTCGCAACCACTGCCGAAATGTTGTCGACAGGCCGGGGCAGCCCCACGAAGGAAATGGAAAGCTCGAGCGTTTCCACAACCAGCCTTAGATTATACATACTTACCCGAATGCCTGCCTAGAGCTTGCAACCCAGGGCGTGACTGCAACGGTGCAAACCGCCTCAATGCGGTGCATCAGCGGCCACCTGCAGCCAACCGTCGGCCACCCACTGGTCGAGCAGATCGAGCAGCTCCGGGCTGGCGCGGCGCAGCTGTGCAGCGGTCAGATGGCGAGAGTCGGCCAGTTGGCGCAGCATCGAGGCGTCGCGTCCCGCAGCCCGCCAGGACTCGCCGTTCAGGAACACCTGGCGGTCGTCGTAGAGCATGCACGAGCGCGCATCCAGCTCCAGAGCGCTGACCCCGTCCCACTCCTGCCCCAGCTCGAAATGCACCTGCGCCTTGGGCTCGGAAAGGTACTCCCCCAACGCTCGCGAGAGTGCACCCGGCTCCTTCAGCAGCCGCTGTAGCCCCCCCTCGGCAAAGTCCAGCAGCGCTTGCGGAATCCGCCCCGGAGTCACGGTGGCCCGTTGGCCCGGGTCCCGATAAACCACCGGCCGCGTGCCTTCGTCGCGTTCGTCTTCCACCGCGTCGGCCAGGCGCAGCAGGGTTTCGCGCACCAGTTCGCTGCGGTGCGGCGAACGAAAGCCCACCGAGCAGGTCATGCACTCCCCCTCGACCGCATCGCCGTCGTGGGCCCAGCCGGGCGGCAGGTACAGCATGTCGCCCGGCTCCAGCACCCACTCTTCGTCGTGGTGGAAGTTTTCGATGATCTTCACCGGAAGGTCGGGTTTGAGCTTTGCATCGGGCATCTGGCCGATGCGCCAGCGGCGCTTGCCGGCCACCTGGATCAGAAAGACGTCGTAGGAGTCGAAGTGCGGGCCCACGCCGCCGCCTTCGGCTGCCCAGGAGATCATCAGGTCGTCCAGCCGGGCCTGCGGCACGAAGCGGAAGCGCCGCAGCATCTCGGCCGCGGCCGGCACATGCAGGTCCAGGCCTTGCACCAGAACGGTCCAGCCGCCCTGCTTGATCGGCGGCAGCGATCGACGCGGCAGCGGTCCGCGGCGCAGGGTCCATTGCTGGGCGTCGCCCTCACCGATGCGCGAAACGAAACGCGACTCCACCTCGTCGCTGGCGGCCAGTTCGAACAACCCGGCCCGGTCCACGGGCGGGGTGACACCCGGCCAGGCCTGGCGCACCAGCAGCGGCTTGCGGTGCCAGTGGCGCTGCATGAACTGCACCGGGCTGAGACCGCCGAGCAGCGGGGTCGGCAGGTCCAGCGGCAGCACGGCGGGATCCGGGTGCGCAGGCAACGCGGCTGCCTGGCGGGTGCGTGGGGTTCTTGATGTGACCATGTGTTCATTGTGCCGACCGCATTGCGCAACATGAGATGATCGGCCTCATGCAGATTCAAAATCCCTGCGTCGTCAGCCTGGTCTGGCGACTCGAAGATGCCCAGGGCCAACTGATCGACGAACTGACCGAACCGCTGGAGTTCTATGTCGGTGGCGAAGACCTGCTCACGAAAGTCGAGGAGGCGCTGATCGGTCATGAAACGGGCTACAGCGCCACGCTGCACCTGGAGCCGGACAACGCCTTCGGCCAGTACGACGCCGGCCTGGTGTTCTTCGAGGAACGCAGCGTCTTCCCGGACGAAGTCAGCCAGGGCATGCAGTTCGAAGGGCCGCCCGAGGGCAGCCGCACCCCCGGCATGCCCAAGGACGTGATCTACACCGTCACCGAGGTGTACGACAGCCATGTGGTGCTGGACGGCAACCACCCTCTGGCCGGTCTGGCCCTGGTGATCAAGCTGGAAGTGCTCGACGTGCGCGAGGCGACCGACGAAGAGATCGAGAACCGCAGCGTCGGCGAAGCCGGTCTGAGCGTGCTCGCCAACACCCCGGAAGGCGCCACGCTGCACTGAGAGGCACGCGGGCGTTCAGCCCCGCCCGGTCGAGCCGAAACCGCCCTCACCGCGCGCGGAGGTTTCGAACGAGTCCACCACGCGGAAGTCGGCCTGCACCACCGGCACGATCACCAGCTGGGCGATGCGCTCCATCGGCTGCACCACGAACTCACGGTCGCTGCGGTTCCAGCAGCTCACCATCAGCGGGCCCTGGTAGTCGCTGTCGATCAGCCCGACCATTATGCGCGATTGGACTGTCTCAATCAAGACAGCTTCTTACGCATCAGCAGGTTACAGAAGTTTTCCACAAAACTAGTCTCAAAAGACTACGCCTTCCCAGTGCTTCCGAAACCGCCGGCACCGCGCTCAGTCTCAGTTGAGAACGCGTCGACGAAGTGCAGGGCAACTTGGACAACAGGCTGGAACATCAACTGAGCGACACGCTCTCCTGGCTGGATTTCGTAAGCCTCTTCACTGTCGTTGGTGAGGATGACACCAATCTCTCCGTGGTAGTCCGCGTCTATAACCCCGATACCTTGCGCAACCCGAACTCCGTGCTTGAGAGACAAGCCCGAACGCGAAGCAACAATTGCAACCAAGCCAGGGTCCATCATGTTTATCGCGATTCCAGTCTTCACCAGCAAGCGGGCTCCTGGATTCAGGGCAATAGGAGCGTCCAGGCATGCGCGCAAGTCCATGGCAGCCGCCCCAGCTGTGGCATAGGACGGAGGCTCAATCTGGTCACGCAGCTTGGAGTCAACAATTCTAGTTTCGATTCTTCTCAACATTTTATTCCTCATAAAGGTGTGGTCGACATTGTGTATAGCGCCTCTTATGGTTCATGTCGTCACGCGTAGAGCATCGAGCGTAGCAACCTGTGTGCGGTTCACCCGTTGCCTGCTTCCATACACAGCGGCATAAAGCCGAGTAAGCCTAAACTTCTTTCGTAGAAGTTCGAGCGTCCTCGCGTAGCAGAGAAACAACATTCCCTCCAACAAGAGCAGTCAGTCGGTCTACTTCTGTGCGCAACCTTTCATTCCCAAGCCAAAGCAGTTCTATTTGATGCGCCCTGAGCTTCTTCTCTTGCTCTAGTTGCCTTCGAGACTCAACCAATGCTGAACGAAGCTGCTTGACCTCGTCGCTCATCAATCTATTTGCTTGCTCCTGGTTCTCAGGAACCGCATCATCCGCACGAACCCCATTGCGCCGAAGCGTATCGTACGCATCCCGAAGGTCTAGATTTTTTTCAAGATAGCGATATAACGTCGCCTTACTTACACCAGATTCCTTGACCAGGTTAACACCCGTGACTTTACCGCTTCCCTTGGACGGCCGTCCAGAGGCCAATCGGTCAAGGGCATCGAATATTGCTTGGAAGGTTCTATCCTTCATTCCACATCTCCGAAGTCATTGAGGACGGCACGCAACTTGGCCACTTCAACCGACATCGCTTCCCGGTGAACGCGAGATGACTTAGGCCAAGCAATAAATTCTTCTGCCTGCTTGAGCTGTGCCTCCCATATTGGTAGATGGCGCTTGCCGATACACGCATTGGCACAATTACTAGGCTGACATCTATTCAACACCGGTGCTTCTGACGCCCCTTTTGTGCAAACCGCCTTTACAGGGTCAAAGAAGCAGAAATTTAGCTTGCCGACGAACAACGGCTTCGCTGCACGAGACAGCCACCTCGCAATCTGCGAAGGCGGAAAATCTTCCGCGCGCCCCTTGAATTCAAGAGCAAACTGCTCCTTAAGCTCTTGGCCAAGCCCTCCCGCCAACTGCCCATTGGACAGGTCTATCGCAACCTCATCCAGAATGTCTATGCCAGCAAGGACTTTTTCATCCGAAAGAAGCTTATTCCACTCCGGCTCCAATCCCGCGTAGCCCTCAAAAATTGCGACCTCAATATGTTTGTACTGCAACATTCCCGCGATGACACCGAATGGCTGACGGACAATATATCGAGCAAGTGTTCTACGGAACTGTCTAGTATTGAACTTCCAAGGAACAAACTCTCCTTCTTCATTCATCCAATCTGGAATTGGTCGACCAAGGACTTCAGAGCAATGCCTTTGAAAAGACTCAATTCTTTTGACCAACCCCTCGAAAGTAAGCTCCCCAATCGTGTCACTTCGAAATACTCGATGAACGCCAAAGAAATGCCCAGTTCCATCAGACAAAAATAGCCGTGCATCTCCTGTAGACTGCCCGACCCGAGCACTCAATTTTTCAAGAATATAAATCGCCTCTGCCACCTCATCGACAACCACCCAGGCATCCTTAGCGCCCCCGTCTCTGTGCTTGTGCACCTTAGTATTGATGTACTTTCGGATATGGCCATCCGAACAGGTATCGGAGACACAGCAATGCGCCTCAAGAGCGAGGAGCTCTGATGCCCGAACACCCGAAAACGCCAGCACAACCCACATTGCAGAGGTTCTGAGTTGCTGAAGTTCATTGTAGAGGTGACCGATAGTGGACCAACCATTCTTTCTCCAAGGGGCAGGCACTATCGCCAGTCGCCTCGATGCTTCAAGACGAAGTTTTCGCAATGCGTCTTCATGACCTAGTTGTTGAGGCTTCAGTTCGGAATCCCAATAATTCCGCAAGCCCAACCAAACATCAATTATTACTGGGCCATATTCCGAAACATAATCCAATGCGACGGCTGAGCTGGGACCAAAGACAGGCTCCGGGATAACGGGAGTAAGGTTCTCCAATCGCCTAGACCGCTGACCCTTGAGCAGCTTTTCTATTGACTTACCAAATGGGTAGTCAACCAAACAATCGCCAACCCTGACACGATAGTCCCATAACCTATAAACTGCGCCAACTAAGAATCGAATTCTATCATCGGATTTACCATCACCATCCGAAGAGAATTGAAGGGTTCTCAGATAACCTTCATAGTGCTCTCTTCTAACCTGCCCGAATCCTGTCAAATGACTATTTCTACAGAATATTATGAATCCAATCAACCCATTCAGGTCATTTACAACTGTCAGCCAGGTCACTTCTTCTTCGTATGATTCAACAGGCCTCAGCAGACGAGCATATGCATATTCAGCCAAAGACAAAGCAAAGCCCCCCGGGAATCCAGGAACCGCTGAAAAGTCCCAACTCTTTCGCGCAGGCCTTGCGCCGGGAAGGCTAACTCTGGACTCCATATTCCAAACTGAATCTGAAAACACGGAGTGCGCTGAAACTGATTGATGCTCCCCAACAATGGAGCTCGCAGCCAGTTTGCGAGGCCGTTGGTTTTCAGGCAACTGAAAGGGAAGCGCGCTCATCACTACTAAGCTTGAAGTGAGATTGGTATGTAGAACTTTTCAAGTGCTGCATAGCGCTCAGCTTCAGCGATAGCTTCCACAGAGAACTTCGGAAGAACAGCCTCGCTGAGAATCGTCCAAACACGCCCAAATTTTTCTGCCCAGTCGCGAGGAGACAACTCAATCTTCTGTTGAAGCATGAAGTCTCTGAATGCAATTACCCTGGGCAGAACATGGCGCGTTATGACAGAGTTTCCGCATTCAAAGCACTCCCATGGCTCGTCGCAAGCGGTATTTGGCGGTCCGCCAGGTTTGTTATAGAAATCTCTGCAAGATGAGATAAAAACGTCTTGCTCACCGCGCAGAATTTCTTCTGCGACAGACTCACTGGCGCCGAGAATTCTTGCAGCCTCTGGTATGGAGTCGCTATCGATGACAGTCGGTCTTGCGACCCTAACCGCAGCTTTAATTCCATCCTCTATTGCCTGCTCATGAATCTCCTTCGTACTATCGTTATTTACATAATCAATGCTTGTTCTTGATAGTGTATGTGCAGCATCTCGACTCACCCGACTAAGCTGGCCATGCCGCTTATAGCGCAAAGTTAAGTAATAGACACGCCATCTGCGCAACGAGATTTTTAGGTGCGCACCATTTTCGGTTTGTAGTTCGTTCTGCTCACACCAACCGCCCTCTCTGTTCATCTGCGCTTTAAGGTATGCAGGGTCCGGTGGCCTCACCGAGCCAGCTCCTCGCGTGTGGGCAGCAGTCATACCCAGAAACAGTAATCCTTGATGCTCGGAATTTGCCAGCTTTACCAAGGGAGCTGTGATTTCCTGCAATGTTCTAATCAATGCAACGGGTGAGTATGGCCCATCACTTGAGATGACCTTTTTGAACAACCGCGTGGAAGACCTCTCCTTCCTATACCAAAGAATAAACTTATCATCCAAGACCTGAACACAATCCCGCGACAATCCAAGTATTGAGGACTCGTTGCGACCCGTGGTTTTCGCAAGGAGATTAACGAATGGAATCAAATCCTCACTCAGTGGATAGAGATGCGAGAACACATCCAGCTTCCGATAGGCTCCTTTGAATGCCCCATTGGTTGCATTGCCAAATGACGAAAGACCACTGGCCTTTCGATTGGCATAGGGAACATATTGACCATCCATGACATTAACAACAAACCAGAGAAGATTGGGCAATTGATTCCATGCCCTCAATTCTGGAGCCACGCTCAATATCTTTCCGGTCTGAGGGTCTCGTGCAGCAGGACCTCTTGGGTCCCTTCCATGGCTCAGTAGTTCTTGCCCTCGAGCCAAACGAGCCAACAATACTCGTATATGATTACGGCAAGCATCCTCAATATCCAAGGCCTCCCCGGCTGAATAGGGCTGCGTTACATCGCTGTCGTTGAGGATTTTGAAGTTCCGCGGGGGCTCAAGTTCAGGACTGGCCAGTCCCAGTTCTTGCCCGGCCTTTAGCAATCTCCCAAAATTTCCAAAAAGTCGGCGACGGGAAGCAGACTTCTGACTAGAAAAGGCAACCCGGACATAGCTGCGGAAATCCAGAATCAACTCTAGGTCAATATCCTTCATCCGAAGGTCGTCTTCTTTGTTTGACTTTTCGCAATAGTTCAAGAAGATGCGAACCGCTTGGCCATACCGACTTATCGAGTGCCCGTTCGCAATCTGCCCAGGTGATGCATATTCACTCAATGCCGCGACAAAATCGCGAGCCAACGGCTGAAATCGTGATAGCCCCCGAAAATCAACAATTGCAAGGGAACCTAATTCCGCGCGCCTGTCGCAAACCAGGCCGCCAAGAACGGCCACGTTTGCAGGCGGCAACGGAACCTTGTCAAATTCGACTCTTTTTCTAGTCACGCGCCTTTTCCCAATCGCTCCAGTCATCCAATGAAGCGTCAACCAATGCCTCAGATTCTTCCAAGAAATCCAGATAAATGTATGTCGTGGCAATCTGAGAGTGCCCCAACAATAGCTGGAGTTGCCTCAAAGGGTCATTCATAATTTGACGATATGCATCTGCCCCGCCTTGCCTCATGGTACGAAGGTTGAGCGCCATACGCTTAATCATTGCTCCTAGTTGATGTACTGCAAACGTATGCCTGCACCCGTGCGGCGTCAAATGGATACCGACTTGTGCTGAGATGACCTCAAAGAAATCTTGAACTGACCGGGCAGACAAGCGTGTTCCACGCTGCGACAGGAAAACACCCGTGGGAGATTTAGCCTTTCCGTGCACCCGTCTATAGGCAGCAACTGAAACTTCACGGTCCTCTTCGATATAAAATCGGATGGCGCGAAGAATTCTCTTTGGCACCAATACCATGCGAGGCTTCTTGCCTTTCCCAACGACACGCAGTGATACGCTTTTTCTACCCGCGTAAGCCAGATTATCCGGGTCAGGAATTTGATGCACGTCAAGACCTAGCGCCTCAGAAATCCTCAGTCCAACGGTTATTAAAAGGTCTGACAGCGCCAGATTTCTTTGTGCATTTCGGCATAGAGCCAGCGCAGGCCGCCAGAGCCCCTTGTATGACTGAATTCCAATGAAATTTATGGGTTCAGGCTTGGCTTTAGCGCCGAAATCTGCTGTGGAATCGGTTTTTCCACTGAACATGGCCTTTGACCTTCGATACTTGAAGGGCACCGCAGTTATAAGACCTGCGTCCAGCGCATACTCGTAAAGATGCACAAGTGCGGACTTGACCACATTCCAGGACTGCCCTTTAATAGGAGCACCCACCTGAAACTCCCCCGTAGCTCGAACTTTGTAGTACGCCTTCAGGTCTTCGCGGGTGACATGCTTCCAATGCTTTTTTTGCACCTCTAGGAATCTAAGGAAGACATGCACTTGGATTGCATAGGTTTTCCAGGTGTTTGGACTCCCTCTCTTTGGGTCGAGGAGATATTCACAGAATCCATCCAACTCTCGGTCCGGCAAACCGTCAGCGCCTAGAAAAAAAGGCCGTCCATCCGGAATGAGTGCGGCGTTCGCCATGGACAAGTATTGGGAACGCTCTCCCTTGGGCAAGACTGCTAACACTTCGCGGTCGAAGAAGAAGAGTTCCATCGAGAGATGAGGCTTTTGATACGGTTTGCTGGTTCGCTTTACAAAGTCTAGCCCTCTTCGGCTCGATGCACCAGTGCGGGGGCGTCAAGGGAGGCGACCTTCCTCTGGGCTTAGGGATGGGCAGTCGGTGGGTGGCGCAGTCGTCGTTGGCTTACACGGCGTGCTCCACGCGAACCCGCAGGTTGTCCGTTAGGGCACCTCTCGGGTTGAAGCGACGACTTCGACGGTCGCCGCGACGGTGACCCGGTCCCTCGTGCGCCCGTCTCGTTGCACCGTCGTACGCGAAACGTCGCGCCCAGCAGGGTCGTACAGGCAGACAACGCGCCGTACACGATGACCGACGAGGACGACTGCGAGGAAACAGGTCTGCCGCTCGCCTGGGTTGACTAAGACGCGGCTTGAGCACCACTCATCCGAGGAGGCGCTCGGTGGCTGGGCGCAGGACTACGCCACGTGCATGCCCGTCCGTGGTGGTTCTGGCTCGCCGTGCACTGACTGGCGCGGTTGCCTTACAGCGACAGAGGACGGCAACATCTCACAGCTAGAACCCGGGGCAAGCACCAAGCATGAGTCTCAAATGTCCGCGATACATTTCTCGGATACATTTCCGGGAAAACAGACATTGAGGGAGCGTCATGTCAGACCGTCTTTTCGACATTTGCCAGCCGCGGACGGACGTCCTGCAGGGCTCGCTCAGGGAGAGCGACTTCGCAGCGGACCTGTCCCAGGTGCTGCGCGACGATGGTAGCGCGCCGGACGAGTAAGAAGCCAGAACTGTTCTTCGCGAACACCTACCCCACCAAGGGGCTGAAGAATGTGCTGAAGCTGGTGGCGATGCGGGTGCTCGGGCGACCTGAGCAAATCGGTGCCGTCTTCCGCCTGGACACGCAGTTCGGTGGCGGTAAGACCCACACCCTGATTGCCTTGGCGCACGCTATGCGCGGCTTGGCAGGCGTGCCGGACGCTCATGAGTTCCTCGAGCCTACCCTTCAGCCCAAGACACCGGTCCGAATCGCGGCTTTCGACGGCGAGAACGCCGACCCGGCCAACGGGCGCAAGCTCAGTTCGACCATCCGGGCCTTCAGTCCCTGGGGTGAGCTTGCCTACGCGCTGGCGGGCGAGCCCGGCTACCGACTGGTGGAAAAGAGCGACGTCGACGGCATCGCCCCTGGCGCTGACACGATTCGCGAGCTGTTGGGCAGTGAGCCAGCCCTCATCCTCATCGACGAAATCGCGCCGTACCTTCGAAAAGTCGCGGGCCGCAATGCCCAGCGCGCTGGCGAACAGCTCGCCGGCTTCATGACGGCGCTGATGAAGGCGGTCGAGAGCACACCGAACGTGGCCCTGGTCTTCACCCTCGCGGTTGGCCGCGACGGCAAGGCGAACGACGCTTACAGCCGTGAGACCCAGGACATCGCATCGTTCTTTGCCGAGGCCGAGAGCATCTCCGCGCGCAAGGCCACCGTCATCGACCCTACGGAAGACGACGAGACGGTCAAGGTTGTTTGTCGGCGCTTGTTCACGCGCGTAGACGCTGCGAAGGCCAAGCAGGTGGTGGCGGCCTACAAGGCCCTGTGGGATGCGAACCGGGACTCACTCCCCCCCGCGCCGGCGCAAGACCGCCGGGTGGATGAGTTCGAGGCCGGGTACCCCCTGCATCCGGAGCTGGTGAAGCTCCTGACCCAGAAGACCGGCACGCTGGGCAACTTCCAGCGTGTGCGCGGGATGCTGCGCTTGCTGGCCCGCACCGTAGCGCGGCTCTGGCAGACCAGGCCGGCCGACGCCTACGCCATCCACACGCATCACATCGACCTGGGCTTCGAGCCCATCCGACTCGAACTGGTCACGCGGCTCAAGCAAGACATCTATGTTCCGGCCATCAAGGCCGAAATCGCAACGGTCGACCAGACGCCAGCGCTGGCAGAACAGCTGGACGCCGGTCCCTTCAAGGGGCTACCAAGCTACGGCTCCTACGTCGCGCGCAGCGTGTTCATGCACACGCTGGCCTTCAACGAGAACCTGCGCGGCCTGAACATCGAAGAGCTGCGCTACGCCATCCTCGGCCCGAGCACTGACATCGCCTTCGTTGATGACGCCCGCAAGCGCTTCATCACCGAGTCGGCATACCTGGACGACAAGCCAGGCGCGCCGCTGCGCTTCCTGGCCGAAGCCAACCTGACGCAAATCATCCGTCGGGAAGAGACGAACATCGACCGCGAGGAATCCCGGTCAAGGCTGAACGCCTACATCCGCGACCTGTTCGCCGGTCCGAACCTCAACCTGGTGCCCTTTGCCTCGGGCCCGCACGACGTTCCAGATGACGACGGAAGTGGCAAGCCCTATCTGGCCATGGTGGGCTACGAGGCCGTGCAGGCCACCGGTGATGCCATCCGTGTCGACCAGCTGGTCGAGAAAATCTTCCTGCACCGCGGCGCCGGAAACGACTGGCGCCACAACCGCAACAACGTCATCTTTGTAGTGGCAGACGCGGCCGGCGTGCCCAACATGAAGGCCCGCATGCTGCGGCACCTGGCGCTCGAGTCCCTGCGCGTGCCCGGCAAGTTGAAAGACCTGGCCGACTACCAAGTGGCCAAGCTGAACGAAGAATTCGAAGTCTCGAAGCAGCGCTTGGCGCTCGCCGTGCAGCAGTGCTACCGCCACATCTTCTTCCCATCGCGAAACCGGGTCGATGGCGCGAGTTGCGACCTCGGCCACACCGTGGTCGACATCCAGACCGCGTCCGACCGCCCGGGCGACGGCCAGAAGCAGGTGGTCACGCAGCTGCAGAACGTCAACAAGCTGCGCCTGGCCACAGACCAGCCCGACTCGCCGGTTTACGTGCGTGACCGGACGCCCTTGAAGAAGGGGCAAATCACCACCGCTGCGCTGCGCAACGAGTTCCGGCAAGACGCCACGTTGCCCATCCTGGTGGGCGATGACGTCTTCATCAAGGGCATACGCCAAGGCATCGACCTCGGCGACTATGTCTACCAGTCAGGTGACCTGGTGCGAGGCAAAGGCGACCCTCACGCAGAAATCAAAGTTGACGAACAGTCGTTCGTCTACACCGCGTCGTATGCCGCTGACCACGCCATCTGGCCACGCCAGCCGCCCGCCCCCCCTCCCCCTGCGCCCACGCCGCCAGCTCCTCCGCCAGGAGGTGGTGGGGGCGGTGGGGGTGGCACACCGCCCCCGCCACCCAAAGTCGAACAGCCGGGAACCTTTCAAGCCGAGGACGTCCTCAAGGCAGCGCTGACGCGCGTCTTCGAGGTCGCACGCAACAACGGTGCCCTGACGTTCGGCAGCATGACCATCCGCCCGTTCGACAAGAGCGATGCGCTGAAACTCATCCCGCTCGTCAAGTCGGTGCCAAACGCGACCAAACGCATCGAGCTGGAGGCTTCGTTCGAAACGTCGAGCAAGTCGGAGGCGAGCATCAGCTTCCGGGGCGACCTCGACGATGCTGCGCCGCTCAAGGACTACCTCGAGCCGCAGTTCCGCGCCGCCAGCGAGAGTGACGCCAGCGTCAGCTTCTTCCTGCACTTCGACCCGCCACTGTCGGTTCAAGCACCTGCAGCAGAGGCACTCATTCAACGCCTGGCCAGACTGGTGTCCCCCAGTGCGCATGTACTGGCCGTCGTCGCTGACAAAAAAACTTAAGGACGATTGCTCATGGCCACACCCCGTGCATCGCTGCACGTCATCCCACGCACGGCCCCCGCTTCGGCGCTGCCGCACTACGAGCTCCGCGCCCGCCGCGAACGTGGGTCCGACATGGGGCTCGAAATCTGGCAGCTGCCAGCAAGCGCCACGCCCCATATCAAGCAGCCGACTTACGTCGCGGGCCTGCACGGCCGTAACCTGTCGCTGGTTGAGCACCGCCTGCTGCGCAGGCTGAAGGCACTGCGCATCAACCTCAACGACCTGCCAGCCATCGACGCACTGCGCGTGCCCATCGACGAGGAACTGGCAATCAATCTGGGACTGCTGTTCCGTGCTCTCGCGCCGATGCGCAATCGCGAGCACATGGCCGCCGTTGCCTCCGGCATCGAAACCATGACGAAGGAAGAAACCGGCTACTGGCTGGGCATGGCCATGCACCGCAAGCACCCCCGCCGGGTGCTGATGGCCTTGCGCTTCCTGCTCATTGAGCCCGCTCGCTGAGCCACACCATGCGCGAACTCACCGAAGTTCGAGCGCTGCTGTCTCGCCTCGACGAAGTCGAGGCAGACGCATTGGAAGGGCAGGACCTCGACTTCAAGGAATGGCCCGCAGATGACCGGCAAGCCATCCGCCTGGCTGTCGACATGGCCGTCTGCATGGCCAACGGCGGTGGCGGCACGGTGGTGCTGGGCGTACGAGACCGGGTTGTCGGCCGAGGCAAAGCCATTCTGGGTGTCCCTCCCTCAACGGACCTGCATCAGCTCAAGCGGGACATCTACGAGCGCACGGCGCCGAAGCTCACCCCCGAAATCGTCGAACTCAACGTCCCCGAAGGCACGGGGCGCTTGCTGCTGATGCAGGTGCATGGCGGCCTGCCGCCCTACACCAACACGGCGGGTGGCGGCACCGTGCGCCGCGGCAAGGACTGCGTGCCGCTGACCGGCGACCTGCGCGACCGCCTGATGGTCGAGCGCGGTGACTCTGACATCACCGCCATGACGGTGCCCGGCCCGGTCGAGCCGCTGTTGTCGGCATCCGCGCTGGAACGCCTGCGTGACCTTGCCAGGCAGGAGCAGGCGCCTGCCGACCTGCTGCGTAAATCAGACCTCGACCTGCTGGCCGCTCTCGAGGTGCTACGAGACGGCAAGCTGACCAAGGCGGGCCTGCTCATCGCCGGCAACGCGGATGCCATCGTCCGGCATCTGCCGAACTACAGCTGGACGCACGAGCGCATGAAAAGCGCCACCGTGTACGTGGACCGTACCGACGGCCGCGACACACGCGAATTGGCCCTGCCCTTGGCCCTTCAAGCGCTTGAATCGCGCATCAACGCCGACAACCCCATCACCACGGTCGAGCACGGCCTCTACCACCTGGAGTTCCGCGCCTACCCCACCGTGGCCTTGCGCGAAGCGCTGCTCAACGCCTTGTGCCACCTCGACCTGCGGCTCGCCAGCCCGGTGCTGGTCAAGCAGCATGCCCGCAAGCTAGAAATCAGCAACCCAGGCGGCCTGGTCGGAGGCATCACGCCGGCCAACATCCTTCACCACCCACCGCTGGCGCGGAACCCGCTGCTGGTACATGCGCTGTCCAAGCTGCGCCTGGTGAACCGCAGCAACCTGGGCATCGGCCGCATGTTCGAGTCCATGCTCGTCGAAGGCAAGGAGCCGCCCGTCATCGTCGACGAAGACAGCGCGGTCCGCGTCGTCTTCAAGCGCCAGGAGACCTCAGCCTCGTTCCGTGCGTTCATTGCCGATGAGGGCAAGGCTGGCCGTGTGCTCGACGTGGACCACCTGCTGGTCCTGAGCTACTTGCTTGGGCACGCTGAAGTCGACACCGCAACAGCGGCCGAACTCTGCCAGCGGCGCGAAGCCGAGATGCGGGACATCCTGGACGAGATGGTGCAGGTGTATGACTACCTGGAGCGCGGTGGTGCGGGCCGTGGCACCTGGTGGCGGCTGAAGCCGCCGCTGCACCGTCGCCTTGAGGGTGCCGGCCACGCCGAGCGCGACCAGCGCATTGACATCGACGTCGCCAAGACTCGCGTACTGAACATGCTGAAGCAGCGTCAGCAGCGCGGTCAAGCGGGCCTTTCCAACGCCGAGGTGCGAGAGGTGACCGGCTTCACCAGGCAGCAGGTCAATCGACTAATTCATGAGCTTGAAACCGAGTCGGTCCGAATGACCGGTCACGGTCGAGGCGCCAGATACGAATACGCCGGCACCGCGCCGGCAAAGAAAGCAGCGAGTCCACGATGACCAGAAGATTGATTGAAGATTGGCTGCCAATTGCGGCCTTGGGCGAGGAAAGCGTTCGTGAGCGTCGGTCGATGACCGCGCTTCCTCCCACGTACTACCTTCATGTTTGGTGGGCCAGACGTCCCCTTGTCGCCTCGCGCGCTGCTGTGCTCGGGTCGCTTCTGCCATCGACCGCAGACCGGGAGCGCTTTCTACATATGGTGGGGATTCATGGTGACCCTGTTGCTTCGAGACGACGAATTGATGCCGCGAAGCGAAAGGGCCAACGATTTGAGGGCGAGGCTTATAGCTATAGCCGCGCCTTCGGTTATGTGCCGACAGCTCAAGACAGAGCATGGGCCGCAGACGAGCAAAGGAAATTGGGGCTCACCGACATTTCAGTACTGGACCCTACAGCTGGCGGTGGAAGTATTCCATTCGAAAGCGCGAGACTTGGATACAGGACATTTGGCAACGACCTCAACCCGGTAGCAAGCATAGTTGAGAGAGCCACCATAGAGTTTCCTTTCGCCCATGGGATGGAGGTTCATCGGAAGTTTCGTCATCTGGCTGATGAGTATGTCAAACGCCGAGAAGAACGCCTCACGCACCTTTACCCAAAGGAGCCAATCTCCGACTCCATCCCAACCAACTATCTCTGGGCTCGGACTGTTCGGTGTCCCCACTGTGAAGGCAAAGTGCCCCTCTCACCAAATTGGCGGCTCCTTGCTGACGGTACGGGACTTCGCTTTCAAACACATCTTGGGTCTGGCCCCGGAGATGAGTCGCGCCGACTGACCTTCACCCTTGTCCATAACGCTAAAGACCAATCCCAAGGTACTGTCTCGGGCGGTGATGCAACGTGCCCCTTTGAAGATTGCGGACGTCTGATTTCCGGTGAAGAGGTCAAAGAGCAAGCTCAAGCCGGAAAAATGGGGGAGCAAATGTATGCGATAGTCTTTCGCAATCGAGTCGTCACCGGAAAGACAAAGGCTGGAAAGCCAAAGGTCAAGTGGGTGCGAGATTTTCGCGCACCACGCGCCGAAGATGATGTCGAACAATTCGTAAAGAGTCAGCTCGATGAGATGCTACCTGAGTGGGAAGCACTCGATATTGTGCCGACCGAGCAAATTGGAGAACTATCAAACTATGACCGTGGGCATCGCCTATACGGCATGTACAAATGGACTGACATGTTCTCACCGCGTCAGCTCTACGGCCATTGTGTCGGCGTGGAGATATTCCGCGCGCTATTGTCAGAAGAAACTACAGCAGGTCGTCTGGATGAGTCATTGAAGGCGGCTTTCGTTTCGTCTACCTAAGCTTCGCAATCGACAAGCTAGTCAACTACAACGCCAGAAGCACACGATGGGACTTAACAACCGGTCGCGTCAGGTCGGTATTTGACAGCCATAACTTTGCAATGGTGTGGTCATATGCTGAGGTCTCGCCGCTTGTCAATGGTGTCGGGAACGACTGGACCATAGAGCAGACTGCGGGATGCATTGAAGAGCTTGTTAAGCTAACTCGGCCTGAATCTGTGGCGTCCCATACAGGCCAAGCGGGCCTCGAGTTCGATATTCCGCCGGTCAATCAGCAACCGAAAATCACTTTGACCTGTGGCAGCGGAGACAGCCTAAATCACATTAGGGACGCCACTGTCGACGCTGTAGTTCTCGACCCGCCGTATTATGACAACGTGATGTACGCGGAGCTGTCGGATTTCTTCTATGTCTGGCTAAAGCGGACAAGCGGGTACGTATTTCCGGAGCTCTTCGGTCGCGTTCTTACTGACAAAGAAAATGAGGCGATTGCGAACCCAGCCAAATTCAAAGACCAGAAGGGTGCAAAGGTACTCGCTGGGCGGGACTATCAGCATCGCATGGCGGCAATCTTCATGGAAGCACGTCGGGTTCTCAAGCCAGACGGGGTGATGACACTGATGTTCACGCACAAGGCGACCGGCGCGTGGGACGCATTGACAAAGGGGCTGATAGAGGCTGGCTTCACTATTACGGCATCGTGGCCTATAAATACCGAAGCAGAGGGAAGTCTGCACATAAAGGACAAATCTGCGGCAAACTCAACTGTGTTTTTGGTTTGCAGACCGCGAGTCCAGGTAGGAGATGATGTTCGTTACTGGGAAGACGTGGAACCTACGGTGCGAAACGCGGTGCGAATGCGTATCGCGCAATTCCAACAAGGGGGAATTCGTGGTGTCGACCTTTATTTGTCGTGCTTCGGCCCAGCCCTCGAAGCGTTCTCGCAGAACTGGCCTCTCGTGCGGGGCACCCCACGACAGGATATTGAGCAGACACGCAGAAAAAAGCGGCAGGCTGAAATATTCGAAGAGGAATATGACCCCTACGCCGTAACACCTGAGGACGCGCTGGAAGTTGCTCGACGCGAAGTGAAGGACTGGCGCCTGAATCAGCTCGCGCACGTTCAACGCAACGTCGAGCTCGACAACCTGACCAGCTGGTTCGTCCTGGCCTGGGATGCGTTTGAGGCACCCATCTTCCCGTATGACGAAGCCAACCGCTTGGCCAAGGTGTGCGGCGTTGACCTGGACCGTGAGGTGGTGGGGCGCCTGGCTGAGAAGAAGGGTTCTGACCTGGTGATGTGGGATAGCGTCACCCGCGCGGCCAAGGGGTCGCTGGGTCTGCCCGACGGCAGGGATTCCATGATGGACGCGCTGCACCATCTGGCGCGCACCACCCGCAGCGCCTCGCTCGAGTCCGCCAATGAGCTGTTGGCCAAGCACAGCCTGGCGAACGAGCCCGTCTTCCTGCTGGCGTTGGAGGCCGTGCTGGAGGTACTGCCGGTCGGCAAGGAGTGGAGCGGGCTGGACCTGCCCGATGCCGCTGAGGGCGCCGGTGCCGACTTCGACGCGCTCGAGAAGCTCCGCCGCCTGGCCCTGTCGGAAAAGGTCGCTGAGCCGGAGCAGCTGAAGATGTGGCAAGAGGAGTCGGCGGCTTGAGCGCGCTCGCGGACCAACTGGTGAACTGGGCCAATTCGGCCCAGGACCTTGCTTGGTCGCGCTTCAAGGTCGTCACCAAGCACGCCGCAAAGTTCAACCTGACGGCGGCCGATGTCGACCGGTGGACGAATCCCGGCGAGCCAGCCTTCGTGGCACACCTCGTGTCGGACGAGGCCAACCTGTTTCTCAGGCAAGCTGTCGCAGGGCATACCGTTGCGCCTTGGCAACCGGAAAGCGTGGCAGTCAGCAGCGTGTTCATCCACCAGAAGCCGAAAGTGGAGTTCGGCAAAGGCCAAATCGAGATTGGCGACTTGCTTCTGGTGCGACAGCACTTCGTCAAGGGCAACCCGCTGCCGCAGGGCTCAGCGTTCTTGCTGCAGGCCAAGACCTCCAGTTCTCCCAAGACAGGGAGGCTGAAGGGCAACGAAGCCCTCCAGTTCGAGCTCTATCGAGACTGGCCAACTTTCACCTTTCCGTCCTACCCTGCATGGTTGCCCACGGGCGCATCCAGCTGGGATTTCAGCGGCTCAAGCCTGACCGACCGCACCGGCCTGTACGGCATCGTGTATCCGAAGGAACTGCGGCACATGACCAGTTCGCGCCGGAAGTTGCGATTCGCCGATGACTGCGCCTGGGGTGTAGGGACCCGGCAGGACTTCGGCGCGAGCGCAGGTTTCGGCACAGTGAATGCGTCAAAGCACAGCCTCGGCGCTTTCATGGAGGGCTTCATCAGCGGCAGCCTTGGCAGACCCTGGGCCTTTCATCAGGGGGACCACTGGTCGCAGTTCGTCATGCAAGTGATGGCGCGAGCCGCAAACGAACGCTGGATGTACCCCATTCAACGCGTCGGAATTCGCTCGCGGCCTCGGCTTCAGCCCGGCATGCCGTTGAGGAGCTCGCTCACACTAGCCTTCCAGGGCGCAGCCCGGCTTTACCAGCAGACCGGAGGGGGCATCGAAACCCTTGTTGCCATCGACGAGTGGCTGCAGGGCCTTGACGGCGACGGCAGGGGTGAAGGCTACGATTCCGGCGCTCCACCCGACGACCGCAAAGCTGCTGGCCACACTGACCGCGGCGGACTCTCCCTCGTCTACGTCGGCACGTTTGGCGACCGCCCACTCGACGACCTTCCGCTTGACGACGCACCTCGTCGATGAAATGAGAACGCATGCCGCTGCTGACTGATTTCGACTGGCACAGCAAGTACGACCCGGATGCCGGCAGTCTGATTGACCAGTTCTACCTGACCGCCCTGTCATGCGCCCAGCGCTACGACCGGACGACGGGGTACTTCCGCGCCACCGCGCTGGCCATCGCCGCGCGCGGCATCGAGGGGCTTGTGCTGAACTCAGGCCGGATGCGCATGGTGGTCGGCTGCACCCTGGGCCAGCCAGAGGTCGAGGCCATCGAGCGCGGGCAGTCGTTAAAGGACACCGTCGCTGCGCGCCTGCTGTCGATGCCGCTCGCAAGCAGCAGCAGAGGCGAGCAGGAAGCCCTGGAACTGCTTGCCTGGATGGTCGCCAGGGGTTACCTCGAAATCAAGGTCGCAGTGCCTTGTGACCAGAACCGCAACCCCATTCAGTCCGACGCCATCTTCCACGAGAAGGGCGGCACCATCGAGGACAAGACCGGCAACCGCATTGCGTTTGCCGGCAGCATCAACGAAACCGCGAACGGCTGGCTGAACAACTGGGAATCGTTCCACGTCTTCTGCGACTGGGACGGTGGCGCCAAGCACGTTGACGCCGAGGAGCGAACCTTCGCCCAGCTGTGGGCTGACAAGTCAAAGCGCGCCAAGGTGCTGGACGTGCCGTCAGCAGTTCGCGAGGACCTGCTGCGCTTTATCCCGGCAGATGGTCATGAGCCCGAGCGCTTGAAGCGCGCCCGCGCCGACACGCCGCCCGAGACGCCCGCAGGTGGCGACACCCCACCTGTGCCCGTCAAGCCGACAGCAGGCGCCGACGAAACACGCAAGCAGCTCTGGAGCGTCGTCTGGCAAGCACCACAGGAGCCCGGCGGCGAGCGGATTGCCGAGGCGACCAGTGCCATCACGCCTTGGCCGCATCAGGTTCGGGCTTTTCAACGCATGCTGGGCCACTGGCCACCACGGCTGCTCATCGCCGACGAGGTGGGCCTGGGCAAGACCATCGAGGCGGGCATGGTGCTGCGCTACGCATGGTTGTCAGGCCGCGCCAAGCGCATCCTTGTGCTGGCACCCAAGGCAGTGATGACGCAGTGGCAGATTGAGCTGCGAGAGAAGTTCAATCTGAACTGGCCCATCTACGACGGCAAGTCGTTGAAGTGGTACCCGTCGCCGCTGATGAAGGGCCACAGCGAGCGCGAGGTGTCACGCGACGACTGGCACCGCGAGCCCTTTGTCATCGCATCCAGCCACCTGATGCGGCGCAGCGAGCGACAGCGCGAGCTGCTGGAAGCCGCCGAGCCTTGGGACCTGGTCGTGCTGGACGAGGCGCACCACGCACGGCGCCGCAGCCCTGGGGCCACCAAGGAGGGCCCGCCCAACCTGTTGCTGCGGCTGATGCAGCAACTGAACCAGCGCACCAAGGGGCTACTGCTGCTCTCCGCGACGCCCATGCAGGTCCATCCCGTGGAGGTCTGGGACCTGCTGTCGCTGTTGGCGATGCCGACTGAATGGTCGCGTAGCGCGTTCCTTGAGTTCTTCAGGAAATCCGGCAACCCGAACCCATCGCATGAGGACCTGGAGTTTCTGGCTGTGCTGTTCCGTGCGGCCGAGGCGGCGTTTGGTGCGGTGCCACAGGACGTCGCGGAACGGCGCACGGTCGGCAAGAGTTCGCTCAAAGCGAAGAAGGTGCTTAGGGCCTTGCGCGACGTGGCGGCCACGCCGCGCCGGCAGCTCAGTGCTGATGAACGACGCAGTGCGGTGGCCATCATGCGGGCGCACACGCCAGTGGCTGGGCTCATCTCCCGGCACACCCGCGACCTGCTCCGCGAGTACCACCGCCGCGGCATGATTGACTCACCCATTGCCACCCGGATGGTTGTCGATGAGTTCCTCGACATGTCGCCGGTCGAGGAAGAGGTGTACAGCGCCCTGGAGGACTACATCTCATCGACCTACAACAACGCCGCGCAGGACAAACGCAGCGCCGTGGGCTTCGTGATGACGACCTACCGCAAGCGCCTGGCGTCCAGCGTCTACGCACTGCGCCAGACACTGGAAGAACGCCTGAACTTCGTCAACGGACAGGCCAGCCTGCCATTCGACCAGCTGCGCACGGCGGAAGACGCCGAAGACGATGAGGACGACAGCGGAGACCAGGCTGACGATGACGCCGTGTCGGCGCAGAAGCTGGTGGCGTTGAACCAGGAAGAAGGTGGTGACATCGAGCGGCTGCTGCAGCTCGTCAAACGCCTGCCCGTAGACAGCAAGGCCGTCAGGCTGGCCGAGGTCTTGAAGGCACTGCAGGCTGGCAGCTTCCACGCCATGGACAACTCGCTGTTGCCCGCGTACCCCCAAGCCATCGTGTTCACCCAGTACACGGACACGCTGGACTACCTGCGCGGGTACCTCAAGCGCGAAGGCTTCTCCATCCTCTGCTACTCCGGCCGTGGCGGCGAATGGCTGCAGCCCGATGGCAGTTGGAAGAACTTGACGCGCGAAGAGACCAAGCGTCGTTTTCGGCGCGGCGATGCCCAGGTGCTGGTGTGCACCGATGCCGCGGCCGAAGGGCTGAACTTTCAGTTCTGCGGCGCGCTGGTCAACTTCGATGCCCCGTGGAACCCGATGAAAATCGAGCAACGGATTGGGCGCCTGGACCGCTTGGGCGCGCGATTCGAACGCATCACCATCGTGAACCTGATGTACGAAGACACGGTGGAGACGGATGTCTACCGGGCGCTTCGGACCCGCATCGGACTGTTCACGGCCGTGGTCGGCAGGTTGCAGCCAATTCTGTCGTCGATGCCGCAGCAAATCGCTGCTGCGGCACTGGCCTCACCCGACAACCGCCAGCAGGCACGGGCCAACCTCGTCGCTCACCTTCAGCAACAGGCCACGGAACCTCCGCCGGACTCGTTCGACATCGACGACGCCATCGAAGGGGCCTTCGACCTTCAGGAGCGGACACCGGCACCGTATGGCCTGCAAGACCTCGACCGCCTGCTGGACCGCCCCAAGCTGCTGCCGCCCGGGTACGAGACCAAGAGGTTGTCCCCGAAGGAGACGGTTTGGATTCAGCCGGGGGCATCGCAAATCGCAGTCACGACCGATGCCGACTTCTACGAAGAGCATTCCGATTCTGTCGAGTTCTGGACACCGGGCAGCCCGGCGTTCCCACCGCCGGCCGCAAGCCAGTTCTTGCTCGAACCGCCCGTACCAACGCTGGCGGACTTGCTCAACCGTGCGCAGTAGGCGCCCTGCCCCGGCGTCCAAGCATCTACGCGAAATGTTCGTCGGTCTGACTGACCTCTGCAACCAACATCATCAGCAACATGGCTCAATGCACAGCACCAGTACGTGGACATAGCTCCTCGGCCGCAGCAGCGGCCTGCCCTGCATGCCGTTATCGCAGCAGCTATGGCTATGGCGGCTATGGCGGATACGGAGGAGGCTACCGCCCCTCCTACTCCTCATCGGGGAGCAGCGGGGGTGGCTACAGCAGCAGCGGTGGCGGCGGTGGTAGCAGCAGGTCCAGCGGCAGTTCAAGGCCACGCTGGTCGAGAGCGGGTTCTTCCGTGTCGTACACGTCGGCCCAAGTGCAGTCACTCACCCCAATACGCCAGACCGTTGAGACGCGCGCAGCGGCGCAACCCGACCTTCGCGACGTCTTCCTGTGCCACGCGTGGGACGACCGACAGGGGCCGGCGAAAGAGCTGCACGAGTTGCTCGTGGCTGCTGGTGTCAAGGTCTGGTTCAGCGAGAAGGACCTTGGCCTTGGCGTGCCGATGATGCGCGCCATCGACAAGGGCTTGGCGAACTCTCGAATCGGGCTTGTGCTGGTGACCCCTGCGCTGCTGGCCCGCCTTCCGAAGGAGAGCGTCGCAGACAAAGAGCTTTCGGCGCTCCTGGCGGGCAATCAGCTCGTTCCCGTCGTTCACAACACGACGTATGAAGCTCTCCGCAACGTCAGCCCTTTGCTCGCCTCCCGAAGCGGCCTTGACACTGCGGAAGATTCAATGGCGGCGGTCGCAGCAAAAATCGCCGAGCTGGTCGCCATCGAGGTCTAGCGCAATCGTCGTTGAGGTCATGGAGCTGTGACGCTCACGGCGCTTCAGCCGCTGTTCGACAGCACGCTGGACAGCCAGCGGGCTTCAAGAAGACGGCTTCGCCGGCCCCATAGGAAAGCTGTTGGTGAGAGCCGGTGTACCCCTGGAACGTGTCACCGTCCGAGGGGATTTCCTCGACGCTCGGTCATGGCGCGCAACTCGGCCAGAACATCGTCGACGGCGCGGCTGACACCAGTCCGCTGGTACTCCTGCCAGGCGGCTTCTCCGCGGACACGGAAGTCTTCCAGGCAGCGACGCATCGCTATGGCATCTTGGACGGCCGATTCGATGAACTCAAGGACGGTCTCGCCATCTCGAAGCACGGCCTCCACGTCAGCGAGCAGCTGCGCCTCAACGGGCCCCTTTGGCGGTACGGCAGGCCGAATCGGCAAGCCTTGCGCTTGCACGTACTGGTTTGAGCTTTCTAGGGCGTCCTTGTTCTCCGCCTGCCAGCGTTCATGCCTCAGTGTCCGAACCGTCACCAGAACCGCCTCCCTCACATCGGGCGGCAAGACGGAAGGCAATGGCGAGGCCTGACGAAGCTGAATGGTCTGCGCATCGCGCGCGACCGCGCGAAGCCAGTCCCTGCGGGTGAGGATGTCCTGCCACTCGTCCAACAGCGCGTGGCTCCGCGGGTCGGTGGACTTCCGGAAGCTAGTCAGAGTCGCCAACGCGCGGTCAGCGAGCGCAGGCTCTTGTTGAAGCAGCTTCACGGCGGCGCAGTGCAGCAATAGGGACTGGTAGTCTTGAACTCCAAGACTGTCGAAGTCAGCTGGTGGCTCAGATTCGAGGTCATGCGCCGTCGTCGATATTTGTTCTCCCTCCAAAATGGGGCGAGCTGCGTCAGACCTGATGGACATGAGAAGGGCCTCGATTGAAGACCGAAAAAGTGAGGAAATACTCCATCGCTCGTCGGCGAATAGGCGTAAGAACCCCGAAACTCAAGGCTGGAAAAGGCTCACCACCTACTGGAGACTCTGCTCCCGCTCTGCATCTCGCTCCAGCCTCATATACTTAATCAAGGCGCGCACGGCAGCCTCCCCATAAGAGGCACCCATTGCCGACACCTGGCCCATTACGCAGCACACCTGTGCGCCAACAACCGAAAAGGCTGCATTATTCTTTCTCGCATAGTCAAGCGCGACGAGAACGCCATGCGTACGATGCTGAAAATCTCCCACATCGTCCCCGTTCTCGGAAAAAACGATGAGCTTCCCCTCCTCTCGATTGAACGCCGCAAACACGCTGCCTGGATTCCCCACCATCTCATCGCCATCCTCCTTGAACAAATGGTAAAACAATGCCAAGCCCTCTAGTTTCTCCGGGTCCGGCAATGATTCTGCGTCGACAGGTCGCGTGGAATGACAAGCAGAACTCGCCGAACTGGTCGGCACCGAGCTGTGCCTCATCATGAACTCAAGGGACTTCCGCATCGCTTTCATAAGTGGCACCTTTGATGAGACCAAGGAAGCTGCTCCGAGTCAGAACCTCTCGCGGGGGCGCACCCCATGGCAAGCCGCACCCTTGGAAGTCCAAATATCCGATTTTGGCATATCCTAACATAGCATGCAACATGTTGGTGTTTTCTGGAAAACACCAATGGATAAGTCAATATACAGCGAGCGCTACGCCGTCTTTCAGAAACTCCTAAAAGGAGTTCGGGAAGACAGGCAAGTAACTCAATGGGCCCTTGCCGAGAAGTTCAAAGAGCCCCAGTCCTTTGTAAGTAAGTGCGAGTCAGGGCAGAGGCGACTAGATATTATAGAGTTGATGGCTTGGTGTGACGCTGTGGGAATTTCATTTCTAGACTTTGCCCGGCAACTGGAAATGGAAGTATTGGCATTAAATCAGAAATAGCGCCGAGCTTTTGAGCCCACAGCGCATCTTTTATCTCAAGCTATAGAATCCACTGCATCAGAGCCTGTGCAATAGCGGCCAATCGCTTCCTCACCAACTTGGCACACAACATGTGCGCAATGACTGCCGCGCGCCATGAGCACATCCGGTTTCACCGCTGAAATCTTGTGCGACACTTTCGCTTCAACTGCCGGTCAAATAATTGACTTGCTTCGAATCCGGCAAGAAGTTTCGCGACGTGAACGGCGCAACAATCTTCGGCCTGCGTGTATACCAACAACACGCAGACATAATTCATTTTGCGCGGATACCAAACGCTGCACGCAGCACACCGCCGTAAAAGCGACTACGACCTGAACGAAGTGAACTTGTCGCCACTGACGCGGTCGCTTCGCTCCCTTGTGCTTCTGACTCAGTCGGCTTTGCCGACCGAGCGCAGACTGCGTTCACCTTCAAAGACCAAGGAAAAAAAAAGACCCTCAGAAGAGGGCCAGACAGAGACGAATGAGACCGTCTGCTTAATGCCGCATAACGACCAGGTTGCCCAGCACGATGCCGTGTTTGTGACCCAGGCCGGATCGCGGCAGGATCACCGCCGCCAGGCCGGGATCGGCGATGTGGATCGACAGCCCGGTCGGCAGCAGCGCCGATTGCCCGGGTCCCAGCGCCAGCGGCGCCTCCAGGCAGGCGCGCAGGTCCAGGCCGGCCGAGCCGGGCGTGGCATAGGCGGGCAGCTGCTCGCGCATGCGTTCGTCAAGGATCTTCAGGTCGATCCGGGCGCGGGTCATGTGCTGTGTGCTCCTGCGGTCTCCCGCGGTCTCCTGCGGACGTTACGCCGCTGCGCTGCGGGTCCAGCCATCCAGCCGCCGGGCGACTTCTTCGATCAACGCCCGCGCCAGCGTCAGCTTGTCGGCCGGACGGCCGTCGGCCGGCAGCGGCCGGGTGCTTTGCGCATCCACCAGCAGCAGCGCGTTGTCGTCCTGACCAAAGGTGGCCGGCCCCAGGTTGCCGACGATCAACGGCAGCTTCTTGCGCAGCAGCTTCTCGCGGGCGTGCTGCTCCAGCTTCTCGCTTTCGGCTGCGAAGCCGACGCAGTAGGGCCGGTCGGGCAGCGCCGCCACCGCGGCCAGGATGTCCGGGTTCTCGGACAGCTCGAAGGTGGGCGCCACCTTCTTGCCGTCCTTCTTGATCTTCTGCGCCGACAGGCTGGCTGGCCGCCAGTCCGCCACCGCGGCGGTGGCGACAAAGAGGTCGTGCGCAGGCGCCTGCGGCAGCACCGCGTCGTGCATCTGTGCGGCCGAGCGCACGTTGATGCGCCGCACGCCGCGCGGCGTGTCCAGGTGCACCGGGCCGGCCACCAGCGTCACCTCGGCGCCGGCCTCGCGGGCCGCACGGGCGATGGCAAAACCCATCTTGCCGCTGGAGAGGTTGGTGATGCCGCGCACCGGGTCGATGGCCTCGAAGGTGGGGCCGGCGGTGATCAGCATCTTCCGGCCAGCCAGCGGCTTGGGCGACAGGGCGGTGGTGAGCTCCTCCAGGATGGCCTCGGCCTCCAGCATGCGCCCGTCCCCGACCTCGCCGCAGGCCTGGTCACCGTGCGCCACGCCCAGCAGCGTCGCCCCATCGGCAGCCGCCTGCGCCAGGTTGCGCTGGGTGGCCGGGTGGGTCCACATCTCGCGGTTCATCGCCGGCGCCAGCAGCAGCGGCACCGGGTGTTCACCCACGCCGAGCGGCCGGGCCAGGCAGACCAGGCTGAGCAGGTCCTCCGCCCGCCCCTGCGCCAGCCGGGCGATGAAGTCCGCACTGGCCGGCGCCACCAGCACCGCGTCCGCACCGCGGGTCAGGTTGATGTGCGGCATGCCGTTGGGCTCGGCTGCGTCCCAGATCCCGGTGGCCACCGGCCGGCCGGACAGGGCCTGCATCGTCTCCGCGGTGATGAAGCGCTGTGCGCCCTCGGTCATCACCACATGCACCTCGGCGCCGGCCTTCACCAGCAGCCTCAGCAGTTCGGCCGACTTGTAGCAGGCGATTCCCCCACTCAGCCCCAGGACCAGGCGGCGCCCGGCCAGATCACGTCGTTCGGTCATGGGGCGGGAGTCTACCGGGCGGACAGCCCCTGCCCTGCCCGGTGTTCACCCGGTCGTTGCACCTGCACAGCTCGCCGCGGTCAACCCCTGGCCGGGCAGAGGCAGACCACCTGGCGCAGCTTGCCGCTGCGGGCATCCAGCAGCGGAGGCTCGTCCGACAGGTCGATGCGCGCCCGCGGCAGGCCCTCGGCGGCCAGGTAACGCCGCAACGCTGTGACGGCTGCGCCCCGGGTGCGTTCGGGCTCGGCGCTGCGGCTCAGGTCCAACCGCAGCTCGATGCCGTCCGGCGTGGTCTGGCGCAGCTGGAAACGGTGCACGTCGGCGCCGTCCTCCACCGCGGTGGTCAACGCCATGGGCGCCAGGTGCACGCGCTGGCCCTGGCCGTCGTCCAGGCAGAGGCTGTCGTCGGTGCGCCCCTCCACCAGGAAGGACGGGCGGGGGTTGCCGCAGGCACAGCGCTCGGCAAAGAAGGTGACGCTGTCGCCGAGGTCGTAGCGGATCAGCGGCTGGATGCGGTTGGCCAGGTGTGTCAGCAGCACCGAATGGGAGGGCACACCCGGCGGCACAGGCTGCCCTGCGCGGTCGATCGGCTCCAGGATCACCCAGTCGTCGTTCAGGTGCAGGCGGCCCGCGCTGCATTCGAAGGCGATGCTCAGGCACTCGGAGGCTCCGTAGTCGTTCACCACCGGGGCCTGGAACACCTGCTCGATCCACTGCCGGGTGCTGGCCACCAGCCGCTCCCCGCCGGACCACAGCGCCAGCGGCGCCAGCTTCAATCGACCGTCGCGCTGCCAGCGCGCCAGCTCGGTGAGCATGCTGGGGTAGCTGGCGATGAAGGAGGGCTGCCAGCCGTTGAGCTCCTCGCGCAGCCGCTCGCCCGGCCAGGTGACGGAAAACGCCCGGGAACCGCTGCGCAGCCAGGGATGCTGAGTCATCTGGTGCATCCAGAAGGAGATGCTGGCATAGGGCCCATCGATGGCGGTGATCAGCGCCGAGCGCGGTTGCAGACCCCAGGGCCCGAGCCGGCCGGCCGCCGCCTGCCACCACCAGCGCCCGGAGGCACAGCGCCGGTCCATGCGGGTCTGCAGCAGCTGCTCGTACAGGTTCAGGCTGGCGCGGTCTTTCAGGTAGAGCGCGGGTTCCCCGCTGGTGCCGGAGCTGCTCCACACCGCGTAACGCCCGTCCAGCAGCTCACCCAGGTTCTCCGGGTCGGCGGCAAAGCCTCGCACCCGCTCCAGCGTCAGGCGCGGGTCGGTCACCCAGTCGTCGAAGTGCACCATCATCAGCCGCTTGTCCACCACCGGCAGGTCGCTCCAGCGCGGCTGCACACCCGCCGGCGTGTGATGAACCCGGTAGAAGCGGGAGTGCTGCTGCACCCAACCCAGCAGCTCTGCGGCACGCTGCTGCGCCAGCCGCGCGGTGGCCGGCTCACTCAGGGCGAGCGAGCTGCCCAAGGCCAGCACCGGGTCGGACCAGAGGCCGGCGGTACGGCGGTCCGCGGAGCTGGATGGCGGGGCAGAGTGGCCCAGCGCCTCCAGCAGGGCGGGCACCGTCAGCGCAACCGGCGCGGTGAGCCCGGTCGTCCAGGCGTCCACCCAGGCGCCCCACCAGTCCTGGCCGGCGGTGGCCGGCGGACGGGTTGCACCTGCAGCGTCACCGCGAGCACCGCGGGGCGGCAGCGGATCGTGTGAATGTCCGTGGTCATGGTCGGGGGCCATGTTGTCTCCTCGGCTCACCTGGGTTGGCGGGCCTCTGAAGCCACACTGTGACGCCAACGCAACCCATGTGACCAGCCGCGAAACGATGTCCTGCCACCCTGTGGGCCCTCCTTTGGCCCCGCGCTGAT
>JADJCH010000026.1 GCA_016703325.1 Burkholderiales bacterium | reverse complement strand
AGGCCGATGTCGCTCTCATCACGGAACTTGACGATCAGGTCCCCTGCCTGCCCGGGTTTCGGGGCGACCGCAGAGGCTGCGCCCCCGACTGCACTCTGGGCCCAGCCCGCAGCGGGCCACCCCGCGCCCAGGCTCAGCCCCACACAGAACGCCAGCACACCGCGACGCGACCGGTGAAACCACCTGGCCCGCTGGGCCAAGGGGGTCGCCTGGTCCTCATTGAACATCCACCCTGCGCCGGCAACTTCACCTGCACCTTCACCGTCACCCACGACACCACCTGCCATCACCACGACCTGCCATTCCCAACAAACCTCGGCCCGCTCCAGCACAAAGCCGCTCCACCCGCAAAGGTGAAGCGGCCAACGCCGGAGAGGCTTCAAGCGAAAAACTGAAAGTGTGGAAGATATCTCAGTTGAACGTCCTGCCTGTGTCAGAGCATTTCGAGCCGTCAGGGCTCAGCGCAGCCTGGCATCCACCACGACGCCCCCGGCATCGCGGGTCAGGCGCATGTTGACGCGCTGGCCGAGCAGGGCGCGGCAGTCCAGCAGGCCGTAGGCGCTGACATAGCGGTTGGACAGGAAGGTGAAGAGGTTGCTGGCATCCGCCGGCGCGGGGGACTTGGCAGCGACAAACCAGGTCCTGTCGGCGATGAAGCGTGCCGGGGCCTGCTCCCGGAACCGGGCGCAGAAGGCCGCAGCCGAGCGGTCGCTGATCGAGCTGGCCGGCGGCTGACCGACCCCGGCGCGGTAGGCGTTGAGCTTGGCCAGGCTGCGTTCGCCATCGACCAGCACCATCGGATCCTGGGGCGGGATCAGCGCGGCATCGGTGGTCTGGTGCACGGCGGCCTGCAGTTCGTTGAGGGCCAGGGCCGTCACCTGCTGGCCGGGGTCGGCCAGGTCCGGTGCGGTGAAGGGCTGGCACTTGAGCACCGGGTCCAGCACCACCGACACCAGCCGTTCGTCGCTGGGGTTGACCACCTTGCGGGCGGTCGGGTAAGCCGCCCGGGTCAGGGCGGTGGACTGGGCAAAGCGGCCGTTGATCTCCAGGTATTCGGTGGGCACGTTGTCGCTGGGATCCTGGTCGGACACCCAGAAGCTGCGCGCACTGGGGCAGGCCAGGCCGTCCACCCCGGTGCCCAAGGGCGGCACCTGCAGCAGCCCGGCGCGGATGGCCGACTGCGCCGCGGTGAAGAAGGCCGGCGCATTGCAGTGCGCGAACTGGCCGAATACGCTTCCGTTCAGGCCATTGACGCAGCGCCCCGCGGCCAGCGCGTCGGTACCGTTGCCGTTCCAGTTGCCATTGCCATTGCCATTGCCATTGCCATTGCCATTGCCGTTCCCGCCCTGGCGGCCGACCCGGCCCGCGTTGGCGCTGCGCAGCGTGAGGTTGTCGCCGTTGTAGCCGAACCAGAGGCCCACCACCGCGTTGGCGGGCAGCACCGGCAGCACCGGCGCCACCGCCGGCTGCGTGCCCTTGTCGATCACCAGCGGCGAGTAGACGGACAGCTGGCCGGTGGCCGGGTCCAGGATCACGGCCTGCACAAAGGCGGCCTGGTCCGCATTGGCCTGGCGGCATTCACCCTGGGCGGGATCGGTGGCCACCAGCTGATAGGGCGTGGCCAGGCCGGCGGGTGACAGCGGGTCGGGCGGGACGAGCAGCGTGCAGTCCGGGTTCGGCGGCCGGGCTGCCGGTGGGGTAACCGCCAGCGCGCAGGCCTGCAAGGGCTCGGCCGTGCCCGCATCCACCGCTTGTCCCCCCTGGGCCTGCTGCAGGCCCAGCGTGTCCAGCTGGGCCACCGGCGCGCCCAGGGCAAAGTCCTTGGCGACCTGGACGAAGGGGCGAGCGCGCTCGGTGTTCTGCCGCTGCAGCCACACCGAATAGGTTCGAGCCGCGAGGTCCACGTCAAAGCGCACCCGGTAGGTCACGTCGGCGTGGTAACGCAGCCGCCGCAGCGTGGTGAAGGTGGCGCCGTTGCGCGCCTGCACCTGACCGTCCGCACCGAAACGCAGCAGGGCGGCAAAGTCCTCCGCCCGCAGCTTGGCGCCCTGCGACAGGCCCAGCAGCTGGGGCCGGTCGCTGGCCACAGGGGTGATGTCCACGGTGCTGGTGAAGCGCCCCTTCTGGGCCGGGAAGGCCTGGCTGGCCCAGCCCTGATCGACCAGGCCCTGGGTGCAAGGGCCCGCCTGCTGGGCCCAGGCAGGCGCGGCCAGCCAGGCGGTGGCGCTGCAGCACAGCAGGGTCCGCAGCAGCCTGCGCTGCCGGGGGGCGCCCGCGCTGCGGGCAGGTCGTTGGGGTGAGGGGATCGGCATCATCATCTGCTCCTGAAACAGGGCCGTTGCGGCGGCCATTGGGGGGAGCGGCAGCGGTGGCCCATCGGTTCCGCATTTCCGCATTTCCATTGTTCGAAGCGCCGCGCTGACAGTTGTCCCAAGCGGCAATCGGAGGTAAGGCCTGTCGCCACCCGGCGCCCGCAGCCCGATCCGGTCACGGGCAGGCCACCGCTGTTACGGTTGCGGGGACGTCCGAAGTGCCGACTCAGGCGCCCGTCCCGTGGCCAGGCCAAGGTTCGGGTCCGCCCCAGCCGCTACAGTTGCACCCGCACCCGGGTGGTCACAGCCCGGCCCGGCCTTTCAAGACACCATGCCCAGCAAGCGCATCCGCACCCCCTCCCGCTCCTCTCCCAACCTGGTGACCTGGCTGTCACTGGCCTTGCTGGTGATCCTGCTCGACCAGGCCAGCAAGGTGGCCATCCTCGGCCGCTTTGCCTACGGCGACAGCGTCTTCGTCACCTCCTGGTTCAACCTGGTGCGGGTGCACAACACCGGCGCGGCCTTCAGTTTCCTGGCCGATGCCTCGGGCTGGCAGCGCTGGTTCTTCGTGGGGCTGGGGGTGGGTGCCTCGGCCCTGTTCACCTGGATGCTCAAGGCCCATGCCGGGCAGAAGCTGTTCTGCTTTTCGGTGACGATGCTGCTGGGCGGTGCGCTGGGCAATGTGATCGACCGGCTCTGGCACGGCTACGTGGTGGACTTTCTGCAGGTGCACGGCAGCTGGCTGGCGCCGATCTTTCCCGGCGGGCACTTTCCGGCCTTCAACCTGGCCGACAGCGCCATCACCGCGGGCGCCATCGGGATGATCCTGGACGAGCTGCTGCGGGTGCGGCGCAGCTGACCTGCCGACCTCCAGACGGGACACCGGCCATGCTGATCGAAACCTTCGGCAGCGTGCGCGACCTGGGCCGGCTGGCGGAGATTGCCGCGGTGCTCATCCGCCATGGGCTGGGCGATGCGGTGAGGCGTTTTGGCCTGGCCGATGTGCTGGAGAAGGCCGGCCACCGCCTGCACTGGGACCATGCCGCCGACCTGGCCCGGCTGCCACCACCGGTGCAGCTGCGCCGGGCGCTGGAGGAGCTGGGGCCCACCTTCGTCAAGCTGGGTCAGATCCTGGCCGGGCGGGCCGACCTGCTCGGGCCGGAGTGGATCGCCGAACTCTCCCACCTGCACAGCCGCGTGCCTGCGGTGCCGCTGGCCGAGCTGCGCGCGCAGCTGGCGGAGGACCTCGGCGGCGAACCGGCCGAGGTGTTTGCCCGCTTCGACGAGGAGCCGCTGGCGGCCGCCTCCATCGCCCAGGTACACACCGCGCAACTGCACGACGGCAGCGAAGTGATCGTCAAGATCCGCCGGCCGGGCATCACCGCGGTGATCGAAGCCGACCTGCGGCTGCTGGCCCGTTTTGCCGAGAAGGCCGAGGCCGAGATCCCCGCGCTGGCGCCTTACCGGCCGCAGCAGCTGGTGCGCGAGTTCGGCCGCTCGCTGCGCCGCGAGCTGGATCTGGCCAGCGAGTGCCGCAGCGCCGAACGCATCGCCGCCAACCTGGCGCCGCTGGGTTTTGTGGTGGTGCCGAAGGTGCACTGGCCCCTGACGAAGACCCGCGTGAATGTGCAGTCGCGCATCCTGGGCATCCCCGGCGAGCAGTTGGACGAGCTGGACCGCCAGGGCATGGACCGCCGCCTGCTGGCGCAGCGCGGCGCCCGGGCGGTGCTGAAGATGATCGTGGAGGACGGCCTGTTCCACGCCGACCCGCACCCCGGCAACGTGTTCTACCTGCCGGAACACCGCATCGCCTTCATCGACTTCGGCATGGTCGGGCGGCTGTCGCAGCGCCGCCGGGAGGACCTGCTCAACCTGCTGCTCGGCCTGGTGCAGCACCGCCCGCAGCAGGTGGCCGATGTGCTGCTGGACTGGGCCGGCAGCGGCGCCGACGGCGTCAACCTGAGCCAGCTGGAGGCGGAGATCGAGGACTTCGTGGACCAGTACCACGGCACCCCGCTGGCGGACCTGAGCCTGGGCGGCATGCTGATGGACGTGACCGCCATCCTGCGCGAGCACCGGTTGGCGCTGCCCTCCGAGCTGGCGCTGCTGATCAAGGCCTTCATCTCGCTGGAGAGCATGGGCCGCGGGCTGGACCCGGCCTTCCACATGGCCGGCGAGGCACTGCCCATCCTGCAGGAGGTGCTGCGCGCACGCTACCGGCCACGGGCGCTGGCGCAGCGCGGCCGGCACACGCTGCAGCGGCTGCTGCAGGTGGGCGAGCAGCTGCCGCACGACCTGTCGCAGTTGTTGCGCAGCGCGCGGCGCGGCCGCATCCAGGTGGGCATCGAGATCAGCCACCTGCAGCACGTGGGCGACCAGATCGACCGCGCCGCCAGCCGCCTGTCGGTGGCCCTGGTGATTGCCGCGCTGATCATCGGCTCGTCGATCGTGATGACGGTGGACGGCGGCCCGCAGCTGCTGGGCCTGCCGGCCTTCGGGCTGCTGGGCTACCTGGGCGCCGCGGTGGGGGCGGTCTGGCTGCTGCGCTCGATCGCCCGGGCGCGCCGCCACCTCGATTGAAGATGACCTCCTCGGACCGGACGGTGGTGGTGGCGGTGGTCGACACCGCCCGCTGCACCGGCTGCGGCTGGTGTGTGCCGGCCTGCCCCTGGCAGTTGCTGTCACTGCGGACCGGGGCCGCGCCGCAGTGGAAGAAGACCTCGGTGCTGTCCGATCCCGGGGCCTGTCCGGGCTGCCGGCGCTGTGTGCCGCGCTGCCTGTTCGGCGCGTTGTCGATGCAGCCCCGACCCGCCGATGACCCTGGACCCCCGGTAAGCCCCTGATGGCAGCGAAGGATTTCTGCCCTACGGTAGAAATCCCCTCACCCCGCCGGCCCACCCTCTTCTCCCCACGGCCGGCAGCACCGCTGAACTGCGGAAAGGTTGCCACGGATGGATGCTGTCCAGCCGGCCGAACAGGCCCGCCCGATCGAACTGCGACCCCTGACGCTGGCCGACCCGCTGCGCTGGCTGCGTGCCGGCTGGCAGGACTTCACCCGCCAACCCGGCATCGGCGCCTTCTACGGGCTGTGTTTCATGGTGATGGGCTGGCTGCTGATGCTGGTGTTCGAGCACGCCCCGGCCTGGACGCTGGCGCTGTCGGCCGGCTTCCTGCTGATGGGCCCCTTTGTCTGCATGGGCCTGTACCAGGTGAGCCGGCGCATGGAGGCGGGTGAGCCGGTCACCCTGCTGGACTCGCTCACCGCCTGGCGGCACCAAGGCGGGCAGATGGCCATCTTCGGCTTCGTGCTGCTGGTGCTGGAAATGCTCTGGGGCCGTGCCTCGCTGGTGGTGTTCGCGGTCAGCTTCGACGGCATGCCGGACTTCAAGGGCTCGCTGCTGGCGTTGCTGAACCCGCAGAACATCGAGTTCATCGTCGCCTACCTCTGTGTGGGCGCTGTGTTTGCCGGGCTGATCTTCTCGGTCAGCGTCATCAGCATCCCGATGATGCTGGACCGCCAGGTGGACGCCATCACCGCCGGGCTGACCAGCCTGCGGCTGGTGCTGTCGCAGCCGTGGGTGATGCTGACCTGGGGCGCCGCGATCACCCTGCTGATCGTGCTGGCGCTGCTGCCGTGGTTCTTCGGCCTGCTGGTGGTCGGGCCCGTGGTGGGCCATGCCACCTGGCATGCCTACCGCGGTGCCGTGGTGCGCGAGAGCGAAAGCTGAACGGAAATCCGTCCATCCCTGGCGGCCGAGCGCCGGATTTCCGTTCGCAGCGCCGTCCGGCCGGGCGGCTGCGGGTGCCCTTCCCCAGGAAAATCAAGGGGTTGGCGCATGCCGAGCGGTTGCGCCGGGCTGGCACGGCCTGTGCAATATGAGCGGTAGAACCTCACACCGCCCCATGAGCCGACGCCTGCTTCCCCTCCTTCTGCTGCTGTGCCTGCTGGTCGCTGCACGGCCCGGTGCCGCCCAGCCCAGCGACACGCTGGGCCTGATCACGGCCACGGGAGTGATCCGCCTGGGTCACCGGGAATCGTCGGTGCCGTTCTCCTACTACGACCGCCGGCACCAGGTGGTGGGCTACTCGCAGGAGCTGATGATGCGGGTGGTGGACCTCATCCGCAGCGAGCTGAAGCTGCCGGCGCTCACCGTCAAGCTGTTTCCGCTGACCTCGCAGAACCGCATCGCCCTGGTCCAGAACGGCACGGTGGACCTGGAGTGCGGCTCCACCACCCACACCCGGGAGCGCGCTCGGCAGGCGGCGTTTTCGGTGTCGATCTTCGTGGCGCAGACCCGTTTGATGACGCAGCGCAGCAGCCCCATCCGCGACTTCGCGGACCTGGGCGGCAAGCGAGTGGTCGTCACCGCCGGCACCACCTCCGACCGGCTGCTGCGGCTGCATGCCAAGCGCCAGGGGCTGTCGATCGACATCCGCCAGGCCCGGGAGCACAGCGCGGCGTTTGCCCTGCTGCAGGCCGGCGAGGTGGACGCCTTCATGCTCGATGACGCTCTGCTGTACGGCGAACGCGCCAAGGCCCAGCGGCCCGAGGACTGGGTGGTCACCGGCAGCCCGCTGTCCACCGAGCACTACGCCTGCATGATGCGGCGCGACGACAGCAGCTTCCACGACCTGGTCAACCGCGCGCTGAGCCAACTGATGCGCTCCGGCGAGGCCCTGCGCATCTACCAGCGCTGGTTCGAGCGACCCATCCCCCCCTCCGGCCTCAACCTGAACTGGCCACCCTCCCCGGCGCTGCTGGAACTTTTCCGACAACCCAGCAGCAGCGCCTCCGACTGAGCGCCGCCCGGTCCTGCGACCGGCTCCGCGCTCACCCCTGACCCCAACCTGGTTTCACACGGACCGCCCCGCCGGGCGGCCCGCGGGGCGACTCGTCCCGATGTTCTGCACCCCACCCATCCCTTGAGGAGACAACCGATGACGTTTTCACAGATCCTGCGCCGCGTCGCCAGCGGCCTGGCCTTGCTCAGCCTGTCGGCCGCGCTGCACGCCCAGTCCAGGCCGCAGGTGGTGCTGCTGGCCACCGGCGGCACCATCGCCGGTGCCGGCGTGAACCACGGCGGCACCGGCAACGGCTCGGTCGCCGCACACGACCTGAACCCGCAGAAGGCCCGCATCCTGGCGATGGTCGCGCTGGCGCAGGGTGCCACGGCGCAGCAGCTGCAACGCATCTTCCTGGAGTACTGAGCATGGACGCCCACAAACTGCCTTCCTACATCGACCCGCAGCACCCCGGTCCCTGGGGCATGTTCCTGGAGCAGCTCGACCGCGTCGAGCCGCACCTGGGTGGCCTGTCGCGCTGGGTCGAGACGCTGCGCCGGCCCAAGCGTGCGCTGATCGTGGACGTGCCGGTGCGCATGGACGACGGCCGCATCGAGCACTTCGAGGGCTACCGCGTGCAGCACAACCTCTCGCGCGGCCCCGGCAAGGGCGGCGTGCGCTACCACCCGGCGGTGAACCTGCCCGAGGTGATGGCGCTGGCCGGCTGGATGACCATCAAGAACGCTGCGGTCAACCTGCCCTACGGCGGCGCCAAGGGGGGCATCCGCATCGATCCGAAGCAGCTGACCGCCCCGGAACTGGAGCGGCTGACGCGCCGCTACACCTCCGAGATCGGCCTGATCATCGGCCCGGACCGCGACATCCCGGCCCCGGACGTCAACACCAACGAGCAGGTCATGGCCTGGATGATGGACACCTACTCCATCAACCAGGGCAGCACCCAGACCGGCGTGGTGACCGGCAAGCCGGTCAGCCTGGGCGGCAGCCTGGGGCGGCGCGACGCCACCGGCCGCGGCTGCTACGTGGTGGCCCGCGAGGCCATGCGCCGCCTCCAGATGGAGATGGCGGGGGCGCGCGTGGCAATCCAGGGCTTCGGCAACGTCGGCAATGCGGCGGCGCGGGTGTTCCATGCCCACGGCGCACGCATCGTCGCGGTGCAGGATATCGGCGGCTCGATCCACTGCGACGCCGGCATCGACCCGCATGCGCTGCAGGCGCACCTGCAGGCCGGCGGCGCGATCGGCGAGTTCCCGGGGGTCGACCGCATCGACGACAGCGCCTTCTGGGGGGTGGACTGCGAAGTGATGCTGCCCGCCGCGCTGGAGCGCCAGATCACCGAGCACAACGCCGGCGCGATCCGCGCCCGGCTGATCGTCGAAGGCGCCAACGGCCCGACCACGCCCCAGGCCGAAGACCTGCTGCTGGACCAGGGCGCCCTGGTGCTGCCGGACGTGCTGGCCAACGCCGGCGGGGTGACGGTGAGCTACTTCGAGTGGGTGCAGAACGCCTCCAGCTTCTTCTGGACCGAGGACGACATCAACCAGCGGCTCGACCGCGTGCTGTCGGAGGCCTTCGACGGCATCTGGCGCACCGCGCAGGCCAAGCGCATCCCCTTGCGCACTGCCGCCTTCGTCGCCGCCTGCGAACGTGTCCTGCAGGCCCGCGCACTGCGGGGTCTGTACCCCTGAGCGGGCATCCCGGCCGACCTGCCCACACCGAACCTCACCTTCTCCGTCACCCGCAACCCCTCCTTGAAGGAGTTCCCGATGAAAACCTCCCTCTTGCTCCTGGCCTCCCTGCTGGCCACCCTCGGCACGGCGCAAGCCGACACCCTCCAGAAGATCAAGGACAGTGGCTCGATTTCGCTGGGCGTGCGCGAGTCCTCCGGCCTGTCCTACACCCTGGGCAACGGCAAGTTCGTGGGCTTCCACACCGAGATGGCCGAGCGGGTGATCGCCGACCTGCAGAAGCAGCTGGGCCTGGCCAAGCTGGAGATCAAGTACCAGCCGGTGACCTCGCAGAACCGCATCCCGCTGGTGCAGAACGGCACGGTGGACCTGGAGTGCGGCTCCACCACCAACAACGCCACGCGGCAGAAGGACGTGTCCTTCGCGGTGACGACCTACGTCGAGGAAGTGCGCATCGCAGTGAAGGCCAATTCCGGCATCACCGGCATCGCGCAGCTCAATGGCAAGAGTGTGGCCACCACCACCGGTACGACTTCGGTGCAGACCCTGCGCAAACACGAGCGGGCCACCGGTGTGGACTTCAAGGAGGTGTTCGGCAAGGACCACGCCGACAGCTTCCTGCTGCTGGAGTCCGGCCGTGCCGACGCCTTCGTGATGGACGGCTCCATCCTGGCGGCCAACATCGCCAAGTCGAAGAACCCGGCGAACTTCAAGATCGTGGGTGAAGTGCTGTCGGTCGAGCCGATCGCCTGCATGCTGCGCAAGGACGATGTGGCCTTCAAGAAGGCGGTGGACGGCAGCATCCAAGGGCTGATCAAGTCCGGCGACATGGCCAAGCTCTACGACAAGTGGTTCATGCAGCCCATCCCGCCGGCCAACACCCGGATCGGCCTGCTGCTGTCGGAGGCCACCAAGGCCGCCTGGGCCAGCCCGAACGACCGGCCGATGGAAGACTACGCGAAGAAGTGACCCACCCTACGCCCCCCTCGGTGAGCCGCCGGGCCTGTGGCCGCCGCGCCGGCACGCCAGCGGCCCGGCAAAGCCGGTTCCGCGGCGTTTGCTGGAGTCGAGCACCTGGCGCGGCGCGGGTCGGATCTGGCGGCGCCGAGCGCGAAGTCGGTCTGATCCCGGGACCCGCCCGGACGATGTAACCCAATGAGGAGGCCCCCGTGGCAACCTGGGATTGGCAGGTGTTCTGCAAGAACACCATCGACGGTGAAGTCATGCCGCGCTGCTTCGGCGGTGGCGGCGACATCACCTACCTGGAGTGGATGCTCTCGGCCTGGGGCTGGACGCTGTGGGTGGCGCTGCTGGCGCTGGCGGTGGCGTTGCTGGTGGGCTCGCTGATGGGCATCCTGCGCACCACGCCGAGCCGGCTGCTGGTGGGCATCGGCAACGCCTGGACGGAGCTGTTCCGCAACATCCCGCTGCTGGTGCAGATCTTCCTCTGGTACCACGTGCTGCCGGCGCTCGTGCCGCCCCTCAAGGACGTGCCGTCCTTCATCCTGGTGGTGCTGGGGCTGGGCTTCTTCACCTCGGCGCGCATCTCCGAGCAGGTGCGCGCCGGCATCCAGAGCCTGCCGCGCGGCCAGCGCTACGCCGGGCTGGCCGTGGGCCTGACGCTGCCGCAGACCTACCGCTACGTGCTGCTGCCGATGGCCTTTCGCATCGTCATCCCGCCGCTGACCAGCGAGTCGATGAACATCATCAAGAACTCGTCGGTGGCCTTCGCGGTGAGCATCGCCGAGCTGACCATGTTCGCCATGCAGGCGCAGGAAGAAACTTCGCGCGGCATCGAGATCTATCTGGCGGTGACCGGCCTGTACTTCATCTCGGCCTTCGCATCAACCGCATCGCCTCATTTCATCGAGCAGCGCGTGCAGGTGCCCGGCATGATCGGAGGCGGGAAATGAACCTGGACTTTGCCTTCCTCAACTGGCAGGTCCTGTCCGGCTTCGTCTCCAAGGGCCTGATCTTCTCGATCCAGCTCACGCTGATCGCGATGATCGGCGGCATCGCGCTGGGCACGGTGCTCGCGCTGATGCGGCTGTCGGGCAAGCCCTGGCTGGTGATGCCGGCCGCCGCCTACGTCAACACGCTGCGCTCGATCCCGCTGGTGATGGTGATCCTGTGGTTCTTCCTGCTGATCCCGATGATCATCGGCCGCCCCATGGGCGCCGAGCTCTCGGCCATCATCACCTTCACGGTGTTCGAGGCCGCCTACTACTCCGAGATCATGCGCGCGGGCATCCAGAGCGTGCCCAAGGGCCAGGTGCATGCCGGTTACGCCGTCGGCATGACCTACGGGCAGACCATGCAGCTGATCGTGCTGCCGCAGGCCTTCCGCAACATGCTGCCGGTGCTGCTGACGCAGACCATCATCCTGTTCCAGGACACCTCGCTGGTCTACGCCATCGGCGCCTACGACCTGCTCAAGGGCTTCGAGGTGGCGGGCAAGAACTTCAACCGGCCGGTCGAGACCTACCTGGTCGCCGCGGTCGTCTATTTCGTCATCTGCTTCTCGCTGTCGATGCTGGTGCGCCGACTGCAGCAGAAGATCCAGATCATCCGTTGAGCTGCCGAGGATCCCCCATGATCGAAATCAGGAACGTTTCCAAGTGGTACGGCAGCTTCCAGGTGCTGACCGACTGCACCACCTCCATCCGCAAGGGCGAGGTGGTGGTGGTCTGCGGCCCGTCGGGCTCGGGCAAGTCCACGCTGATCAAGACCGTCAACGCGCTCGAGCCCTTCCAGAAGGGCGACATCGTGGTCGACGGCATCAGCATCAGCGACCCCAAGACCAACCTGCCCAAGCTGCGCAGCCGCGTGGGCATGGTGTTCCAGCACTTCGAGCTGTTCCCGCACCTGTCGGTGACCGAGAACCTCACGCTGGCGCAGATCAAGGTGCTGGGTCGCAACGCCGACGAGGCCAAGGCGCGCGGGCTGAAGATGCTCGACCGCGTCGGACTGATGGTGCACAAGGACAAGTTCCCCGGCCAGCTCTCGGGCGGCCAGCAGCAGCGCGTGGCGATCGCCCGGGCGCTGAGCATGGACCCGATCGTGATGCTGTTCGACGAGCCCACCAGCGCGCTGGACCCGGAGATGGTGGGTGAGGTGCTGGACGTGATGGTGCAGCTGGCCCAGGAGGGCATGACGATGATGTGCGTGACCCACGAGATGGGGTTTGCCAGGAAGGTCAGCCACCGCGTGATCTTCATGGACGCGGGCAAGATCGTCGAGGACTGCTCCAGGGACGACTTTTTCGGCAAGCCGGAGGCGCGTTCGCCGCGGGCCAAGGATTTCCTGTCCAAGATCCTCAACCACTGAGCCCCGGTGCACCCCCCGACGTTCCCAGCGATGACCGGGCGCGCCCCGCGGTCATCGGACAATGCCCGCCCATGAGCCTGCAGGAGCCAGCATCGGGCCTGTACGGGCTGAGGGCCCGTCGGGCACGCCTGCGCCGAACCTTGCAGGCGCTGGCCGGCGTGTCGGCCATGCTGCTGTGCGGCTGGGCCGGCCACAGCCTGAGCGAGCAGCGCGGGCTGGAGATGCTGCGCCAGGAGTCGCGCCACAAGCTCGACCTGTTTGCGGCGGCGGTGCAGGGGTCGGTGCGACGGCTGGAGCATGTCCCGGGCACGGTGCAGCTGAACCCGGACGTGCTGGCGCTGCTGCGCCACCCGCAGGACGGCAGCCTGGTGCAGCGGGTGAACGCCCACCTGCTGCGCCTGAACGGGCATGTGGGCAGCCAGCGGGTGTTCGTGCTCGACGAGCGCGGCATGGTGCTGGCCTCCAGCGACGCCAACCTGGGGCCGCGCAGCCTGGTGGGGGCGGACCTGACGTTCCGGCCCTATTTCCTGGAGGCCCTGTCCGGGCGGGTGGGCCGCCATTTCGCCATCGGTGCGGTGGACGGCGAGCCGGGCTACTTCGTTTCGCACCCCATCCACGACGGCGCCCGGGTGGTGGGGGTGGCCACCATCAAGATCGGCCTGGGCGGACTGGACGACACCTGGGCCATGCTGGGCGCGCCGGCCCTGGTGGCCGACAGCCAGCGGGTGGTGATCCTGTCGTCCGAGGCGGGCTGGCGCTACACCGCGCTGACCCGGCTCAGCGACGAGCAGCGGGTGGACATCCAGCTGGCCCGGTTGTACGGCGAAGAGGCGCTGCCGCCCTTCCCGGTGGCGCTGCCAGACTCGCTGCTCGATGACGGCCCGGAGCAGGAAGGTCAGATCGGCCTGCCCGGCGAAGTGGGGCGCCCGGCCGTGCCGCGCAAGGCGCTGGCCCTGGTGCGCGCGCTGGACGGCATGGACTGGCGGGTGCTGGTCTTCGTGGACCTGAAGACGGTGCGCGCACAGGCCTTCAGCCATGCGCTGCTCGCCAGCCTGGGCGCCGGTTGCCTGTGGCTGCTGTCGGTGCTGGTGCAGCAGCGGCGTCGCATCCTGCGTCACAAGCTGGAGGCGCGGCAGATCCTGGAGAACGCCAACGCAGACCTGGAACGCCAGGTGGCCCGCCGGACCGCGGCACTGCACCAGACCAATGAGCGCCTGCGCAGCGAGGTGCGTGAACGTGAGCAGGCCGAACTCCACCTGCGCGAGACCCAGGACGAGCTGGTGCACGCCGGCAAGATGGCGGTGCTGGGCCAGCTGGCCACCAGCATCACCCACGAGCTGTCGCAACCGCTGGGCGGCATCCGCACCCTGTCGGGCAACGCCAGTGAATTCCTGCGCCGTGGCGAGCTGGCCGTGGTGGCGCAGAACCTCGACCTGGTGGCGCAGCTGGCCGACCAGATGGGCCACATCGTCGGCCCGCTGAAGGGCTACGCACGCAAATCCGCCGCCCATGCGCAGGCGGTGGACCTGGCGCTGGCGGTGCGCGGCGCCCTGCTGCTGTTCGAGCAGCGCCTGCGCCGGGCGCAGGTGCGTCTGATCCACGATGATCTGCCAGGTACCCACCAGGCCTGGTGCGACGCCAACCGGCTGCAGCAGGTGCTGGTCAACCTGATCGGCAATGCACTGGACGCCATGGCCGACAGCCCGGTGCGCGAGCTGCGCCTGTGTGCCGGCATCGGCCAGCGCCCCGGCGAGGCGCACAGCCCGAGCCTGGAGGGCTGGGCCTGGCTGCGGGTGGAGGACAGCGGCCCCGGGTTGAGCGAGCAGCAGCGCCAGCACCTGTTCGAACCCTTCTTCACGACCAAGGAAGTAGGATCCGGCCTCGGGCTGGGGCTGGCCATTTCGCGCGACATCGTGCGCGAGTTCGGTGGCGACCTCACCGCGGACAACCGGCCCGAGGGCGGTGCCTGCTTCCTGATCCGCATGCCCTGCGTTGCGGCGGCCCCGGCGTCCGAAGCGTCCGAAGCGTCCGAAGCGTCCGAAACGTCCGCGACGATCCCCCTGCCCCTCCATCCGAGCGATCCCGATGCACCCTGAACTCACCGTCTTGCTCGTGGAGGACGATCTGCCCATGCAGCTGGGCTGCATGCAGGCGCTGCAGCTGGCGGGCATCGGCGTGCAGGCCGTGGGCAGCGCGGAGGCCGCCCGTGCGCGCCTGCACGCCGGCTGGCCAGGCGTGGTGGTGACCGACATGCGCCTGCCGGGCGACGACGGCATGAGCCTGATCCGGGCCTGCCACGCGCTGGAGGCGGAGCTGCCGGTGATCATGATCACCGGCCATGGCGACGTCAGCCTGGCCGTCGAGGCCATGCGCAGCGGCGCCTACGACTTCATCCCCAAGCCCTTTTCACCCGAAGCGCTGGTGGAGGTGGTGCGCCGTGCCCTGGACAAGCGGGCCCTGACGCTGGAGGTGGTGCGCCTGCGCCGCGCGCTCGAGATCAGCGACGGCCTGGCGGGCCGCCTGGTGGGCAGCACGCCGCAGATCGACGCGGTGCGCCGCCTGGTGCTGGACGTGGCGCGCTCGCCGGTGGATGTGCTGATCCACGGCGAGACCGGCACCGGCAAGGAAGTTGTAGCCCAGGCGCTGCACGACTTCTCCGACCGCCGCAACGCCCCCTTCGTGGCGCTGAACTGCGGCGGCCTGCCCGACAACCTGCTCGACAGCGAACTCTTCGGCCACGAGGCGGGGGCCTTCACCGGGGCGCAGCGCCGCCGCGTGGGCAAGATCGAACACGCCAGCGGCGGCACGCTCTTCCTCGACGAGGTGGAGTCCATGCCGATGACCATGCAGATCAAGCTGCTGCGGGTGCTGCAGGACCGGCAGGTGGAGCGGCTGGGCTCCAACGAACGCCGGTCGGTGGATGTGCGCATCATCGCCGCCACCAAGGACGACCTGCTGCAGCGCTCGCGGGAGCAGAACTTCCGCGCCGACCTGTATTACCGGCTCAACGTCGTCACCATCGACCTGCCCCCGCTGCGCGAGCGGCGCGAGGACGTCCAGCTGCTGCTGGAGCACTTCATGCTGCTGGCCGCCAGCCGCTACAAGCGCACGCCCCCCACCCTCAGCGCAGCGCAGCTGCAGCGGCTGATGGCCCACGACTGGCCGGGCAATGTGCGGGAGCTGAAAAACGCCGCCGACTGCCTGGTGCTGGGCGTGCGCCAGGAGCTGCTGCGCGATGTCGCCGCCGACACGCCGACGCCGGCCCCCTCGCTGTCCGAAGCCGTCGAGCAGTTCGAGCGCCAGCTCATCGCCGAGGAGCTGCGCCGCCAGGAAGGCCACCTCGGCCGCACCGCCCGGGCCCTGAACACCCCCAAGACGACCCTGGCCGACAAGGTGCGCAAGTACGGCCTGAACAGCGGCAGCGAGGGGTGAGCGCCACCGCCCTGGCGGGCGGCGGCGCTGCGAGTCAGAGCGTCAGAGCGTCAGCACCGTGCAGCCGGTGGTCTTGCGGCCCTCCAGCGCGCGGTGCGCCTCGGCCACCTGCTCCAGCGGCCAGCGCTGCTCGATGGGGATCTGCACCGCCCCGCTGGTGACCATGCCGAACAGATCGTCGGCCATCTCCTGGGTGCGCTCGCGGGTGGCGATGTGGGTGAACAGCGTCGGCCGGGTCACGTACAGCGAGCCCTTGGCGCCCAGCACACCCAGGTTGAAAGCGGCCACCGGGCCGGAGGCATTGCCGTAGCTGGCCAACAGGCCGAAGGGCGCCAGGCAGTCCAGCGAACGCTCGAAGGTGTCCTTGCCGATCGAGTCGTACACCGCCCTGACGCCCGCACCGCCGGTGATGGCCTTGACCCGGGCGACGAAGTCCTCGCTCTGGTAGTTGATGACATGCGCCGCGCCGTGCGCCCGGGCCAGCTCGCACTTGGCATCGCTGCCCGCCGTGCCGATCAGTTGCAGGCCCATCGCACGGGCCCACTGGCAGGCGATCAGCCCCACCCCGCCGGCGGCGGCGTGGAAGAGGATGAAGTCGCCCGCCTGCAGCCCCCCCTGCGGCTGGGTGCGGCGCAGCAGGTACTGCACCGTCAGGCCCTTGAGCATCATGGCTGCGCCGGTCTCGAAATCGATCGCATCGGGCAGTTGCACCACGCAGCGCGCCGGCATCACCCGCAGCTCGCAATAGGCCCCCGGCGGGGCGCTGGCGTAGGCCACCCGGTCACCGGGCTGCAGGTGGCTGACGCCCTCGCCCACCGCCTCCACCACACCGGCGCCTTCCATGCCCAGGCCCAGCGGCAGGGCGTTGGGGTACAGGCCGGTGCGCTGGTACACGTCGATGAAGTTCAGGCCCACCGCGTGGTGCCGCACGCGGATCTCGCCAGGGCCGGGTTCACCCACCGGCAGGTCAACGAGCTGCAACACCTCGGGTCCGCCGAACTGCTGGATCTGGATGGCACGGGGCATGGAAAAGTCTCCTGTGGAAGTTGGTGAACTGCATCGGGCCGCAACCGCGGTGATCGGAGTCGAGCTTAGCGCGCCGCACCGATGGGCGTGGCCACATGACGGCATGCCCCGTTCGTCAGCAAGCCGTGACCGCGCCGCTACCATCGGCCCCCACCAGACGCACAGGACGCACCGACATGCAGCTCACCCCACGCCTGGCCCTGATGCTCACGCTGCCTCCGCTGCTGTGGGCCGGCAACGCGGTGGCCGGGCGCATGCTGGTGCCGCTGGTGCCGCCGCTGCTGCTCAACGGCCTGCGCTGGAGCGGTGCGCTGCTGCTGCTGCTGCTGCTGGGGCGTGCCGCCCTCGCCACGGCCGAGCGCCGCGCGGCCATCCGGGCACGCTGGGGCTATTTCAGCGTGCTGGGCCTGCTGGGCGTGGGCGCCTACAACGCGCTGCAGTACCTGGCGCTCACCACCTCCACACCGATCAACGTGACGCTGATCGCCTCCAGCATGCCGCTGTGGATGCTCACCGTGGGGGCTCTGTTCTTCCGTGAGCGGCCGCAGCCGCGCCAGCTGCTCGGTGCGGCGCTGTCGCTGGCCGGCGTGGCCACGGTGATGGGCCGGGGCGATCCGGCGGCCCTGGCGCAGGTGCACTTCGTCCAGGGCGACCTGTTCATGCTGGCCGCCGCCGCCAGCTGGGCCGGCTACAGCTGGCTGCTGGTGCGCCCGCCCGCGTCCATGCAGGGTGAGGCCCGGCCGGCCATCGTGGCGTCCGACGGCAGCAGGCGGCCCTGGAACTGGTCGGAGTTCCTGCTGGTGCAGGCGCTGTTCGGCATCGTCTGGGCGCTGGGCGCCGCCGGTGCGGAGGCGGTGGTGGCCCCACGCGCACCGCAATGGACGCCGTTGGTGGCGCTGCTGCTGCTGTACATCGTGCTCGGCCCCTCGCTGCTGGCCTACTGGTTCTGGGGCCGTGCGGTGGCCCAGGCCGGCCCGACCACCGCCGGCATCTTCAGCAACCTCACGCCGCTGTTCGCGGCACTGATGTCCACCCTGCTGATCGGCGAGGCACCGCAGGCCTACCATGCGGCGGCGTTTGCGCTGATCGTGGCCGGCATCGCGGTGACCACGCTGCGGCGCTGACCGCCGCGGACGGCTCTTCAGTTCCGGACCACCGGGTCAGAACGTGCCCGGAAACGTGCCGCCATCCAGCATCCACGGCCGCTTCAACCCCTCGCTCACCGAGTGCCGCCGAGTGCCACCGCGTGCATCAGGCTCAGGCGCAGCCGTGCCGCGCTGGTCACCTCGTCGATTCGCTCCAGGCTCAGTCCCACCTCACAACTCGTAACAATGGACTCGACTCGCAACCCTTGAGCAGCGGCGAAGATCGCTGCTCGCACTGCCCCACCCTGCACTGCCCGACCCAGCAACCGGGTCGACCGGGCGGGCGGGGTGGACAGGGGCCCAGGGGCCCGGGGAGGACGGGTGGAGACGCGGCGAGCGGAACTGCAGGATGACGACAACCTCCGGCGCGAGACGCTGCGCACCGGGAGGGTTCGCACATGCTGATGCTGGGCCTGCAGCTGGAATTGGGCCCGGGTCGGCAGGCGTTGCCGGAGCACCTGGGCGGTGTGCTCCACGGCGTGGTCGAGGCCGCACTGCTGGCCCACGCCCCACAGACCCTGGCGCTGCTGCGGCCGCAGGGTGACCAGGCCCTGGCCCGTTTCGCCCTGCAGACCCCGCCGCCGCAGAGCCTGCCCGACACGCTGGAGCGCCTGCCGATCACCTTCGGCATCACCCTGTTCGGCTCCGCTGCCGGTCAATGGCCTGCGCTGGTGGAAGCTTTGCTGCTGCAGGCATCCAAGCGCATCCAGGGACGCCCTGTGACGTGGGAGCAGGTTGAACTGCATCGGCCCGGGTCGCCGGCGCCGGTGCTGGCGTGGTCTCGGCAAGCCGGCTGGTGCGAGGCCGCTGCGGCCGTCGGCGATGCTGGCGCGCAGGCGCCGGCCGACCCCCTGCCGGGCAGCGCCACCTGCCGCCTGCACCGCATCGACCTGCACAGCCCCCTGCTGCTGGCCTCGCGCAGCGCAGCGCGCGAGCAGCTCGCCGTCCATGGACAGCTGCCCTGGCCCAGCCTGGGGAGTGTGCTGGATTCGATGGCCCAGCGCCTGATCACGCTGGAGCCGGCGCTGGCCGCCGAACTGGGGTTGATCGGCAGGGCCGGCTCCGGCGCTGCCTGGTCCGCCGGCCCTGAGGCCCGCAGCATCGCCCCCCTGACCCCCGCCGACCAGCCGGCCCGGCAGGTGCAGTGGACCTACCAGGCCAGCGCCCGCAGTCGCCCCGGTTCGCCGCCGCGGCGGCTGGTGCTGCCCGGCATCACCGGCAGCCTGATCTACCCCGCCAGTGCCGACGCCGCGCGCTGCCGGCTGGAGGCGGCCCTGCTGTACTGGGGCCAGTGGCTGGGCCTGGGCCAGAAAACCACCCTGGGCTGCGGACGCTTCACCTGGACCCCTCTGCCCTGAACCCCATCGACCCGGCCCCTGAACCTGCGACTGAACCTGAGTCCGGAGAACCCCATGCCCCACCTGCTGCGCATCGAAGCCGTCAACCTCGCCGCCTGCATCGACGACACGGAGGACCTCTCCACCCGCCGCGGCGGCAGCCTGATGCTGCTGCAGGCGGTGCAGGAGATGGCCAGGCGCTTCAGCGACCGCATGACGGCGGTGAAGACCGGCGCCTCCACCGGCCTGTTCGAGCTGCACCCCGGGCAGGATGCACCGGCCCTGGCCGAGGCCATCCGTGCCGAACTGAGAGGGCACCCGCTCTACCGCCATGGCAGCTTCGTGGTGGAGGCCGCGGCGGCCGAGGGCTTCCACAGCGCTGCCGATGCCACCCTGCACGCTGGCCGTTGGCGGCAGATGCGCTCTCTGTCGTTTTCGCCGGTGGGCCTGGCCGATGTGGCCGAGGGCCCCTGCCGGATCGACGAGCGCCGACCGGCCAGCGCGAAGGACAGCGTCAAGGGCAGCCGTGACACCCCGGTGAGCGCCTCGGTCGCGGTCCGCCGCGGACATGGCCGGGAGCACAAGCAGGACCTCTACGAGCAGGAGCTGGCCCAACTGCCCCCGGCGGAGCAGAACCCGCACTGGCGGGGCCTGCGCTATACGGCGGACTTCGAGGACCTGGCCCAGGAGCCTTGCCTGAGCGTCGAGCCCGCCACCCTGGTGGGCAAGATCGGCGTGTTCTATGCGGACGGCAACGGCTTCGGCCAGCGCCTGCGCGACTGCGGCGGTGCCGAGGAAGTGCGCGCCTGGGAGGCCCACTACAGCCTGGCGCGGCGACGCTTCCTGGCCGAGGTGGTCGAACGTGCCCGCAGCGAGCCGCGCTGGCAGACCGCCACCGGCGCGCTGCGCCTGGAGACCCTGCTCTGGGGTGGCGACGAGCTGATGCTGGTGCTGCCCGGCTGGTGTGCACTGGAGCTGGCGGATCTGTTCTTCGAAGCCACCGCCGGGCTGCGTTGGCCGGCCGATGCCGCGGCCGAGGACAGCGACAAACGCCTCACCCACGCCTGCGGCCTGGTGCTCTGCCATTTGCAGGCGCCCATCTCCGGCATCTCGCAGCTGGCCCGCCGGCTGGCCGAACGCGGCAAAAAGGTTCGCCACAACGCCGACAGCCTGAACTGGATGCTGCTGGAGAACTTCGACCAGGCCGGAGGGGACCTGGACGGTTTCCTCGCCACCCGCTACCCCGGCAGTGGCCTGGGCTGGCCCGACCTGACCCTTACACCCGCCGCACTGGCCACCCTGCGCCGCAACCTGCCGGACCTGAAGCCCCTGCTGCCCCGCTCCGCCCTGCTGCGTGCGGCCCGGCTGATGGTCGAGCGGGTGCTCCCCGGCGACCCCGCCCACCGCCTGTTGCGGCGCAGCTGGCTGCAGGTGCACGGCGCGGTGGCCGATGCCGCCGCCCAGCCGCGCTGGCAGGCCTGCTGGCGCGCGGTGCACCCGGAGGGCCGCGCCTGGCCCGAGCGGCTGCCCGCGCTGGACGACAGCGTGCTCTGGACCGACCTGATCCAGCCCCGTGACCTGGCCGCCTGGATCACCCTGCTGGAACTCTGGGACTACCTGCCCCACTGGTCCGCGCCACCCGCCGAGACGGCCACCCCCACTGCAGGCCCCACCGCGGCCGCCGAAGGAGCCGGCGCATGAACACCACCGACCGTTCCCTCTACGGCATCGACCTGGCCGTCACCCTGGCCGCACCGTACCTGGTGCACGGCAACGACCCCGGCCGATTCGGGCTGCACGCCACCCTGCTCACCGACCCCCAGGGCCGGCCGGTGCTGCCCGGCAGCCTGCTGGCCGGGCGCATCGCAGAAGCCTGGACTGCCCACGGTGCCGAACTCGGCGGGGCCGATGCCGACCGCTGGTTCGGCCGCCCCGCTTCGGCGTGCAGGACGGCGCTCAGCGGGTTCGGCTGCTCAGCGCCGACCTGCGGCTCACGACGGTGGAGGGCCAGCCCTTCGACCCCGCCGCACCCTGCCATGACCTGGACGCCGCCCGGGTGCGCATCGATGCCGACACCGGCAGCGTCGCGGCGGGCGCCCTGCTGCAGGTGGAGCAGGTGGCCGCCCCGGGTGCCGCACTGCGCTTTGCCGGCCGCTGGACCACCTGGGCCCTGCCCACCGAAATCGACGCACTCTGCCTGCAGATCCGCGCTGCGCTGCTGCTGCAGACCCAGCTGGGCGCCTGGCGCAACGTCGGGTTCGGCCGGCTGCTGGAGGTGGAGGTGTCGGCGCAACGGCTGCCGGTTGCGACGCAGCGGGCCGCTGCGCCGCAACCGGCAGTGGCAGCGGCAGCAGCATCAAGCCGCCGCTTCGCCCTCCTCAGCAGCGAGCCGCTGTGTGTGTCCACCCGCAGCCGGCGCGGCAACGTCTTCGAGTCCGGCGAGGTGATTCCCGGTGCCGCCCTGCTCGGTGCCCTGGCCACCCAGCTCTGCCAGCGACACGGCGTGGCCACGCTGGCCGACCTGGCCGGGCGCAGCACGCTGGCCCGCCACTTCGACACCCTCCGCTGCAGCCAGGCCCTGCCGGCCCCGTTCACCGGTGGCCGGCCGCTGCCGCTGCCCCAGTCGCTGGTGAGCGTCAAAATCAGCCCGGACCACCGCGAGATCCGCGACGCCTGGCGGCACGCCGAGCCGCCGCCCACCCCACCGGGGGCCCCCGGCGTCATCGCCTTCCAGACCGACTGGAAGGACGGGGACTTCACCCTGGCCCGCGCCAAACAGGGCTGGGGCGAAACCCATCCCTACCTGCGTGTGCGCACCGCCATCGACGGCCGCGGCCAGGCCCGCGTCACCGAGGAGGGCGGTGCCCTGTTCGCCTACCAGTGCCAAATGGCCCCACAGGACGCCGCCGGCCGGCCGCTCACCCGCTGGCTGTTCGACCTGGACCTCGGCACCCTGCCCGACGACGGCGAACGCCGCCGCGCCTGGGCCGAGCTGGAGGAACTGCTGGCCCACGGCCTGGCGCCGCTGGGCAAAACCGATGCCCGGGTGCAGGTCCGCGCACTGGCGGACGGCGACGCAGGCCACCGCCCCGTCTGGGCCGAACGGGATGTGAACCTGCTGCGCCCGGGCGACCGCCTGCCGCTGCTGCTGGCCAGCGATGCGCTGCTGTTCCCCCTCAGCGCCGTGGCCGTGCCGGGAGGCGCAGCAGCGCCGCAGGCCGACCTGACCGCGGTCTACCGCGCCGCCTTCGATGCCCTGCAGCAGGGAGCGCAGCCGCCACAGGCCCCTGCCCTCACCCTCAGCCACTTCTTCGCCACCCAGCGCCTGGTCGGCGGCTCCTGGCTGCACGGCCGACGCGGGCTCCCCGCCGACGGCCAGCCCCGCTACCGCCCCCTGGTGTTGACCGAGGCGGGCAGCGTCTTCGTCTTCACCGTCGGGCCCGATGTGGCGGCCGCCCGCGCGCAGTTGCAGGCCTGGCGGCGCCAGGGCCTGGGCCTGAGCGCCGCCGTGGTGGCCGAACACGGCGGCCACTGGACCGACCACCCTACCTGCCCAGCCTGGGGTACGGCGAAGTCGCCCTCGGCCCCAGCACGGCCACCCCCAACCTCCTGACCCGGAGCCGAGCAAGGACCGCCCACCATGACCCGCGCCACGGATCCCACCACTCCAGCCGCCACAGCCGCCCCCGCGGACGCGTCCGCCGCCATCGTCGCCACCCCTGCCGGCATCCGCGCAGCACCCGCCCGCGTGCAGCGCGACGGCCTCTTCCCCCTCTGGCGGCTGAGCGGCCGCATCACCCTGCGCACGCCGCTGCACCTGGGCAGCGGGCGGGACGACGCCATCACCCTGCCCGATCGCCCCGGCCGGGACGCCGCACCCGCTGCCGCACCCGGTGCCGCCGGCGACACCGAGGCCCACACGGACCGCCACGTCGCCGCCGTGGCCCGGGACCATCGAGGCCGCCCCTGCATCCCCGCCAGCAGCTTCAAGGGCGCGCTGGCCGCACTGGCCCGCCGCGCCGGGCTGCCGCAGGACCTGCAGGCCCGCCTGTTCGGCGCCGAAGAGGTGATGTTGGCGGCGTCCAGGCTGCCGGTGCCGCTGCCGCCTCCACCCGCGCCGGGCTGGTCGAGCTCGTCACCCTCTACGCCGACCCCACCAGCCTGCCCCCCCGGACAGCCCGCTGCCGGATTTCGCCACCGAGGGCATCCCCACGTCGCCCACCTGCCCCACGTCAGCCGCACCGCCACAGCGGCGCGGCCGAACACCAGCGCCTCTACCTGCAATCCGTGCTGCCGCCGGGTGTGCAGTTTCAGTTTGAATGCCGCCCGCGGTGCCGGGCTGACTGAGGACGACATCACCACCCTGCTCGGCCTGCTGGCCCTGGCCGGGGACGACGCCAGCCCCCTGCGCCTGGGCGCCGGCCAGGCGGCCGACCAGGGGCGCATCGGCTGGTCCGCAGCCCAGGTGCAGCGCATCGACAGTGCAGCGGCACTTTGGGCGCAGCTCACTGGGAAAGCCGCCGCGCCACCGCCCGCCGCGCCGGCCGCATCCAGTGCATCACCCGCCAGGCCCCGCCCCGGCCAGCGCGTTGACCTGGCCGCCCAGGCCCACACACATGCCCGTACCCAGGCCGGGACCCTGGCCGGGATCCCGGCGACCTCCAAGGCAGCCCCGCCCGCGCCAACCGCCGCCCCATGGCCGACCGGCAGCGGCCTGCAACCCCACAACCTCTGGAGCCACCCCGGCCTGGCCCCTGTGCAAACGCGCCTGCGCGCCGCTGCACTGAGTCTGCCGAGCGGCGCCTGGCTGAGCCTGCCCGGCCTGCGGCTGCGCTTCCACAGCCCCTTCCTGGTCTACCAGGCCAACAGCCGCAAGAAGGCCGGCAGCGGCGAACCCGACGGCCTGCCCCGCCGCGACCACCAGGGCCGCGGCCTGCTGCCCGCGCACAGCCTGCACGGCGCCCTGCGGGCGCAGGCCGAACGCATCCTGCGCACGGTGGGCCAACCCGCTGCGGCCGGTTATGAGGTGCCCGGCGTGAATGGCCTGGCCGACCTGGCCCACCGCCTCGGCCGCGACGAACTCGACCTGGCCACCCTGCTCTTCGGCGCCCCCGGCTGGCGCGCCCTGCTGCGCTGCAGCGACTTCGTCGACGAACAGGGCTGCGCCACCCCCGTGCAGCACCTGCTGGCCATCGACCGCCTCACCGGCGGCGGCAAGGACAGCGCCAAATTCGCCGTCCAGGTGCTGGACTGCCCTACCCTCACCGGCCGGCTGGAGCTGGACCTGCAGCGCCTGGCCCGTGTCGAGGCCCGCTGCCCCGGCAGCAGCGCCCGGGCGCTCGGCCTGCTCGCCCATGTGCTGCGCGACCTGGACGACGGCGACATCCCGCTGGGCTACGGTGCCTCCAAAGGCTGGGGCCAGTCCACCAGCGACTGCGCCGCCCGCCTGGCCCGGGCGCTGCAGAGCGGCCCGGCCCACCTGCCGCACGGCAGCGGCCTGCCCACCCTGCCCGAGGCGCTGGCCGCCTGGGCCGCCGCGCTGCCACCGGCGCCCGACACCCTGCCGGGCGCCGACCTCGCCGCGGCTGCAGCCCAGGCAGCGCCGACGCCCCCGGAAACCCCAGCCCTGCCGCTTCCACCCGCTGGGGCCGCCGAGGCCGAGCCGGACCGCTTCCACAACCCCTACGTCCTCATCCCCTTCCCCACCCCGCGGCCAGACGACCCGCACCTGCCCTGGGTCGATGCCGACGCCCTGCGCGAGGGCCGCGCCGCCCACCACAGCCACGCTCGCTATGCCGCCGATGCCCTGCACGGCGAGTTGCGCTGCCGGCTGACCACCACCACACCGGTGTTCTTCGGGGCCGACGATGCCGACGCGGCGCTGCAGAAGCCCAACACACCCGCACTCAAGGCAGCGTACCGCCTCGGCGGCCAACTCGCCATCCCCGCCACCAGCCTGCGCGGGCTGCTGAGCAGCCTGCACGAGTCGCTGACGGCGTCGCGGCTGCGGGCGGCCACGGACCGGCAGGACTCGGTGCGTTGGGTGACCGACATGCAGCAGATGGACAAGACGGCCGGCTCGCCCGGCGCCCTCGGTCGCCTGATCCGTCTGGAGGGTCGCCCGGGCCTGTGGCTGCAAATGTTGGCCTTGCCCCCCGTTCAGCTTCCCTGGGGGGACCGCCATGGCGACATCCGGCTGCCCATTCACCCCGACTATCGGGCGCTGGTCCAGATCGGCCAAGCTGCCCCGCTCAAATCACTCTTCGCCAACCGCTCCACCGACCTTAGCCGATTCCTTCCCGAGAGCGGCCCGAGTGCGGGCCAAGCGGCCGGTACGTCTGGCCCGCACGACAGGCTGCTTACCGCAGTGATGCAGGACCGTCTCAGTGCCAGGATCGAGCCCGACAACGATGTGCCCTGCCTGCATTTCACGGTCAAGCAGGAGGTCGATGCCCTGCACCTGAAGGAGAAGGGCCGGCTGTTGCTCGGCGTGCGCCGGCTCCCGGGCGACCCCGTCCTGCTCCCGACTGATTTGCCAGGCGGAAAGATCCCGGCCGGTCACCAGCGCGGGCTCCTGCGCATCATGCGTGCCGAAGGCCGTGACCTGCCCACTGGCAAGGAGGAGACCGATGGTCGCCGACATGAGGTGTTTGTTCCCTTTTCGACCAAGCAGGAGCAAGTGCGGGCAGAAGCCCAGGCCTACCTGGCCAGCGCTGCCACCGAAAACCGCGCGGTGACGGACAAGGAACTGATCGACCGCTTTCACATCCTTCCCGTGCCCGAGGACGTCGTCACCCGGTTCTGTCAGATCGCCGACGCGATGACCGCTACCCAGGACAAGGAAGCAAACCTGAAGCCCGAACACATCCGGCCCTACCACCCGCTGGGCCAGCGCCGCAACGATGGCACACCGGCGGTGATTTACGGTGGGCTGGAACGCCGCAACGCGCACCGCGCACTGCGGCCCAAGCACAACGACCTCGTCTACTTCCGACCTGCCACCGGTGGGCTGAGCATCGCCGAAATCAGCTACTCCAACCTCTGGCGCCGGTCGCTGGAGCACTCCACCGCCGAGTTCCTGGCCCAGACGAACGGTGCCCGCGCAGACGCCCCCCTGCTCAGTGACCCGACTCGCCCCGTGGAGCGCCTCTCCCCCAGCGAACTGCTCTTCGGCACCGTGCAGCTGCGGCCCCTGCGCAGCGATGCTCAGCGCCTGCCACCGGGAAATGCGTCCGACCACAACCCCATCCTCGCCAGGATGGGCAAGCTCCGCTTCACGGCCGCCCTTCCGTCAGACGGCAGGGCCCCGCGCTGCGAACCGGAGGTCACGCTGAAGATCCTCTCCAGCCCCAAGCCGCCGTCTCCGGCGATGTACTTCCGCCGCCGCGGCAACCCCGCCGGTGCAACCGCAGCCCCCACCAAGGCTGAGCTCTGGTTCAAGCCCCAGGACCACCAATGGCAGGGCCGCAAGGCCTACCTGCATGCCCTGCGCGACGCCGACCGGCGGGTCCGGCCGCTCAACAGCCTCGGCCAACCCGACCCGGCGGGCCGCCCGCCATGGGCCAGCCATCACCCGGCGGATCCACAAACCGTCGAACAGAAGGTGCGCATCACCCCACTGTCCGCCGGCAACGGCTTTGATTTTTCCGTGCGCTTCGCCAACCTCAGCGGCGCGGAGCTGGAAAGCCTCTGTGCCGCGCTGCACCCGACCGAAAATTTCGAGCACAAGATCGGCATGGGCAAACCCATCGGGCTGGGCAGCGTGAAAATTCAGTTCACCGGGCTGAAGCTCACGGACCGCGCGACACGCTACCGGCAGACCGACTTTTCAGCACCGGCCAGCCCGTCAATGGCCGGAGATTCAACCACCGTGGCGCATTCCTGCGCCCAAACCCACATGACGCGCCTGCAGAAAACCGATCCCGCGGTGGTGCGCGCACTACAACTCATCGGCGACCCCGGCCAGGTCAGGTACCCTGTGCACTATCCACAAAACCACCCACCCAAGCCCGGCGCAGACGCTGAAACCAAAAACTACGAATGGTTCGTCGACAATGACAGAGTCACCGCCGAGTTTCCTCGCACCACCCGCCAAAGCCTGGAGACCCTGCACGCCACCAGCCCCGGCCTGCGCGGCCTGAGCCGCAAGCCGCGCACCCGCTGATCGCATCACCGGGGCACGGCACCGGCCCCCGTCGGCCGGTCACCGCCCCCGAACCAGGCGCGGTTCGCCGCACCTGCTGCTCTTTGACAATTCAACAGCTTGTAGGCTACTCTTGCGTCAGCGCTTGAACAATCGAGCGCCCATGGTTGATTCCATTGACAAAAGTGGCGTTTGGAGGCCGAAATTGACCACGACATCAGCAGTGTTATCGCTGAGCGCCGATTTCGCCTCTGCAAGCCGCGCCAATGCTCGCTTCCCAGGGAGGGGGGGGCCACCACACGGCTGGAATTGCAGCCGGTTTAGACCAGGTGGCGGGTGTGCAGGCCGATCGATCAGAGGCCACCACACGGCTGGAATTGCAGCCGGTTTAGACGAAAGTGCATGGCCGAAAAAACCGCGACGAGTGGCCACCACACGGCTGGAATTGCAGCCGGTTTAGACGCTTGCCACACAGCTTGAATCGCGGCGTTGGCGGCCACCACACGGCTGGAATTGCAGCCGGTTTAGACTCTTTGGAATCCTCGTGGACGACCATTCCTGCGGCCACCACACGGCTGGAATTGCAGCCGGTTTAGACGTACAGCGTCGCCGCTGGCACACCAAGTTGGGGCCACCACACGGCTGGAATTGCAGCCGGTTTAGACTCCCCGATCTTGATCAAGACCGATCCGCCCCCGGCCACCACACGGCTGGAATTGCAGCCGGTTTAGACTTTGTTCCGCACAGTGATCACCTCCTTGCCGGTATTGGCCACCACACGGCTGGAATTGCAGCCGGTTTAGACTTTACCGCCACGCGTACAACCACGGAATGTTGTGGCCACCACACGGCTGGAATTGCAGCCGGTTTAGACAACCGAAGTTTCTTCGAGCACCGCAAGGGCTTGGGCCACCACACGGCTGGAATTGCAGCCGGTTTAGACTCCTCAACGAGCGTGTACCCGGCCCTTTTTCGGCCACCACACGGCTGGAATTGCAGCCGGTTTAGACACCACGAACAGGTTCCCCGTGGTGTTCCACAGGCCACCACACGGCTGGAATTGCAGCCGGTTTAGACTTGATCACTACCACCTCATCGCCGGTAGCTCCGGCCACCACACGGCTGGAATTGCAGCCGGTTAAGACATGTACAGACCTCTTATCATGTAGATGATCGGGCCACCACACGGCTGGAATTGCAGCCGGTTAAGACTTTCTTTGTTCTTGTGTGCTCCGATTTGCATACGGCCACCACACGGCTGGAATTGCAGCCGGTTAAGACCCGATGCCGTTGACCCAGACGTCCTCAAGCGCGGCCACCACACGGCTGAAATTGCAGCCGGTTAAGACATAGCACACATGCGGATTCTCGTAATCACTTCCCCGGCCACCACACGGCTGAAATTGCAGCCGGTTCCCCGTCACCGGGCGATGCCTGTGTCTTGAAAGGCACGCTCCAGCAGCTGATGGGGGACCAGCGCCAGCACGGTGACCGGGCGACGGGGTGTCGCGCCGGAACGCAGGCTGGCTGGTGACAACCTGGCACCAGCCTGCTAGGCTTTGCCCATCGAACCCGATGGAGCCCTCCCATGACAACCGGAACGCTTGACCGTGGCCGCATCACGGCCCGTGTGCCGATGGCCGTGCAGGAAACCTTGGAGATGGCCGCCAGCCTGACGGGCGCGACCTTGAACCAGTTCGTCGTCCAGGCGGCCCTGCGCGAGGCCGAACGCATCATCGAGCAGGAACGCGTCATCCGCCTTTCCACCCGGGACACCGAGGCGTTTCTCGCGGCACTGGACAACCCGCTGCCACCCAACGCCGCATTGAAGGCGGCCCTCGAAAGCCACGCGGCGCGACGCCATGATCAGACTGGAACCCTTGACTGGGCACCACGACCGAAACGGGTTTGACTGCGGCGTCGAGGCTCTGGACGTCTGGCTGAAGCAGACTGCGCTCCAGCATCAGGGCAAGGGGATCTCGCGCAGCTTCGTCGCTGTGCCCGCCGATGAATCGGCCGTCCAGTCATGGGCGGAGTCCGGCTACCCGGTGCAGGCCCTCAGCATCCTGGGCTTCTACGCCCTGACCTCGGCGTTTGTGCTGACCGAAGACCTGCCTGCCCGGCAGGCCAAGCGCTACCCGCGGCAGATCCCGGTCACTCGGCTCGGGCGCCTGGCCACACGATCCGATATGCAGGGCCAAGGCTTGGGCCGGTTGTTGCTGGCCGATGCAGTGAACCGTGCCCACACGGCCGCGCAGGCGGTCGGCATCGCAGGGTTGTTCGTGGACGCCAAGAATGAAGCCGCCGCGCGCTTCTACCAACGCTATGGATTCATCCCTTCCACCGACCAACCGCTGAAGCTGTTCCTGTCGCTGTGGTGAGCGGCTTGCCCGCCGGCGCCAGACGGCGCCCACCCCACGGCTGAAATTGCAGCCGGTCAGGGATGGTGCCTGGGGATGGCCCGAAATCCCCCCAACCCCCCTTTTTCAAAGGGGGGCGAAATGGTTCGATCGGTCGGGAGGGCATCTGCGACGACACCGTCCCTGCCTATTCCCCCCTTTGGAAAAGGGGGGTGAGGGGGGATTTTCACCCCTCCCATTCAGGTCAATTCAGCTCCATTCACAATGGGTTTCCCATGCTGCCCTACCAAAGAACACTCAAGTCCCGGGCGCGGGAATTGCGCTGCAACACAACGCAGGCGGAACAGGTCCTGTGGGCACAGCTGCGTTGCAAGCAGGTGGCGGGCCTGCCCTTCTACCGGCAGAGCCCATCGCGGGGTACATCGTTGACTTCTACTGCGCTGCGGCGCGGTGGGTGGTCGAGTTGGATGGGGCGCAGCACAGTGCAGCCGACGCTCAGGCCTATGACCTGCAACGCACGCAGGTGCTGGAAGCACTGGGCCTGCGGGTGCTGCGCTTTGGCAATGCGCAGGTGCTGCAGGCGTTGGCGAGCGTGATGGAGACCATCGAAGCGGCGGTTCACCAAAGCATTGCCGAACCCTGAGCGAACTCTGTAGGCACCTCGGGATCTTTGCGGCGAGATTCGAGAAGGTCAGGCGGTTCTGACCTCGTTGAGCAATTCGGGGTGACGATCCAACAGCTTGAACAAGTTGACCAGGGCGAGCGGCGGCTTGGTCTTGCCGTTCTCGTAGCGCGAGAAGCGCGTTGACGCCACCGCCGAACAGTTCAGCGGCCTGCCGCAGCACGACCTGGCGCTGCCGGCACGCAAGGTGGTGGAGGCGGCCCGGGCCGAGCTGGGGATGGGCTTGACGCGCCCGGCCGCCGCCGTTGCGGTCCGCCCCGTAGCGCAACCCACCGGCGCGGGACATGAGTCCGACGACGCCAGCCCCGGCCCCGGCCCCGGCCCCGACACCAACCCTGACACCGCCGCACAGGCCCTGCCGGATCCCGGAATCGCGGCAACCCTTGACCGGTTCGCCCCCGCCCCGCTGCCCAGCCTGCAGCGCACCCTCTACCTGGTGGACCCGGCCGCCAGCCTGCACACCGAGAACCGCCGCCTGCTGGTGCGCCGCGAGCAGGAGCTGCTGCTGGAGCTGCCGGCGGTGAATGTGGACCTGGTGATGCTGATGGGCCGCAACACGGTGACCACCGCGGCGCTGGTGTGCTGCATGCAGCACGGCATCCCTGTGGTGCTGACCAGCCGCATGGGCCGCTTCTACGGCCGCATGGAGCCGCCTGGTGGTGACGCGGTGCGACTGCAGCAGGCCCAGTTTGCGGCGCAGGCGGATGCGGCGCTGAACCTGGCACTGGCGCGCCACTTCGTGCACGGCAAACTTGCCAACGCCGCCCGCACCCTGGCCGCCTATGCCCGCCACCGCCGTGCCCAGGCCGGCGCCGCCGGTGCAGGCCGCCCTGCTGCAGCTGCGGGACCTGCGCGGCCGGCTCAAGACCGCGCCGGACCTGGACACCCTGCGCGGGCTGGAGGGCGCCGGGGCGGCGGCCTACTTCGGCGCCTGGCGGCACTGGCTGGCGCCGACTTGGACCTTCGGCGCCCGCGAGCAGCAGGCCGGCCGCGACCCCATCAACGCCCTGCTGGACCTGGGCTACACCCTGCTGTACCACGCGGTGGCCGGGCTGATCCAGGCGCGCGGGCTCACGCCCTGGCTGGGGCACCTGCATGCGGTCAAATCCGGCCACATGGCGCTGGCCTCCGACCTGATGGAGGAGTTCCGCGCGGTGGTGGTGGACCGGGTGCTGCTGCACCTGTGCCTGAACGGCGGGTTGCTGCCGGAGGACTTCATCGAGCGCGGCGGCGTGTACACCCTGACGCCCGCGGCGGTGAAGCGCTTCATCCGTGCCATCGAGGTGCGCCTGAACACCGAGCGCCAGCCGCCCGAAGGCGCCGGCGCGGAGCTGCAGGACCTGCGCCGGATCATCGACGCCCAGGTGCGCCGCCTGGCCCAGGTCTACCGCAGCGGCGACGCCGGTCTCTATACCCCGGCGGTGCTGCAGTGACCGCGGCGACGCAGCCCGCCCCATGAAGCCCCGGCTCTGGACCCTCAGCTACGACATCGGCGAGCCCCGCCGCCTGCAGCGCGTGGCCCGTGTGGCACTGGCGCACGGGGACCGGGTGCAGAAGAGCCTGTACCTCTGCGCCCTGGACCACGACGCCGTGGGCGCCCTGCAGCAGCGCCTGAACGTGATGCTGGACGCCGAGGCCGACCGCGCCCTGCTGCGCCCCATCTGCCGCGCCTGCCGCCGCGGCACGCGGACCCAGGGCGAAGGCGGCGCGCCCGAGCGACAGGAGCCGTTCTGGATCGTGTGAGGACGCTCCTGCCGGCGGCGCAAAAGTGCGAAACTCGCAGCCAGCCGCAGCGTGTCAGCTCGGCGGTCCCGCTCTTTTAAAATCAATGGCCTGCGCAGACCACCTCACGAGTCGCTTGAAGAAACGAGCGCCCATGTTTGATTTCATTGAAGAAAGCGGCGTTTAGAGGTCGAAATTGACCACAGCGACAGCAGTGTTGTCGCTGAGCGCCCATTTCGCCTCTGCAAGCCGCGCCAATGCTTGCTTCCCAGGGAGGGGGGCCCACAGACGGCTGAATTTGCAGCCGGTTAAGACTTCTTGGTGCCTGCCGTGACCGCGCCAGTCACGGGGCCCACAGACGGCTGAATTTGCAGCCGGTTAAGACTTGATCACGGTCACCGTGTCATAGCCGGCTTTGAAGGCCCACAGACGGCTGAATTTGCAGCCGGTTAAGACGAGATTTCACCGAGCGCTGGCGTCAGCTTCTCGGCCCACAGACGGCTGAATTTGCAGCCGGTTAAGACTGTGCGCTTGCTGACTTGGGGACGGTGAGTCCGGCCCACAGACGGCTGAATTTGCAGCCGGTTCAGGCAGACGCATGGCAAGTGCCCCAAATCCCCCCGGCCCCCTTTTTCAAAGGGGGAGCAACGCGGGTAGCCTGCGGCGTTTTGGGTGAATGGATCCGACTGCCCAAGCCTTCGCCTTCCATTCCCCCCTTTGACAAAGGGGGGTTAGGGGGATTTGGGTTCCACACTCGGCTGAATTCGAAGCCGGCGCGCCTTGACGGGTTCGTCAGCAGCTCGGCGCCTTGCCGGCCTGTTCGTTACAACCTATCGCGGCGGCGGGATTTTGGGCAACGCACCGTCGGGGTCGTAGACGCGCAATTGGTGGGCAGGCCGGCCTGAACTCCGGTAGACCACCAGATTGATGCCGCCGGGATGGACCTGCGAAGGGAACAGGATCCCGTCCAGGCGATCGGCGACCACATCGTCGGCCATGTACCAGGTGGGCGGCTCGATCGATTTGCCGAACCATTCGGCCCGCCAGTCCACTGCGAAGTCAGCCCACAACGCGGGCCACCGCTTCGGGTCGAAGCCGCTGCGCAGGTCGGCCACCCGCAACCCACGGACGAAGAAGGTGCAGATCGTTCCCGGGCGCAGCCAGGGGTTGTCCTGCCTGTATTCGGCCAGGGCGGTGGTTTCATCCAGCGCCAGATAGAGCACCTCCTGCCCCGGCCGGTTGAAGCGGCCGCCCTGGCGCGCCGCCCCCATGCCAGACAACGGTGTACCCGCGTAAGCGGGCGAGATGACGCGGCAGCAGACTTCGTCTTTGCTCTCGCCAAGGGTGATGCTCGGGATCATCCCGCCGCGCCGCCCGCCAGCGACTCCAGGTAGGCGATGACCGCATCGGCCCGCCCATCCTGGATCAGCGCATCGGCCGTTTTGTAGCCGAAGGCGCGCAGCGGTTCATTGCGCAGCAGGAACGCCGCGCGGTTTTCATCGCCGGTCATCTCGGTGGCCACGGCCAACGCCCGAACCATGTCCTGCAGGTACTTCTGCAACTGCGGCGCATGCGGCCTGGCCGTCGGCGTGTTGCGGTGCACGTGGGCGCGCTCGGCCAGTTCCTGGACTTTGAAGCCAAAACAGTCCCCGATCCGGGCCGGCGACAGGTAGGGCGTATCCGGCTCGCGGAACTGCTCGGCAAAGGGCTGTTGCAGTACGGTGCTCATGGCGCCACTCCACGCAGTCAGGATGCACTTATTTTGCACTCGTTGCGCTCTTTTCGCAACCGCGCGCAGACGGCCGATTCGCGGCCAGCCCCACCCCCACCCCCCCCATCCCCGTTTGCCAGGCCATCGACACAACACTAGAATTGTGTCGTGATCCCCCCCTTCGATGCCGTCTCAGGCCAGTTGCCGCCCGGTGAGCACGCCGCCACCTGGGTGGAGCTGTGCGAGCGGTTTGGCGGTACGGCCCAACGGGATGCGTTGCTGCAGGAGTTGGGCGAGGTGCTGCGGCTGCTGGCACGGGCCGGATGCCGCCGGGTGGATGTGGACGGCAGCTTTGTCACCCGCAAGGCGGCGCCGGACGATGTCGATGCCTGCTGGGACACGGCAGGCGTGGACCTGGACCGCCTCGATGAACGGCTGTGGCGCAGCCGCAGCGCACAGGCTTCCAACGTGCCTGCGGGGCCGTGGCGCTGCGATCTGTACATCGCCGATGCACCGGCCGATGGCCTCGGCCTGTCGATGCGGGAGTTCTTTCAGTTTGACCGCAATGGCCTGCCCAAGGGCATCGTGGTCATCGATCCCCAGGAGTGCCTCTTGTGATCACCAATCAGCGCCAACAGCAGTTCACACAACATCAGGCCGAGCGCTTCCGCGGCATGCTGGCCTCTGCGCAGGCACCGCACCCGCACCCGAAGGTGGCGCAGGCCATGCGGGCGGGGTGGGAGGACCAGCTCAGCGCCCTGGAGGCCGAGCTGGCCGACTACGACGCCCTGCAGAGGACTGAACCGACCACGCTGGAGGCGGACTCCATCGTCGGCATCGGCGAGGCGCTGATCAAGGCCCGCATCGCCCGCCGGCTGACGCACCGGGAGCTGGCCGAGCGCATGCAGCTGGCCGAGCAGCAGGTGCAGCGCTGGGAAGCCACCCGCTACCGCGGCGTGGCCGCAGAACGGCTGCAGCAGGTGGCCGACGCGCTGCGGCTGCGGGTGCGGGAGGTGTTCACCTTCGAGCCGGGGTGACCGGTGCAACGGGCACGAACCAGACCGCTGCGCGCCCGTGAGAATGCGGCACATGCGCACACCTGCATCTGGGAGGCTTTGACATGAACAGCCCGCACCGCATCGAGGCCCGGCAGAACGAGCCGCAACTGCGCTCCTGGCTGCTGGCGCAGAAGCTGCTCTACAGCCGGGTCAAGCGGCTGATGGGCCTGCAACTGACGCTGGTTGTGGTGGGCATTGCACTGGCGCTGTTCGGCGGCCTGGGAACGTGGAGGCCCGACCTGGCGCAGGCTGCGGCAGCCGTGCCGCTCTGGGTCGGGCCGCTGTTCGGTCTGGCGGTGGCGCTGCTGAACGCCTTCTGGATCCCCGCCCGGCAGCAGCGCTGGCGCAGCGATGCGGCGCATGTGCAGGAGCTGTTCGACACCGAACTGCTGCAGATGCCCTGGCCACAGGCCGGTACCACCACCAGCGACGACGAGATGCGCCGCGCCCAGGTGTTCGATGCCGCGCAGCCGTCCCGCGCACTGAAGGATGACGACCCCACGAACTGGTACGACCCGAGTGCAGTTGCCGTAGCGCTCAGGCGCAAAAAACCGGAGTCCGAGGGATGGCTGCGTCCCGACAGCGGCCGGCATACCCTGGACGATCTGCCGCTGGCGCTGGCACGGCTGGTCTGCCAGTCCCAGAACCTGCAGTGGGACCTGCGCCAGCGGGACCGCTACGGGGACTGGCTGCGGGCGCTGTTCTGGGGGCTGTGGCTGCTGGCGCTGCTGCCGGCGCTGGTGGAGAACATGCCGGTGCAGGTGTGGCTGCTCAAGGTGCTCTCCCCCATCGTGCCGGGGCTGCTGCTGCTGCACCAGATGGCCAGTGAGCAGAAACGCGTCGTCGACCGGCTGAAGTCGATGCAGGAACGCTGGGCGAAGATCTGGGAGGAGGCCCTGGCCGACCCGCAGCGCAGCGACCTGGACGCCCAGGCCCGGGAGCTGCAGGACCGCATCTTCCAACACCGCCGCACTGCGCCGCCGTTCTTCGACTGGCTGTACGCGCTCTGGCGCCAGGGCAACCAGGCGCACACCCAGCAGGTGGCCTGTGATCGGGTGGACGAAGCGGTGGCAGCACTGAAGAGCTTGGCGGCCCGACCGACAAGCCACTGAACACGCGTCGCCGCCGCCCCTGTCCCGACCGCAGGTTTGCTGAAACCTCGAACGGAACCTGAAGCAGTCAGCCTCCAGTCATGGCAAGGGGGACCCCGCAGGTCGGCCAGGTACGTTCTTCTTCGCACGGCAGCGTCTCCACCACCGGAACCCAGGCGATGGAGCGGAATTTCCGGGGGCTGATCAGAACGTGCCCGGGTAGGCACCGCCGTCCAGCAGGATGTTCTGCCCGTTCAGGTATGCGGCCTGGCGGCTGCACAGGAAGGCGCAGACCTCGCCGAACTCGCGCGGGTCACCGAAACGCCGCGCCGGCACGGTGGCGCGCCTCTCGTCCATCAGCTGCTCGATGGGCCGGCCGGTCTTGGCCGCGGAGCCCTCGAAGGTCACGCGCAGCCGCTCGGTCTCGAAGGGGCCGGGCAGCAGGTTGTTGATCGTCACCCCCTTCGCAGCGATCTTCGGCTGACGCGCCAGCCCGGCGATGAAGCCGGTCAGCCCACTGCGTGCACCATTGGACAGCCCGAGGATGTCGATCGGCGCCTTCACCGCAGCGGAGGTGATGTTGACGATGCGCCCGAAACCCCGCTCGGCCATGCCATCGACCGTCGCCTGGATCAGCTCGATCGGGGTGAGCATGTTGGCGTCCAGCGCACGCAGCCAGGTGTCACGATCCCACTGGCGGAAGTCACCCGGGGGCGGCCCCCCGGCGTTGGTGACCAGGATGTCCACCTGCGGCAATGCAGCCAGTGCGGCAGCACGGCCCTCTGGCGTGGTCACGTCCGCGGCAACCGGGCGCACCTGGGCACCCGCACGCAGGGCGCGCAGTTCGTCGGCCGCCGCAGCGAGCACCTCAGCACCTCGGGCCACGATCACCACATCGGCCCCCTCGCGGACCAGGGCTTCGGCACAGGCCCGGCCCAGCCCCTTGGACGCCCCACACACCAGGGCCCAGCGGCCCGTCAAACCCAGATCCATGTGTCCTCCTTGGCAGCGCGACGGCAGCTTCAACCCACAAAAAAAACCCCGCAGCACCAGGGCGTGGCGGGGTTCACTGCAGCACCCGGGGGGCGCCTACAGGAGCAGAGCAGGTCAGAGCTTGCCGGCGCGGGCTTGCGTGGTCATGAAGGAATCGAAGGCATTTTCGTTCACTGAGAACCAGCGCACCTGGTCGCCACGGAACTTGGCGTAGTCCTCATAGACCTTCTTCCAGCGCGGGTTCTTGGCGGAGATGTCGCTGTACAGCGCCATCGCCTCCTTGAAGGCGGCCTCCATGATGTCCTTCGGCGTGGAGAACAGCTTGGTGCCGCCGGCGATCAGCTGGCGCAGCGCAGCCGGGTTCTTGGCGTCGTACTTGGCCTGCATGTCGGTGTGGGCGTAGGCTGCCGCCGCCTCGATGATGGCCTTGTACTCGGCGCTCAGGCCCGTGTAGGCCTTGGTGTTGACGTACAGGTCCAGCTGCGGGCCACCTTCCCACCAGCCCGGGTAGCCATAGTGCGGCGCCACCTTGTTGAAGCCCAGCTTCTGGTCATCGTAGGGGCCGACCCACTCGGCCGCGTCGATGGTGCCCTTCTCCAGCGCCTGGTAGATCTCGCCGCCGGGGATGTTCTGCGGCACGCCGCCCAGGCGCTCGATCACCCGGCCGGCAAAGCCGCCGACGCGGAACTTCAGGCCCTTCATGTCGGCCTTGGACCGCAGCGGCTTGCGGAACCAGCCGCCCATCTGCGCGCCGGTGTTGCCCATCGGGAAGTGGATGATGTTGTAGGCGGCGTAGAACTCGCGCATCAGCTTCAGGCCGTTGCCTTCGTAGACCCAGGCGGTCATCTGGCGGGAGTTCAGGCCGAAGGGGATGGCGCAGCCCAGGGCGAAGGTGTCGTCCTTGCCGAAGTAGTAGTAGGGTGCGGTATGGCCCATCTCGACCGTGCCGTTCTGCACGCCATCGACCAGCTGCGGCGAAGGCATCAGCTCACCGCCCGGGTGCACCGAGATCTGGAACTTGCCGCCGGTCATCTCGCCGACCTTCTTGGCGAACACTTCCGCGGCGCCAAAGATGGTGTCCAGCGACTTCGGGAAGCTGGAGGTCAGGCGCCAGCGGATGTTGGCCTGCGCCTGCACCACCGCCGGAGCGGCACCCGCGGCGAGCACACCGGCCAGACCGGCTTGACGAACAAAGGAACGACGTTCCATGCAATGAACTCCTCAGTGGACCTGTGGTGAAGGAAGAAACCCGGCGACTCGGGGCAACACCCCGGTTCGCATCGCCCGGGAATTCTAGGGATGCCGGTCCGCCCGGCACGCAGGGGCTTTCCCCTGCGCAAAGTTGCGTAGCGACGGCCCGCGGCCACCTGCGCAAACCGTCACACCGAGGCCTGCGTGACGCAGTTCACTGACCGGCCACCATCATCGACTCGATCAGCACCGAGCCCAGCGTCTTGCTGCCGACGGTGTAGCGGTCGGCCCCCACCGCGACGATGCGCTGGAACATCTCGCGCAGGTTGCCGGCGATGGTGATCTCGTCGACCGGGTAGGCGATCTGGCCGTCCTCGACCCAGTAGCCGGCCGCGCCGCGCGAGTAGTCGCCGGTGACGCCATTGACGCCCTGGCCCATCAGCTCGACCACGAACAGGCCGCGGTGCAGCTTCTTCAGCATCGCGTCGAGGTCGTCCCCCGGGTCGGTCAGCCGGCTGGTCAGCGTGAGGTTCTGCGAACCGCCCGCGTGGCCGGTGGTGCGCATGCCCAGCTTGCGTGCCGAGTAGCTCGACAGGAAGTAGCCCTGCGTCACCCCCGCCTCGACCACGCTGCGCGCGCGGGTGCGCACGCCCTCGTCGTCGAAGGGCGCGCTGCCCTTGCCCTTGCGGACGTGCGGGTCCTCGCGCAGGTCGATGTGGTCGGCAAAGGTGCGCTGGCCCAGGCTGTCGGACAGGAAGGTGGTCTTGCGGTAGAGCGAGCCGCCGCTGGTGGCCTGCACGTAGGAGCCGATCAGCCCGGCGGCCACGGTGTTCTCGAACAGCACCGGCAGCTCGCCGGTGGGCAGGCGACGCGGCTTCAGGCGCGCCAGCGCACGCTCGGCGGCGTAGCGGCCCACGGCCTCGGGCGCGGCCAGTTCGTTGGCATCGCGCATCGAGCTGTACCAGGCATCGCGTTGCATGTCGCGCCCGCGTCCGGCGATCGGCGCCACCGACAAAGAATGGCGGGAGCTGGCGTAACCGCCGCGAAAACCCCGGCTGTTGCCGGCGTAGAAGTGCGACTGCTGCGCCGAAACGCCGGCCCCCTCGGAGTTGGTGATGCGCCGGTCGGTGGCCAGCGCCGCTGCCTCGCAACGCAACGCAATCTCGGCGGCACGTTCGGCGTCGATGTCCCAGGGATGGAAGAGGTCCAGGTCCAGGCCGGACACCGCGCCCAGCGCCAGGTCGGCCGGCTCGGGCAGGCCGGCGGCGTTGTCCTCGGCAGTGAAGCGGGCGATGTCGTAGGCGGCCTGCACCGTCTGGCGCAGTGCCGCGGGCGAAAAGTCCGAGGTGCTGGCGTTGCCGCGGCGCTGGCCGAGGTAGACCGTCACGCCGATCGACTTGTCGCGGTTGCGCTCGACGTTCTCGATCGCTCCCTTGCGCACCGACACCGACAGGCCGCTGCCCTCCGACACCTCCACCCCGGCCTCGCTGGCACCGAGCTGGCGGGCCTGCTGCAGCACGTCCTCGACCAGTTCGGCGAACTGCGCGCGGCTGTAGGCGAAGCCGCGCGTGGCGGTCGAATCGGGTGTGTTCATGGAGGGTGAGCGAAGAGGTGGAGCAGGAATGGAAGGGTGAGTGCCACGGACGCCACGGACCCCGGCAGGTCTCGCTCGTATGATAGCTGCCGCCTTTTCGACCGGCCGGCCGCGGACTTCCCTGCGCCGCGAACGCCGAAACCCATGAGATCCCGCACTTCCCTCCCTCCCGAAAACAGCGACACGGACGACGATGACGCGCCGTTCCTCGACCCCGGCAAACCCAGCAAGACCCGGCGCAAACAGGCCTCGCACGACCTGCAGGAACTGGGCGAGGCGCTGATGGAGCTGCCTGCCAACCGGCTGGCCCAACTGGACCTGTCCGATACGCTGCGCGACGCCATCGACGAACTGCGCCGTGTGCGCTCGCACGAAGGTCGGCGCCGCCACCTGCAGTACATCGGCAAGCTGATGCGTCATGTCGACCCCGAGCCGCTGCGCGAGGCGGTGGCGTCCTTCCGCCTGCCCTCCGCCCGGGAAACCCTGGCCTTGCATCAGGCCGAACAATGGCGCGTGCGGCTGGTGAGCGACGACAACGCGCTGACCGTCTGGCTGCGCGAGCACCCCGAGACCGACGCCCAGACGCTGCGCAGCCTGATCCGCTCCGCCCGCAAGGACCGCGCCGAGTCCGAGGCCGCTGCCGCAGGCAGCGAGCCGCGCAAGAGCCGCGCCTGGCGCGAGTTGTTCCAGCTCGTCAAAGCGGGCCTGGCCGGCGAAGCCGCGGCGGCGAAAGATCATGACGATTCCAACGGAGCCCCCGACGATGAGTGACTCGACCACCGCCCTGCCCCCTCCCGAGCCCATCCGCATTGGCCTGGTCTCGGTCAGCGACCGCGCCAGCAGCGGCGTCTACGAGGACAAGGGCCTGCCCGCGCTGCGCGAGTGGCTGGAGCGCGCGCTGTGGAACCCGATCGAGTTCGTCACCCGGCTGATCCCGGACGAGCAGGCCGGCATCAGCGCTGCGCTGCGCGAGCTGGTGGACGTGGAGCGCTGCCCGCTGGTGCTGACCACCGGCGGCACCGGCCCGGCCAGGCGCGACGTCACCCCCGAAGCCACGCTGGCGGTGGCGGACAAGGAGATGCCGGGCTTTGGCGAGCAGATGCGCCAGATCAGCCTGCGCTTCGTGCCCACCGCGATCCTGAGCCGCCAGGTGGCGGTGATCCGCGGCGACAGCCTGATCATCAACCTGCCCGGCCAGCCCAAGTCGATCGCCGAGACGCTCGAAGGCCTGCCGCAGGCCACGCCAGCGGCACCGGGCATCTTCGCCGCGGTGCCCTACTGCATCGACCTGATCGGCGGGCCCTACCTCGAGACACGCAATGAGGTGATCAAGGCCTTCCGACCCAAGTCGGCCGCCCGGCCTGCGCGGAGCTGACGCCGAGCCCGGAGTCCAGACCCTCGGCGCCGGCCATCTCGATGCGATCGCGACCGTTGGCCTTGGCCCGATAGAGGGCCGCATCGGCGCTGGCCAGCAGTTTGCGCAGGTCGGCCCCGTGCACCGGCGCGACCGCCGTGCCGATGCTGGCCGTCAGGCGCTCCAGCCCCAGCCTTTGGGCCCAGGGATGCTCCGCCAGCAACTCCTGCAGGCGTCGGGCCACCGACAGCACGCCGGTCGCATCGGCGCCGGGACAGACCAGCACGAACTCCTCACCCCCCCAGCGAAACGCCAGGTCGCCGCGGCGCAACGCTGCCTCCAGCAGACCGGACACCTCCTTGAGCACCTCGTCGCCCTGGAGGTGGCCATGGACATCGTTGATGCGTTTGAAATGGTCCAGGTCGATCAGGCACAGCCCGAGGGACGCTCCGTTTCGCAGGCAGCGGTCCAGTTCCTCGGTCAGCTCGGCCTCACCGCGGCGGCGGTTGGGCAGCCCGGTCAGGCCATCATTGGAGGCCTGCAATTCCAGCGACAGCTGCAGGTGCTTGCGATCGGTGATGTCCTGCACCATGCCGACCACCCGCGTCGGACACCCCTTCGCATCGCGGTCGCACACCCGACCATGGTCATGCACCCAGAGGTAGTGCCCATTGCGGTTGCGCAACCGGTACTCGGCCTCATAACGCACACGCAGTCCCTCCAAGTGCTCGAGCAGCAGCTGCCGCACGCGCGGTGCATCTTCGGGGTGCAGGTTGGCCTCCCAGGTCTGAAGGGTGGGTCGCATCTCCTGCGGCCCGTAGCCGAGCATGCGCTCCAGCTGGGGGCTGAAGAAAACACTGTCGTCGCGCATGTCCCAGTCCCACAGCCCGTCAGCGGCTTCGTTGAGGGCAAACCAGAGCTGCCGCTCGCGCGCATGCAGCTCGTGCTCCAGTGCCAGCCGTCGGGTCACATCGCGCGCTACCGAGAGGAAGAGCTCCTGCCCGTCGTGGACGAAGCAGGTCGTCTGCACTTCCACCGGCACCTCATGGCCGTCGCGGTGGCGGTGCCTGCCGACAAACACGTACGGTGACTGGCTGCGGATCACCTGGGCGATCTCGGCCCACTGCGGCAGGCCGACCACATCCTTCTGCAGCGACAGGACCGAATGGTCCAGTACCTCGTCTGCACCCAGGCCCAGCATCTCCCAACCCGCACGGTTGGTCCACAGGACGTTGGAGGAGAGGGGATCGAGCAGATACACGGCATCGTGCATCTGCTCGAACAGCCGTGTCAGCGGCCAACGGTCGGTCTCGATCATCCGCAAGGTGCTCCTCCGGGCATTGCAGAGGCCACCGTCTCTTCAGCCCTGGAACACCGCTCCTCTATTGTCTGTCAACGCACCAACCGATTGAGCCGCTCCGCGTCGAACTGTTCCGTCGTGTGCGCATCCTGCGGCACACAGGCCTCGGCCGGCAGTTCCCGGGCCTGGTGGGAGAGCTTCTCGATGGCCTGCCACAGCAGGGCGATCTGGTGCTCCTGCCCCGAAGCGCTGTCGATCAGGCCCTTCATCGCCTGCGCCACCGGATCGTCGCCCTGGGTCACGCCGTAGGCCGAAAAGCCCATGCGTGCAGCGGCCGTTTCGCGCTTGGCGTCCTCTTCGGCCGCGATGATGCGCGCCGGGTTGCCCACCGCGGTGGCTCCGGCGGGCACCGGCTTGGTGACCACCGCACCGGAGCCGATGCGTGCACCCGCTCCTACAGTGAAGCCTCCCAGCACGCAGGCGTTCGCACCCACGATCACACCCGCCTCCAGCGTCGGGTGGCGCTTGGCCCCCTTGATCAGCGAGGTGCCGCCCAACGTCACACCCTGGTAGATGGTGCAGTCGTCGCCCACCTCGGCCATCTCGCCGATCACGATGCCCATGCCGTGGTCGATGAACACCCGGCGGCCGAAGGTGGCGCCAGGATGGATCTCGATGCCGGTGAGCCACCGGCCCAGGTGAGACAGAAAACGGCCCAGCCAGCGCCAGCCCCGCCGCCAGCAGGCATGCGCGAGCCGATGAATGATCAATGCATGCAATCCGGGGTAGCAGGTCAGCACCTCGAAACGAGAGCGCGCCGCGGGGTCGCGCTCCAGGATGCAGGTGATGTCTTCACGCAAATGAGCCAACATGTTCGAACCAGGTGCAATGGGGAACGGGCGCCTGCTGCGCCGCGGCATGACACAGAGTGTAGGTGGTGCGATCGATTCCTGCCGGCCCGGGTCCAGGGCAGCGCCCCTCCCGGGAATGGGGAGCGTGAATCCGTGGCAGCCTGTGCCAGCGCCAACGTGGCAGGCGACCCACAGCGAGCCGGCGGCACCGCGGCAGGCTCAGCGTTTGAGAATCTCCCGCGCAATGCCCCGCAGGATGTGGATCTCCTCCTCGGCCAGCGCCGCACGCTGGATCAAGTACTGCAGACGCGGCATCAGCTTTCTGGGCGCCGCAGGGTCGAGGAAGCCGAGGTGCACCAAGGCCTGCTCCCAGTGCGCAAGCGCACCTTGCACCTGGTCGGCGGTGGCCGGCCGCGGCGCGCGGGTGCGGGGCTCCACCGGGTAGCTGCCCAGGGCCTGGCGCCACTCATAGGCAATCAACTGCACCGCCTGGGCCAGGTTGAGCGAACCATAGCCGGCCTGCGTGGGAATCGACAGGCAGGTGTGGCAACGCCAGACTTCCTCGTTGGACATCCCGAAGCGCTCGCTGCCGAACACGAAGGCCACCTTCAGCCCCTGCGACACAGCACGCGACACGAGTGTTTCGAAACACGGCCGCGGCGCCAGCGTGGGCGGGCCGAAGTCGCGCGGGGTCATGGCCGTCGCGCAGGCATGATGAACCCCGAGCAGTGCCTGATCCAGTGTATCGACAATGCGCGCGCGCACCAGGATGTCGGCCGCACCGCTGGCCATGGCCACCGTCTCCTCCCGGCTGAGCACGTCGGCGAATCTCGGCCGCACCAGCACCAGCTCGGAAAAACCCATCACCTTCATCGCCCGCGCTGCCGCCCCGACATTGCCCGGGTGGCTGGTGTGCAAGAGGATGAAGCGCGCGCAGGTGACAGGCTCGGACACGAATCTGTGAGGGTGGAGGCTAGAATCGCCACATCATAGGTGTTGCCGCCTGCGCGGCGTCACCTGCGCTCTTTTCCACTGCCAGCCGCCTCGCGGGTCCCCTGCCGATCCGCCCCCTCGCATCCTGTCGCGCCCGATCCATCCGAGGACCGAAACACCGCCATGTCGCAAACCAACCTGCACCCCATGCTCAACATCGCCGTCAAGGCGGCACGCGCAGCGGGAACCCTCATCAGCCGCGCCAGCATGGACGTGGACCGGCTCACGGTCACCAGCAAGGGCAGCAACGACTTCGTGACCGAAGTGGACCGGGCGGCTGAACTGGCCATCATCGAGACGATCCTCCAGGCCTACCCGGACCACGGCATCCTGGCCGAGGAGTCCGGCCGGGAACATGGTCATCCGGACAGCGACTACGTCTGGATCATCGATCCGCTGGACGGCACCACCAACTTCATCCACGGCCTGCCGCAGTACGCCGTGTCGATCGCGCAGTCCTACAAGGGCCGCATTGAGCAGGCGGTGGTGTTCGACCCGGCGCACAACGACCTGTTCTACGCCACCAAGGGCCGCGGCGCCTTCCTGAACGATCGGCGCCTGCGCGTGTCCAAACGCACCCGCATGCTCGACGCGCTGATCGGCACCGGCTTCCCCTTCCGACGCGGCGACAACTTCAAACGCTACATGAAGATGTTCGAGGACGTGATGCAGGCCTGTGCCGGGCTGCGCCGCCCGGGAGCCGCGTCGCTGGACCTTTGTTATGTGGCGGCAGGCTGGTACGACGGCTTCTTCGAGACCGGCCTGGCGCCCTGGGACATCGCCGCGGGCTCTCTGATCGTTGCCGAAGCCGGCGGACTGATCGGCAACTTCACCGGTGAAGGCGACTTCCTGAACCAGCGCGAAGTGATCGCCGGCAATCCCAAGATCTTTGCGCAGCTGGTGCAGATGCTGAACGGTTACAGCCGGGTCATCACCCCGGACGATGCCGGCACGGCCAGTACTGCCAGCAGCACGCCGGTGGGGGCCCTGGCAGCGGCCAATGCGGCAGCAGAGACTTCCGAAAAAGCTGCCCGGAAAAAGGCCCAGTCAGCAGCCGAGGCCCCGCAGGAGCCCGCCGCAACGGCCAAGAAGCCCCTCCGCCGCATCACCCGCAACGAGGCCGAAGCACAGGCCAGTGCCGCGCCGATCGCACCGTCGGTTGACTCATCAGGGGACATTGCGTTTGCCGAGCCTGCGCCACTGCGCGACATTCCGATGACGCCAGCACAGGCACTGGCCGCAGCCTTTGACCCGACGCCCGCCACAGAGGAGGCCGCACCTGCGGTCGTGGTGCAGCGCAAGACGGTGCGCATCCGCAAGGCGGACCTGCCGGTGTCGGACGCCCCGGCAGCCCAGAGCTCTGACGCCAGCGCGCGCGGAGACCGTGGGGACCGCTCCGAGCGCCGCCCCAGGCCGGAGGGCGGCCGCCCGGACGCTCGTGGTCCCTTCCGGGCCGGTGGTGACGGGGAGCGTCGCAGCTTCGATCGTCCGCCGGAGCGTCGCGCCGATCGCGATGGGCCCGCCGGCGCGCGACCAGGCGGCAAACCGGCCGGGAAATCTGCCGGTGGACGCACGAGCGGGTTCGGCTCCGGCCGACCCTCCGGCAAGGGCGGTGGCGGTCCGCGTCGCTGAACCGACTTCGCCGCCCACCTGTCCTGGCGAGGCCTGTCCTGGCGAGACGGCAGGAAGCCAAGTGGACCCGCGGGCGCGGCGGCCGTCAACGCGGGGCCGCGCCGTCAGGCTGGTGCTGTCTCCTGCACTGTCACGGCAGTTGGCTGCGCAGTGCGCCTCTCACGCAGTACCCGCTTGATGCTGCGCACGCCATTGGCTGCCCCCAGCACCACCTGACCCAGGGCCGATGTGGCAAAGATGACGGTGGCCACCCGGTGGCGGCGCGGCCAGAGCTCCTCGACATAGGAGCCGGCAACGGTGCCGCTGTCGATGTCATCCACATCGGACAGTCGCTGGGGTGCCGCGCACATCAGCTCCAGCTCGCAGTTGATGCCGGGAGCGTAGGCCGAGAACTCCGGGTCGTAGCCGATCTTGAAGGCTGCCGCCCCCCGGCCCGAACGCAGGTTGCTGCTGGAGGCGATCACCCGATCCCCCAGCCACAGCTCGACGAACCAGGCCTGCTCCTGTGCGGCAAAGCTGCGGATCATCTCGCGAAAAAAGGCCGCTTCATTCGGGCGCGAAAGCAGGGAGCTGCCGTTTTCGCCCTTCCAGCCCATGTTCTCCAGGGCGAGGAAGCGCTCGATGACCCCGTCGTCGATCTCGCGGCCCATCCACCAGCGAAAGCTCACCTCTGCGAGCGCAGAGAGCTTTTTCAGGTGCGAGCGGCGCTTCTTGGCGCGGGAGGGCAAACGGCGCTGCAAATCCGCCTCGCCCATTTCCGTCGGTACCATGCCGGCACGGTCAAAACCATCCACCTCCAGGCACAACAACCCCTGTTGCTGCGCGAGCTGCCTCAACAGCCGGAAGGTTGGCCCGTCGCTGCGGCAAGTTTCCATCACCACACCCGGCGTGCTGTGCTTTTGCCAGTCCAGGTAGATCAGTTCCAACACGGACTGAGCCTGCGAAGCGTCCACCAGCAGGCCACTCAGAAAGGCGTGTTTGGACAGTTCCACCTTGTAGTGGGGCACCGGCAGGAACCGGTCGGCTGCGACCTGCCTCAGCGGCACCACGGCCATCCACTCGCCTCCGAGACGCAGCGGCCTTCGCACCACCTGCAAGACAATGTCCCCCTGGGAATCCAGATGCCTCAGGACAGGAATGACGAAATTGGGGGAGAGGTTCGGATTCGGCTCCAGCGCCCGGAGTTCCAGGTCGCGCCACCGCGCAAACTCACCAGGACCCAGGTGTCCCAACTGCAGACTGTGTACTTCGAAGTATGGCGTGACAAGGCTTCTGGTGGGCATGGCTTCTTCAGACTCTGACAGCCGGGATTGCGATCGGACGGTTCCATGGGCTCCAGCACCCCCCGCGTGGCGCCGGACCTCTGGCTGGACCCGGCTGCAGAAGCCTCAGGCCCCTTGCACCGGATGCGCCAAGTCATCCTGTTCTGCCGTTGGCGCGCCCTTCGAATCCGATGCGCCTGTTGCGTTGCGCTGGTCGCGCCAGGCGCGCCACCGCTTCAGCACGGTCAATGCCGCGGACTCGGCGGCAAATCGAAGGGACGGCTTGCGCAGCACCAGCCAGGTCATCGTCTCCGTATGGGTGGCGATGGTCTGCTTGTACTGAGATTCACCCGCCATCAGATCGTACAGACGGAAACCCTTCGCGGCGTTGTGCTGCACCCCCAAGGTGTGGGTGACCAGACCCGGTCGACCGTGCTTTTCCAACAGTCCGTAGTCAAAACCTGACTGGAACACATAGAGGTGATCCCCGCGCACGAAGCTGTAGAGGTAGCCGATGTCGCTCTGGCCTGCAGCCACTCGCAGCAATTGCACTTCGCCGCGCGGCACACCGCGCTCGATCAGGCCGCGGTGCACGCTCAGTCGGTAGGCGGTCTTGAACGAACCGGTTTCCCCCAGTGCCGTCCAGCGTGCCTGGTGCAGGGCCACCATGCGCTCGAAGAATCGCAGCGCCTGAGGTGCATCCTGGGCCTCTTCGACCACCACCGGGCCCAGTGTGGCGTACTCCTTCAGGCTGCGACGGATGAAACGCCGGGCGTGGCCGCTCACCACCGAGGTGAAGTCCCCCGCCTTGGCCCGAACCAGGTTCAGGTCGATGCTGAACGACGGCCGCTGGTCGATGACCCGGCGCAGACCCGCCGTGATGGTCTCTGGCCAACCTTCGGCGGTGAGGCCGACCAACCGCAGCTCCGACGACCGACCGACGCTGCGTGCCCAGTGCTCCAGCATGGCGGTGCGCAGGCGGTCTCCGTAGCGACGGTCCACCAGGAAGTCGTTGTGTTCGACCGTCGCCGCATTGAACTCGGTGCTGCCTTCACTGTGCAGGTACCAGGACTGGCAGATCGGAAACTTTCCCAGCGTGCGCCGCTGCGGCACCAGCAAGGCCAACCCAACCACCTCGCCGCCCTGCCGCGCCATCAGCAGCCAGGGACGCAAATGGGCAGGCAGGTGCTCCAACCAGTTGCCGATCCAGGTCCAACTCAGGAAAAAGCCCGCATTGCTGCGCGGCTCCAGATCACACCACCACTGTTCCAGCCGTTCACGTGCCGGCATGGGTTCAAAACTGAAATCGAAATCGGCCATCTCGGCATCACCCTTGTCCATTGAAAACTGCATGCGCCCCGCAGCGCACCACCGTCGAATCCCAACAGCAACCGATCAGGCCTCGCCCCGCGCCACTGCGGCGCCGGAGCGTCCCGACACCAGGCGCGCCCACGCCGGTCGATCGAACAGAAACCGCAAGGCATTGCGGCGAGTGGCCTCGTGCAGAAGCAGGGCAGAACCGACCCCGACGACAACCAACAGAAGACCCAACACATCCGCTTGCCAGGTCTTGACCCCCGTCCCGAGCAGCTCGAACGCCAGCAGCAGCGGAAGGTAGAAACCAAGGTACACCACAATGGAATTGCGGCCCAGGTAACGCAGCGCCTGAACCACGGGCGTCTTCGAGTCGGACAGCAGTCGGCTCAGGGCGATCACTGCGAGGATGCAGACCATGCTCCAGGGCAGATCGACACCCTGCACCTTGTTCCAGCCCTGTCCGGTGACCCAGAGGTTCAACAGCACCCAGACCCCAAAGCCCGCCAGAGCAAGGCGCGGTTGGCGGCCGGCCGCATCGGCCCAGTGGAACAGGGGCTCAGCCAGTCGCGCACCGATCACGAAAAAGACGTAGTACTCGAGGAAATTGTCCACCGGGCTGAATCCGGTGTGAAACCTGGACAGCATCCCCACCGCCGCCAGAGCCACCAGTGCAACGGTCGGCACCTTGCGCAGCAACCGGGTCACCACAAAGAAGGCCGCCAGCGTCTGGATGAACCAGAGTGCAGCCATCGGGTAAATCAGGAAGTAGATGTAGTGCTTGACCAGCGGCACGGCCCCGGTGGTCTGCAACTCTCCACTCGCCACGCGCCAGGCAAAGTACAACGCCGACCAGAGCACCAGAAAATAGACGTAGTGAACGACCTTGGTGTCGATGTACGAACGCCAGGGTCGGTCGATCACTCTGGACAGGAACAGACCCGACAGCAGGAAAAAGTCCGGCATCCGGAAGGGCCGCGCGAACTGGGCCCAGTGAGACAGCCACCCTGTGTCTGGACGCAAATAACCAAGGTAGGTGTTCGCGTAGTAGCAGACCACTGCAACGATGCAGATGCCCTTCGCAATATCCACCCAACCGTAACGACTGACCGAGCCTGTTTGCACGCAACACTCCAGAACGGGAACATCGGCACCAGCCGAACCCCTGGAATGTTGCCAGCAGTTTGCTTCAACGCCGTTGCGCGCCCCCCCTGTTCAGGTGAGATTGTGACAATTTGGGCAGCAGTCCCGCACTGGCCGATCGTTTAGCGCACTTACCTCGGCAGCATGAAGGTGGTCTTCTCGCGCAGCGAAACCGCCCCATCGGTGGCGCTGGCGACACGCTCGATGGTGAAGTGCACTTCGTGCGCACCCGCCTTCGTCGCCCCCGCCGTCTCCGGCGGCACACGCAGCGACACGGTCACCCAGCGGGCTTCGGCCGGGCCCAGCGTCTGCGGGCGGAAGTCGATCAGCGCCAGGCCGGGCAGTCCGTCCACCTTCAGGTCGTAGGTCTGTTTCGACTCCGCGGCGTTCATGATCTGCAGGCGGTAGACGTTTTCCACCCAGCCCTCCTCCACCACGCGGGCCAACGAGGCGCGGTCGCGCACGATGTCGGCCTTGAAGGGGGTGCGCAGCGCCAGACTGGCCCCCACGGCGGTGCAGATCAGGATCATCACCGCGGTGTAGATCAGCACACGCGGGCGGAAGATGCGGCGCAGGGTCTGGGTGCGGTCCAGGTGCTGCTCCAGGCCGTTTTCGGTGTCGTAGCGCACGAGGCCCTTGGCGTAGCCCATCTTGCCCATCACCTCGTCGCAGACGTCGATGCAGGCCGCGCAGCCGATGCACTCGTACTGCAGACCCTTGCGGATGTCGATGCCGGTGGGGCAGACCTGCACGCACAGGTTGCAGTCCACACAGGATCCCAGCCCCAGCGCCTTGGGGTCGGCCTTCTTGGAGCGGGAGCCACGCGGCTCACCGCGTTCGGCGTCGTAGGTGATGATGAGGGTGTCCTTGTCGAACATCGCACTCTGGAAGCGCGCATAGGGGCACATGTACTTGCACACCTGCTCGCGCATGAAGCCGGCATTGCCCCAGGTGGCAAAACCGTAGAAGGGGATCCAGAACCACTCCCAGGGCCCGAAGGACAGCGTCAGCGCCGCGGCGGCCAGATCACGGATGGGGGTGAAGTAGCCCACCAGGGTGAAGCCGGTCCACAGGGAGAAGACGATCCAGGCCGCATGTTTGCCGGTCTTGCGCCAGAGTTTGTCGCTGCTCCAGGGCGCCTGGTCCAGCTTCATGCGCTTGACACGGTCGCCCTCGAACTTGCGTTCGATCCACATGAAGATCTCGGTGTAGACCGTCTGCGGGCAGGCGTAGCCACACCACAGGCGACCGGCCACCGCAGTAAAAAGGAACAGGCCATAGGCCGAAACCAGCAGCAGCGCCGTCAGATAGATGAAGTCCTGCGGGTACAGAACCAGGCCGAAGATGTAGAAGCGCCGGCTGGTGAGCTCGAACAGCATGGCCTGGCGGTCGTTCCACATCATCCAGGGCAGACCGTAGAAGATGATCTGCGTGAGCCAGACAAACACCCAGCGCCAGTTGTTGAAGCGGCCTTCGACCGCCTTGGCGTAGATTTTTTTGTGCGGCTGATACAGCGAAACGAGCTTGACCCCGGCGTCGGGGGGAGGAGTCGCTGGTGCGGAGGGGGGCTGGCTCATGGAACGTTTCGCTGGCTGAAGGGGCGGGAGGCAAGGGTTGGAAGCAGGGTCGACGCGGGAAGGCCGATCTCATGCCTCCAAAGGTATCAAGTTGCGTGCCACCCGAGCCCTCATGCAGAACATCATGAAGAACAAGGACTTGCAGCGTGAAGGCGATCCTTGCTTGTGTCTTGACCGATGTCAACTCCGCCACAAATGACAGTTCGCGCCAAAACTGTCGGTGACACGGGGCGATGCAATGCGACGACCCCGCCTGAACCTGGCATCAGAACGCCAGCGTGCGTACGCCTGGCTTCATCAGATGGGCGGCCACGTCCGCTGGCTTGGCCGGAGCGACGCCTGCCAGCAAATCGGTGGGCAGCCTGCCGCGGTTGGGCAGATACAAGGCACAGACCTCGACCTTCGCACCGGCGGCCAGAAGGTTCTTAAGCAGTTGCTGCGGTGTGACATTGCGCGGCTTCAGTGCCGGCATCTCCTGGCCTTGCAGGGCCACATCACCTGCCGCGTCGCACAGCAGCACACGCACCGGCACCTTCTGCTCCAGCGCCTGTCCCGCCAGCACCAGGCCGGCGCCCTGCGCCATGGCGCCGGCCGAGTGAATCGAGACAAACAGTTCGTCGGCCCGGGCCACCAACGCAGCGCAGGACAGCAGGGATGCGACAAGGAGGGACTTCTTCATGGGAGGGATTCCTGTGCAGAGAGGGTTGACGAAGGGAAGGCAAGACGGTCGGCCACCCGGCGCAGCGCAGCACGGGCCAGCTCGCAGGCGGCGCGCACTTCGGGGTTGTTGGTGGCCGCACCGATCAGCCGCGGGTCCTGCATTGCAATGCGGGTGAGTCCCGGCACCGGCTCGCTGACGGCACAGCCGCAGGGCAGCAGAGCCGCGATGTCCGGCTCGGCCCGGGTGAGCACATGCACCACCCGCGGGCTGCACACTCCCAGCAGGCGCTGCGGTGGGGTGTCCACACCGAGCTGGGCCTTCAGGGACGCCTGCAGGTCCACCTCGCTGACGATGCCCATCTGCTCGGCCGCCAGCGCCGCACGCAGCACAGCGGTCGCCTCAGCCATCGGTTGAGCCAACTCGACCAGCAGGGCGTAGGGTGTGTTCACGCCGGCGCTCCTCAGGACTGATCCTCGCCGATGCGCAGCTTGGCCGCACCGAGCCAGCCATGTGGCGGGATCTCCAGATTGGTCGGCGCCGGTTTGTTCTTGAACACGCGGCCGGCCAAGTCGAAGGTCGAGCCGTGGCAGGGGCAGAAGAAGCCGCCCGGCCAGTCGGTGGGCACGCTGGGGTGGCCGCTGGCGGCGGCCACCGCATTGGGTGAGCAGCCGAGGTGGGTGCAGATGCCGATGGCGACAAACACCTCCGGTCGCACCGCCCGGGCCGGGTTGCGGGCGTATTCGGGCTGCTGGTCCACCACCGACTGCGGGTCGGCCAGATCGGCCTCATGCCCTGTCAGCGCCGCCAGTTGCTCGGGTGTGCGGCGCAGGATCCACACCGGCTTGCCGCGCCATTCCACCGTCTTCATGCCACCGGGCGGGATGTCGCTCACGTCCACCTCCACCGCCGCGCCTGCGGCTCGGGCGCGGTCGCTGGGCGCGAAGCTGGAGACCAACGGCACGGCAGTGGCCGCCACCGCCGCCGCGCCGGCTGCGCCGGAGGCCAGCAGCCAGACGCGACGCTCGGGATCGTCGGGGCCGGAGGCGGAAGGGGACGCCAGGGTGGCGACATGGGACATGGCGGATCCTTGCAGGAGGAGGTGAGACCCAAGGGGCCGGGGGGTGGCTCGGGCTCAGTGAGCGCCGGGTTCGTCGACGTCTTCCCAGCCGGTGATCATCGACTTGATGTGCGCGGTGGGCGTGTGGCCGGTGGTGGTCAGGTAGACGTGCACGATGAAGAAGGTCAGCATCATGAAGGCGCCGGCCGTGTGCGCCCAGGCCACCCACTCGAGGGTCAGCCAGCGGTCGACGCCGAACTGTGGCCAGAAGGCCCGGAACAGGTACAGCAGCCCCGAGCCCCAGATCAGCGGCGACACCATCGCCAGCAGCGCCAGGTAGGCCAGCCGCTGCAGGGGGTTGTGCTTGCGCTGCACCGTCTTCTGATAGGGGTGCGGCGTGCCGCGGAACATGCCCCAGGCGTAGTAGCGCGCCATCGCGTCCACCTTCTTCAGCGTGGGCAGGTACTGCCGCCACTCACCGGTGGTGAACTGCCAGAAGATCGTGAAGGCCCACAGCAGCAGCAGCGCCCAGGCGGCCAGGGTGTGCAGCCGCACGGCCCGGCCGAAGCCGAGCAGCTGATGACTGCCGTGCACCTCGAAGCCGGTGACCAGCATCGTGATGATCAGCGCGGCCTGTGACCAGTGCCAGAAGCGCTCATAGCGCTTAAAGATGTAGATGCGGCCCGGCGTGGCGGTGCCTGCGTCGGGATGGATCGAGGAGGCGATCGTGGACATGGCGAAGCTCCGGGAGCGGGTCAGTGGGCGGCGGGGCTGCGACGAGCCGTCACGATGCGGGCCAGGGCATGAACGGCCACGCCGGCCAGCGCGGCGAGCACGGCCAGCCACCCGATGCGATCAATCCAGGGGTGAGCATCGCGTGCCGGCAGGTAGACCCCCGCCAGACTGCCCAGCCGGCTTTGTGCGGCGCCGGTATGGCACTGCGAGCAGCGCAGCGCCTGCTCCTTGGGCGCCACCATGTGCGTGATGGGCCAGAGCATCTCGGTGGCGATGAAGTCGTGCCGGCCGCTGTATGCCTTGCCGGTCGCCTCGGCACCTGCCTGCAGGGCCTTGGGCCAGTCGAAGTTGAACCAGAAGGCGCTGTCGTCCGGCGTGGCGGTGTGCGGCACCAGCAGGTGACCGTGCACCAGGTCGTAGGGCTGCTTGCCCTGGAAGCGCTTGACCGGCCAGATGCGCGCAGCCGGGTCGTCCGGGCTGCCGTGGAAGGTGTTGATCTTCACCACGCTGCCGCCCCGGATCTTGTCCTCCTGCGTGGTGTAGGTCACCCGGCCGTTGAACCAGAGGTACTCCGGCACCACGTTCTCTCCCAGCTTGAAGTCGCCCTTCCTGCTGTCGTAGATCACATGGCCGTGTGCGTCCTTCTTCTGGATGGGCTTGCCCTCCGGCGTGAGACGGCCGGCGGTGGACCAGTCCCAGGCCATCTTGGTGGCCACGCCGCCGCGCGCGAAGGCGGGCACGTGGCAGCTTTGGCAGGCCAGCTTGTTGGTGTGGTTGTTCAGCAGCTCGACCTGCAGCAGCCCCTGCTTGTGCGGCTTGTCGCCGTGGCAGGACTGGCAGCTGGCGGCATTGCGCCCACTGTTGTGCACGCTGTCGCCGCGCAGCATCGGCCCATGCGGGTCGGAGGCCGTCATGGTGATGCGGCTGCCGGCGATTTTGTGGCCGTCGGACTGGTGGCAGGTCGCGCAGCTGAAACCGGCGCCGCCCTGGGCCTTGCTGGCCATGTGCACGTCCAGCTCGCGGCTGGCGCGGTTCAGCGAGGAATCCAGGTCGCCGTGTTTGACCCCATCACCGCCGCCGCCGTAGTAGTGGCAGCTGCCGCAGGTGGCCGTGCTGGTCTTGCCGATGGCCTGCGCCACCCGGGCCAGATCCACCGGGTCGAAGAACTTGCCCGACCCCGGCGGGTATTCGGTGCGCACGGTGGGCACCTCGCCGGCCAGCCCGGCAGGCTTCTTGTAGCCGCCGGTGTGGTGACAGACCAGGCAGTCCACCTTGGACTCGGCCTTGAAGTCGAAGCTGGCGTCCTTCCAGCCGTAGCCGACGTGGCAGGACTGGCAGAAGGCCTCGTTGGAGCGGTCACCGATGCAGAAGCTGTTGAGCATGGTCTTCTTGCCCAGCTTCTGCCCCGTCTGCGGGTTGGTGTATTCCCAGGTCCAGTGGCGTGTGCCCATCACCTGCCGGGCGGCCTCGGTGTGGCAGCCGATGCAGACCTTGGTGACCTCTTCGCCGCTCTGGAAGGGCCCCTGCAGTTCCTTGAACTTGCTGTGGTCGGCCGTGCTGCGCAGCGCTTTGGCGGGGGCAGAGGCCGCGACCGCTGCGACCGCCGCAGCGGCGCCCGGCGCCGATGCGGCTACCGGAAGCGCCGAGGCTGCCGTTGACAAGCCCAACATGACCAAGCCGGCCAGCCACCGCCGCCGCCATCGGCGATCGGCGCCCGTCCATGCAAGGCGGTGGATGGCGTCGCACGGCGGCGGCGCCCAGAGCTGCGGGTGTGTCGGGTCGGCCATGTTTGTCTCCTGGAAGGACGGTGACCTGGAGCCGGACGCTGTCGCGCCACACCGGCAGGCAAGGAAGAGAGATGGGGAGCAGGCCGGCTGACCCGACTCCAGGACCGATACCCACCTTTGTATCAAGAGCCGTGCCAGCGATGACCCCACGGGCGCCCCAGCAGGAAGCAGAGGGAAACAGGCTCAGCGCCAGCCGGCCCAGCCACCCCGCCTGACGAGGACGGCAGCTTCGGCTTGCCAGATCCGTCAGTCTCTGGCAGAGCCCTCGGTGACCTGCACACGGTCACGCAGCGCTTCCGCCAGGAAGCCGAGCAGCTGCGCCTCATGGTCTACCAGGGCCTCGCGCAGGTCGTGGTCGCCCGGCACCCCCAGCAGCTGCGCACCGGGCGGCGCCGCGGCCTGCAGGCGCAGCGCGTCGTCGAAGGGCACCGTATCGTCGTCCCGGCCGTGCACCAGCAGCAGTGCGGCCGACAACCCGGCCACCGTACGCAGCGGCGCGATGGCGTCGAAGTCCGTGCCGATGACCCGCTGCACATGGCGCAGCACCGCGCGGCCGATCGGCACATGGGGGATGCGCCGGGCCGCCAGCCAGCGCCGCATCACCTCCTGCGGGTGGGCGAAGGCAGACAGGCTGATCACTGCCCGCGGAGGCTCGCCGGGACCCACCAGGCGAGCGGTGTACAGCAGGGCCGCCGCCGCGCCGACCGAATGGCCGACCAGCACCAGCCGGGCGCCGTCCACGCCGATCTGAGCGCGCAACCAGGCCACGCCGGCGCCGATGTCCTCGGCAAAACGCGGCATCGAGGTGAAGTCCACCGCATCGCTGCAGCCATGCCCGCGGGCATCGAGCAGCAGCACGCCCAACCCGGCACGCAGCAGCGGGCCGACCAGCGGCAGCATCGCCGAGGCGTTGGAGCCCCAGCCGTGCATCAGCAGGGCCACCGGGAACGTCTTCCGACCGGCTGCCGGCGCGGGGCGCAGCCACCAGGCAGCCAGGGCCTTGCCGCCGGGGCCCGGCAGCCGCACCGCCTGCAGCGCGGCACCGGCAGGCGCCTGTTGCAGGAGCAGCGGCCGCGGGTCGTGCGGCTCGTGGGCAGCCCGCAGCCCGCGCAGAATCGCGTGGTGAAAGAGCCGAAGTGCAAGACGGCCGAGGCGAGCCATGGGACCCGTCCGCAGATCGCCGCCTGCGGCCTGCCCTTCGGCCTTCGTCACAGTCCAAGGGCGCGTTGCAGCTCGGCCTCGCTGCCGGCAAACTCGATGCGCTGCACGCGGCCCTGGTCCAGGTGGATCAGCGTCACCGCTTCGGCCTGCCGGGGCCAGTCGGCCAGATGTGTCTCGTTCAGCGAAACGCCGATGCGAAAGGGCTGCTCGCGCAGCGCCGGCAGAGCGAAGGTGCGGGTGATCAGGCCCGGCATGCGGCTCATGTCGGCCAGGTAGACCGCCTGCCGGCTGGCCAGGAAGTCCTTCGGCTGCGTGCCCAGCACCGACTGCACCCGGTTCGAGGCCGGGCGCCCGGCAGCAAAGATCACCAGTCGGGTTTCGGCCTCGATGCGCCAGGGCTGGCCGTGCTGGTCCTCAAGCCGAAGTTCGGGCAGCGGCTGGCCGGCCTCGACCGGGGCGGCCTGGACCATCAGGGGCAGCACCAGAGTCAGCATCAGGGCCCAGACCAGAGTGGAGAAATGCGCGCGCATGGTTGGCTTCAGGCGGTGGAGGTCGAACGGGTCGATCGGCTCGATTCCGGGGGTGAGGAACATTCCCTGTCCGGGGCCACGGCCGGCGGCGGGCCGAACAGTCGGTCGGTGAGCCGCACGTACCAGGCCGCGGCCTGCACCTGGACAATGTAGGCCAGCGCGATCAGCAGCGCCGCCTCGGCACCCCGGGCGCCGAACACCCCCATGGCGATCGCCAGCGCGATCGAGAGGTTGCGCATCACCGTGCCGTAGACCAGCGCAATGGCATCGCCGCGGCGGAAGAAGACCTTGCCGATCAGCGTGCTGAGCGCAAAGTTCAGCGCGTACACCGCGAGCAGCGGCAGCAGCAGGCCGGGCAGCATGGCCGGCTGGGCCAGCAGGTCGCGCGACTTCAGCGCCATCGACACGAACACGATGCCCAGCACGCCCAGCGTGGAGAAGGGCGGGAAACGCGGCGCCAGGCGCTGCTTGAACGCCGCCTCGCCATGGCGCGCCACCAGGCGCCGCCGCGTGAGGTGACCCAGCGCCAGCGGCAGGAAGACGATCAGCGCGATCTGCGCGAACACCTGCAGCACCGGGATCTCCACCACCGCACCGAGCAGCCCCTTCAGGTACAGCGGCGCGAGCAGCGAGCCGGCCACCAGGCCGAGCACGGTCATCTTCACCGCCGCGGGCACGTTGCCCTTGGCAAAGCCGGTCCAGGAGATCGTCATGCCCGAGGTGGGCAGCAGCGCGGTCAGCAGCAGCGCCAGACGCAGCATCGGCTGCTCGGGGAAAAACAGCAGGCCGGCCCCGTAGCCGATGGCCGGCAGCAGTGCGAAGTTGATCGCCAGCGTGGTGGCCTGCAGGCCGCTTCCGCCCCGTCCCAGCAGTTGGCGCAGGTCCAGCGAGACCATCATCGGGTAGACCATCAGGAAGGTCAGCGGGAGGATGGCCGCGCGCAGGAAGGCGGGATCGGCGGCCACGCCGAACAGCAGCCCGGCCAGCATCGCGGCCGGAATGCTCCAGACCAGGTTCTTCTGTGCCCACATCAAGGCGTTCCACATGGCGGTCTCCCGGGTGCGTGAGGGCGGATCAGGCGTTGCGCAGGGCCAGCGCCCAGGACAGCATCGCATCGTTGGCCGGCTTCATGGGCGCGTCCATGAAGCTGACGACGAAGTGGTCACCCAGGTCGGCAATGCCGATCGAACGCGGACGCACCGCCAGTACCTCGGCGTTGGGCAGTGCATGGCCGAAGCAGAAGATCACGTTGGTGGCCGCCTGGATCTCCGGCGCAATCTCGCCGCCGATCGCCCGGGTGTGCGCGAAGTGGTCGAAAGTTCCGATGTACTGCACCCGCGGCGTCTGGATGATGCGCTCGCGCAGCCAGTCTGCAATGGCCTGCACGCTGCCAAAGGGGGTCTCGGTCTTGGCGATGTCGACCACGGTGATGGGGTATTTCTGCTGAAAGTGAAGTTGCTTCATGGTGACGGACGCCGGACGGGGCCGGTTCGCTGGCGGGTTGTTGGAGGTGGAAACGGCATGGGACGAGCGCCTGGCTTCAGATCGAACCAGCGCATGCCCTTGACCGTATCAAATCGCGTGCCAGTGATCCCCAGCGTCCGGGATGCCGCCCGATCCCTGGCGCCTCGGGAGCGCCGACGGCTCCAGAAGGCCTGCACCGGTGATTCAATCCAGTCACACTTGGCACATTGCGCCAGTTCTGTCAGCATCCGGAACCGACGTAGACAGGTCGCCCGAATGTCCACTCCCCCACCCGCGAACACCCCCTTCCCCGAGCTGGTGTCCTACCTGGAAGGCCTGTCCGAGCCGCACATCCTGTTCGACCTCAACTACCGCATCATCGCGGCCAATACAGCCTACCGGCAGCAGTTCGGCACCGGCACACCGGTGGTGGGGCGCACCTGCTATGCGGTGTCCCACCACATCGACGTGCCCTGCGACGAGGCCGGAGAGAGCTGCCCGCTGGCGCGATCGCGGCGCAGCGGGCGGCGTGAGCGTGTGCTGCACCTGCACCACACACCCGAGGGAGAGGCCTACGTCAACATCGAGCTGGTGCCGCTGCGCGATGCGGCCGGGGAGATGAGCTGGTTCATTGAGAAGATGGAGCCGCTGCGGGTGGCCCAGGGCGTGCCGGCAGCCGACGGGCTGATCGGTCGGGCAGCCCCCTTCCAGGCCATGCTGGAGTTGGTGGCCCGCGTCGGCCCCTCGGAAGCCAGCGTGCTGCTGCTGGGCGAATCCGGTACCGGCAAGGAGCTGGTGGCCCGCGCGGTGCACGAGGCCAGCGCCCGCGCCGACCGGCCACTGGTGGTGGTGGACTGCGCCAGCCTGCCCGAAACCCTGTTCGAGAGCGAGCTGTTCGGCCATGAACGCGGTGCCTTCACCGGTGCGCATGCGGCCAAGGCCGGGCTGGTGGAGGCCGCCAGCGGCGGCACGCTCTTCCTCGACGAGGTGGGCGACATCCCGCTGTCCATGCAGGTGAAGCTGCTGCGCCTGCTGGAGAGCGGCACCTACCGCCGCGTGGGCAGCACCGAGCTGCGCCGTGCCGACCTGCGGGTGGTGTCGGCCACCCACCGGGACCTGCACGGCATGGTGGCCGAAGGGCGGTTTCGCGAAGATCTGTTTCACCGCCTGGGCACCTTCCCGATCCCGTTGCCGGCGCTGCGCGAGCGGCGCAGCGACATCGCCCTGCTGGCGGCTTCGCTGCTGGCACGCCTGTCCCCCCGGCGCAGCCTGCAGCTGTCCGAAGCCGCCCTGGCCCGCCTGGCCCAGTACGATTTCCCGGGCAACATCCGCGAACTGCGCAATGTGCTGGAGCGCGCCCTGCTGCTGTGCGACGGCCATCGGATCGATCTGCTGCAGATTGAACAGGCGCTGGCCTTGGGCGCCCGCCGTGTGCCCGCACCCGCTTGTGAACCCTCTCTGGCATCCACAGCGTCGCCCGAGACTCCCGGCGGGTCCGCCGCGTTGGCACGCAACGGGCTGCTCAGGCAGGCGGAACTGGATGCACTGCGCCAGGCCCTGTCGCGCCACCGGGGCAGCCGCCAGGCGCTGGCGGCCGAACTGGGCGTCAGTGTTCGTACGCTGTACCGCAAACTCAGGAACCTGGAGGACGGTGAGTAGCCGGCAAGGCGACCCACCTTGGCCCCGGCTTCTATAATCTCGCTTTACCACCACGGCCCTCCTGTCCGCCGCTGCCGGCACCTGTCGCGCGGCGCCCCAAGGGAGGGCCGCTGCACATGACCAAGTTCGTTTTTGTCACCGGCGGCGTGGTGTCCTCACTCGGCAAGGGCATCGCCGCGGCCTCGCTGGCCGCGATCCTGGAATCGCGGGGCTTGAAGGTCACACTGATCAAGCTCGACCCGTACCTGAACGTGGATCCGGGCACGATGTCGCCCTTCCAGCACGGCGAGGTCTTCGTCACCGACGATGGTGCCGAGACCGACCTGGACCTGGGCCACTACGAGCGTTTCATCACGACAAGGATGAAACGGTCGAACAACTTCACCAGCGGCCAGATCTACAAGACGGTGCTGGAGAAGGAGCGCCGCGGCGACTACCTCGGCAAGACGGTGCAGGTGATCCCGCACGTCACCAACGAGATCCAGGAGTTCGTCAAACGCGGCGCCGGCCTGCTGCCCGACAGCACCCAGGAGCCGGTGGACGTGGCGATCTGCGAGATCGGCGGCACCGTGGGCGACATCGAGTCGCTGCCCTTCCTGGAGGCGGTGCGGCAGATGGCGCTCAAACTCGGCCCCAACAACGCCGCCTTCGTGCACCTGACCTACGTGCCCTGGATCGCGGCGGCCGGCGAGCTCAAGACCAAGCCGACACAGCACACGGTGCAGAAGATGCGCGAGATCGGCATCCAGCCCGATGTGCTGCTCTGCCGTGCCGACCGTCCGATCCCTGACGAAGAGCGCGAGAAGATCAGCCTGTTCACCAACGTGGCGATGCATGGCGTGATCTCGGTGTGGGATGCCGACTCGATCTACAAGGTGCCGCGCATGCTGCACGAGCAGGGCCTGGACGAGCTGGTCTGCATGAAGCTGCAGCTGTTCACCAAGCCCGCCAACCTGAAGCGCTGGGACCGCCTGGTGGGCGAGGTGGAGCACCCCAAGGGCGAGGTGACGATTGCGATGGCCGGCAAGTACACCGAGCTGTCGGACTCGTACAAGTCGCTCAATGAGGCGCTGCGCCACGCCGGCATCCACCACCACGTCAAGGTCAACATCGAGTACGTCGACTCCGAGACGCTCACGACCGAGACGGTCGGGCAGCTCGCGAAGTTCGACGCCATCCTGGTGCCTGGCGGCTTCGGCAAGCGCGGCATCGAGGGCAAGATCCTGGCGGCGCAGTACGCCCGCGAGCAGCGCATCCCCTACCTGGGCATCTGCCTGGGCATGCAGGTGGCCACCATCGAGTACGCCCGCCACATGGCCGGGCTGGAAGGTGCCAACTCCACCGAGTTCGAGCCCCACGGCCCGCACCCGGTGATCGCCCTGATCGACGAGTGGCAGGACGCCGATGGCTCGATCCAGAAGCGCGACGCCAACTCCGACCTGGGCGGCACGATGCGCCTGGGCGCGCAGAGCTCGGACGTCAAGCCCGGCACGATCGCCCACGGCATCTACGGCGACGTGGTCACCGAGCGCCACCGCCACCGCTACGAGGCCAACGAGAAGTACCTGGAACGCCTGCAGAAGGCCGGCCTGGTGATCTCGGCCATCACCCAGCGCGAAAAGCTCACCGAGATGATCGAGCTCCCGTGCGAGGTGCACCCCTGGTTCGTCGGCGTGCAGTTCCACCCCGAGTTCAAGTCCACCCCCTGGGACGGCCACCCGCTGTTCATCGGGTACATCGACGCGGCACTGAAGCATCAGGCTGCCGCCAAGGCGACAGGAAAGGCAACGGCATGAATCTCTGCGGCTTTGAGGTCGGCCTGGACCGGCCGTTTTTCCTGATCGCCGGCACCTGCTCGATCGAAGGGCTGGAGATGTCGCTGGATGTCGCCGGGCAACTGAAGGAAACCTGCACCGCGCTGGGCATCCCGCTGATCTACAAGGGCTCCTTCGACAAGGCCAACCGTTCGTCGGGCAGCAGCCAGCGCGGCGTGGGCATCGAGGCGGGGCTGACGATCCTCGACGAGGTGCGCCGCCAGACTGGCCTGCCGGTGATCACCGACGTGCACGACGAGGCCCAGGTGGCCGAGGTCGCCAGCGTCGTCGACGTGCTGCAGACGCCCGCCTTTCTGTGTCGCCAGACCGATTTCATCCGCGCGGTGGCGATGTCCGGCCGTCCGGTGAACATCAAGAAGGGCCAGTTCCTGGCGCCCTGGGACATGAAGAACGTCATCGACAAGGCCCGCGCCGCCGCGAAGGAAGCCGGCCTGTCCGAAGACCGCTTCCTGGCCTGCGAGCGCGGCGTGAGCTTCGGCTACAACAACCTGGTGGCCGACATGACCAGCCTGGCCGAGATGCGCAAGTCCGGCGCGCCGGTGGTGTTCGACGTCACCCACTCGGTGCAGAAGCCCGGCGGCCTGGGCAACGTGAGTGGCGGTGCCCGCGAGATGGTGCCGGTGCTGGCCCGTGCCGGTGTCGCCGCTGGCGTGGCGGGGCTGTTCATGGAAACCCACCCGGAGCCGGCCAAGGCTTGGTCCGATGGACCCAACGCGGTGCCGCTGAAGCACATGCGCGCGCTGCTGGAGCAGCTGGTGGCGCTGGACCGTGTGGTCAAGCAGCAACCCCTGCTGGAGAACGACTTTTCATGCTGATCAAGCGCTGCCCAAATTTGCACGGGTGACGCTGCGCCCCGACGGCCGGGCCCGCGCGCCCCACCGTCTTTGCGGCACCATGCGCGCGACGAATTTTTGACCACAGGAGTCCCCCAAGATGAGCGCCATCGTCGACATCGTCGGCCGCGAAGTTCTCGACAGCCGCGGCAATCCCACCGTTGAATGCGACGTGCTGCTGGAAAGCGGCACCATGGGCCGTGCGGCCGTGCCCAGCGGCGCCTCCACCGGCAGCCGCGAGGCCATCGAGCTGCGCGACGGCGACAAGAGCCGCTACCTCGGCAAGGGGGTGCTCAAGGCGGTGCAGAACATCAACACCGAGATCAGCGAAGCCGTGCTGGGCCTGGACGCCAGCGAGCAGAGCTTCCTGGACAAGACCCTGATCGACCTGGACGGCACCGACAACAAGGGCCGCCTGGGTGCCAACGCGATGCTGGCCGTCTCCATGGCGGTGGCGCGCGCCGCCGCCGAAGAGTCCGGCCTGCCGCTGTACCGCTACTTCGGCGGCATGGGTGCGGTGCAGCTGCCCGTGCCGATGATGAACGTCATCAACGGCGGGGCGCACGCCAACAACAGCCTGGACCTCCAGGAAATGATGATCATCCCCGTGGGCGCGCCGAGCCTGCGCGAGGCCCTGCGCTGGGGTGCCGAGACCTTCCACGCGCTCAAGAAGATCCTGCACGACAAGCACATCAGCACCGCAGTCGGTGACGAAGGCGGCTTCGCCCCCAGCGTGGACAGCCACGAAGCGGCGATCCAGATGATCCTGCAGGCCATCGACATGGCCGGCTACCGCGCCGGTGACCAGATCGCCCTGGGCCTGGACTGCGCGGCCAGCGAGTTCTACCACGACGGCAAGTACGTGCTGGCCGGCGAAGGCAACCTGTCGCTGACCGCCGAGGCCTGGACCGACATGCTCGCCACCTGGGTGGACAAGTACCCGATCATCTCGATCGAAGACGGCATGCACGAAGGCGACTGGGCGGGCTGGAAGCACCTGACCGACCGCCTGGGCAAGAAGGTTCAGCTGGTGGGTGACGACCTGTTCGTGACCAACACCAAGATCCTGAAGGAAGGCATCGACAAGGGCATCGCCAACTCGATCCTCATCAAGATCAACCAGATCGGCACCCTGAGCGAGACCTTCGCCGCCGTCGAAATGGCCAAGCGCGCCAACTACACCGCCGTGATCAGCCACCGCTCGGGCGAGACCGAGGACAGCACCATCGCCGACATCGCGGTGGCGTTGAACGCCGGCCAGATCAAGACCGGCTCGATGAGCCGTTCAGACCGCATGGCCAAGTACAACCAGCTGCTGCGCATCGAGGAAGACCTGGGCGACGTGGCGGTGTACCCGGGCCGCGCGGCCTTCTACAACCTGCGCTGATTCCAGGCAGCTGATCGGCCATGCGCGGCATCACCCTGGTTCTGGTCGTCCTGCTCGGGCTGGTGCACGCCGAGCTGTGGTTCGGCCGCTCCGGGGTACCCAAGGTGCGGGAGCTGCGCAGCCAGATGGTGGAGCAGCAGGCGCTGAACGATCAGGCCCGGCAGCGCAATGAGCGCCTGCAGGCCGAGGTGACCGACCTGCAGACCGGGCTGGAACTCATCGAGGAAAAGGCCCGCGCCGAACTCGGCATGCTGCGTCCGGACGAACTGCTGGTGCAGTTCTCTCGCCACCGGCCCTGACGGCAACCCGTCGATCCAGCCGCAACCGCCCTCCGGGGCGGTTGTTCGTTTCAGAGGTCAACGCATTTGATCCGGGCGCCGCGTTCAGGCTATGACGGACAGCTCAGCTACTGGGGCGGCGAGGCGATCGAAGGCCTCAGCCGGTACGGGGCGGGAAATCAGGTAGCCCTGCGCATGGTCGCAGCCGGCCGACTTGAGCAGCCGCAGCTGCTCCTCGGTCTCCACCCCCTCGGCCACCACCCTCAGGCCGAGTTTGTGCGCCATCACCGTGATGCCCTCGCACAGCGCCAGCTCCGGTGAATCCGCCTGGAGGTTGCACACGAAGGAGCGGTCGATCTTGATGTAGTCGATGTCCAGCTTGTTCAGGTAGGACAGCGACGAATACCCGGTGCCGAAGTCGTCCAGCGCCACCTGCACCCCCGCATCGCGCAGGTGCAGCAGGTGGCGGGTCACCTCCGGTCCGGCCTCCATCAGCAGGCCTTCGGTGATCTCCACCACCACCGCACTGCCGTCCAGCCCCAGCTGGCGCAGGTGCGCCAGCCAGGCCTCCAGGTCCAGATCGGGGTTCTGGAACTGCAGCGGAGACACGTTGACCGCCACCTGGAACTGCGCGTGCACCGTCTGCCGCCAACCCGCCACCAGGCGGGTGGCCTCACGGAACACCCAGTCGCCCAGGGCATGGATCAACCCCGACGATTCCGCCAGCGGGATGAACTCCGCCGGGCTGACCATGCCGCGGGTGGGATGGCGCCAGCGCAGCAGAGCCTCGGCCTTGCGCACCTCGCCGCTGCGCAGATCGACAATGGGCTGGAAATGCAGCTCGAACTGCCCCACCTTCAGGGCCTGCCGCAGGTCCGCCAGAGTGCGGGCGCGCTCCTGTGCCTGGCGTTCCAGCGCCGGGGTGAAGTGGTCGAAGCGGTTGCGCCCCTGGCGCTTTGCGGCATACATCGCCTGGTCCGCCCCCCGCAGCAGAGAGTCCAGGTCCGCAGCGTCCTGCGGATACTGCGTGATGCCCACACTGGCCGTGACGTAGACCTGATCGTCTCCGAGCTGGAAAGGCCGCTTGATTGCCGTCAGCACGTCCTGTGCGATGCGGGGTACCGCACGGGCGTCGGTCACCGCCCCCAGCAGCAGCACGAACTCATCGCCCCCCAGACGGGCCACCGTATCCCCCTCGCGCACACAGCCACGCAGCCGGCCTGCGGCCTCCTGCAGCAGGGCATCGCCCCAGGCGTGGCCCAGGCTGTCGTTGACCTCCTTGAAACCGTCGATGTCGAGCATCAGCATCGCCAGCGGAAGGCCGCTTCGGTCGGTTGCCACCATCTCCTCATGCAGGCGGTCATAGAGCCGGTTGCGGTTGGGCAGGCCGGTCAGGCTGTCGTGGTTGGCCTGCTGCCAGATCAGCTCGCGGGTGCGCTTCTGTTCGGAGATGTCGCTGATGGCACCCACCATGCGCAACGGCCGCCCCTGCCCATCCCGTTCCACCACCTGGCCACGGTCCAGCACCCACAGCTGCCGGCCGTCCTTGGAGCACATGGCGTGTTCGTGTTCCCAGCGACCGTCGCCTTCCAGGCAGGCCGCCAGAGCGGCATCCACCTCCGGTCGGGTCTGCTCGTCCAGACAGCGAAGGAAGTCGCCGAGGGTGCCGGTCAGCTCGTCGGGCGCGTAGCCGAACATCTGGCACCAGCGGTGGCTGAGGGTGAGCCGACCCGAGGCGATGTCCCAGTCCCACACGCCGTCCCCCCGCGCCTCCAGTGCGTACTGCAAGCGGCGTTCGCTGGCTTCGAGGCGCAGCTGGGCCCGCTGCACATCCGTGATGTCGTGGGCGATCACCAGGATGCGCATGCGCCCGTCCGGCCCGGCAAAGGGCTTCTTGATCGAACGGAACCAGCGGGACTCGCCGCTGCCGGCGTCGCGCGACTCCTCCAGCACCACCTCGGTGCGGCCGTGTCGCATGATCTCCTGCACATTGCGCCGGAAGGCCTCGGCCATCTCCGTCGGGCAGCCGAAGTCGCCGTCGTGTTTGCCGACCATCGCCTCCGGCGTGGTGCCATAGAACTGCGCCATCGGCCGATTGCACAGCAGGAAGTTGCCCTCGTGGTCCTTCAGGAGGATCAAGTCCGGGCTTTCGTCGAGCACGGTGCGCAACAGCAACGTCTGCGCCTGCAGGTCGCGCTCGGCACGTTGCCAGCGCTCGACGATCTGCGTCAGGTCCTCGGGCAGGTCAACGCCCTGGGGCCAGGACGGCATCGGCAGGGCGGGCCCGTCGGCCGGCGGGAGGGGCTCAGACCGCGGATCTGCGCTGGTGGGTTGGGACATGGCGGGGCTCGAAATGCAAGAACGGTGGGTGAGCCTGTATCGGCAGCACCCCGCTCTGTCTGCATCCCGAGCCTCCCAGCGGCCCGGTGTCCCTGCTCAGGGACGTGAGGAAGTACCGCCCGGCGGCCTCCCCACCTTTGGCCGGATCAGGCCTTTTCGGCTGGCACCGACGAACCCAGCAGCGGCAGGCTGCCGTCGGAGCTGCTGCCGATCAGACCCACCCCGGTGTAGATGGACAGCTTGTCGCGCGTGTCGGTGATGTCCAGGTTGCGCATCGTCAGCTGGCCAATGCGGTCGGCCGGGGTGAACGCCGCGTCCTCCACCTTTTCCATGCTCAGCCGCTCGGGTTTGTAGGTCAGGTTGGCGCTGACCGTGTCCATGATCGAGTAGTCGTTGCCGCGGCGCAGCTCCAGCGTCACCTCGCCGGTGATGGCACGCGCCACCCAGCGCTGCGCCGTCTCGCGCAGCATCAGGGCCTGCGGGTCGAACCAGCGGCCGTGGTAGAGCAGCTTGCCCAGGCGGCGGCCGTTGGCGCGGTACTGCTCGATGGTGTCCTCGTTGTGGATGCCGGTGACCAGGCGCTCGTAGGCGATGTGCAGCAGCGCCATGCCCGGTGCCTCGTAGATGCCGCGGCTCTTGGCCTCGATGATGCGGTTCTCGATCTGGTCGCACATGCCCAGGCCGTGGCGCCCGCCGATGCGGTTGGCCTCCTCGAACAACTCCACCTGGCTGGCAAAGGTGCGGCCGTTCAGCGCCACCGGCACACCTTCCTCGAAGCGCACGATCACCGCCTCGCGCTTCACCTCCACCTCGTCCTTCCAGAAGGCCACGCCCATGATCGGGTTGACGATGTTCACGCCGGCGTTCAGGAACTCCAGGTCCTTGGCCTCGTGGGTGGCGCCCAGCATGTTGGAGTCGGTGCTGTAGGCCTTCTCGACCGACATCTTGTAGTCGAAGCCGTTGGCGATGAGGTACTCGCTCATCTCCTTGCGACCACCCAGCTCGTCGATGAAGGTCTGGTCCAGCCAGGGTTTGTAGATCTTCAGCTGCGGGTTGGCCAGCAGGCCGTAGCGGTAGAAGCGCTCGATGTCGTTGCCCTTGTAGGTGCTGCCGTCACCCCAGATGTGGACGTCGTCCTCGCGCATGGCCACCACCAGCGCGGTGCCGGTCACGGCCCGGCCCAGCGGCGTGGTGTTGAAGTAGGTCGCGCCGGCCGTGGTCACATGGAAGGCCGCGCACTGGATCGCGGCGATGCCTTCGGCCACCAGCTGGGCGCGGCAGTCCACCAGGCGGGCCAGCTCGGCGCCGTAGGCCCGGGCCTTGCGGGGAATGTCCTCGTAGTCGCTCTCGTCGGGCTGGCCGAGGTTGGCGGTGTAGGCGCAGGGCACGGCGCCCTTGGCGCGCATCCAGTGCACCGCGGCGCTGGTGTCCAGGCCGCCGGAAAACGCGATGCCGACGCGTTGGCCGGCGGGCAGATGCTGAAGGATGTTGGCGCTCAAGGGTGGATCTCCGGAAAACCCGCGATTTTAGGCGAGCCGACCTGCCCTGCCTCGGTTCGACTGGCGGCCTGCCCCTTGGCACGACGTTCACTCATGAGGAAACGCCGTGCCGCCCCAAGTCTCCTCATCCCCCTCGGGGGGCCTGAGCGCAGCGGCAGGTCTGGGGCGCTCTCAGGGCGCCCCACCCGGGTAAGTCCCAAGTCAGTGAAGGATTGCGCAGTTTCAATTTTCAGTCCGACAATTGGACTGAACGACAAACTGACCGCAACAGCGATCGCCCACCCTCCATGCAGCTGCCCCGCCTGTCCCAGCAAGCCATCGTCAGCGCCCTGTTCGTGCTGCTCTTCACCGGGCTGGCGGTGGCGCTGCCGGGCTTTCGCCAGGTAGACAACCTGCTCACGCTGATCCAGAACGTCTCCATCCTGGGCATCCTGGGTCTGGGCATGGCGGTGATCGTGATCGGCCGGGGCGTGGACCTGTCGATGATCGCGGCGCTGTGCATCCCGCCCGCGCTGCTGCTGCAGTTGGTGGGGGATGGGCACGGCATCGCCTTCTCGTTGGCTGCAGCCATCGCGCTCACGGTGGCGTTTGGCGCAATCAACGGCTGGCTGATCGCCTATGCCGAGGTGCCCGCACTGTTTGTCACGCTGGCCAGCGGGCTTTTCCTGGCCGGGCTGGGGCAGGCCTTCTTCTTCCAGCTCGAAACCGTCCAGTGGCCGCAGGCCTTGGATGTGATCGCTTCGGTGGGCCGTGGGCGCCTGCTGGGCGTGCCGGCCTCGGTCTGGATGCTGGCCGCCACCCTGCTGCTGATGGCCGCCTACCTGCGCTGGTTCACGCTGGGCGCCTACGTCTATGCGATGGGCGACAACCCGCAGGGTGCACGCACCGCCGGCATCCCGACGCGGCCGATGCAGTTGCTGCAGTACCTGTCCTCGGCGCTGATCGCCGCCTTTGCCGGTCTGGTGCTGGCGGCTTCGCTGGGCAGCCTGTCCACCCGCATCTTCAACTCCACGCTGATCTACGACGTGATCCTGGTGGTGGTGCTGGGCGGTATCGGCCTGTCCGGCGGGCGTGGCGGCGTGGGCAACGTGCTGATCGGCACCCTGCTGATCGGCACCCTGCTCAACGGCCTGACGATCCTGGACGTGGGCTACTCGGTGCAGAACCTGGTCAAGGGCCTGGTGCTGCTGGCCGCGATCGTGATCGACACGCTGCTCAACCCGCGCAACGAAGAGACCGCCCAGCAGGGCGACATATGACCACCCCCTGCGCGCTTCGCGCACACCGTCGGGCACCGCCGACGGCCCGGCAAAGCCGGATCCGTGGCGGTTGCTGATCCCCGCCCTGTCACGCGCGCACTGGCGCCATCCATGAGGAGACCTGTGATGATGAAGACCTCTCTGGCGCTGTGCGCCGCCCTGCTGACCTCCGGCGCCGCCTTCGCCCAGGGCAAGGGCCTGGACGAGCCCATCCGCGGCGGCTACAAGAAGGCGCTGAGGGGCAGGACCGTCGCCTTCCTGCCCGGCGCGATGGCGATGGACCTGGCGCAGGGCTGGCTCCGTGGTCTGAAGACCGAGCTGGAGCCGCAGGGCATCAAGGTGGTCGTGCGCGACTAGCTTCAACACCCAGGCCGGCGCCCAGGCCTTCACCCAGCTGATCGCCGACAAGCCGGACGTCATCGTGGTGCACAACCCGGACGTCAGCACCTGCGCCAAGCTGATCGCCCAGGCCGAGAAGGCCGGCATCCATCGATGCAGATCAACATGGCCTCGGTGACGCAGAGTAGCGCCTACGTCGGCACCGAACTGGGGGACATGGGCGAGGTGCAGGCCGAGGCCGTCGTCCATGCCAGCCAGGGCAAGTCCGGTAAGGTGGCGATCGTTCAGGAAGCTTCACGGCGGCCGCCAGCGCCTACACCGTCAAGGGCATCGAGAACGTCTTCGCCAAGAACCCGGGCATCAAGATCGTCTCCAACCAGTCCGCCGACTGGCAGGCCGACAAGGCCAAGGCCATCACGCAGACGGTGCTCAAGCAGCACCCGGACCTGTGCGGGATCATCGGCTTCTGGGACGCGATGGACCAGGGCACCGCCGCGGCGGTCAAGGAAGCGGGCCTGACCGGCAAGGTCTTCGTGGCCACCTCCGGCGGCGCGAACCGCGCCACCTGCGACATGGTAGGAAGTCCGGCGCCTACGACCTGAACGTGTCCTATAAACGTGCCCAACCAGGAGTGCCAACCTGGCCTCCACCATCGGGTACCTGGCTGTCTGCCGGCGTGAAGCCGGGCCAGCTCAAGGGCCAGATGTACACCACGCTGACCCCGGTGACCAAGGCCAACGCCGGCACCGAAGGCACCTGCTGGACGCTGGGCAAGTAAGTGGGCGAACAAGCGAAGAGCAGGTCCGCATGAACGACCCCCTGACCCGAGCGCGCTACCGCTGGTGGCCCGACCACCTGATCGGCGAGGTCCTCGCCAAGCCGTGGATGGAAACCGCCATCCCGGTGGGGGTGCTGGTTGCGGTGGCGTTCACGCTGTCCGGGCCGATCCCCGGTTTCCTGTCCGAGGCGCAACTCGCCAGCACCGCGCGGCAGGCCGGCGAGCTGGGCTTCCTGGTGCTGGGGCTGGCGCTGGTGATGATCGGCGGCGGGGTGGACCTGTCCATCGGTTCCATCTTCGCGCTCACCAACTTCGTCGCGCTGCTGTGCCTGCACGAGCTGCAGTG
>JADJCH010000025.1 GCA_016703325.1 Burkholderiales bacterium | reverse complement strand
GCCTTTCGCCGGCTTAGCTCAGTTGGTAGAGCAACCGCCTTGTAAGCGGTAGGTCATCTGTTCGAGTCAGATAGCCGGCACCACTCCCCTCCACCGCCCTCCGCCGCGTGTCATCGCCCACGCCGATCCGGCATCCCTCCCGCTGGCGCCGGGTGCCCTGGCTGCTGGCCGGGTTGCTGAGCCTGGCGCTGGGCATCGTCGGCATTTTCCTGCCGCTGCTGCCCACCACCCCCTTCGTGCTGCTGGCGGCCGCCTGTTTTGCGCGCGGCAGCAGCCGCTGCGAGGCCTGGCTGCTCGGCCACCCCCGTTTCGGCCCGATGGTGCGCGACTGGCGCAACCATCACGCCATTCCATGGCGCGCCAAGCAGTTCGCGTGGGTGATGATGGCCATCGGATCGGCTTCGGCCGCCTGGAGCCTGCCCCGGCTGAAGTGGCTGCCGGCGCTGTGCTGTGCGGCGGTGGCCTGGTGGATGTGGCGCCAACCAACGCGGGAAGTGGACGGCCGCCTGACGGCCTCCCACCCGTTTGAACAGGAGTGACCCGGCAAGCCCGCAGCGCAACCTGCACCGCGGGCCGGCCGGCCAGGTCATTTCGAAGGGGGCAGTCCCTCCGGGTCAAACAGCGGGAGCGTGCGGTCATCGACGCTTTCGAGCCGCGACGCAGTTGAGTGGCCGGCTCGGGCCCTGGCAGGGCCGGAAGGGCCATACGGTGCAGCCCGTGCAGAGGCCGCAACCGACGGAGCCGCACCGTCCCCGACCCGTTGCAGACCGCCCACCCGCACCCCCAGCAGACGCAGGCGGCGGCTGAGCAGCACCCGCTTCAGGCATTGACCGGCCGCGGCACGGATGACCGCGCCGTCCTGAGTGGCCGCCTCGACCGTGTGATCGCGCGTGACGGTGCGGAAGTCGTCGAAACGCAGCTTGAGGCCGATGGTGCGGCCGACATAGCCTTTGCGCTGCAGGTCCTCGGCCACACGCTGGCACAACCAGGTGAAGATGCGCCCGAGCTCCTCCCGGTCCTGGCGGGGGTGCAGGTCGCGTTCGAAGGTGGTCTCGCGGCTGATCGACACCGGTTCGCTGTGGGTGACCACCGGTCGGTCGTCCTGGCCCAGCGCCGCCGCATGCAGCCAGTGACCGTGGGCCGGGCCGAACTCCGCGCACAGCTCGGACAAGGGCCAGAGCGCCAGCTCACCCACGGTGTGGATGCCCAGCTGTTCCAGATGGGCCGCCGACTTGGGGCCGACGCCCTGGATGCGACGCACCGGCAGCGGCCAGATGCGCAGCGGCACATCCTCGGCCATGACCACCGTCAGCCCATCGGGTTTGTCCAGATCGCTGCAGATCTTGGCCAGCAGCTTGTTGGGCGCCAGGCCGATTGAACAGGTCAACCCGGTGGCGCGGCGCACGTTGTTCTTGATCTCCTGAGCCAGGGCCCTGGCGCCACCCAGTGGATCGTGGCCCACGCTTTCCCCCACCCCGGGCAGGCAGGTGAGGTCAAGGTAGATCTCGTCGATGCCGCGGTCCTCGATCACCGGCGCCAGTTCGGCCACCGCAGACTTGAAGGCCCGGGACATGCGCCGGTATTCGTCGAAGTCGGCGGGCAGCAGCACCGCGTTGGGTGCCAGCGCCGCCGCCTTCATCAACCCCATGCCGGAGTGCACGCCCATCGCCCGCGCCTCGTAGGTCGCGGTGGTGATCACCCCACGGCCGGCGTAGTCGCGCAGGCGCGGCCAGTCCTCAGGTCCGCCGTCCAGCCCCTGCCCACCGGCAGCCCGACGCCCCCCCACCACCACCGGCAGCCCCCTCAGCACGGGCCGACGCAGCAGCTCCACGGAGGCGTAAAACGCGTCCATGTCCAGGTGAGCGATCAGACGCCGGGGCGGCGTGACGGGCATGACGGGCGGGCCGGACATGTCCCACATTGTCGCCCCCCAGCCTCACGGAGACGGCCCTCGGACCTGCCGCTGCGCCGCAGGCTCCGGTGCGAACAGGTCGATGTCCACCGCCGCCGCGCTGTCCTGCGGCGCCAGCATCCAGGCCAGGGGACGGCTGCGGGCATCGATCCACCAGGCGCGCACCTGCCCCACCGGCAGCGGCGCTGCACAGAGGAAACCCTGCACCGCGTCCACCCCCAGCTCATGCAGGGCCACCACGTCGGCGGCCTGCTCCAGGCCCTTGACCACCAGCTCTGCATCCAGCCCGTGAGCAAAGGCAGCGGCACAGGCCAGGATGGCACGCAGCCCGCCGGGGGAACCCGCCCGCGGGTCGGCGCGCAGGGCCGCCAGATCCACCTTCAGTTGATCCACCGGCCCCAGTTCGGTCACCGACAGCGGCGACATCAGCCCGCTGCCGAAGTCATCCACCGCCAGCCGCACTCCCAACGCGCGCAACGCAGCCAGCACCTGCGGATGGCTGTCGCCATGTTGCAGCAGTGCCGGGGCGCTGATTTCAAACTGCAGCGCCTGGGCCGGCCAGCCGTGGCGCTGCAAGGCTTGCTCCACCCGCAGCGGCAGATCCAGGTCGGCCAGCAGCAGCACGGACAGGTTGACCGACAGACAGGCATCCAGCCCGGCCACCCGCCAAGGTCGCGCAGCGGCCAGGGCCTGGTCCAGGATCTGGTCGGTGAGCGCAGAGATCAGCCCGTGGTGTTCCGCCACCGCGATGAACTCCCGCGGCGACACCGATCCTTCGTGCGGCAACTGCCAGCGCGCCAGCACCTCCAGCTGCCGCAGCCTGCCACTCAGCAGGTCCACCACCGGCTGGAACACCGGGCGCAGTTCGTGCGTGCCCAGGGCATCGCCCAGAAGAGGCGCCAGCGACTCGCCCTGCAGGGGCATGGTGACGCTGCCCCCCTCGGTGCTGCGGCCGTGCAGCGCCCGGCTGTAGCGCGGGTCGTACACCGACACCGCCTGCCGACCGGCCTGGGCCTGCTCCAGCGCCGCATGGGCATGCAGCAGCAGCTGCCGCGCATCGTTGCCATGTTGCGGGCACAGTGCCACACCAATCGACACCAGCGGCTGCAGCGAGCGCCCGGCCACCATCACCGGGCGTGCCAGGTCCTCTGCCAGGCGGCCGGCCAGCCCCACCGAAGCGGCCACCGAGCTGCTGCCGATCAGCAGCCCGGCAAAGCTGAGCCCACCGATGCGGGTGAAACTGTCCGCCCGACGCCCGTGACGCTGCAGCCGGGCCGCCATCGCATCCAGCAGGATCGGCCCCAACACGGCCGAGCCGGGCGCCACAGTCCCGTCCTCAGTGGGCAGGCTGAGTTCCGCACCCAGCTCCACACCGATCATCAGCACCGTGAAGGACACCCCACCGCGCTGCACCGCACTGGCCGCCTGCTCCAATCGATCGATGAACAGCTCCCGGCGCGGCAGGCCGTGGCGGGCATCGCGCAGACCGATCTGCCGCAACCGGGCCTCGGTTTCGGTGAGAGTGGCCTCCACCTCGTGACGCCGCAGCATGCGCACCAGGCTGTCGTTCAGACGCTCCAGCGGATAGGACCGCTCCGGCACCGACAAGCCGGCCGGCTGAGTGTGGCCGGCGTCCTCCCGAACATGCCGGTCCGGTGGCAGCAGCAGCATTGGCAGCGGTGAACCCTGCTCGTCAGCGGCATGCAGGGCCTCGTGCAACCGGTCCTCCAGGCTGAGCTGCGCGTCCAATCCATCGTCCAGACCGCCTGCGTCCGTCTCGACGAACGACATCGGCAGCGCATGGCGGCGCAGCAAGGCGGCGGCATCGCTGCCGCTCAGCCCCTCCAGACGGCGCGGATCGATGCCGCCCAGAGAAGACGCTCCGGCCGGAGCCAGCGGACTGCGAGCTCCGGCGTCGTCTTCGAGGATGACGATGCGCAGTGTTTTCATGGGCCGGCAACCCCGCACACCCAGCCAGTGGGCTGGGCACAATGGACAGACTCGCCTGGTGGGGTGAGCCTCACGGAGGCGATCAAGCCTTTGCCGTGATGATTTTCGCATTTCATGCTAGCACGCCGCTCCTGGACAGGGGATTCAGGCGCACCGGTTCAGACGCCACATTGGGTGGGATTATTTTCCATTTTTTGCAGAAGCCCTTCATCATGACCTCCCTGGCTGTGACATCGGTCCCCCACACGGACCCTGCGGCGGGCCTCGGCGCGCCCGCCGCTGCGCCGGTGCTGCTGGTCACCGGCGCCAGCCGCGGCATCGGAGCGGCCACCGTGCGGTTGGCCGCGCGAGCGGGCTGGGATGTGGCGATCAACTACGTCCGCGACGCTGCAGCGGCCGAAGCCCTGGCCTGCGAGGTGAGGTCTCTCGGCCGGCGCGCTCTCACCGTGCAGGCGGATGTGGCCGAAGAGGCGCAGGTCGTCGACATGTTCGAACAGGTCGATCGCGGTCTCGGCCGGCTCGGCGGGCTGGTCAACAACGCAGGCATCGTCGACCGCAATGCCCGGTTGGACGAGATGGACGGCACCCGCCTGCAGCGCATGGTGGCGGTCAACCTGCTGGGCAGCCTGTACTGCGCCCGCGAGGCGGTGCGGCGCATGAGCACCCGTCACGGTGGCCAAGGCGGCTCGATCGTCAACATCTCCTCCGTCGCGGCGCGGCTGGGCTCACCGGGCACCTACGTCGACTACGCCGCCAGCAAGGCCGCCATCGACACCCTCAGCGTGGGCCTGTCGCGCGAAGTGGCCGGCGAAGGCATCCGCGTCAATGCACTGCGCCCCGGCATCATCGACACCGACATCCACGCCAGCGGCGGCCAGCCCGATCGGGTGGCCCGTGTCGGCCCGACGCTGCCGATGGGCCGCGCCGGGCGTGCCGAAGAAGTGGCCCAGGCCATCGTCTGGCTGCTCGGACCGCAATCCAGCTACACCAGCGGCGCCATCCTGGACGTGAGCGGCGCGCGCTGACGCAAAGCCACACCTGGCCGGCTGCAGTCACCAGCGTCGTCGCCAGGGCCGATGCGTCGGCGCGTCGGCAGCGGCGCCGAAGTCGGCAAGAATCACGGGTTCGCACAGGCCGCCCGCCCACCGGGCCGCAGCCAGCGCGCCCTGCCCAGAGGACCCACACACCATGCCCGCCTACCGTTCCAAGACCTCCACCGCCGGCCGCAACATGGCCGGCGCCCGCTCGCTGTGGCGCGCCACCGGCATGACCGATGCCGACTTCAGCAAGCCGATCATCGCGGTGGCCAACAGCTTCACCCAGTTCGTGCCCGGCCACGTGCACCTGAAGGACCTGGGACAGCTGGTGGCCCGCGAGATCGAGGCCGCCGGCGGCGTCGCCAAGGAGTTCGACACCATCGCCATCGACGACGGCATCGCGATGGGACACGACGGCATGCTGTACTCGCTGCCCAGCCGCGACCTGATCGCCGACTCGGTGGAGTACATGGTCAACGCCCACTGCGCCGACGCGCTGGTGTGCATCTCCAACTGCGACAAGATCACCCCCGGGATGCTGATGGCCGCAATGCGGCTGAACATTCCCGTCGTCTTCGTCTCCGGCGGCCCGATGGAGGCCGGCAAGGTGCGCCTGGCCGTACCTGGCACCCAGACCGTGCAGATCCGCAAACTCGATCTGGTCGATGCGATGGTGATGGCCGTCGATGTCAAGGTGAGCGACAGCGACCTGGCGGAAGTCGAGCGCTCGGCCTGCCCGACCTGCGGCTCCTGCTCGGGCATGTTCACGGCCAACAGCATGAACTGCCTGACCGAGGCCCTGGGCCTGTCCCTGCCCGGCAACGGCACCGTGGTGGCCACCCACGCCGACCGCGAGCAGCTGTTCAAGCGCGCCGGCCGACTGGCGGTAGAACTCTGCCAGCGCTACTACGAAGGCGACGACGAGTCGGTGCTGCCGCGTTCGATCGGCTTCAAGGCCTTCGAGAACGCGATGACGCTGGACATTGCCATGGGCGGCTCCACCAACACCATCCTGCACCTGCTGGCCATCGCCCAGGAAGCTGGTCTCGACTTCACCATGGCCGACATCGACCGCCTTTCGCGCTCGGTGCCGCAGCTGTGCAAGGTCGCACCCAACACCAACAAGTACCACATCGAGGACGTGCACCGGGCCGGCGGCATCATGGCCATCCTGGGTGAACTGGACCGTGCCGGCAAGCTGCACACCGACGTGCCCACCATCCACGCCCCGACGATGAAGGCCGCGCTGGACCAGTGGGACATCGCCCGCAACCCCTCCGACGCGGTGCGGACCTTCTACATGGCCGGCCCGGCCGGCATCCCCACCCAGGTTGCCTTCAGCCAGGCCACCCGCTGGCCCAGCCTGGACAGCGACCGCGCCGAAGGCTGCATCCGCTCGGCACAACATGCCTTCTCCCAGGAAGGCGGCCTGGCCGTGCTGCGCGGCAACATCGCGCTGGACGGCTGCGTGGTCAAGACCGCCGGCGTGGACGAGTCCATCCTGGTGTTCGAAGGCTCGGCCTACGTCACCGAATCGCAGGACGAAGCGGTGGCCGACATCCTGGCCGACAAGGTCAAGGCCGGCGATGTGGTGATCGTGCGCTACGAAGGCCCCAAGGGCGGCCCCGGGATGCAGGAAATGCTCTACCCGACCAGCTACATCAAGAGCAAGGGCCTGGGCAAGGCCTGTGCCCTGCTGACCGATGGCCGCTTCTCCGGCGGCACCTCCGGCCTGAGCATCGGCCACTGCTCGCCCGAGGCGGCCGCCGGCGGCACCATCGGCCTGGTCCGCAACGGCGACCGCATCCGCATCGACATCCCCAACCGCAGCATCAACGTGCTGGTGAGCGACGAGGAACTCGCCCGCCGTCGCGCCGAGCAGGACGCCCGAGGCTGGAAGCCGGCCCGGCCGCGCCCGCGCAAGGTCAGCGCCGCGCTGAAGGCCTACGCACTGCTGGCCACCTCGGCCGACAAGGGTGCGGTGCGGGATCTGTCAAAGCTGGAGGGTTGACGGGGCACACTCCTCTACCTCCTCCTTCCTTCGCCCCTTGCCGCCTGACTGGAGATCGCCTGTGAATCGCACGCTCGCCATCGACTGTCCACCTGAGATCCTCGTTCATCTGCACTTCAATGCCGAGGAAATGACCACCTACGTCAAGGAGCAGGCGGCCATCGGTTTGTTCAGGCAGGGGCGCATCGCTTCCGGCACAGCCGCCGCATGGCTCGGCATTGGGCGCATGGCCTTTCTGATGAAGGCCATGGAGCAAGGTGCCGTGCTGCTGACCGACAGCGCCGACGATCTGGCGCGGGAAACCTCGTTGTGACCGTTGCCGGGGTCGCCGCCGGGCCGGTTTTTTCGAACACGACCCCGCTGATCGCGCTCGCCGGCATCGGACGGCTTGACTTGCTGCCGGCATTGTTTGGCCAGGTTCACCTGGTCGATGCCGTGGTCGAGGAGTGCGCAGCAGGTGGCCGGATCATCGTTCCAGATCTGCGTGCTTTGCCCTGGGTCACCGTGGTGACCGGCACGAATCCTTGCTTGCCTGGGCTGATTCTGAGCCTCGATCGTGGCGAACGCGACACGATCGACATGGCCCTCAAACTTTCTGCCCGCCAGGTTGTGATCGACGAGCGCATTGGCCGAGACATGGCCGAGTTGCTCGGATTGCCTGTGGTTGGAACGCTGGGCGTGCTGCTCAAGGCCAAGGCACTCGGCTTGATTCCATCGTTCGTGTCGGCCACTCAACAGATGCGGTTGAACGGCATCTATTTCCACGAACGTCTGCTGGCGCAACTCATGGAGCGCGCCGGCGAGCGTGATTGAAGCGAACGGCCGGGTCAGCAAACCCGGATCCGCCGCGGCAAATGCCGTTCAACTGACAGACTCCGACGGTTGCAGCCATGCAACGTACAACCGGCTCATCCACCGAAGCCCGTGGAAATCCGGCCGTTCACCTCCACACGTTCACAGGCCCTTGAGCGCCGCCACACCGGTACCCGGGAAGTCGGTGAACAAGCCGTCCACACCGAGCTTCATGTAGTACGCCATCTCGGCCTGCGGATCGGCAAAACCGTAGCCGCTGGCGTCGTTGCGGAAGGTCCAGGTGTGCACCAGCAGGCCCTTGGCGTGGGCCATCTCGATGACTCCGGTGCTGCCGTCGACGCGCCGGTCGTTGAGGTTGACCACACCGTCGCCATTGCGGTCGACGTTGTCGTTGACCGTCTTCACCAGGTAGGGCTTCCACGGGCCGACCGCATCGGCGTAGGTCTTGACGAAGTCCAGCCCGGTGCTGGTCAGCAGGTCGGAGAACAGACGGGTGTCACCGGCCACCACGAAGTCGTAGGGCTGACGGTAGGGCGCCACCAGCGACATCGAGCCGTCGGCGTTGACATCATCGGCATCCACCAGCTGCACCAGGCGGATCTGGGTCTGGGTGTTCAGGTACTGCAGGTTGGACACCTCGAAGGACTGGATGAACACCGGCGCGGCGGCCGTGTTGCCGTAGATCGGGTGCAGCGTCGCGACCAGCTTGTCCTCGAACACGTTGGCGCCGAACAGGCCCTTGTGGAAGGTCGAGTGCTTGATCTCGGGGTAGATGCCCACGCTGCGACCGGCCTTGGCGCCTTCCGTCAGAGCGAGGTTGATCACCTCCGCCAACGTGGGAATGTCGTACAGCCCGTCGTAGGCGGTGGAGCGGCCCGAGCGGCTCTGTTTGGCGCGCAGGGTCTTGATCTCGGCCAGCGTGAAGTCGGAGGCGAACCAGTCCTCGGTGGACACCCCATCGACCATCTTGGTCGTCTTGCGGTCGGGGAACTTGGTGGCCACGTCGGTGGTGCCGCCGAGCATCGGCTCGTGGCGCGCGATCATCACGCCATCCTGGGTCAGCACCAGGTCGGGTTCGATGTAGTCCGCGCCGCGGGCGATGGCACGCTCATAGGAGGCCAGGGTGTGCTCGGGCAGTTCGCCGCTGGCCCCGCGGTGGCCGATGACCAGCGGTGCTTCACCGCTCAGGGTCTGGTACTTCGCAACGGTGCTCGACTTGTCGTCGTCATCGTCGCCTCCTCCACAAGCCTGGAGGAGCAGCAGGGCCGCAGCGGCCATCAGGTGTCGAATGCGCATGGTGGAGCTCGCCCTTGCGGGCAGTGTCGGGTTCATGAACCGGAGGTCAACCGGCGGTGTACCGCTCAAGGCGGCCGGCGCAAGCTACGCCGCTGCCGTGTCCGCGCGGTGACGCATCGGTCACGGTTCAATGACAGCGGTTCGCCGCGCTCTCGGTTAGAGTTGTGCCCATGTTGCGTCGGCTGCGCCCCCTGCTCTTCTGGCTGCTGATCGCCACCCTTCCGCTGAAGGGCCTGGCGACGGTGGTGTGGGCGGGCTGCGAGCCGGTGGCCGATGCACCGCACGCGCACCACGTCGTCAAGACCACGACGGACACGGGGGTGCATCCGCAACAGCATCCGCACGCGGACCGGCACCACCACGGGAACCCCTCAGCCCACGCTCCTGTGTCGCTGGAGCTCTTCGGCGGGCTGGCCGAACTGAACTTGTCGGCTCCCGCCGGCGCTTCTGCGGACACCGACGAGACCTCCTCCCACTGTCACCACGGCGCCCCCTGCTGCACCTTGGTGGCCCCCGCGCCGGCCCTGTTCGGACTGAACCTGCCGCTCGCCCCGACGCGGCATGGGGTCGCCCTGGCGACCGCACCGGCGGACGTCGTCATGGACGTGCCGCACCGCCCGCCTCGCCACCGGCTCGTCTGAGTGGTTTGCTGAGCGTTGCTTTTCCCGGGCCTCCAATGCCCGGGTGAGCCTGCAGACGGGAATCGATTCCTGTCCAGGATCCCGGGATCCGATCCCGGGTTGCACGCCTACATCGGCCATCTGCCCCCACCGGCTGCGCCGCACCTGACGCTGCAGTCGGGTCATGGCCGATCGCTGACCGCTCCTCCCTGAACCGCCCGTCCGCCCTGGCCGCCCGGCCCTGCACGCCGCGCGCGGGTTGCGGTGCTTGAACCCATTTTCTCGGCAGAAACCATGACCCGTTTCCCCCTGTCCTTCCTCCACTTCCTTCCCACCGCGGCGCCCACCTCAGTGCAGCGCTGGATGACCGTCCTGGCGCTGGCCGCCTGCCCCCTGGCGGCGCAGGCCCATGGCGATGGCCAACACAACAACACACACGCTCAGCATGCGGCGACCAACCCCGGGCCGGCAGTCCAGACCGAATGGGGCATCGCCGGACGGCCGGGCCAGGTCAACCGCAGCGTCCGCCTGCGCATGGACGACCGCATGCGCTTCACACCCGACCACTTCGAGGTGCGCGAGGGCGAGACCCTTCGCATCGAGGTGCACAACACCGGCAAGGTGATGCACGAGTTCGTGCTCGGTACCGCGGCGGAACACAAGGCACACGCCGCCGAGATGGCCGGCAATCCGAACATGGCCCATGACGCCCCACACATGGTGCACGTGGCCCCGGGCAAAAAAGGCTCGCTGGTCTGGACCTTCAACCGCACGGGTGATTTCGACTTTGCCTGTCTGGTGGCAGGCCACTTCGAGGCCGGCATGGTCGGGAAGGTGAAAGTGAAGCCGGCTTCGACCTCCCCAGCGGTCAAGGCACCGGCCGCCGCGTCGGCGACTCAGGCCGGCCACGGCGCCCACTCGCACTGAGGCCATGGGACAGCGCTTCAACCTGCGCTCCCGGCTCCGGCAACCACCCGGTCCGCGGCGGCGGCTGGCTGCCTTGCTGCTGGTGGCCTTGGGAGCGACAGCCACCTTTCCCGGCATGGCCGGTGCCGCCACCTTCGCCGAGGCGCTGGAGCAGGCCTGGGCGCCCCGGGCCGAAGCCCTGGCCGCCCGGCGCGAACGGGCCACGGCCGAGCTGGAGGCTGCACGCAGCCTGCTGCCGGGTGCACCGTCGCTGAAGCTGGGCGGCCGCATCGACGCGCTGGCCCAGCGCGGAGGCGAACGCGAATGGGAGGCGGAACTTGCCGCTCCCTTGTGGTGGCCCGGCCAGCGCGGCCAGCAGCAGGCCGCCGCGCAGACCGAACAAGTGCTGGAGCTGCGGCACCAGCGCCTGGAGCGCTGGCAGCTGGCCGGCGAGCTGCGCGAGACCTGGTGGACCCTGGCGCTGGCAGAGGCCGACGAGGCTGCAGCCGCCGACCGGTTGACCCAGGCCGACAGCCTGCAGCAGGATGTGCAGCGCCGTGTCGCCGCCGGCGACCTGGCAGCGCTGGACGCTCACCTGGCCGGTATCGCCCAGCGCGACGCTGCGGTGGAACAGCGCCGCAGCCGGCTGGCCCGCGTGGCGGCCGAGCGCCACTTCACCGCCCTGTCGGCGGGGGCGCCGCGTCCCCGGGCGGCCGAAGAGCTGCCGGCCCCCCTCGCAGTCAACACCGCCGCGGCCACTGCATCCTCCTCCGTGTTTGATCCGGAGTCCGACGGGCCAGGCGCTGACCACCCTCTGCTCGAAGCAGGTCAGGCCCGTCTGCAACTGGCACAGGCGCGCCTGGCGCTGGCACAGACCGAGGGCCGCGAGGCGCCGGAGCTGTCGCTGGGCCTCACCCGCGAGCGCGGCGCAGCGCTGGAGCCCTGGCAGAACAGCGCCCGCGTGGCGCTGCGCTGGCCCCTGGGCGACGACAGCCGCCAGCGCCCACGCCAGCGCGCTGCAGAAGCCGAGGTGGCCGAGGCCGCCCTGGCGCTGGACCAGACCCGCCGGCAGCAGGCTGCCGCCCTGGCCACCGCCCACGCCGAGCTGCAGGAGGCCCGCCGCATGGCGCTGCTGCAGCAGGAACGCGATGCCCTGGCCGCGGAGGCGCTGCGCTGGACCCGCCAGGCCTTCCAGGCCGGCCAATTCGACCTGCCCACCCTGCTGCGCGCCCAGGCCGAGGCCGCCAGCGCCCGCGCTCAGGCGCAGCGCGCCCGGCTGGAAGCCGACCGCGCCGTCTCCCGACTGCTTCAGACCCTGGGATGGACGCCATGAACCGCACCCCATCGCTGCCTTTCCAACGCGCACGACTGTGCGCCCTGCTGGCCCTCTGGCTGCTCAGCAGCGCCGCCCCCGCTCACGAGGGGCACGACCACGGCGAGCCTCCCCCCTCCGTGGCGCTGCCGACGCTGGCTCCGCGTGCGGAGGCAGCAGGCGACCTGTTCGAGGTGCTGCTGCGCCTGGACGGCACTCAGCTGACCCTCTGGGTGGACCGCTTCGCCAGCAACGAGCCGGTCACCGGCGCCCGGGTGGAGCTGGAGGGCAAGGGCTGGAAGGCCGTCGCCACCCCGGCGTCGGACGGCAGCTACCGCCTGGAAGCGCCAGCCGAACTGCGCCAGGTCGGCAACCACCCGCTGGTGATCACGGTGCAACTCGCCGGACCTGCTGGACAGGCGGGTGAAGGCGAAGCCGATTTGCTGGAAACCACCCTGCAGCGGCCCGCCTCGAACAGTGCCGCAAGCGCCCCGCCCACCCCAGCGGCTGCGGCCGCACCGCTGACCTGGGCCGCCGCTGCCCTGGGCAGCGTCGCCGCCGTTGCAGCGGCGCTGTGGGCCCTCGCCCGGCGGCGCCACCCGCTGCGCCCTCTCGGGCAGAACGCGGCCTCCGCCGCCCGCTGATGTCCGCCCCACGGAAGCGATCCATGACCTGCAACCCCTCTTCCCACCGCCTCGGTCCACCGTCCCGCGGGCGGGTCCGGCTCCTGCCGCTGTGGCTGGCGATCCCCGCAGCGGCCCTTTTCACACTGCCTGTCGCGGCTTGGGCCCATGGCGGCGAGGACCACAGCCACGCTGAACCCCAGGCCATGGCGCCCACCGCCGCCACAACCGCCGCCACAACCGTCACCACACCCGCTGCGACACCCGGCCTGCCTGCCACCGCCGCAGCGACCGCGACCGGCTCAGCCGGACCGACCGGTACGGTGGAACGCCCGCAGCGCCTGCCGGACGGGCGCATCTTCCTGCCCAAGGCCTCGCAGCGCCGGCTGGAACTGCGCACCGCCACCGCGCAGGCCGGCAGCTGGCCGCGCAGCCGCGAGCTGCTGGGCCAGGTGGTGGCCGACCCGCAGTCCGGCGGTCGGGTGCAGGCGGCGCAGGCCGGCCGAATCGCCCCTGCCCCGGCCGGCGCCCAGGGCCTGCCGATGCCCGGCCAGCGGGTGCAGCGCGGCCAGGTGCTGGCGCTGCTGCTGCCGCTGCAGTCCAGTGCGGAGGCCGCGGGCCGCCAGGCCGAGTTGGCCGAACTGGCCGTCAAGGCCGACCTGGCCGCCCGTCAGCTGGAACGCGCACGCGCCCTGTCGGCCACCGTGCCGCGCCGGGAGATCGAGTCGCTGGAGGCAGAACATGCCAGCCTGCGCGCCCGCCAGACCGCTCTGGCGGCCGGGCAGAAGGCCGAGGCGCTGCAGGCCCCGGTGAGCGGCGTGCTGGTGGGCGCCCCTGTGCTGGCCGGGCAGGTGGTGGAGGCGCGCGAGGCGCTGTTCGAGATCGCCGACCCACAGCGCCTGCTGGTGGAAGCGCTGCTGCCCGACCCCACCCAGGCGCAGGGCCTGCGCGCCGCAGCGCTGGCCGAGGGCGGTGCGGCGCTGCTGCTGGTCGGCCGCGCCGGGGCGCTGCGCGACGGCGGCCTGCCGCTGTGGTTCCGGCCGGCGCCCCCATCGAAGGGTCAGGTCACCCCGCGCTGGTGCTGAACCAGCCGGTGCGGGTGCTGATTCAACTGGCCGAGTCGCTGCAGGGCGTGGCCCTGCCCGCCGGGGCGCTGCAGCGCAACGCCGCCAACGAGCCGGTGGTCTGGCTGCACGAACGGGCGGAGATCTTCCGGCCTCAAGTGGTGCAGGTGCAGCCGCTGGACGGGCGGCAGGTGCTGGTGAAGGGCCTGACCGGCGGCGAACGGGTGGTGACCCAGGGCGCTGCGCTGCTGCAGCAGATCCGCTGAACGGCCCGCGCCACAACGAGGAACCCCCAAGATGTTTGCCTGGATCGTCCGGACCAGCCTGCAGCAGCGCCTGGCGGTGCTGGCGCTGGCCGCGCTGATGATGGCCACCGGCCTGTGGTCAGCCCTGAACACCCCGGTGGACGTGCTGCCGGACCTGAACCGCCCCACCGTGACGCTGATGACCGAGGCCGGCGGCATGGCGCCGGAGGAGGTGGAGCAGTTCGTCAGCGTGCCGCTGGAGGCCACGCTCAACGGCATGCCCGGTGTCACGCGGGTGCGCTCGGTGTCCGGCGTCGGGCTGTCGGTGGTCTATGCCGAGTTCGACTGGGGCAGCGAGATCTACCGCAACCGCCAGCTGGTGGCCGAACGCCTGGCCGAGGTGCGGGAACAGCTGCCGCCCGGGGTCAGCCCCGCGATGGGGCCCATCTCTTCGGTGATGGGCGAGATCCTGCTGATCGCCCTGGGCCCCGCGTCCGAGGCCGGACCCGCGCCGGGAGCCGCGTCCGCTGCGGCCTCCACTGCCACCCAGGTCGGGGATGCCGACCCGATGGCCTTGCGCGAGTACGCCGACTACGTGCTGCGCCCGCGGCTGCTGTCGATCCCCGGCGTGGCGCAGGTGATCCCGATCGGCGGGGAGCTGCGCCAGTTCCGTGTCGAGCCGGACCCGGCCCGCATGGCGCAGCTCGGGGTGGAATTCGAGGCGCTGGAGGCCGCGCTGCGCGACTTTGCCGGCAACAGCAGCGGCGGCTTCCTGGAGCGCAACGGCCGGGAGGTGCTGATCCGCCACATCGGCCGCACCCCGCGGCTGGAGGACCTGCGCCGCGTGCCGCTGCGCCGCGCCCAAGGCACGCCGCTGCTGCTCGAGCAGGTGGCGAAGGTGTCGTTCGCCCCCGCCTTCAAGCGCGGCGACGCCGGCTTCAACGCCCGGCCGGCGGTGATCGTGGGGGTGCAGAAGCAGCCGGCGGCGGACTCGGTGCAACTCACCCGCCAGGTGGAGGCCGCGCTGCAGTCGCTCGCACGCGGCCGCCCGGCGGGCATCGCCGAGCCGGCCATCCTGTTCCGCCAGGCGGACTTCATCGAGACCTCGGTACACAACGTCGGCGAGGCCCTGCGCGACGGTGCGGTGATGGTGGCCATCGTGCTGTTCGTCTTCCTGATGAACCTGCGCACCACGGTGATCTCGCTGACGGCCATCCCGCTGTCGCTGGCGGTGACCGCGCTGGTGTTCCACGCCCTGGGGCTGTCGATCAACGTGATGACGCTGGGCGGCCTGGCGATCGCCATCGGCGAGCTGGTCGACGACGCGCTGGTGGACGTGGAGAACGTGCTGCGCCGGCTGCGCCAGCAGCGGCCGCAGGGGCTGGTGGCGTCTCTGCGGGTGATCGCCGCGGCCTGCAACGAGGTGCGCTCCGGCGTGGTGGTGGCCACCGCGGTGGTGGTGCTGGTGTTCGTGCCGCTGTTCGCGCTGCCGGGCATCGAGGGGCGGCTGTTCCGCCCGCTGGGCATCGCCTACATCACCGCCATCCTGGCCAGCCTGGCGGTGGCGCTGACGGTCACGCCGGTGCTGTGCCACTACCTGCTGCCGCGGCTGGTGGATCGGGGCCGGCCTCCCGGCGACGCAGCGGCCGGCACGCCGGAGCACACCCATACCGATTCCGCGCTGGTGCGCTGGCTCAAACACTGGGACCGCCGGCTGCTGGCGGCCAGCTTCGACCACGCCCGGCCGCTGCTGGCCGCCGCGCTGGGCCTGGTGCTGGCTGCCGCGGCCAGCCTGCCCTTCCTGCCCCGGGCCTTCCTGCCGCCCTTCAACGAGGGCACGCTCACCGTCAACGTGGTGCTCAACCCGGGCACCGCGCTGGGCGAGTCCAACCGCATCGGCGCGCTGGCCGAGGGGCTGATCCGCGAGGTACCGGAGGTGCGCCAGGTGGGCCGCCGCACCGGCCGCGCCGAACTGGACGAACATGCCGAGGGCGTGCACAACAGCGAGATCGAGGTGGACCTGGCCCCCTCTGCGCGTTCACGCGAGGCGGTGCTGGCCGACCTGCGCCAGCGTCTGGCGCTGCTGCCGGCCAGCATCTCGCTGGGCCAGCCGATCTCGCACCGGCTGGACCACATGCTTTCCGGCGTGCGGGCGCAGATCGCGTTGAAGATCTTCGGCGACGACCTGGACACCCTGCGCAGCCAGGCCACGCTGCTGCGCGAGCGCCTGGCCGCGGTGCCCGGCCTGACCGACCTGCAGGTGGAAAAGCAGGTGCTGATCCCGCAGCTGCGCGTGCGGCTGGATGCGGCCCGCGGCGCCGCCTGGGGCCTGGCGCCGGGCGAGCTGCTGCGGCTGCTGCGTGCGCTCAACGAGGGTGACACGGTGGCCGAAGTGATCGACGGCAACCGCCGCTTCGACCTGGTGCTGCGCCTGAGCGATGCCGCCCGCGGACCGCAGGGCCTGGCCGACCTGCCGGTGGTGACACCGCGCGGCACGGTGCCGCTGTCGCAGCTGGCCGACATCGAGGAGTCCGACGGCCCCAACCAGATCGGCCGCGAGAACGGCCGGCGGCGCATCGTCGTTTCGGCCAACACCGACGGCACGGACATGGCCCGCGTGGTGGCGGACATCCGCCGCGTGCTGGCCGACACCCCCATGCCGCCGGGCACCTTCGTCAGCCTGGAGGGCCAGTTCCAGGCGCAGGAGGCGGCCACCCGGCTGATCGCCCTGCTCGGTGCGGTGTCGCTGGCACTGGTCTTCCTGCTGCTGTACAGCCGCTACCGCAGCGCGGTGCTGGCGCTGATGATCATGGGCAACATCCCGATGGCGCTGGTGGGCAGCGTGGCGGCGATGTGGCTGGCCGGCGTGAGCCTGTCGGTGGCGTCGATGGTGGGCTTCATCACCCTCACCGGCATCGCCACCCGCAACGGCATCCTCAAGGTGAGCCACTACATCAACCTCTGCCGGTTCGAGGGCGAGCGCTTCGGCCGCGAGATGATCCTGCGCGGCTCGCTGGAGCGCCTCACCCCGGTGCTCATGACGGCACTGGTGGCGGCGCTGGCCCTGCTGCCGCTGCTGCTGGCCGCCGATGCGCCGGGCAAGGAAATCCTCCACCCGGTGGCGGTGGTGATCTTCGGCGGCCTGGTCAGCGCCACGCTGCTGGACACCCTGCTGACGCCCCTGATGTTCTGGCTGTTCGGCGCCGCGCCGCTGCAGCGGCTGCTTGACGAATCCACCGATGAGGTGGCCTGACAACCCGTTTACTGTTTGCACACACCCTTGCACCTGGAGATGACATGACCCCGCTGCGATTCAGCTTCCCCCGCCTGCGCGGCAGCCTGGCCACTCTGCTGCTGGGCGCCGCCCTGCCCCTGGCTTCCGTTCCACTGACCGCGCTGGCTCACGGCGACTTCAAGGCACCACATGGCGGCGCGGTGGCCGAAGCCCCCTCCGGTCACCACATCGAGCTGGTACGCGAGGACGGCCGACTTGCCGCCTACCTCACCGACCACGACGGCAAGCCGGTCAACGCCCAGGGCGCCCAGGCCGAGGTCACGCTGCTGTCCGGCGGCGCCAAGTCCACCGCCCACCTGGCTCCGGCGGGCGGCAACAAGCTCATTGGTGCGACCACGGCGGCCACGGCAGCCGCTGGCGCCAAGGCGGTACTGCGTCTGACGCTGCCCGGCAAGGCCGCCGAACAGGTTCGGCTGACGCTGAAGTGAACCCGATGTGACGCGCAGCCCCCGGCACTGCCGTCACCGGTCCTTGCCTGAAGACAAGCCCTGGAAGCCGATGCGCTCCAGGGCATTCTTGTTGCCGGACCTTGCCGGTCAGCCCACCAGCCCGTTGCGGATGGCGTAGACGGTCAGCTCCGAGTTGTTGGCCAGGCCCAGCTTCTCCAGCACACGGGCGCGGTAGACGCTCACCGTCTTGGGGCTGAGGTTGAGCTCCTCGGCGATGTCGGACAGGCGTTTGCCTGAGGCGATCATCGTCAGGGTCTGCAGTTCGCGGTCGGAGAGTTTGTCGTGTGCCGCCTCCGGTGACGGAGCGGTGAGGTTCTCGACCAGCATCTGCGCCATCTCGGCGGTGATGTACTTGCGCCCCTGCGCCACGGTGCGCACCGCAGCCACGATCTGCGCCGGGTCACCGCCCTTGTTGACGTAGCCGAAGGCGCCGGCACGCAGGGCGCGCAGGGCGTACTGGTCCTCCGGGTACATGGACACCACCAGCACACGGATGGGCGAACCCTCTTCCTTCAGCGCATGCAGCACGTCCAGCCCGCTGCGCCCGGGCAGGTTGATGTCCAGCACCAGCACGTCGCCGGTGATCTTGCGCATCAGGGCGCGCAGTTCACCGTAGTCACCAGCTTCGCCGACCACCTGGAGGTCGGGCTGTTCGGCCAGGGTGTCGCGGATGCCGCGTCGGATCAGGGCGTGGTCGTCACAGAGGATCACACGCGTGGTCATAGTTCTCCCCAGGTGGACGGATCGTGCGGGCTGGTCAGCGGGCCGCCGGCCTGCTCGTCCAGGCTGCCGGCCCGTGTGGCCGGTCCGGCGAGCGGGACGGAGAGTATCAGTGTGGTGCCCACCGGCGTGCTGGACAGGTCGATCCAGCCGCCCACGGTGTCAGCTCGTTCATGCAATCCACGAATGCCGAAGGACCGGTCCTTGCCCAGGTCGCCACTGGCCAGGCCGCGGCCGTTGTCGGAGATCTCCAGCGACAGCACCCCGGCAGCCACGGTCAGGTCCACCTCCACCCGGGTGGCGTTGGCGTGTTTGGAGATGTTGGTGAGCGCTTCCTGCGCCGTACGGTACGCCACCAGCGGCACACCGGCAGGCAGGCGGAGAGGGTCCTGGCTGGTGCGAAAGCGCGTGGAGATGCCGGTGCGACGCTCGAAGCGGGAGGTCATCCACTGCAGCGCCGCCACCAGCCCCTGCTCCAGGATCGCCGGGCGCAGGTTGTGCATGATGCGCTGGCTGGCTTCGATCGCATGTTTGACGCTCTCCAGCGCCTGCACAGCCCGCTCGCGCACCGGCAGGACCTGGGAGTTGCGGGCAATCCAGGCCAGATCGAACTTGATGGCCGTCAAGGAGCCGCCGACGTCGTCGTGGATCTCGCGGGCGATCGCCGCCCGCTCCATCTCGATCGTGGTCTGCAGGTGCTGGGCCAGTTCGGACAGGCGTTTGCGCGAGACGGCGAGTTCCTGATCGGCACGTTGGCGGGCACGCTGGCTTTCGCATGCGTCCACCGCATGCAGCAGGGCGGGCACCAGCCGGGTCAGATTGCTCTTGAGCAGGTAGTCGGAAGCACCATTGCGCATGGCCTCCACGGCGGTGTCCTCGCCGATTTCACCGGACACGAGGATGAAAGGCAGCAGCCTGTCACGCTCACGCAGCAGCTCCAGCGCCACCAGGCCATTGAAGCCAGGCAGGTTGAAGTCCGATATCACGGCATCCCAGCCCTTGCCGAGCTGCGCCAGGAAGTCGCCCTCCTGATCCACCCGCCGCATGGTCGGCTCGACGCCGCCGCGCCGCAGGTGGGCCAGCACCAGTTGGTGATCGAGCTCCGAATCCTCCAGGTGAAGGATGCGCAGGCGGCGCAGGGTCTGGGTTCTGGGCATGGCAGTGGGAGGCGATCGGCCGTCGGCTGATGGGGCTGGCAGGCGGCGCACACAGTCACGGACGCCGCCGCTGTGCCCGAAATTGGACTGCGATTCGCCGGATCTTCCGCCCACTGCAAGGTCCGCGCATTGTGAAAATTCTAGCAACGGGTGTCCCATGGCGAACGCAAGTCAACGGGCCACCAGAAACACAGGGCAACCCCGGCAGGGGTGGTCACGACCGGAGCCAGCATGCAGATCGACGACGACACGCAGATGGATGCCCAGGGGCGATTGCCCCTGATGGTGGCTGCGGAGCTGCAGGACCATCTCCTGACGGCCTCCAACGACCTGGAGCGCCTGCAGCGCCTCCTGCTGGATGCAGGGGAGTCGCTGATGGGGCACTTCTACGGTGCCAACCAGCACCTGAACCACCTGCTGCACCAGGGAGCGTTGCTGCCGCAGGTGGACACCCATGCGCTGCACGACGCGATGGGCGACCTGCGCGGCGCCATCACGGCGATGCAGTTCCAGGACATGGCCAGCCAATTGATCGATCACACGCACCGCCGCCTGCGCGCCTGTGCCGACCAGATCGCCCGAGAGGCCATGGGGCAGGACCCCGAGGGAGAGGTGGTGGTCACCGACGTCCCTCTCCGACCGAATCCCGTCACCCAGGACGAGATGGACGCCGGCTCGATCGAGCTTTTCTAGTTCCGCCTCAAGATCTGTCCGAAACCGCCGAAACCCCACCCGGCCAACCTGAATTCTTCCGGAGAGCGCAATGCATTCAATCCTCGCCGTCGACGACTCGGCCTCCATGCGTCAGATGGTGTCCTTCACGCTCAAGAGCGCTGGCTACAACGTGGTCGAGGCCGTGGACGGCCAGGACGCGTGGGAGAAGGCGGGCGGTCGCAGCTTCGACCTGGTGCTGACCGACCAGAACATGCCCCGCATGGACGGCATCAGCCTGACCAAGAAGCTGCGCGAAACCTCTCAGTTCAAGGCCACGCCGATCCTGATCCTGACCACCGAGTCCAGCGACCAGATGAAGCAGGCCGGCCGCTCCGCCGGTGCCACCGGCTGGCTGGTGAAACCCTTCGACCCGGCCAAGCTGCTCGAAGTGATCAAGAAGGTGATCCGCTGAGGGTCTGCTCCGAGCCGGTAGGCCCCGCCTCGCCACCTCAGGCGGGCCGGCGCCCGATCCGATTCCCGATTCAGGTTGACAAAGAGTCCAGCCATGGCCGAAATGACTTCCGAAGGCGCGGGTTCCTCCGCCGGCGCCGGCATTGATCTCAGCCAGTTCTACCAGGTCTTCTTCGAAGAAGCCGGCGAGAACCTGCAGAACATGGAACAGCAACTGCTGGAGCTCGACGTGAGCGCCGCAGACGACGAGGCACTCAACGCGATCTTCCGCTGTGCCCACTCGATCAAGGGCGGTGCCGCCACCTTCGGCTTTGCCGATGTGGCCGAGCTGACCCACGAGATGGAAACGCTGCTGGACAAGCTGCGCCGCCACGAACTGGCTCCCCACGCCAGCATGGTGGACGTGCTGCTGGCAGCCGGGGATGCCTTGCGCGAACAGCTCGGACGCCACCAGGGCTCCGGCGCAGACCCGGTCGATACCCGTGAGCTGCTGGCCCGTGTTCGTGCCCTCGCCTCCGGCGAAGTGGCAGCCGCTGCTGCCGCGCCGGCCCCGGTTGTGGTCACCGCGGTTCAACCGAGTGCACCGGCGCCGGTGGAGGCTGAACCGATGGCACCGACCACCGCCGACGGCAAGCGTGTGCTGGACCTGCGCATCGGTCCGCTCACCCAACCGGAACAGGCCGACAACCTGCTGGATCTGTTCAAGGAAATCACCGACCTGGGCACGATCGAACCGCTGGACATGGGCCAGGCGATCGACGGCATGCGCCGCTTCAAGGTCGAGACCCGCAGCAGCGATGCCGACCTGATCGACCTGTTCGGCTTCCATGTGGCCCGGGAACAGGTGCAGATCCTGCCGTTCGGCCCCGGCTACGGCTTCTACCCGGGCAATCCCGGCGCTCCGGCAGACACGTCGCCGGCCCCCTTGCCCCCCGTGGCGGCTGTTGCACCCCAGGCCGATCCCGGCTACGGATTCTTCGACAACGCACCTGGTGCTCCTGCGGCGAACCCGGCCCAGCAAGCCGCGGCGCCTGTGCCGCCGGCAGTGCAGCCCAAGGAGGACGACGCCCGTCGTTTGGAGGCGGCCCCCGCCACCCCCGCGCGGCCAGCCGCCCGCAGCGAGAAGGCCCACGGCGGCGGCCTGGACTCCACCACCATCCGCGTCTCGGTGGAGAAGGTGGACCAGCTGATCAACCTGGTGGGCGAGCTGGTGATCACCCAGGCGATGCTGGCGCAAAACAGCCGCGACCTGGACCCGGTGGTCTACCAGCAGCTGGTGGCGGGTCTGAACGACCTCGACCGCAACACCCGCGACCTGCAGGAAGCGGTGATGTCGATCCGCATGATCCCGATGTCCACCGTGTTCAGCCGCTTCCCGCGCATGTTGCGCGACCTGGCCAGCAAACTCGGCAAGAAGGTCGAGCTGGTCACCCAGGGCGAAGCCACCGAACTGGACAAGGGCCTGATCGAGAAGATCACCGACCCGTTGACCCACCTGGTGCGCAACTCCTGCGACCACGGCGTGGAGATGCCGGCCGAGCGTCTGGCCAAAGGCAAGCCGGAGCTGGGCACGATCACCTTGTCGGCCTCGCACCAGGGCGGCTCCATCGTCATCGAGGTGCGCGACGACGGCAAGGGCCTGTCACGCGACAAGCTGCTGAAGAAGGCCCGTGAGCGCGGCCTGGACGCGCCCGACAGCATGAGCGACCAGGAGGTCTGGGGGCTGATTTTTGCGCCCGGCTTCTCCACCGCCGAACAGGTGACGGACGTGTCCGGCCGCGGTGTGGGCATGGATGTGGTGAAGAAGAACATCACCGCACTGAACGGCACGGTGGAGATCGACTCCGCCGAAGGCTACGGCATGAGCGTCAAGGTGCGACTGCCGCTGACGCTGGCCATCATGGACGGCATGAGCGTGGGGGTGGGCGAAGAGGTCTACATCCTGCCGCTGGCCTCGGTGGTGGAGAGCTTCCAGGTCGAGGACCAGACCATCAAGACCATCGGCGGCACCGGCCGGGTGGTGCAGGTGCGCGAGGAGTACATGCCGGTGATCGAGCTGGAGCGGGTGTTCGACGTGCCGCGCTTCGATTTCGAGCGGGTGTCCTCGATCATGGTGGTGGTGGAGGCCGAAGGCGGCCGCGTGGCCCTGCTGGTCGACGAGCTGCTCGGCCAGCAGCAGGTGGTGGTGAAGAACCTGGAAGCCAACTACCGCAAGGTCACCGATGTCTCCGGCGCCACCATCATGGGCGATGGCCGGGTGGCCCTGATCCTGGATGTGGGCTCCCTGGTGCGCCGTTCGCGCCACTGAACCACTGTCCCACGTCGTCGGCGCCGGCAGAAGCGGCGCGGCGGGAGAAAGCGCATGAATGCAGTTTTGTTGTTGCGCGGCTTCACGATCCGCACCCGCATGCTGGGCGCCATCGCGGTGGTGCTCGGTCTGTTCTCCCTGCTGGGCGGCACTGGCCTGTTCGGCGGCATGAAGCTCGCCGAGCTGAACCGGCAGTTCATGGAGCACTCGACGAAGGAAGCATCCAACGTCGCCGACATCCGGCACAGGCTCAGCGGCATCCTGCGTCACGAGCAGGCCATGGTGATCGGCTACGAGAACCTGCCCGCGGTATCGAAGCACCTGGCCGCCTGGAAGGAAGCCGTTGCAGGAACCCGCAGCGACCTCCAGCAATTGCTGGAAGGCGAGGAGGACGAGGACAACCCACTGGCCCGCGAAGCGCTGACGCAGCTGGACCGCTATGCCGGCGCCACATCTGCCGTGTTCCGCAACATCGAATCGGGCGGCTATGACAACGCTGCGGCGGTGTCGAAGATGTTGAACCGGTCCAAGGAAATCTTTGCCGGCATCGAGGCCTCCGTGACCCGCATCGACGGGATCGTGCGCAACGAAGCGAAGGTCACCCGTGATGCCTTTGAGGCCACGATGCAGCAGGCCCTGTGGATCTACCTGGGCGTGCTGGGCCTGATCGTGCTGCTCGTCGCGCCGCTGACGCTGGCGAACTCGGCCAGCATCCTGCAGCCCATCGCCCAGGCCCAGGCCATGGCCGCCGCGATCGCCCGCGGAGACCTGACCCATCGGGTCCAGGCCAGCGGCAATGACGAATCCACCCGGCTGCTGGAAGCCCTGACGGCCATGCAGGCCTCGCTGCAGCGCATGGTGGGCGACATCCGCGTCTCCACCGCGTCGATTGCCCTGGCCAGCCAGGAAATTGCCAGCGGCAACCAGGATCTGTCGGGGCGCACCGAACAGACGGCCAGTTCGCTGCAGCAGACGGCCAGCTCGATGGAGCAACTCACCGGCACCGTTCAGCAGACCGCCGAGTCTGCCCGCACCGCGAGCAACCTTGCACAGGCGGCCTCTGACGCCGCCCAACGCGGCGGCACGGTGGTGGCCGAGGTGGTGCACAACATGGACGAGATCAGCGCCTCCAGCCGCAAGATCGGCGAAATCATCGGCGTGATAGACGGCATCGCCTTCCAGACCAACATTCTGGCCCTGAACGCTGCGGTGGAAGCCGCCCGGGCCGGCGAACAGGGGCGCGGTTTCGCGGTGGTGGCTGGGGAAGTGCGCAGCCTGGCCAAACGCAGCGCCGATGCGGCCCGGGAGATCAAGCAGCTGATCGGCGCCAGCGTCGAGAAGGTGGAAGGCGGAGCCCGTCGGGTGCACGAGGCCGGCGAGTCGATGCGCGAACTCGTGAGCGGCGTGACGCGGGTCACCGACATCATCGGTGAGATCTCCGCAGCCGCCGGTGATCAGAGCCAGGGGCTGGTCCAGGTCAACAGCACCGTGACCCAGCTCGACCAGATGACCCAGCAGAACGCCGCCCTGGTGGAGCAAAGCGCCGCAGCAGCCGAAAGTCTGCGTGAACAGGCCGCCCGGCTGAGTTCCCTGGTGGCGACCTTCCAGGTCCCCGGCGAGGTGCACCCCACCATCGCAACCGCCCATTGATGTTCCACAGGCAGCCCGTCCCGCCTGATCACTCTTCGCTGCACAGCCCGATTTCCGGAGTCCCCATGAGCGCCGTCCAGACCCGTCCCGCCCCGTCCTCGCTGCTGTCCGGCCATCGGCCTGCGGCATCCGCCAGCAGCCGCGCTGGCGCCCAGGCCGGCCCCGCCAGCACCTCCGCCGGTGAGTTCCTGAGCTTCCGACTGGGCAGCGAGGAGTACGGCATCGACATCCTCAAGGTGCAGGAGATCCGCTCCTACGAGGCCCCCACCCGCATCGCCAACTCGCCGGCCTTCCTCAAGGGGGTGGTCAACCTGCGCGGCGTGATCGTGCCGATCCTGGACCTGCGGGTGAAACTCGGCTGCGACAGCGCAGAGTTTGGCGGCACCACGGTGGTGATCGTGCTCAACATGGCGGGCCGCGTGGTGGGCGCCGTGGTGGACGCCGTCTCCGACGTGCTGCAGCTCAGCACCGAACAGGTCAAGGCTGCGCCGCTGATGCACGCCGCGGTGGACACCCGCTACATTCGCGGCATCGCCAACGTCGCCGAGCGCATGCTGATCCTGGTGGACATCGAATCCATCCTCACCGGCGACGAGATGAGCCTGCTCGAGAACACGTTCTGAGCAGTCCCGACCGGGAATCCGCGATGGCTTGTGCCTTCACTCGCTGGCGCGCCGCAGCGTCACGCTGACCGGCTGCTCCAGCAGTTCGTGCAGGCTGCGCCAGCCCGCGCCCAAGGCCAGCAGCGCCCCGACGACGGTGCCGGCCAGCGGAATCCACAGCGGTGCACTCCAGTCGAACTGGAACACCTGCCGCGCCAGCGCCCAGCCGATCACCATCGCTGCAGCCGACGCCAATGCCCCCGCCAGCGCGCCCACCGTCAGCAGCTCGGCGCGCTGCACCTGGCGCAGCAGTTGACGGCCGGCCCCAAAGGCACGCAGCAGCGCCAGCTCCCGGGCCCGGGCGTCCCGGCTGGCACTCACCGAGGCAAACAACACCAGCAGCCCAGCCGCCAGGGTGAAGGCAAACAAAAACTCCACCGCTGCCACCACCTGGTCCAGCACCCGCTGCACCTGAGCGATCTGCTGCGACACGTCCACGCTGGTGATGTTCGGAAAGCCGCGCGCCAGCGATGCATCCAGCGCCCGCGACGGTGCCCGGAAGGCCGCCACGAAGGTGGCTGGATGCTCGGGCATCTGCACTCGAGGGAACAGGACGAAGAAGTTCACCCGCATCGAGGTCCAGTCCACCTTGCGCAGGCTGGTGATGCGCCCCTCGGCCGGACTGCCGGCGATGTCGAAACGCAGCCGATCGCCCAGCTTCAGCCCGAGCGTCTCGGCCAGCCCCTCTTCGACGCTGAGCCCGTCGGCTTCGTCGGCCGTCCAGCGCCCTGAGGTCACCTGGTTGTGCGAGGGCAACTCGGCCGCATGGCTGAGGTTGAACTCCCGATCCACCAGGCGGCGCGCCCGGTCGCTGGCAAAGTCCTCCAGCCGCACCGCACGGCCGTTCACGGCCACCAGCCGGCCGCGGATCATCGGGAACCAGTCGTAGCGGGCCACACCGGCGCTGGCCAGCGCAGCCCGAAACTCCTGGGCCTGCTCCGGCAAAACATTGATGACAAAGCGGTCCGGCGCATCCGGGGGGGTGGCGGCCCGCCAGCTGCGGATCAGGTCGGTGCGCAACATCACCAGCAGCAGCAGCGCCATCAGCCCCACCGCCAGCGCGCTCACCTGCAGCACGATCAGGCCCGGACGCGCCGCCAGCTGCCGCCGCGCCAGGGTCAGCCAGCGCGGCGCGCCCGTCTCCGGCACGAAACGCCGCAGCGCCTGCACCGCCAGCCAGCCGCCTGCCGCAAACAGGGCCCAGGCTGCACCAAAGCCCGCCACGGCGATCGCACCGAGCTTGAGGTCGGCTGCGGCCATCAGCAACAGCCCGGCAAAGCCCGACAGCGCGGCCAGCAGCACCAGCAGCGACGCGGCGCGAGGCTCCCCCAGGTCGCGGCGGATCACCCGCAGCGCCGGCACCCGTGCCAGTTGCAGCACCGGCGGCAGGCCGAAGGCTGCCAGCAGCACCAGGCCGACCCCCAGCCCCAGCAGCGCCGGCATCGCACCGGGTGCAGGCAGACGGGTTTCGATCAGGCCGCTCAGCAGGGCCACGAAACCCTGCTGCACGGCGAGCCCCATCAACAGCCCGATGCCACTGGCCAGCAGCCCGACCATCAGCAGCTCCAGCGCGTAGGTGGCCGCGATGCGCCGCTGCGGCTGGCCGAGCACCCGCAGCATGGCGCAGGCATCCAGGTGGCGCTGCGCAAAGCCGCGCGCTGCAATGCCGACCGCCACAGCCGCGAGCAGTGCGGACAGCACCGCCACCAACTGCAGGAACTGACCGGCACGGTCCAGCGTCTGGCGCATCTCCGGCCGGGCAGACTCCAGCGACTCCACCCGCGCCCCGCGCAGCTGGCGCTTCTGCACAGCGTCTTCGGCCCAACTGACAAAGCCCTTGACGGCGGTCTCCGCCCCCCGCCCTTCCCGCCCGGCCACGGCCAGGCGCCAGGTGACGCGGCTGGCGGGCTGGATCAACCGGGTGGACGCCAGGTCCCCCGCATTCATCATCAGGCGGGGGGCGAAGTTCAGGAAGCCCGCGCCCCGGTCTGGTTCCACCTGCAGCACCGCACTGACCCGCAGAGAAGCATCGCCCAGCAACAGCGCATCACCCAGGCGGATCTGCAGCAGATCCAGCACCGCAGCGTCCACCCAGGCCTCACCGGCGGCCGGCCCCTGTGCCACCGACTTCAGCGTCTGGCCTCCCCCTCCTCCAGCCACGGCCACGGCCACGGGTTCGATCTCCAGCCGCCCCCGCAGCGGGTAGCCCTCACTCACCGCTTTCACCGCCACCAGGCCGGTGGACAGATCCTGCGAGTGGCGCGCCATGCTGGGAAAGGTGGCCGTCCAGGCGGTGGCCAGCCCCATGCGCCGGGCGGTGTCGGCAAAGTCGGCCGGCAGGGGCTGATCGCTGGCCACCACCGCATCCCCTCCGAGCAGGGTGCGGGCATCCCGCGCCAGGCTGGACTGCAGCCGGTCGGCCAGGAAGCCGACCGCACTGAGCGCCGCAACCGCCAGCGCGACGGCCAGCAGGATCAACCTCAGCTCTCCGGCCCGGAAGTCGCGCTGAAGCTGCCGCCAGGCCATGCGCCACACCGGAGGCGGCGAGACGGTTGCGCGGGCGGCGCTGACGGTGGCGGCGCCCGCGGAGGCGGAGGCGGAGGCGGTCGCGGAGGTAGGCTGATTCATGGCAGAGGGCACCTTACACGATGTCGCCGCTGCGCATGAACGCAGCGTGCAAAGCCGGCGAACCCCGCGGTTGGGGTCGCATGCTTCAATCCACTCTCATGAAGCCCCTGCCCAGCCTCTACCTCTCCCACGGCTCGCCAATGATCGCCATCACCCGATCGGAGGCCAGCGACTTCCTGGACCGGCTCGGTCCGCTGATCGAGGCACGCTTCGGTCGCCCCAAGGCGGCGCTGGTGGTGTCCCCACACTCCGCCACCCGCGAGCCGATGGCGCTGGCCGGCCCGATGCACGATGCCATCCATGACTTCGGGGGCTTTCCCCGTGAGCTCTACGAACAGCGCTACGACGCCGAAGGCAACCCGGCTCTCGCCGCGCGTGCGGTGCGTCTGCTGCGCGAAGCCGGGGTGACCGCTCACCTGGCCGACGCCTCCGGCCTGGACCACGGCATCTGGACCCTGCTCCAGCGCATGTGGCCGAAGGCGGAGGTGCCGGTCATGCCGCTGACCCTGGTGCCCAACTGGTCCCCACAGCGCCAATGGGCCGTTGGGCAGGCGCTCGCACCGTTGGCCGCTGAAGGCGTGCTGGTGATCGGCAGCGGCGCCATGACACACAACCTGCAGCGCTTCTTCGGGCTGCGGGGCCAGGTGAAGGGGGTGGAGCCGGACGTGGCCGCCTTCCAGGACTGGGTCCAGGAACGAGGCGTCACACGCGACTGGGAAGCCCTGTTCGACTACAGACGGCAGGCCCCCTCCGCTGCGCTGCAGCACCCCACCGACGAACATTGGCTGCCGTTTTACGTGGCCGCGGGCGCAGGCGGAGCGGAGCACCCCGCAGTGCGCATCCACCAGAGCGTGGATTCCGGCGTGCTGGCAATGGACGGCTATGCCTTCGGACCGGGTGCCGCAGAGCTGGCCGCCGCCTGATCAGCAGACAGAAGCGGCACAGAGAAGCACCGACCTGAAGACCCGGCCATCGCCCGCCCCCGGCCGGCCCCGTCAGGCCCCGTCACGCCGGGTTGTCGATGTCGATGTGGCGGTGCCAGAGCCCGAAATCCCGCGCCAGCCGCTCACCCAGCGCCTGGGCACCGTAGCGCTCGCTGGCGTGGTGGCCACAGGCGATGTAGGCCACACCGGTTTCGCGCGAGTAGTGCGCCTGGGGCTCGGAGAGCTCACCGGTGAGGTAGGCATCGGCCCCGGCAGCGATCGCCGCTTCAAAAAAGCCCTGCGCGCCGCCGGTGCACCAGGCCACCCGCTGCAGGGGCCGGCCGTCCCCGGGCAACAGCGTCACCGGACGTCCCAGGCAGGCCTGCACATGCAGGGCCAGCGCATCGGCCCGCTCGATACCCTCCGGACCGCGGCCGATCCAGCCCAGCTGCTGGTCGCCAAAGCGCCCCTCGCCGCTGAAGCCCAGCACCCGCGCCAGCTGAGCGTTGTTGCCCACCTCCGCATGGGCGTCCAGCGGCAGGTGGTAGGCGAAGAGGTTGATGTCATGGGCCAGCAGCCGCGCCAGGCGCTGCTTCATCCAGCCGGTCACCCGGCCATCCTGCCCGCGCCAGAACAGGCCGTGGTGCACCAGAACGGCATCGGCCCGCTCGGCCACGGCCGCCTCGATCAAGGCCAGGCTGGCCGTCACACCGGTCACCAGGCGGCCGATGCCGGCGCGCCCCTCGACCTGCAGGCCGTTCGGCCCATAATCGTTGAAACGCGGCACCTCCAGCCACTGGTCCAGATGGGTGCGCAGGCTGTCGCGACTGATTTCCACGTTGAGCTTCCTCTCGATGCGCCGACTCTGGCTCGTATTCTCTCAAGCGGTGACGGTGGCTGTGGCCGTCGTCTTTGTGCTGGCCACCTTGAAGCCGCAGTGGCTCGCCGGTCCGGGCGAATCCCGCGGCGATGCGGCGGGGGTGGTGCAGCTGCTGGTGCAGGGCCCGTCGGCGTCATCGCCACCGTCGGGCCGTGCCGCCTCCGCCACACTGGGTCAGAGCAGCTACGCGCAGGCGGCCCGGCAGGCAGCCCCTTCCGTGGTGAGCGTGCTGACGCAGAACCGGGGCCAGGGCGGTGAGGGCCGCGGGGAACCCTGGTTCCGCCGCCCCTTCAATGAACCGGAGTCCGGCATGGGCTCGGCCGTGATCGTCTCGGCCGACGGCTACCTGCTGACCAACAACCATGTGGTCGAAGGCGCCACGCAGATCGAAGTGGCCCTGTCCGACGGCAAGCGCAGCCCGGCCAAGGTGGTGGGCACCGATCCGGAGAGCGACCTGGCCGTGCTGAAGGTGCAGGCCGAAGGGCTGCCCGCCATCACCTTCGGCGACAACGAGGCCCTGCAGGTGGGCGACGTGGTGCTGGCCATCGGCAACCCCTTCAATGTGGGCCAGACGGTGACCTCCGGTATCGTCAGCGCACTGGGCCGCACCGGACTGGGGCTGAACACCTTCGAGAACTTCATCCAGACCGACGCGGCGATCAACCCGGGCAACTCCGGCGGCGCGCTGGTGGACACCCAGGGGCACCTGCTGGGCATCAACACCGCGATCTACTCCCGCTCGGGCGGCAGCCTGGGCATCGGGTTTGCGATCCCGGCCACCACGGCTCGGCAGGTGATGGACGGGCTGATCCGCGACGGCCTGGTGACCCGGGGCTGGATCGGCGTGCAGCCCGCAGACCTGACGCCTGAGCTGGCACAGCGGCTGCAGCTTCAGGACGATCGCGGCGTGCTGATCCAGGGCGTGCTGCAGGGGGGCCCCGCCAGCCAGGCCGGCGTTCAGCCCGGCGATGTGGTGCTTCAGGTGGCCGGTCGTTCGGTGGCCAACACCTCCCAGCTGCTCAATGCGGTGGCTGCGCTGAAACCCACCACCGTGGCGGCCCTGGCGATCCAGCGCCAGGGCAAGGCGGTGGAGGTCAACGTCAAGGTGGCGCAGCGCCCGAAGGCACGCGCCCAGAGTCGCGAAGAAGAGTGACCCCGACCGGTCCGCGGGAAAGGGTCTGGGTAGCGCTCAGGAACTGGCTCAGTTGCCTGGCTCAGGAGCTGGCGGGAGGGAGATCGTCCTGCGGTGCCTGGGTGTGCTTGATGAAGAACTGGGCGCCGATGATGCCCACCTCGTAGAGCAGCCCCATTGGGATGAGCAGCGCGACCATCGACACCGCATCCGGCGGCGTCACCAACCCCGCCACCGCCGCCGCAGCGACCCAGAAATAGCGGCGGAAGCTGCGCAGCTGTTCCACGGTGACCATCCCCAGCCGGGCCAGGATCACCACCGCCACCGGCACTTCAAAGGCCACACCGAAGGCCAGGAACATGGTGATGACGAAGTCCAGGTAGGCCTCGATGTCCGGGCTCACCGCCACCGACTGCGGTGCCATCGACTGGATGGCCGGAAAGGCCTGGCCGAACACGAAGAAGTAGCAGAACGCCACCCCGGTGTAGAACAGCAGCGTGCTGGTGACCACCAGAGGCATCACCAGGCGCTTCTCGTGCTTGTACAGCCCCGGCGCCACGAAGGCCCAGACCTGGTAGAGCACCCAGGGCAGCGCCACACCAAAGCCGGCCAGCAGGGTCACCTTGATCGGGATCAGGAAGGGCGAGACCACCCCCACCGCGATCATCTTCGAGCCCTCCGGCAACGCCGCCACCAGCGGCTTGGCCAAGAGGTCGTACAGACCGGAGGGGCCTGGGTACAGGCACAGCAGGGCAAACACCGCGCCGACGCCGTAGACGGCCTTGAGCAGCCGGTCGCGCAGCTCGATGAGGTGACTGACGAAGGGCTGCTCGGTGCCGGACAGCTCGTCGTTGGAAGAAGGAGGGGTCGAGCTCACATCGTGCTCACGGTCATGGATCGGACCTCAGTTCGTCCCTGCGGCCCGCCGGTCTTCAGGGACATGCCGGGTCGGGCAGGCGGACTCAAGCGGCGGACCGGCGGGGCCGGTGCCGGGCCACGCGGGCGGCACCGGACTGCACATGCTGCTTCAAGCCACTGCGTCGCTTGTACCAGACGGGTACCGCGCCGCGTTTGACGCGCCAGTGCTTGTTCGGCCGCACATAGCTGGGCGGGGGATCCTCCCAGCGGAAGGTGTCAGCCCCCTCATCCGGGCCGGAAGCGTCGGCGGAAGGGTTCGGCGGGCCGTCGATCGCCGCATAGGCCTGGTCGATCGCGCTGCTCGCCTGATTCAAGCCGGTGTTGACCGAATCGGTCACATCGCGCGCGGCTGTCTCGAACTCGCGTTTGACCCGGTTGAGCTCTTCGAGCTCGATCGAGCGGTTCACCTCGGCCTTGACCTCGGTGACATACCGCTGCGCCCGGCCCAGCAGGGTGCCCGCCATGCGGGCCACCTTCGGCAGGCGCTCGGGGCCGATCACCACCAGGGCGATGCCTCCCACCAGCAGCAGCTTGGTCACGCCGATGTCGAACATGGAGCAGGGGTCGCTTCAGTCGTTGGAAACAACAACCGGGCCGCGTGGGACACGGGCCCGGCCGGAGGGTCTGTGCGCTTCGAAGCAGCGCCAGCCGGTCGTGCCCGGCTCAGGACTTGGTCTTGGCTTCGACGTCGATGGTCTGGCCATCGGCGCGCTTCTCGCTGGTGACCTGCGCCGCCGGCGCTGAGCCGGCCGTCGAAGTGGCCGAAGCGTCTGCAGCCTTGTCGCCGTCCTTCATGCCGTCCTTGAAGCCCTTGACGGCGCCGCCGAGGTCCGAGCCGATGTTCTTCAGCTTCTTGGTGCCGAAGATCAGGACGATGATGACGAGGAAGATGATCAGGTGGGTGGTGGACAAGCCCATGGCACGGCTCCGGGTCAATGAGTCGAAGCCAACCGTCGCGCGCCACGTGCGGCGCGCCGATCCGGCCGGCAGCCGACGATTCGAGGATTCTAGGTCAGCCGTGCTTCCAGGGCCGCGGGCCACCCATCACGTGGACATGGAGGTGGTAGACCTCCTGCCCGCCGTCGCGGCCGGTGTTGATGACGGTGCGAAAGCCGTTGTCGGCCCCCTGCTCGCGCGCCAGTTTCGGCGCCAGCGTCAGCATGCGGCCCAGCAGGGCATGGTGCGAGGCGTCGGCCTCGTTCAGGCTGGGCAGGTGCAGCTTGGGAATGATCAGCAGGTGCACGGGTGCGGCCGGACGAATGTCCTTGAAGGCCAGCAGCTCGTCGTCCTCGTAAACCTTCTGGCAGGGGATCTCGCCAGCGGCAATCTTGCAGAAGACGCAGTCAGGGTCGCGGTTCATGGTTGGGGGGTGTGCGTTGAAAAGTGGAAGGAGGGACCGGTCCGAATCAGCGCGCCGGCTGCTGGCGGCGCTGGGCAAACTCCTGCAGACCGGACAGGCCTTCGCGGCGCGCCAGCTCGGCCACCACGTCGGCAGGCGTCAGGCCGAACTGCGCCAGCGCCACCATGGAGTGGAACCACAGGTCGGCGACCTCGTAAACGATCTTGGCCGGGTCGCCGTCCTTGCCGGCCAGCACCACCTCGGTGGCCTCTTCACCCACTTTTTTCAGGATGGTGTCGGTGCCCTTGTGAAACAGGCGGGCAACGTAGCTCTTGTCCGGGTCGCCACCGCGGCGCGAGGCGATGACCTCGGCCACGCGGGCAAGCACGTCGGCCGAATCGAGGGGGGGCATCGGGGCAGGGCTCATCGGTAGATGCTTTGGGGGTCCTTCAACACCGGCTCCACACTGCGCCATTCATCGCCTTCCAGGCGTTGAAAGAAGCAGGAGTGCCGGCCGGTGTGGCAGGCGATGCCGGGCTCGTGGCCCCGTTGCTCGACGGTCAGCAGGATCACGTCGTCATCGCAGTCCAGCCGGATGTCGAGCACCTTCTGCACATGACCGGATTCCTCGCCCTTGTGCCAGAGTCGCCCACGCGAGCGGCTGAAGTACACCGCCTCACCGAGTTCAACGGTGCGCGCCAGGGCCTCGCGGTTCATCCACGCGAACATCAGCACGTCCTTGCTGCCGGCCTCCTGGGCAATCACCGGCACCAGGCCGTCGGCCGTCCAGGCCACTTTGTCGAGCCAATCCATGCGATGAGTGTATCAACCGCTTCGGGCGGTCTGATGTCAGCGCGGTCTGATGTGCTGCGGTCTGATGTGCTGCGTCGTGCACGGGCTGGTGCAGCCGCGATTCGCGACAATCGGCGCATGGCTCACACCCCCGGCAACACCTCCCTGCCCCTGCTCATCACGCTGGGCGACGCCCTGGGCATCGGGCCGGAAATCATCCTGAAGGCGGTGGACCGCCTGCCTGCCCCTGCCAACCTGGCCGTGGTCGGTCATGTTGCCGTGCTTCAGCGCGCAGCCCGCCTCCTGCGCGAGCGAGAGGACGTACCTCAGCAGGTGCTGGCGCGCATCGAGCATCCCTGCGACCTGGCCACCCTGCCTCCCGGTTGCCTGGCGGTGCTGGAGCCCTCCGAACGCCCCGAGGGCTGGGCCGACCTGGCGCACCTGCCCTGGGGCCAGGTGGACGCCCGCGCCGGCCGCGCAGCGGCGGCCTGCATCCGTGCAGCGGTGCAATGGACGGTGGCCGGTGAGGCAGCGGGCCTGGTCACCGCACCGATCCACAAGGAAGCCCTGGCCGCTGCCGGTGAGCCCTACCCTGGTCACACCGAGATGCTGGCAGCCGAAAGTGGCCGCCATGGCCAGCCGGCCGAGGTCCGCATGATGCTGGCCAACCCGGAGTTGAAGACGGTGCTGGTGACGGTGCACTGCGCCCTGCGCGAGGCCATCGACCAGATCACCTGCGCGCGGGTGCTGCAGACCCTGCGCATTGCCCACACCAGCGCCCTGCACTGGCAGGCCGCGCCGCGCATCGCGGTGGCCGGCTTGAACCCGCATGCCGGAGAGGGAGGCCTGTTCGGCCGGGAAGAGATCGACGAGATCGCGCCGGCCATCGCCGCGGCCCGCCTGGAGGGCATCGATGCCAGCGGCCCCTATCCGCCCGACACCATCTTCATGCGAGCGCGCCGCGGGGAGTTCGACCTGGTGGTGGCCATGACGCACGACCATGGTCTGATCCCGGTGAAGTACCTCGGTGTGGAAGACGGTGTCAACGTGACGCTCGGGCTGCCCTTCGTGCGCACCTCACCCGACCACGGCACCGCCTTCGACCTGGCCGGCAAAGGCCTGGCGGACCCGTCCAGCCTGCTGGCCGCGATCCGAATGGCGGAGGCCCTCAGCGCAGGCCGTAGTCCAGCACCACCCCGGCAAACACGCTCGCACCCAGCCAGTGGTTCTGCTTGAAGGCCTGGAAGCAGCCCTCGCGGCTGCGATCGCGGATCAGGCGGTGGTGCCAAAGCACCTGCGCTGCAGCCAGCAACAGGCCCGCGCCGAACACCTCGCCGAGCCCGAAGCGCCAACCCAACCAGCCCCACAGGGCCAGAAAGACCCCATAAAACAGCATCACCGCGGCCACGTCGAAACGGCCGAGGGTGATCGCCGAGGTCTGGATGCCGATGCGCAGGTCATCGTCGCGGTCGACCATGGCGTATTCGGTGTCATAGGCCAGCACCCAGAACAGGTTGCCGACCAGCAGCCACCAGGCCGGCGCGGGCACCTCCGACCGCACCGCCGCAAAGGCCATCGGTATGCCGAAGCTGAAGGCCACCCCCAGCACCGCCTGCGGCATCGACACCCAGCGCTTGGCATAGGGATAGGCCAGCGTCACCGCCAGCGCCGCAAAGGAATACTGCACCGTGAGTGCGTTGGTGGTCAGCACCAGTCCAAACGCCACCAGCGCCAGCAACGCTCCAACGCCCAGGGCCTCGCGCACCGATACGGCACCGGAGGTGACCGGCCGACCCGCCGTGCGTTTGACATGGCGGTCGAACTCACGGTCGGCCACATCGTTGATGCAGCAGCCGGCACTGCGCATCAGCACCGTGCCGAGTGTGAAGACCACCAGCAGGTGCCAGCCGGGAAAACCGCCCGACGCCATCCACAGGGCTGCCAGCGTGGGCCAGAGCAGCAGGAGCCAGCCGGCGGGTCGGTCCCAGCGGATGAGATTCAGGTAGAGCGCCAGACGGGCGCCGGGAGGGGCGGTGAGCTGCATCGCGCAGGATTATCCGCGCTGCGTTCGGGGCCAGACCGCCCCGGGCGGCATCACATCGTCGCGGGCATCACCGTCGCCAACTCGGCCATCTGGGTGTTGCCCAGCTGGAAATCGCGCGGCAGGCTGGGGCGATCTCGATCGCCCCAGGTCAAGGCAAAGGGCACCACCTGATCGGCCGGGATGGGCCGGGACACGAAGTAGCCCTGCACGATGTCGCAGCCCTCGGCCTCCAGCACCTTCACCTGGGCCGGCTCCTCCACCCCTTCGGCCACGGTGGTCATGCGCAGCGCGGTGGCCAGCGCCAGGATGTTGCGCACGATGGCCCGGGCATCGCGGCTGACCAGCAGTTCCCGCACAAAGGCGCGGTCGATCTTCAGCGTGTCGAAGGGGAAGCGCCGCAGGTAGGCCAGTGACGAATAGCCGGTGCCAAAGTCGTCCAGCGCAATCGCCACCCCCAGCCGGCGCAGCGCATGCAGGCGGCTGACGGTGCTGCGGTTCTCGTTGATGAAGACCGATTCGGTGATCTCCAGCTCCAGCCGGTGGGGTGCCAGGCCGCTGAGCTGCAGTGCGTGCCGCACGGCATCCGGCAGGTTCTGCGCCATCACCTGCACCGGCGAGATGTTCACCGCCACATGCAGCGCCTCCGGCCAGCGCGCGGCCTGCATGCAGGCCTCGATCATGGCCCACTCGCCGATGGCCAGGATCAGGCCGGCCTCCTCGGCCACCGGGATGAACTCGGTGGGCGGAATCTCACCATGCTCCGGGTGGTTCCAGCGCAGCAGGGCCTCGAAGCCCAGCACCTGCCACTTGGTCAGGTCCACCTTGGGCTGGAAGTGCAGGCGCAGCTGCTTGCGCTCCAGCGCCTCGCGCAGATCCCGCTCCAGCACCAGGCGGCGGCGCACCTGCTCGCCCAGGCGCTGCACGAAGAAGCGCATCGAACCGGTGGCATTGGCCTTGGCGTCGTAGAGGGCCAGGTCGCCGTGCTGCATCATCTCATCGACGGTCAACCCGTCCTCAGGGAAGCGGGCAATGCCGATGCTGGCGCGCACCGGGATCTCCGCGCCCTGGATGCGGCAGGGCGGCCTCATCGTGTCGATGACCCGCTGGGCCACCTGCGCCACCGCATCCTCCTCGCTGACGCTGCGCAGCAGCACCGCAAACTCATCGCCGCCGAGGCGGGCCACCACGTCGGTCTTGGCGTTGCCCACCGCATGCCGCAGGCGCTGCCCCACCTCCATCAGCAGGGCATCGCCGGTGGCATGCCCCAGCGTGTCGTTGACGTTCTTGAAGCCGTCCAGGTCCAGGCACATCACGGCCCCACCCCCCCCGTAGCGCCGGGAGTGCTGCAGGGCCTTTTCCAGCAGCACGCGGAAATGGGCCCGGTTGGTCAGCCCGGTGAGGGTGTCGAAATGCGCCAGCCAGGCCAGCCGGCGGTCGGCCATGCGCGCCTGCGTCACATCCCGCGCCACGCCCCGCCAGCCCAGCGGACGGCCCCGCTCATCGACCAACGGTTTGGCGGTGAGCGACCACCAGTGCTGCTTGCCGTTGACCTTGACGGTCACCTGCACATCGCGGAAGGGGTGCCCTTCGGTCAACTTTTCGTGCAGGGCCAGGGTGGACTCGCGGTCGCTGTCGGCCATGTCCTGCTGCAGGTCACCCAACACCCCCATGAGCGACTTGCCGTTGAGCGCCTCGGCCGGGCGCCCCAGTGCATAGGCAAACTGCTTGGCAACCTGGCGCAGCCGGCCGGAGCCGTCGATCTCCCAGAGCACATCGCTGCCCTGCTCGGCAAAATCTCGCATCAGCAGGCCGATCAGCTGGTTCTGGTGCTCGCTCTTGACCTCCGCACTGACCCGCGCATGCAGTGACCGCGTGAGCGCCGCACCCACACCCACTGCAATCGCAGCCGTGGCCACCCACTGCACGGCACCGATGGCGTAGATCATCTGCGGGCTGGCGATGAAGGCCAGCAGGCTGCCGGCGCTGATGGCCCCCATGAAGGTCCAGGCGGCAGGAGGCAGCGTGGCCAGGGACAGCGCACCGGTGCACAGCATGCCTGCCAGGCTCATCATCAGCAGTGTCTGTTGGGTGGACCCCACCTGGTCCACCAGCACCAGTGGCACCCCGCCCCAGAGCAGGCCCGCACCGGCCGCATGGAAAGTGAGCGCCTTGAGCTGCTGCTGAGTTGCCACTTCGCTGCGCTTCTTCTGGCGCCACTGTTGCCAGGCCTGCAGATGCACCAGGGTGAGTGCGATCACGGCAGCCATCCACAGCGCCACCATCAGGTTCGGAAGCGCGCCCGGCGACGCCAGGCCGATCACGACGGTGTTCAGCAGACCGGCTGCGCTGGCATAGGGCAACGAACGCATCACCCCAAGGTACTGACGCCCCCGCATGCGGGCATTGATCGACTCGTCGGTGGCCTGCACGGACCGCCTGCGCTCATCGCGACGACGTTCGGAGACGCGGCGCTTCGGTTCGTTCGGAGAGGATCGGGGTGGGCGGCTGGGCGTCATGGAGGGCGGCACGGGGACAGGGGCGAATGTCCCTGGCGCCCCTGGTTTCGGCGCCCCCCCGTCAAGCTTGAGCCGCAACCCCTGGGCGCCCCCCGATCCAGCGATGCGGCGATCAGTCCGTCAACCGCTTCGCCCCCTTCAGGCTGCAGGCATAGATGGCGTTGCGCAGCGCGGCGATCGCCTCATACCGCGTGAAGCTGCGCCGCCAGGCCAGCACCACCCGCCGGCTGGGCACCGGATCCGAGAACGGGATGTAGCGCACCAGTGCCGGCGCGCCCGATGCATCCGACTGCGCCACCGACAACTGCGGCACCACCGTCACCCCCATGCCCGAGGCCACCATGTGCTTGATCGTCTCCAGCGAGGAGCCCTCGAAACTCTTGCGAATGCCCTCGGCATCGCTGGCAAAGCGTGCGAACTCCGGACAGACTTCCAGCACATGGTCGCGAAAACAGTGCCCGGTGCCCAGCAGCAGCATGGTTTCCTGTTTCAGCTCCTCCGAGCTGATGCTCTTGCGCTGCGCCAGCGCATGCTGCTGCGGCACCGCCACCAGGAAGGGTTCGTCGTACAGCGGCGCGATCGCCAGGCCGGTGTCCGGAAAGGGCTCGGCCAGGATGGCACAGTCCAGTTCGCCGGTGCGCAGCATCTCCAGCAGCCGTACGGTGAAGTTCTCCTGCAGCATCAGGGGCATCTGCGGCACACGCTCGATGGTGTGGCGCACCAGTTCAGGCAGCAGATACGGTCCGATGGTGTAGATGACGCCCAGGCGCAGCGGTCCGGCCAGCGGATCCTTGCCGCGCCGGGCGATTTCCTTGATGGACGCCGCGCTTTCCAGCGTGGCCTGTGCCTGGCGGACGATCTCCTCACCCAGCGGGGTGACGCTGACCTCGCTGCCGCCGCGCTCGAAGATCTTCAGCTCCAGCTCTTCCTCGAGCTTCTTGATGGCCACCGAAAGGGTCGGCTGGGAAACAAAACACGCCTCCGCTGCTCTTCCAAAGTGGCGCTCCCTTGCCACGGCGACGATGTATCGCAGCTCCGTGAGTGTCATGGCGCGCTCCTGTGCTGCCCAGGGCCCTTCATGTGAGGCCCCTGAGGCTTATTCTCCTTGGAATTGAAACACGCAGCCGGCCCCCTTAGGGGGGAGGGATGTCCCTGTCCGGATCATCGATACTTGCAGCCGTCTTCGCCTTGCGCAGCTTCCAGCGATGACAAATCCAGGCGATCCACGGATTTTGTGAGGAGAACCCGCCTCAGATCGCCGCTTGCACCCCCATGGGGTCGGCCATACTTCATCCGACCCCGACTCCTGACCGTCCCGCACCCATTCCCATGCTCAAGAGAATCCGCACCGATCAGTTGCGATTGGGCATGCACGTCCACGAGTTGTGCGGATCGTGGATGGAGCACCCCTTCTGGCGCTCCAAGTTCCTGCTCAGCGACCCGGACGACCTCAAACGCCTGCGCGAGTGCGGCATCCGGGAGGTCTGGATCGACACGGCCCGCGGCCACGACGTCGAAGGCGGCGTGACCCAGGCTGAAGCGGTGGCGCAGGTGGAACAGGAACTGGTCGCTGCCGTGACTGCGCCAACACCCGAGTTGTCCGTCGCTGCCCGGGAGGAGTACGCCCGGGCGGCACAGCTGTGCCAACAGGCCAAGCAAAAGGTCAAATCGCTGTTCCACGAGGCCCGCATGGGCCAGGCGGTGCATGCCGACGGTTGCCTGCCGCTGGTGGACGACATCATCGGTTCGGTAGCGCGCAACCAGGGGGGCGCTGACCAGCCTGGTGCGATTGAAGAGCCAGGACGAATACACCTACCTGCACTCGGTAGCCGTCTGCACGCTGATGGTGGCGCTGGCTCGCACGCTGAGCTTGCCCGAGGAGGAGGTCCGCCAGGCCGGTCTGGCCGGCCTGCTGCACGACATGGGCAAGGCCCGCATCCCGCTGCAGGTGCTCAACAAGCCAGGGCGGCTCACCGACCCCGAATGGGGGCTGATGAAGCAGCATCCCAGTTGGGGCCACGAGATGCTGATCGAAGGCGGTGGCTGCACCCCTCTGATCCTGGATGTGTGCCTGCACCACCACGAAAAGATGGACGGCAGCGGCTACCCGCATGGCCTGTCGGCCCAGCAGCTCACCCTGCACGCTCGCATGGGTGCCGTGTGCGACGTCTACGACGCCATCACCTCGGCACGCCCGTACAAGGCCCCCTGGGATGCCGGCGATGCGGTGCGGCAGATGGCGCAGTGGAAGGGTCACTTTGATCCGGCGATCTTCCAGGCCTTCGTGAAAACGGTAGGCATCTATCCGATCGGCACCCTGGTGCGGCTGCAGTCGGGCCGCCTGGGCGTCGTCATGGAACAGAACGCCCGTTCGCTGCTGACGCCGCGGGTGAAGGTGTTCTTCTCGACCCAGACCATGAAACGCATCCCGCCGGTGGAGATCGACCTGGCCGACGGCAGCAGCCAGGAGCGCATCCAGGGCGTCGAACTGGCCGAACGCTGGCAGTTCCGCGACCTGAACGACCTGTGGCTGGAAGGATCGATGCGCCCCTGACGCATCCAGCTGCGCCGAAAACGAAAAGCCGTCCATTGGGCGGCTTTTTCGTTTCTTTGCACGCCAAAGAAGTCCACTCGCCCACTGTGAATACCGCGGGAATCCCGCCGCTTATCCCCCTCAAGTCCCGGCAGGCGCCCGGAAGAATGGCGGTCATTCCCACTGTTCCCCGCCATGGCCGATTCCGCCCAAGACAAACACCTGCCCCCCACCGCCAGACGGCTGAAGCAGGCACGGGACGAGGGCCAGGTGGCGCGCTCGCGGGACCTGGCGCACTTTGCCGCCGTGGCCGCCGGGTTGGGGCTGTTGATGGCGGCGGCCCCCCAGGCCACCGTGTGGCTGCGCGATCTGCTGGCCGGCGGCATGCGCTTCGATGTGCGCACTGTGGCCACTCCGGCGGCCATGCTCGACCGCTTCGCAGCGCTGATGGTGCCCGCGCTCCTGCTGTCAGGCGCGCTGGGCCTGGCGATGCTGGGCGTGGCGGTGGCTGCCGCGCTGCTGTCGGGCGGCTGGGTGTTCACGCTCAAGCCGGTGCAGCCCAATTTCGGCAAGCTCAATCCATTGGCCGGCCTGGGCCGGCTGTTCTCCAAGGCCCAGCTGGGCGAGATGCTCAAGGCTGTGCTGCTGGCGCTGCTGCTGGGCGTGGTGGGTGCGGCCTACCTCTGGAACCACCTGGAGGACTTTGCCCTCACCCAGTCGATGGGGCTGCCGGGGGCTTTTGCCGCAGCCAGTGATCGCATCGTCGGCGGCCTGTGGCTGCTGGTGCTGATGCTCGCCCTGTTTGCCGCGGTGGACGTCCCGCTGCAGCGCTTCCTGCACACCTCGCGGCTGAAGATGAGCGTGCAGGAAGTCAAGGAGGAAATGAAGCAGCAGGAAGGCAGCCCGGAGGTCAAGGGCCGCATCCGGCAGCGCATGCGCGAGGTGGCGCGCCGGCGCATGCTGGCTGCCGTCCCCAGCGCCGACCTGGTGGTGATGAACCCGACCCACTATGCGGTGGCGCTGAAGTACGACGATGGCCGGGATGGCGCACCGCGCATCGTGGCCAAGGGCCTCGACCTGCTGGCCCTGAAGATCCGCGACATCGCCCGCGAGGCGAAGGTACCGGTGCTGGAGGCGCCGCCCCTGGCGCGCGCCCTCTATGCCCATGGCGAGCTGGACCGGGAGATCCCCTTCGCGCTGTACAGCGCAGTGGCCCAGGTGCTGGCTTACGTGTTCCAGCTGCGTGCAGCCATGTCCGGGCGCGGCCCCTGGCCCACCGGCTTGCCGGACATCACAGTGCCACCGGAGCTGGACCCCCACCACACCGCATCACCCACCCGGGCTGAACAAGCATGAACGCGCTGATCCTGAACCTGCAGCGCCAGCTGGGCCCCCACACGGGGGCGTTCAAGGCTCTGGCCGCGCCCATCCTCATCGTCATGGTGCTGGCCATGATGGTGCTGCCGCTGCCGGCCTTCGTGCTGGACCTGTTCTTCACCTTCAACATCGCCACCGCGCTGATGGTGATGCTGGTGGCGGCCTACATGATCAAGCCGCTGGACTTCGCGGCCTTTCCCACCGTGCTGCTGCTGACCACGCTGCTGCGTCTGTCGCTGAACGTGGCCTCCAGCCGGGTGGTGCTGCTCGAAGGCCACACCGGCCCCGGTGCGGCGGGCGCGGTGATCGAGGCCTTCGGCCACTTCCTGATCGGCGGCAACTTCGCCGTCGGCCTGATCGTCTTCGCCATCCTGGTGGTGATCAACTTCGTCGTCATCACCAAAGGGGCCGAGCGCATTGCCGAAGTCGGCGCCCGCTTCACCCTGGACGCCATGCCCGGCAAGCAGATGGCCATCGATGCCGATCTGAACGCGGGCCTGATCGACGAGAAGGAAGCCAAGCGCCGCCGCGCCGAGGTGGGCGAGGAGGCGGAGTTCTTCGGCTCCATGGACGGTGCCAGCAAGTTCGTACGCGGCGATGCCATCGCCGGCATCCTGATCCTGTTCATCAACATGATCGGCGGCTTCATCATCGGCATGGTGCAGCACGGGCTCGGAGCGGCACAGGCGGCCGACTCCTACATCGTCCTGGCCGTGGGCGATGCGCTGGTGGCGCAGATCCCGGGGCTGCTGATCTCGGTGGCAGCGGCGATGGTGGTGTCGCGGGTGGGCAAGGAACAGGACGTCGGCAGCCAGATCCTGGGACAGATGTTCCGCACCCCTCAGACCGCGGCCATCGCCGGTGGACTGATCGGCCTGCTGGGCATCGTGCCGGGCATGCCACACCTGGTGTTCCTGCTCATCGCGGGCGGGTTGGGCGCCCTGGCGCGCTGGCTGCACAAACGGGCCCAGGCACCGCAGCCTGCCGCGGCAAGCTCACCTTCCGAGTCCCAGGCCAACAACCCCCATGCCGAAGCCACCTGGGACGACCTGCAACCGGTGGACGCCCTGGGGCTGGAGGTGGGCTACCGGCTCATCGCCCTGGTGGACAAGGACCGCGGCGGCGACCTGCTCAACCGCATCAAGGGGGTGCGCAAGAAGTTTGCCCAGGAGGTGGGCTTCCTGCCGCCGGCGGTGCACATCCGCGACAACCTGGAGCTCAAGCCGGCCATGTACCGCCTGACCCTGCGCGGCGCAGTGGTGGGCGAAGGCGAGGCCTTCCCGGGCATGTTCCTGGCCATCAATCCCGGCCACGTGAAGACCCCTTTGCAGGGCCAGACCACCACCGACCCGGCCTTCGGCCTGCCCGCAGTGTGGATTGACGAGCGCCAGCGGGAAACAGCCCAAATGGCCGGGTACACGGTGGTTGATTCCTCGACCGTCGTGGCCACCCATCTTTCACACTTGATGCAGACCCAGGCAGCCCGTCTGCTGGGTCGAACCGAAACCCAGGCACTGGTCGACCATGTGACCAAGCTGGCCCCCAAGCTGATCGAAGACGTTGTCCCCAAGATGGTCGCCCTGCCCACCCTCCAGAAAGTACTCCAGCTGCTGCTGGAAGAGGGCGTGCACATCCGCGACATGCGCTCGATCGTGGAATCTCTGGCCGAACACGCCGGCAGCGGCATGAGCGAGCCGCACGAGCTGGCCCGCCGCCTGCGCATTGCGCTGGCACCGGCCATCGTGCAGCAGATCTACGGCAGCCAGCGCGAGCTGGACGTGATCGCCATCGCGCCGGAGCTGGAGCGCCTGCTCGGACAGGCCCTGGGCTCGGTCAATGGCGCTGCCCTGGACCCGGGCATTGCCGACCATTTCACTCGGGGCGCGGCCGATGCGGCGCGCCGTCAGGAAGACCTGGGGCAGCCCGCCTGCCTGCTGGTGCCCGACTCGATCCGCATTCCCGTGGCCCGCCTCCTGCGACGCGCTGCGCCGCGCCTGCGGGTGCTGGCGCACAGCGAGATTCCGGACACGCATTCGATCCGCATCGGGTCGCTCATCGGAGGTGCCGCATGAAGTTTCACACCACTCGATCCGTTGAGTGCCCTCGGCCGGAGGCGGCATGAACGTCAAACGATTTGTGGGCCGCAACTCCCGCGAGGCGATGCAGAAGGTCCGGCAGGCCTTCGGCGACAACGCCGTGGTCCTGTCCACCAAACCCTGCAGCGAAGGCATCGAGGTGCTGGCCATGCCGCCGGAGACGCTGGAGGCCATCGAACGCTTCGGCGCCGACAGCCCCGCGACCCGGCCGGCAGCGGTCGGCACATCGAACCAGGCCACCGCCCGGCCCGATGCAGGCTCCCCGCCGGACCTGAACGCAAGGGGCCACCGCGCCCCGCAGCGCCGCGACCCCAGCCTGCAGGCCCGCGTGGCGGAACAGGAGGCCCGGCGCAGCCTGGCCACCCCGGCAGAGGGGGTGCAGGACGACGTCGGCACACTGGCGATGAGCACCCTGTCGTTCCAGGACTATGTACGCGAGCGCATGCTCAAGAAGCGTGAGGCCGAGCTGCGCGCCCAGGCCATGAAGCCGGTGCCGGTGTCACCTGCAGCCCTGGAGCAGCGCCTCACCCAGCGCGAGGCTGCCGCTCTGCCCAGCTACCCGGAACTGGTGGCCGCGGCCCGGACTGCCTCGCAGGTGGCCCAGGCCAGGCCAGCCCAGGCTCAGGTATGCCCCTGCGCGAGCGCGGCCGGCCACCGGGCAACCGGTTCACCACGCTCTGCCGCTGCCCGCTGGGGATGCTGCCCCGGCACGCGCCGCCCAGCCTTTGCGCCAGGAGCGTGCCGCCAGCGCGCGAGTGGACATGCCCAGTGTGAATCTGCACGACGAGCTGCCGATGTCCGAGCCGATGCCACTGGCGGCTTCGGCCTCGGCCACTCCGGCTGGCCGGCCGACAGCGCCATCCAGGCCCCGGGCGGCCCGCGCAGAGCCGGCTCCCAGCGCGGCGGTGGAATCGCGCCAGCAGGCGGACATGATGAACGAGATCCGCGCCATGAAGGGTCTGATCGAGGAGCGCTTCGGCGCCCTGGCCTTCATGGAGCGCCTGCAGAAGAGCCCGAAACAGGCCCAGCTCACCACCCGGCTGATCGACTGCGGCTTTTCGCCGGCGTTGATCCGCAAGCTGGTGGACGGCCTCACCGACGAAGTCGCCGATGAGATGGCCTGGGCGGGCGAAGTCCTGCAACGCAACCTGGTGACCGGCGAGGCCGATGCCGCGCTGGAAGACCAGGGCGGCGTGTTCGCCCTGGTGGGCTCCACCGGCGTGGGCAAGACCACCTCCACCGCCAAGCTGGCGGCGGCCTTCGCGACCCGCCACGGTGCAGCCAACCTGGGACTGATCACCCTGGACGCCTACCGGCTGGGCGCCCATGAGCAGCTGCGCGGCTACGGCCGCATCCTGGGCGTGCCGGTGCACACCGCCCACGACCGCGTGGCGCTGGAGGACCTGCTGGACCTGCTGTCGGCCAAGAAGATGGTCCTGATCGACACCGCCGGCCTGGCGCAACGCGACACCCGCACCCGCGAACTGCTGGAGATGTTGTCTCACTCCAGCATCCAGCGCCTGCTGGTGGTCAACGCTGCACAGCAGGGCGAAACGATCGAGGACGTGCTGGTGGCCTACAAGGCCGCACAGGCCAAGGGCATCGTGCTGTCCAAGCTGGACGAGGCCGTCAAGCTCGGCCCGGCACTGGACGCCCTCATCCGCCACCGCCTGAAGGTGGTGGCCGTGGCCAACGGCCAGCGTGTGCCGGAGGACTGGCACCGCCTGACGGCCCAGGCCCTGATGCACCGGGCCCTGCGCAATGCCGGCTCCCAGGCCTGGCGCCTGGATGTGAACGACGTCAACCTGCTTTTTGCAACGCCCGCCAGTACCGCCACTCCGGCGCGCCGCAGCCGCAGCGCAGGCCCCCGCGGCGCCGCCAGCTGAAACGTTGCACCGCAGACAGGGAATCCCCATGACCCATCCACCCCGTTTCCGGCGCACCATGCCCACCGACCAGGCCGACGGGCTGCGACGCCTTTTCGCCAGCCGGGCAGTGCGCTTCGTCCCGGTGGTCTCCAACCCCTTCATCGCCCACGGCGGCGTGCTGATCGAGCGGCTGTGCAGCGTGCTGGAGGAGATGGACCTCGACACCTTGCTGGTGGACGCCTCCGAGCGCGGCGGACCGCCCAAGGAGTTGGCCAGCTTCGATCTGGCCGAGGGCATCGAGCCGCTGTCCACACGGGTGTCCTACCTGGCCGCCCGTGGCCTGCCGGTGCGGTGGGTGGACAGCCGGGGCAGCACCCGCGCCTTCCTGGATGCCGTGGTCGACGCGGCCCCCGGCAGCCAGGTCGTGCTGGTGCACGGCACGGCGGTCGAGATCGTGCGGATGTTCGGCCGCGGCGACCTCGGCCTGTCGCGCCCACGCCCGGTGGTGCTCTGCGACACCGGTGCGGAGGCGCTCAAACATGCCTATGCCGCCCTGAAGATCTTCGCCCAGCGCGCCGACTGGCTGACCCACGATCTGCTGATCGCAGCCCCGCCGGCTTCCGCCCAGGGCCGCACCGTCGCCCATGCGCTGGCCGATTGCACCGATCGATTCCTGGGCGGCGTGCAGCACGCTGCCGTGGTGATCGATCCCGCCGAGGCACCGACCGCCGCACCCGCCCGAGCGCTGGTGCAGCTGGTCGAGTTCCTGCTCGAAGCCGCAGCCGTTTTCGACAGCGAGGACCTGCAGCCGGCCGCCCCACGTGCGGCGCAGCGATCGGCGCTGCCGTCGCCGCGCCAAGCCTATCTCTGACCGTTCCGGAGCCCAGGTATGTACACCGCCAAAGGCAGACTCGAATCCAATGCCATGCTCAAGCAGTACAGCCCGCTGGTGCGCCGCCTGGCCCACCAGATGATCGCCAAGCTGCCGGCCAACGTCGAACTCGACGACCTGATCCAGGTGGGCATGATCGGCCTGACCGACGCGCTCAGCCGCTTCGACAGCGACCAGGGCGTGCAGTTCGAGACCTTCGCCACCCAGCGCATCCGCGGCGCCATGCTCGACGAGCTGCGCGGCGCCGACTGGATGAGCCGCGGCAACCGCAAGCACCAGCGCGACATCGAAGGGGCCGTGCACCGGCTCGAACAGCGCATGGGCCGCGCGCCGCTGGAAAGCGAGATCGCCAAGGAGATGGGCATCTCCCTGACCGAATACCAGGACCTGCTCAACAAGGTCCGCGGCACCCAGCTGATCTACCTGGAGGACATGGGTGGCGACGAGGGCGACAACGACTACCTCGACCGCCATGTCGCCGAGGAGGGCGCAGACCCGCTGGCGCGCCTGAACGACTACCGCATGCGCGAAGCCCTGGTCGAAGCGATCAAGCACCTGCCCGAACGCGAGCAGTACGTGATGAGCATGTATTACGAGCAGGACATGAACCTCAAGGAAATCGCCGCCGTGCTGGGCGTGACCGAATCTCGGGTGTGCCAGCTGCACAGCCAGTCCATCGCCCGGCTGCGCGCCAAGCTGCGCACCTGGTGATCCTCCGATGCGCTCACCCCCACCCTGCTCCACCGCCCCGGGTTCTTCAGACCCCGAAACACCTGCCCCAAGAGCTGCCTTCACCCATCTCAGGTGAAAGACCGGCCGATCGGAGACCCCGATGCTGTCCCTCCTGCGCAAGCCCCGAAGCGAAGCCCGCCCTGCCGCCCCAGCCCAACCACGGCATGAGCCGGACGCCCACGGTGCCGCTCAGCAGGTGGTGCGCAGCATTGCCGCAAAGGTGTCACACATCGGTCGGGACGCAGCGGAAACCCGCGGCGTGCTGGACGACACGCAAAAGGTGGTCAGCGACCAGGTGGCCGCCATGCATCAATTGAACGATCAGTTCGGTGAAGTGCAGGTCTCTCAGCAGGCGATCAGCCAGGCCACCGAACAATCGCTGCAGGCCGTGGCCCAGGCCCGCGCGGTGGTACAGCAGGTGGCCAGCGAAGTGGCCGGCATCGTGCAGGTGCTGCACCAGGTGTCGGCCGCTGCGGCCGACATCACCCAGATCGCCCTGCAGACCCGGCTGGTGGCTTTCAATGCCTCGGTCGAGGCCAAACGGGCGGGCGAAGCCGGCCGCGGGTTTGGTGTGGTGGCCGACGCGGTGAAGGACCTGGCCGGTCGGGTGGAAGTCTCCTCCAAAACCATCATGGGGACGCTGGCCCAGCTGGACCAGCGCATCGACACCTTCTCGCGAGACATCCGGGTGGACACCAACACGTCCCAGGCCACCACGGCCGGCTCCGAACAGAAGGGTGCCATCCACCGCGCCTTCGAGGCGGTGGAAGCCGATGTCACTCGGATCGACGAAGCCGCAGCAGCCAGCCGCGAGACCTGCCGCCTGGTCAATGACCGCACGCTGGAGCTGGCGACACAGATGCAGGAGGCCAAGACCGGACTGGACCGCGCCACCGCCTGCAGCGAGCGCTTCCTGCGGGTGTCCGAGCAGCTGATCGACGAGCTGGCAGGCTGCGGCGTGGCCACCGACGACACCCCCTACATCGAAGCAGTCCAGCGCACCGCAGCGCAGATTTCACAAGCGCTGGAGGGCGCCCTGGCGCGTGGCGACATTTCGCTGGAGCAGCTGTTCGACGAGCGCTACCGGCCCATGCAGGGCACCAACCCGCCGCAGCACCTGGCGGCTTTCAATGCGGTGGCCGACAAGCTCTTTCCCCCGATCCAGGAGGCGATGCTGGGCTTCAGCGACAAGGTCGCCTTCTGCATCGCCGCGGACCGCAACGGCTACATCTCCACCCACAACCGCAAGTACTGCCACCCGCAGCGCGGCGAGCTCACCTGGGACACGGCCAACAGCCGCTACCGGCGCATCTTCAACGACCGCACCGGCCTGGCCTCGGCCCGCAACACCCGCCCCTTCCTGCTGCAGACCTACCGCCGCGACATGGGCGGCGGCCGCCATGTGCTGATGAAGGAAGTGAGTGCGCCCATCCGCGTGGCCGGACGCCACTGGGGCGGCATGCGGCTGGCTTACCAGTTCTGATCGGTCTGGCCGGGGCCGAACCCCGCCTGCGCCGCGGAACGTTCAGCAGGAACTGCTGCCGCAGCCGCTGATGGCCTCTTCGGCCTCCACGGGCCGCTCGCTGCGCCGGGTGGCGGCGTCGTAACCCACCTGGCTCATGTGGAAGGCCAGCGCCGAATCGGCCGCCTGGGCATGCTGCTCGAACCAGGTGGCCAGCTCCGGCAGCAGGCGGCCGATCAGGTCCTGCTGGTTCTCGTCCACGACCAGACGCCGCACTTCCTTGAGCAGGTCCAGCACCTGGCGATGCTGGCTGCTGTGGCAGTTGTCCGGCGCAAAACCGGTGTCGGCCATCCAGCGGTCTTCCTGCTCGAAGTGAGCCACGGTGTGCTCGTGCAGCGCGTCGAAGCGCTGCAGCAACTGCGCCTGTTCACCTCCCAGCGCAGCCTCCACCTGTCCCATCAGCTCCACGAATTCGCGGTGCGTCTGGTCCATCTGGGGGTGCTGATTCTCCAGTTCCGGAGTCCAGACGAGGTAGGCCATGGTGGGATGCTGCAATCGGTGTCTTGAGGAGCAGGACGATCCCGACGCGTGGCGCCCAACCGTCCCACAGAGGCACACAGCTTAGCGGCACGCGCAGCCGTTCAGCTTGCTCCCGATCAAGTTCGGAGATCCACCGAGGGGATCAGGGATAGAGCCCGCGGTCCTCACGCGCCTGCAGGATGCGTTCACAGGCCACCGCAAAGGCGGCGGTGCGCAGGGAGATGCGGTGCTGGTCGGCGGTGTCCCAGATGCGGCGCAGGGCCTCGACCATGATGCGGTCCAGGCGCACATTGATCTCGTCTTCGGTCCAGAAGAAGCTGGAGAAGTCCTGCACCCACTCGAAGTAGGAAACCGTCACCCCACCGGCGTTGCAGATCACGTCCGGCACCACCAGGATGCCCCGGTCGGCCAGCACATCGTCGGACTGCGGCAACGTCGGGCCGTTGGCGCCTTCCAGCACCAGACGGGCCTTCAGCCGGGATGCCCGCTCGGGGGTGATCTGCCCTTCCAGCGCAGCCGGGATCAGGACGTCGCAGTCCACGTCCCAGAAGGCCTCTGGATCGATCGACTCGGCCCCGGGAAACCCGGCCACCCCACCGCTGTCGCGCACGTACGGCATCAACGCGGCGAAATCAACCCCGGATGGACAGGCGATGCTGCCGCTGTGGTCCTGGATCGCCACCACCCGGGCACCAGCCTGCTGGAACAGCTCTGCGGCGGCCGAGCCGACATTGCCAAAGCCCTGCACCACCACCCGCAGCCCCTCAAGTGACAACCCCAGCCGCCGGCAGGCCTCCCGTCCGGTGACGAACACGCCCCTGCCCGTGGCCTTGACCCGCCCGAGCGAGCCCCCCAGGTGCACCGGTTTGCCGGTCACCACACCACTGGCGGTGGCGCCGATGTTCATGGAGTAGGTGTCCATCATCCAGGCCATGACCTGGGCGTTGGTGTTCACGTCCGGCGCGGGAATGTCCTGCTGCGGCCCGATGATCAGGCCGATCTCGCTGGTGTAACGCCGGGTCAGCCGCTCCAGTTCCTTGCGCGACAACTGCCGGGGATCGACCCGCACACCCCCTTTGGCCCCGCCGAAAGGCAGGTTCACCGCGGCGTTCTTGATCGTCATCCAGCCGGCCAGAGCCATCACCTCATCGAGGGTCACATCGGGGTGATAGCGGATCCCGCCCTTGCCCGGACCGCGGCTGAGGTTGTGCTGCACCCGGTAGCCCTCGAAGTGGCGCACCGTGCCGTCGTCCATCTCGATCGGGATGTCGACGATCAGCGCCCGTTTGGGGTGCCGCAGGGTTTCGGCCCAGCGCGCCAGCCGCCCCAGGTAGGGCACCACCCGGTCGATCTGGGCCAGGTAGGTGCCCCAGGCGCTGTGCGCCGTGTGGGTGACATAGGAGAGCGGCTCCAGGCCGGGGCGGCGCTCCAGGGCGGTCGATGCAGGGGCATTCGGCGCGGGACTCGGGACAGAGGTCATGGCAGCTCCTTGGGTGGCGGGCCGGAGGGCTCCTGCAGGAGCCCGAGGCGACCCATCCACCCACTGTGACACGACCCGAGCGGTCGGGCCAGCCTTCAGCGCAGCGAGCGTGACAAGCGGCGGGGTTTGCGCTGCAGCACCTGAGGAGCGGCCACCAGCAGGTCACCCAGGTCCTCGGCAAAGGCCTCACTGCGCCGGGACAGCGCCACCAGATCGGCTTCGGTTGCCGCCGGCGACGGCAGCACTGCGGTGCCCTGCCGCGCCCTGCGGCGCCAGGCATCGGCAAGGGTTCTGGCCCAACGGTTCATGATCCATCTCCCGACGTGGTTTGGTGATCTGTCGTTTGTGCCGTGCAATATCGCTGCACTTGGTGACAGACCTGCGACAACCCGCAGGAAACTGTGTCGATTCATGTCATCTTGCCGGGCCTGCGCGTGCGCTCAGCCCCTGAACTCAACCCCCGAACTCGTCACCCAGCTCCTTTGCCCGCAACCGCGCTGCCTGCAGCGCCTGCACGAAGGCTTCGCCAACGCCCTGCTGCTCCAGCCGGGTCAGGGCGGCATACGTGGTACCCCCCTTGCTGGTGACGCGCTCGCGCAGCACGGCGGGCGACTCGTCTGAGCGGCGAGCCAGCTCGGTGGCACCCGCAAAGGTGCCCAGCGCCAGCTGCCGGCCCTGCTCGGCGCTCAGCCCCATCTGCTCGGCCGCGCGCATCATTGCCTCTACAAAATAAAACACATAGGCGGGGCCGGATCCCGACAGCGCGGTCACCGCGTCGAGCTGTTCTTCGGCCTCGACCCACAGCAGCTGCCCGGTGGGGGCCAGCAGGGCCTCCACTTCACGGCACTGCGCCGGACTGACGCCAGGCCGTGCATACAGGCCGGTCATGCCCTGCCCGATCAGAGCCGGCGTGTTGGGCATGCAGCGCACCACCTGGCTCGCGGCGGTGGCTTGTTCGATCGCTGCGCAGCGGATGCCTGCCATGACCGACAGCTGAAGCGCCTGGCCGACCCAGGTCGCACAGCCCTGCGCCGCCTCGCGAAAGGTCTGAGGCTTGACTGCCCAGACCACCGTGCGGCTGCCCTGCAATCGGGCATCGGCGGTGGCCTGGGCCTGGATGCCGAAATCCCGGGCCAGCTTGTCACGCTGGGCCTCGAAGGGCTCAACCACTCGCAGCGCGCTGGCCGGTGTGCCATTGGCGATCAAGCCGCCGAGGATGGCGCTGGCCATGTTGCCGCCGCCGATGAAGGAGATCAGGGGAGTGTTCATCTGTCGCTGGGATCTGTCGAAGAGGTTCAGGGGACGGGGTTCAGTTGCGGCTGCCGAAAATGGCGGTGCCCACCCGCACCAGCGTGGCGCCCTCCAGCACGGCAGCCTCCAGGTCGGCGCTCATGCCCATGGACAGGGTGTCCAGGGCCAGACCGCGGTCGTTGAGCCGCTGCAGCAGCTCGCGCAGGCGGCGGTGCGGCTCGCGCTGGACGGCGGGATCGTCGGCAGGCTCGGGAATCGACATCAGCCCCCGCAGGCGCAGGCGCGTGTCCGGCAGGCGCGCCACTGCCTCGGCCAGGGCCGGCACCTCCTCGGCGGGCACCCCGCTCTTGCTGACTTCACCGCTGATGTTGACCTGCAGGCAGACCTGCAGCGGCGCGGCCCAGGCGGGGCGCTGTTCGCACAGGCGCTCGGCGATCTTCAACCGATCCACGCTGTGCACCCAGTCGAAGGCCTCGGCCACCACCCGGGTCTTGTTGCTCTGCAGCGGGCCGATCAGGTGCCACTGCAGTTGGCTGCGCAGGTCGGCCAGCGCCTCCATCTTGGTCAGCGCCTCCTGCACATAGTTCTCGCCGAAGGCGCGCTGACCGGCGGCAAAGGCCTCGCGAAGTGCCTCGGCAGGCTGGGTCTTGCTCACCGCCAGCAGTGTGACGCTGTCCGCAGACCGAGCGGCCCGGGTGCAAGCGTTGGTAAGCCGTTGGGTCACGTCTTGTAGCCGGCTCTGGATCGTCGTCATAATCACCGAGCTTAGAGCAATCTGGTTTCAAGCAGAACCCGTCAGCATCCAGCGGCCACAGCCTCGGGTGACGGCCCCGAATTGCAACAGGCCTTTTCCGGGCCGCCACATCTTCAGCATGGACATCACCCAGTTGCTCGCATTTTCGGTGCGCAACAAGGCCTCTGACCTGCACCTCTCGGCCGGTCTGCCGCCGATGATCCGCGTGCACGGCGACGTTCGCCGCATCAACGTCGACCCCCTCGCGCACAAGCAGGTGCACGACATGGTCTACGACGTGATGAACGACTCGCAGCGCAAGACCTACGAAGAGACGATGGAGTGCGACTTCTCCTTCGAGATCCAGGGGCTGTCGCGTTTTCGGGTCAATGCCTTCAATCAGCAGCGCGGCGCCGGCGCGGTGTTCCGCACCATACCGAGCAAGATCCTCACGCTGGAGGAACTGCGCGCGCCCAAGGTGTTCGGTGAACTGTCGCTCAAGTCGCGCGGCCTGGTGCTGGTGACCGGCCCCACCGGCTCGGGCAAGTCCACCACGCTGGCGGCCATGGTCGACCACCGCAACGACCGCGAGCACGGCCACATCCTCACCGTGGAGGATCCGATCGAGTTCGTGCACGAATCCAAGAAGTGCCTGGTCAACCAGCGCGAGGTGGGCACCCAGACGCAGTCCTTTTCCAATGCCCTGCGCGCCGCGTTGCGCGAGGATCCGGACGCCATCCTGGTGGGTGAGCTGCGCGACCTGGAGACCATCCGCCTCGCGCTGACCGCGGCGGAAACCGGTCACCTGGTGTTTGCCACGCTGCACACCTCCAGCGCCGCCAAGACGGTGGACCGGATGGTCGACGTCTTCCCTGCCGCCGAGAAGGAGATGGTGCGGGCCATGCTCTCCGAGTCCCTGGTGGCGGTGATCTCCCAGAGCCTGTGCAAGACCCGCGACGGCAATGGGCGGGTGGCGGCCCACGAGATCATGCTGGGCAGCGCGGCGATCCGCAACCTGATCCGCGAGAACAAGGTGGCCCAGATGTACTCCATCATCCAGACCGGGCAGGCCCAGGGCATGCAGACGCTCGACCAGTGCCTGGCCGACCTGGTGCGCCGCGGCGTGATCACGGCGGCCGAGGCGCGCGTCAGTGCCCGCAGTCCAGAGAACTTCCCCGGCTGACGGCAGGAGCACCCCGCATGGAACGCGACCAGGCGTCGAAATTCATCAATGACCTGCTGCGCCTGCTGGTCTCGCGCGCTGGGTCGGACCTGTTCCTGACCTGCGACTTCCCACCGGCCATCAAGGTGGACGGCAAGGTCACCAAGGTTTCGCCCCAACCCCTGACCGGGCAACACACCCTGGCGCTGGCCCGGGCGGTGATGAACGACAAGCAGGCTGCGGAGTTCGAACGCACCAAGGAGTGCAACTTCGCCATCTCGCCGCAGGGGGTGGGGCGCTTCCGCGTCAACGCCTTCATGCAGCAGGGCCAGGTCGGCATGGTGTTCCGCACCATCCCGCGCGAGCTGCCCACCATCGACAAGCTTGGTCTGCCCTCGGTGCTCAAGGACATCGCCATGACCAAGCGCGGTCTGGTGATCCTGGTGGGGGCCACCGGTTCCGGCAAGTCAACCTCGCTGGCTGCGATGGTCGACCACCGCAACGAGACCGCCTACGACCACATCATCACCATCGAGGACCCGGTGGAGTTCGTGCACCCGCACAAGAACTGCATCGTCACCCAGCGCGAGATCGGCATCGACACCCTGGGCTGGGAAGCGGCGCTGAAGAACACCCTGCGCCAGGCACCCGATGTGATCCTGATGGGCGAGATCCGCGACCGCGAAACCATGGAACACGCGGTGGCCTTCGCCGAGACCGGCCACCTGTGCATGGCCACGCTGCATGCCAACAGCGCCAACCAGGCGCTGGACCGCATCATCAACTTCTTCCCCGAGGATCGGCGCGACCAGCTGCTGATGGACCTGTCTCTCAACCTGAAGTCGATGGTGTCGCAGCGCCTGCTGCCGCGCGACGAAGGCGCCGGGCGCATTGCCGCCGTGGAAATCATGCTCAACACCCCACTGGTGTCGGAGCTGATCTTCAAAGGCGAGGTGACCGCCATCAAGGAGATCATGAAGAAGAGCCGCGAGCACGGCATGCAGACCTTCGACCAGGCGCTGTTCGATCTGTTCGAGAGCCACTACATCTCCTACGCCGACGCATTGCGCAATGCCGACTCGGTCAACGACCTGCGCCTGCAGATCAAGCTCAACAGCCGGCGTGCGCGCAGCAGCGACTTCGGCTCCGGCACCGAACACCTGGCCATCGTCTGAGGGGTGTGGATGACTGACCGAGGCCGCTGCCTGCGACCGCGGTCAGGGCCAAGGCCTGCAGCGCTGCTGCTGTGGCTGCTGATTCTCGCGAGCCTGTGGCTGTTGCTGCCCGGCCGGTCGATGGCGGGCCGGATCGATGGTTGTGACCGCCTGTCTCGACTGACCCAGGCCCAACGTCACTGGCAGGACGGTGCGCAGGCCGAGTCGGTCACCCTGCCGGACCGCGTGCCGCGTGAGCGGTTTTCAGGTCTCACCCGGGCACGCTACCGGTTCACGCCCCCTGCCTGTACGCAGGAAACCGGCCTGCTGCTGCCGCACACGGGCGCGGCCTACCGGGTTCTGGCCGATGGTCAACCAGCCCAGCGCATCGCGCCAGCGGACACGTGGTGGCTGCCGGATCCAACCGACGACAGCCTCACCAACCCTCGCGTGCCCGTCCTGTACCGCCTGCCTGCGGGCACCCAAGAGGTGCAGGTCCTGCTGGAGGGCTCCCTGTTCATCCCGGTGGGAAGCTGGGCACTCACCATCGGACCGATCGAAGAAGTGGCCCAGCGGCAGGCCCAGCTGTACCGTCGCAGCATCGACTGGACACAGAGCGCCGGCCTGGTGGTCACCGTGGTGGGGACCATTGCACTGATGCTGGCGGTGGTGCGCCGCCAGCGTCACCCCAGCCTCGTGTGGTTCACGCTGGCCTGTGCTGCGTGGGTGGGCCGGGGCATCTACAGCACCGCCACCACACTGCCGCTGCCCGCCTCCCTGTTCGAGTCGGGTGTGGCGCTGCTGGTGTTCCTGCTGGGCTTGCCGCTGGCCATTGCCACCCTGCACCTGCTGGGGCGCTGGAACCCGACCTGGCGGCGTCTCTCCCTGGCCACCATGGTGCTGGTGCTCGGGCTGCTGGGCCTGGGCCTGTGGCGCCCGGAGCTGGAGGTGACCTGCCGCACCACCGTCTACCAGGCCATGCTGCTGTGGATGCTCGCGCAGTGTGTGATGGCGCTGCGCCACCGCCAGGTGATCGGGCACTGGCGGGGCTGGCTGCTGGTGGCCGGCTACGCGGCGCTGCTGGCCGGGGCCTGCCGCGACTTCCTGCTGGTGCAGGGTGTGTTCAGCGTCCAGGACGACATGCAGTCCCTGCTGGTGTGGGGCTACCTGGTGCTCCTGATGGCGATGGCGGTGGTCGGCGCCGACCATGTGATGCAGGCCCTCACCCTGACCCGGGACCTCAATCAGATGCTGGAACAGAAGGTGGCCGAGCGTTCTGCAGCACTCGAGCGCAGCTACGAGCAGCAGCAGCAGTACCGCATCGGTCAGGCCCGTGAACGCGCCCGGGCCGAGGAGCGCGAGCGCATCGTGCGCGAGATGCACGACGGCATCGGCGGCCAGCTGATGACCGCCCTGCGGGGTGTGGAGCGTGGCGCCTTCAGCCAGGAGCGCCTGGCCGAACTGCTGCAGGAAAGCCTGGACGACCTGCGCCTGATCATCGACGCCACGGCAGCCGACACTCGGCTGCTTCCGGCACTGGCCGCCTGGCGGCATCGCTGGGACCCGCGGCTGGAGGCGCTGGGCATCGAGCTGAGCTGGCAGGTGGACGAGCTCATGGGCGGCCAGGACCTGCCGGCCGATCTGGTGCTGCAGTTGATGCGAATCCTGCAGGAAGCGGTCACCAACGCCGTCAAGCATGCCCAGGCCAGCCGGGTGGAAGTGCACTGCAGCGCCGCGTCCGACGTCCTGCGGCTGGAAGTGGCCGACAACGGGCGAGGCTGCCCGCACGGGCAGATCCCGTCACAGCAGGTTCAGCCCGGCCGCCATGGGCTGCAGTCCATGCGCACCCGATCCACGGCCATCGGCGCCGAGATCGCCTGGCTGGCCGAACCCGAGGGTGGCCTGCGGGTGCGACTGGAACTGCCGCTGTCGACGCCCCGCGCCGCCGCCGGGTGAGAACCTGGGGGCGGGCCCGCAGCGAAGCCGGGCGCGGAAAGATCAGTCCAGCAGCCCCCGCCGGGTCGCCTCCAGGGCCGCCTCGGCCCGGCTGGAGATGCCCAGCTTGCGGTACACCTCGCGCACGTAGCCGTTGACGGTGTTGACGCTGATCGCCAGGCGCCGGCCGATCTCTGCGGCCTTCAGGCCCCGGCCCATCATGCTGAGCACCTCTTCTTCGCGCTGCGTCAGCCGGGGCAACGATTCATCGACGGCCACTGCGGGTGGAGCCGATGCCCGGTCACCCGCCTCGGCGCGATGGGCCCCGGCCGCCTCCTGGTCGAAAGACTGCCGGAAATGCGCCAGCACCCGCAGAGCGATCGACGGCGACAGCGGCGGCTCCCCCTGCGCAATGCGCTGCAGCTGGGCCTCCACCACGGCGCGGGGCTGCGACTTCAGGACATAGCCGCTGGCGCCGGCCTGCAGCGCGGGAAAGACATGGCGGTCGTCGTCGTGGATGGTCGCCACCACCACCAGCGTGGGCGGGATGGTGCGCGCCAGCCGGCCGATCAGTGCCTGGGCGGTGCCGTCCGGCAGCCCCCAGTCCACCACCGCCAGCCCATAGTGGCGCTGGCGGGTCAGCGCGTCGGCCTGGGCCAGGTCGGCCGCGGCGTCCACCCGGCGCAGGGTCGGCAGGGCACGCTTGATCACATCCACCAGCCAGAGGCGGGGTTCGTCCAGGTCTTCAACGATCAGGGCACTGTCGTACATGGTGCAGCCATTGTGACCGCGCGCCGGCCCGATCACGATGCTCAGATTGCGGGAGTCGCCACCGTGTAAAGCGCACGTGAAGGGGATCAGTTCTGAGGGGGACGGCACCCGCAGGATGACGGTGGTCGCCCAGGAAGGGCGTTCCTAGCATGCCGGACAGGGCGGTTTCAGCCCGCCCACCGTGCAACCCCCTGAGGAACGCCATGACCCCGACCCCTTGCCCCCGCCCGACCGACGCCTGCCCTGAGGCAACCCGCCGCGCGACGGACCTGAACCCCTTGCCTGCTCGGCAAGGCCACGGCCGCGGCGCCCTGCTGGGGGCCCTGATGGCAGCGGTTCTGCTGGCCGCCTGCGGGGGAGGTGGTTCGGAGGAATCCACTTCGCCCACCCCTTCACCCTCGCCTTCCCCGGCCGGCGCCTGCGGCACGATGACGGCTCTGACCACCGCCGACCTGGCCCCGTTTGCCGGCAGCTACGCCATCAAGCACTTCGACAGCGGCACCGGGACCGAGGTCGGCAGCGGCAACCTGACCCTCAGCGGCAGCACCCTCACCGTGACGCCGGGCAGCGGGGTGAGCGGCAGCGCCACCAGCGCGGAAGTCACCGCCGTCTGCGCCAACACCAACGGCAGCGGCGCGCGCATCGGTGTGGTGGCCATGATGTCCGGTGACCGTCACATGGACTTCTTCTCACCGGCGTTCAACGGCCTGTACGCCTCCGGCAGCGACCTCAGCAACAGCAGCAGCCGGTACGTGCAGGCCACCACCGCCGCCGGGGAGCCGGCGCCTGCTCCGGCCCCTGCTGGCTGGGGCTCGGCCACGGTGCGCAGCACGGCCCTGGCCGCCGATCGGGTCGTCGCCCCCAACCTGCTGCCGGACCTGGACTGGGAAACCACCTCCTTCGGCGCCGGCCGCAAGCTGTCGATGCGGCGCAGCGCCAACCCGCTGCAGGGCAACGCCGGGCTGGACAGCGTCTCGGTTCGGTATGTGGCCGCCACGGGGCAGCTGCTCTCGGTTGCGGTGGCGCTGGTCCCGGACCCCTCCCAGCCTCTGGGCACTGCCAACTATGCGGCCACCTGCGGCCCCTGCACCGGCGTGACGGTGGACACCACCGCCGGCACGGTCACCTTCACGGACACCCCGCTCACCGCCACGATCCTCAGCGGCTCGCAGCAGCCGGCCACCCTCAGCGGCAGCTACCGCATCCCGGATTGGCGCCCACGCGCCGGCACCACCGTCACCGCAGCCGGCCTGGCCGGGTGCTCGATCAACTCCAATGCCCTCAGCGCCACCTTCGGCGACATCGGATGCCTGGCGGGCACTTATGTGGGCACGGGCATCGATGGTCAGGCCTGCACGGTGACCCTCGACAGCAGCGCGCAGACCTTCCGTTTCAACGATGGCGTCAAGGACAACACCTTCAGCCTCAGCAGCGGCAGCGGCTTCACCAACCTGAGCACCTTCAAGAGTGCCTTCGTGCAGTCGGCCACCCTGAGCCGGGCCATCGGCTCGCTGGAGAGCATCTCCGTGTCGGCCGCACCCTCGGCCGCCGTTCCGGAGGTCACTGTGGTCGACCTGAGCAATGTGCAGCACGAAGGCGGCACACTCAACTCGGTGTACAGCCAGGCCTGCCGCATCGAGTTCGACACCCGCACGCCGTGAGGTCCTGATGAACCCGGGGCCGGCCGAGCACCCCGCACTCGGTCGGCGCCGTCTTGGTGACAATGTGCGCCGGCAAGGGCAGTCGCCCCAGGAGCACAGCATGAACACCAAGGTCTACGAAACCATCCCGGCGCGCCGCGTCGCCTTTCTCGGTCTGGGCGTGATGGGCGGCCCGATGGCCGGCCATCTGGCCCGCGCCGGCCACCAGGTCACCGTCTACAACCGCACCGCGGCCAAGGCGGACGAATGGGTGGCCCAACACGGCGGGCGGGCCGCTGCGACACCGCGGGAAGCGGCGCGGGGGGCGGACTTCGTGTTCGCCTGCGTCGGCAACGACGACGATCTGCGTTCGGTGGTGCTGGGCGCAGACGGTGCCTTGGCCGGCATGGCCGCCGGCGCGGTCTTCGTGGACCACACCACCGCCTCGGCCGAGGTGGCCCGCGAGCTGCACGCCGAGGCCGCTGCGCGGGGCCTGCATTTCATCGATGCCCCGGTCTCCGGCGGTCAGGCCGGCGCGGTCAACGGCGTACTCACCGTGATGTGCGGCGGCGACATAGCCCCCTTCGAGGCGATGCGGCCGGTGGCACTGGCCTACTCCCGCGCCATCACCCTGCTCGGCGACAGCGGCGCCGGCCAGCTGGCCAAGATGGTCAACCAGATCTGCATCGCCGGGTTGGTACAGGGCTTGGCCGAAGCCATCGCCTTCGGCCAGAAGGCGGGCCTGGACATGAAAGCCGTGCTCGACGTCATCGGCAAGGGCGCCGCTCAGAGCTGGCAGATGGACAACCGCGGCAAGACCATGGTGGACGACCAGTTCAACTTCGGCTTTGCGGTGGACTGGATGCGCAAGGACCTCGGCCTGGTGCTGGACGAAGCCCGGCGCAACGGTGCGCGGCTGCCGGTGACCGCTCTGGTGGATCAGTTCTACGCCGATGTCCAGACCCAGGGCGGCGGCCGCTGGGACACCTCCAGCCTGATCCGCCGGCTGAGTTGATCGAGGTCAGGACAGGTGGGGCGGGGGTCGAGGCCAGGATCGCACGCCCGGCAGCAGCGCTTCAGCGGCTGCGGATGGCGTTGAGCTGCTCGGGGGTGATGACCTCCAGCACCCGCACCACCTTCTGCACGCCCTGCACCGTGCTGGCCACGGCGGCGGCGTCGCGGGCTTCGCTTTCGGTGACCCGGCCCATCAGGTAGATCACCTTGCGGTGCGCCACGATGCTGAAGGCGTTGGCCTCCAGGCCCTTGGTCTCCACGAAGGCGGACTTCACCTTGCTGGCCAGCAGCAGATCGCGGGAGCGGTCGTCGGACGACGTGGGCCAGTCCACCGTGATCTCGCTGACCACCTTGACGTCTTCCAGCTTGGCCACGGCGGCCTCCACGGCGGCCTTGTCTGCGTCCTTGTGCACCTCACCGGTGAGCAGCAGGGTGCGGTTGTAGGCGTTGACGGACACCCGGGCACGGTCGGCCGCCACCTCGCGGATGCGGTTGCCGGCACGCACTTCCAGTGCCTGATCGTCAAGCTGCACCCCTGTGCTGCGGCGATCGGTGGCCACCAGGGCCCCGCCCAGTGCGGCACCGCCGACGATCAGCGGCGCACAACCGGACAGCAGGGTCACCGTGGCGCTGCTCAGGGCCAGGCCCAAGAGCGTGATGGCGATGGGCCGGCGCGCGGCCAAGGAGCGGGAGGAAGCGGTGCTGTGAGGGGTCATCAGGGTCTTCATCGGTTCAGTGGTCTCCGAGCAGTTGCAGATCGACCGCCTCGCACAGGCAATGCACCACCAGCAGGTGCAGCTCATGCACACGGGCCGGGCGGTCGTGTGGCACACAGATGTGCATGTCGGTGTCGTGCAGCGCAGAGGCCATCGCCCCACCGGCACGACCGGTCAGGGCGATGACGCTCATTTCCTTGTCATGGGCGGCCTCGACCGCAGCCAGCAGGTTGGGTTGCTGGCCATCCTCGCTCAACACCACCAGCACGTCGCCGGGATGCCCCAGGGCCAGCACCTGCTTGGCAAACAACTGCTCGAAGCCGTCGTCGCGCCCGAGCGCGGTGAGCATGGTGGCATCGGCGGCCAGACACAATGCGGCCAGGCCCGGGCGCTCCCGTTCGAAACGGCCCACCAGCTGGGCGGCCAGGTGCTGGGCAATGCCGGCGCCGGCCCCATTGCCACACACCAGGACCTTGGCACCGGAGGTGATGGCGCCGATCAGGGCGTGGCTGGCATCCGCCACCGGGCGCGTCAGATGCTCTGCGGCGGCGTACTTCAGATCGGCGCTGTCAAAAAACTGCTGCTGAATGCGTTGTTCGAGCATGCGGCGAATGATATTCGACGCACTTCGCCCGTCCGTTACAACCTGTCGGCAGCGCGGGGCTTCGCCTGTTGAAACTCAACCCGCATCAAAGGCCGCCGGCAGCCAGCTGAGCTCGCCGGCATCGATGGCCACCACGTCGAACCGGCAGGGCGGCCAGGGACCGCGCCAGCGCAGCAGGTAGTGCTGCGCCGCAAACACGATGCGGCGCCGCTTGGCAGGGCCGATGCTGGCCGCCGCGCCGCCCTGCTCCCGCCCGGCACGCACCCTCACTTCCACGAACACCAGCGTGCCGTCGCGATCGCGCAGGATCAGGTCCACCTCACCGCCGCGCGCCGACGGGCCGCCCGCCACTCGATAATTGCGGGCAAGCAGCTTCAAACCCCGACCCTGCAGCAGGGCGAGGGCGCGGTCTTCGCCGGACTGCCCGGTCTGCTGGCGTTCGGTCGGTGCGTGTCCCGCCGGGACCCCATCGCCTGCGGCCTTCCTGGAGAACATCCTGGACACCTCCTCCAACCCGATCACCCCCTCTGCCCCTCCCGCCTCCCTGACGACCCAGCTTCAACAGGCTGCGGCCGCATGGGCGGGCCCGCAGAGCTGGCCCCTGGCCACACTCTACGTCGTGGCCAGCCCGATCGGCAACCTGGCCGACCTGAGCCTGCGTGCGCTGCACCTGCTGGGTCTGGCCGATGCGGTGGCCTGCGAGGACACCCGCGTCACCGGCCAGCTGCTGCAGAGACTGGGGCTGCACCGGCCCTTGTTGTCGGTGCATGAGCACAACGAGGCCGCCGCCGCGGCTCAGGTGCTGCAGCGGCTGCAGCGCGGCGAGCGGGTGGCCTACCTCAGCGATGCCGGCACCCCCGCCATCTCCGACCCCGGTGCCCGGCTGGTGGCCGCCGTGCGCGCCGCCGGTGCTGCCGTGGTGCCGCTGCCGGGGGCCAGCAGCGTGGTCACCGCCCTGAGCGCAGCCGGTGACGTGCAGGCGCAGGGCTTCCGCTTCGTCGGCTTCCTGCCCCCCAAGACCCGCGCGAGGGAGGAGGCCCTGGCCCGGCTGGACACGGCCGACGGCCTGAGCAACGTGCTGTTCGAATCCCCACACCGCATTGAAGCGCTGGCCATTGCGCTGGCACAGCGCTTCGGCCCCCGCCGGGTCACCCTGTGCAGGGAGCTGACCAAGCAGTTTGAACAGATCCACACCCTGCCCGCAGCCGACCTGCCAGCCTGGCTGCAGGCCGACGCCGACCGCCGCCGCGGCGAATTTGTGCTGGTCCTGCATGCAGCGGCCCCCGCGGCAGCCTCGGCTGAGGAGCCCCTGGCCGACACCCCGGTGCCGCTCACCGCCACCCGCCTGCTGCAGGCCCTGCTGCCGGTCCTGGCCCCTGCGCCAGGCAGTGGACGTGGTGGGGCAGGTCTGCGAGCAGCCGCGCAAGGCGGTCTATGCCCGGGCGCTGAAGCTGCGCGAGGCGATGGACGAAGCCTCGCCGGACGAAGGCGACGAGGGGGACGCGCAGGTCCTGCCCCCTTGACCCCCCTAAGCGCTGCGACCGACCCTCCTGCAAACGAGGCTCCTGGGTCGAACGGCAGGGTTGGTACCGCTGTTGCGCGAAGGCCGCAGTCCATCCCCGGAGGCTGCGTCGGTCGGGGTTGCCATCCGGGCGCGGGCAGGTCATCCTATGCCGCTCTCGCAGATTCATCAGGACCGGCGGCAGGTGATCAGCACAGTGACACTCGGCAAGGGAAGGCCGTGGGACCGTCGGACCCAGGCTGCCGTGCGCTGCCGGTATCCGGATTGGCTGGCCGCCGGAGCCGCACTGCTGGCCCAGGCCGGCGCGGTGGCAGGAGCGATGGCGGGCGCATTGACGGCAGAGATGCCTGGCACGACCGCTGGCGCAGGGGCGGCTGCACCGGCGACCGAGACGGTGCGGGTTGCTCCGGAACGGGACTATGGGCCCTTCGTCTACATCAACGCCGAGAACCAGGTGCAGGGCCTCTCGATCGAACTGCTGCAGCGGCTGCAACCCTGGCTGGGTTGGCGACTGGAGATGCAGCCGGCCCGCCCGCTGGCCGACCAGCTCGCCGCCGCCCGGCGGGGAGAAGTGGACCTCATCACCTCCCTGCGCCCGACGCCGGAGCGCGCTGCCCACCTGAATTTCACCCGCCCGTACGTTGCAGTTCCGGCGGTGCTGGTGCAGCGGCAGGGACAGCCCACCACCGACCTGGTGGGCCTGCGTGCCCAGCCCGTGGCGGTGGGGCGGGGCTATGCGGTGGAAGGCTACCTGCGACTGCGCCACCCGCAGGTGCGCTGGGTGCCGATGGACGATGACGCCCAGGCTCTGGCCGCCCTGCGGCGTGGCGAAGTGCAGGCGGTGGTGGCCGACGTGGCCAGCACGCGCTTCATCATCGGCCGGGAGGGCTGGCGCGATCTGGTCCCCGGGCGGCCCATCGGTTTCGACTACGCCCTGGCCTTCGGCGTGCGCCGCGATCGACCCGACCTGGTGCTGGCGCTGGACCGCGCACTGATGCGCTGGCCCCTGGCCGAACGGGACACCCTGTTCACCCGCTGGGTCGGCCCGGCTGCCACCGAGACCCGTGACCCGCTTCGCAGGGCCCTGGAGTGGATCGGGGCGCTGATCACCCTTCTGGGCGCCCTGGGCTGGTGGTGGCTGCGCCGCCGGCAGCGTTCGGCGCTGCTCAGCCCCAGGAGTTGACTGCGATGGCAGCGCCCCCACCCATGGACAGCTCCACGCCCACCAGTGGCCTGGAGCTGATCCACAGCTCCCTGCCCTTCTCCAGCTTTGCCCCCCCTGGCACGGCTTCAGGCGCAGGGGCCCTCTCGAGTGCGGAAGCAGGCCGGGTTTCAGGCCGCCCCGCCGATGCCGCACGGCCTTCACGTACGGCCGCTTCCGACCGACCACCTGCCGTGCTGGAGGCCGAGCTGCTGGTCTGGCTGGCGCGCCGCCCCTGGCAGGTGCAAGGCCTGCTGGCTCTGGGCACGGCGCTGCTGGGCTGGCTGAGTCTGCGCTGGACGCGCATGCCAGACCAGATGTCGGTGATGTGGATGGCCGACGCCTGGCTGGCGGGCTTCCTGCTGTTTGCCCCGCAGCGCCGTTGGTGGTCGCTGCTTGCCACACAGCTGCTCGTGCTGATCGGGCTGTCCGCTTGGATGGAGCCCTCATTGGCCGACAGCCTGTTGCGACTACCCTCCCATCTGCTGGAACCGGTGCTGTCGGTGCTGCTGCTGCGCTCGGGCAGCGTGTACCGCCGGGTGCAGGACGGCCCCAGCCACGTCTGGCGTGCGCTGGTGCGCGGCGCCTTCGTGCCCGCGCTGGCCGGCTCCAGCCTGCTGACGCTGCTGCAGTTGCTGCTCGGTGTGGACAACGCCCTGCCGGGCTGGCCGCTGGAGTTCATGGCCTCGCTGCTCGGCTGGGTTTCGTTGCTGCCGGTCTGGCTGGCGGTGCTGTCGTCCACCTGGCCGCAGTTGCGCCGCGATGTGTTGACTTTCGATCTGCTGGCAGCGCTGATGATGTCGGTGGGCACGGGAATGGTGGCGCTGCTGATGCTGCCCTTCCACTTCGTGTACCTGGGGCTGCCGCTGGTGCTGGCGGCGGTGCTGCTGCGCTATGCCGCGGTCACCGTGCTGGTGCTGGCCGTCTCGCTCACCGCCGGCCTGCTGCTGGCCTTCGGGCTGGTGGCCCCACCGGCCTGGACCTCCTACTGGCAGACGGTGCTGCTGTACATCCCGCTGCTGGCGTCTCTGGTGCCGCCGCTGCTGCTGGCGTCGGCTGTGGCGGAGGCCCGACAGCACCACTGGTGCCTGCGCCACAGCCGCGAGCGGCTGCGAGCGCTGTACGAGCGCACCCCCGCCATGATGTTTTCCACCGGTCCGGACGGTCGCATCATCAGCGTCAGCAGCCTCTGGCTCGAACGGCTGGGTTATGCCCGCGAGGCCGTGCTGGGCCGTGCCATCACCGACTTCATGGACGACGCATCGCGGCGCCAGGCGGCCGGGCCCGACCGGGACACCCTGCTGACGCAGGGTGAAGCCCGTGACATCGAGTACCGCCTGGTCAGCCGCGACGGCCGCCAGCTCGACATGTTGATGTCGGCCACCTGCGAACGTGATGCCGACGGGCGGGTGGTGCGCATCCACGCCGTGCTGGAGGACATCACCCGCAAGCGCCTGGCCGAGCAGCTGGCGCTGGAGCACGAACGCAGCCGGGTGGTGCTGGAGAGTGTGGCCGACGCGGTGATCGCCACCGACCGTGCCGGCCGCGTCGACTACATGAACCCGGTGGCCAGCGCGCTGACCGGCTGGACGCTGGAGCAGGTGCAGGGCCGGCTCTACGGTGAGGCGTTCTTGCGGCAGGACCCTGACAACGGCACCGAGCTGCCCGACCCGGTGGCGCTGTGCCTGCACCAGCGCAGCCGGCCGGCGCTGCCGCACACCGTGATCCTGCGCAGCCGCGACGGCGGTGAGCACCCGATCCGCGAATCGGTGGCCCCGCTGCGCGCTGCCGATGGCCGGTTGCTGGGCGCGGTGCTGACCTTTCAGGACGTCTCGCAGGCCCACGCGATGGCGGTGCAGCTGGCACATCAGGCCCAGCACGACGCCCTGACCGGGCTGCCCAACCGCCTGCTGCTGCGCGACCGCCTGCAGCAGTGTCTGCAGATGTCGCGCCGCAACGGCAACCTGTTCGCGCTGATGTTCATGGACCTGGACCACTTCAAGCAGGTCAACGACGAGCTTGGCCATGCGGTGGGCGACGAGCTGCTGCGCCAGGTGACCCAGCGCATCGTGGCCGGCCTGCGCGCCACCGACACCGCCAGCCGCCTGGGCGGCGACGAGTTTGTCGTGCTGCTGCCGCAGATCGATTCAGCGCTGGACGCCGGCACCGCCGCCACCCACCTGCTGGAGCGGGTGGCGCAACCCTACCCGCTGGGTGAGCACACCCTGACGACCACCTTCAGCATCGGCATTGCGGTGCATCCGCACGACGGCGACGACGAGGACACGCTGATGCGCCACGCCGATGTGGCGATGTACCAGGCCAAACGCCAGGGGCGCAACCGCTTCTGCTTCCACGCCGACGCGCTGGTGGCCACCTCGCGGTACTGAGCGCCCCCAGGGCCGGGCTGCGCCCAGCCCGCCCCCCGTGGGGGTCAAGGAAACTTGGGGCGGCCGGCGTTTCCTTGTGAGCACCCCCTGGGGTAGCGCAGTGGGGCACACGGGCTGCCCCCGACGTTCCTTCAACAGGACATTCAGCCGGCCATCCCCTGGTGGCGCAGCAGCGCGTCAATGCTGGGCTCGCGGCCGCGAAAGGCTCGGAAGTTGTCGATCGCATCGCGCGCGCTGCCGGCCTCCAGGATCTCGCGGCGGTAGCGCCGGCCGGTGGCGGCATTGAGCACGCCCTCCTCCTCGAAGGCGCTCCAGGCATCGGCGCTGAGCACCTCGGCCCACTTGTAGCTGTAGTAGCCCGCGGCGTAGCCGCCAGCGAAGATGTGCGAGAAGGTGTGCTGGAAGCGGTTGAAAGCCGGCGGGATCAGCACCGCCACCTCGCGCCGCACCTCGTCCACCACCTTCTGGACATCGGTCTCGGAGCCCGGCTCGGCGTGCAGCCGCATGTCGAACAGGGCGAACTCCACCTGACGCAGCGTCATCAGGCCGCTCTGGAAGTTCTTGGCCGCGATCATCTTGTCGAACAGCGCACGCGGCAGCGGCGCGCCGCTGTCGACGTGGGCGGTCATGTGCTGCAGCACCTCCCACTCCCAGCAGAAGTTCTCCATGAACTGGCTGGGCAGCTCCACCGCGTCCCACTCCACACCGGAGATGCCGGACACGCCCAGCTCCGCCACCTGCGTGAGCATGTGGTGCAGGCCGTGGCCGAACTCGTGGAACAGCGTCTGCACCTCGTCGTGCGTGAGCAGCGCGGGTTTGCCGTCCACCGGCGCAGAGAAGTTGCACACCAGGTGCGCCACCGGGATCTGCAGCGCGCCGCTGTCCGGGCGCTGCCAGCGGCTGCGCACGTCGTCCATCCAGGCGCCGGGGCGCTTGCCAGGGCGGGCGTAGGGATCCAGGTAGAACTGGGCGATCACCTGCGGCGCAGCGTCGGAACCCACAGGTGCCGGCCGCTCGATGCGGTAGAAGCGCACCGAGGGGTGCCAGACCGGCGCGCTGTCCGGCACGATGCGCACCTCGAACAGCGTCTCGATGATGCGGAACAGGCCGTCCAGCACCTTCGGCTCGGTGAAGTACTGCTTGAGCTCGTGGTCGCTGAAGGCGTAACGCGCCTCCTTGAGTTTCTCGCTGGCGTAGGGCACGTCCCAGGCCTGCAGGTCGGCCAGGCCCAGCTCGCTGCGGGCGTATTCGCGCAGCTCGGCCAGGTCGCGTTCGGCGTAGGGGCGTGCCCGGCCGGCCAGGTCGCGCAGAAAATGCATCACCTCGGCCGGGTCGCGCGCCATCTTCGGCACCAGCGACACCTCGGCGTAGCTGGCGTAGCCCAGCAGCTTCGCCTCTTCCTGGCGCAGGCGCAGGATGTGTGCCATCAGCCCGGTGTTGTCGCGTTCGGCCGGGCCCGTCTCGCAGGCACGGGTGACGTAGGCAGTGTAGAGCTGCCGGCGCAGCGCGCGGTCGTCGGCGTACTGCATCACCGGCAGGTAGACGGGCATGTGCAGCGTGAGCTTGTGGCCTTCATCCGTCTTGGTCGAGCTGAGCACATCGGCCGGCACACCGGCCAGGCGGTCCGCCCCCACCACCAGGGAGAAGCCGTCGGTGGCGTCCAGCACATGCTCGGAGAACTGCTGGGACAGGCGCGCCAGCTCGTCCTGGATCTGTGCGTAGCGGGTCTTGGCCTCACCCTGCAATTCGGCGCCGGACAGCACGAAGTCGCGCAGCCAATGCGCCAGTGCCTTCTGGCGTGCGGCGTTGAGTGTGGTCGCCGCGGGGCCGGCGGCAATGGCCTTGTATTTGGCGTACAGCCGCTCGTCGGCGCCCTGGCGGGTGTAGAACTCGGTGACCTTGGGCAGGTTCTCGTTGTAGGCCGCACGCAGGTCCGCGGTGTCGGCCACACCCTTGAGATGGCTGACCGCCCCCCAGGCACAACCCAGCCGTTCGGTGGCCACCGACAGGACCCGCGACAGCGCGTCGAAGTCCGCAGGCGTTGCATCGCTGACCGCGGCTTCCAGCGCCTGGTCGGCCGCGGCCAGCAGGACATCGATCGCGGGGCCGACATGCTCCGGGCGGATGGCGTCGAAGGCGGGCAGCGGTCCGCCGGTCAGCAGGGGGTTGGCAGCGTTGTGCAGCGGGTCGTTCAGGGCGGCAGAAGGGTTCATGCGCAGCGCTCGGCAGCTTCGATCGTGTTGACCAGCAGCATTGTGATGGTCATCGGGCCGACCCCACCGGGCACCGGGGTGATCCAGCCGGCGACTTCCTTCACGCCGGCGAAGTCCACGTCGCCGCAGAGCTTGCCTTCGTCGTTGCGGTTCATGCCCACGTCGATCACCACCGCGCCGGGCTTGACCCTGTCGGCGGTCAGCACGTCGCGTTTGCCCACCGCCGCCACCACGATGTCGGCCTGCCGGGTCATCGCCCCCAGGTCGGCCGTGCCGCTGTGGCAGATGGTCACGGTGGCGTTGGCGGCCAGCAGCATCATCGCCATCGGCTTGCCGACGATGTTGCTGCGCCCGATCACCACGGCGTGTTTGCCGCGCAGGTCCTTCATGCCGATGCTTTCCAACATCTTCATGCAGCCGTAGGGCGTGCAGGCCTTGAAGCCCACCTCGCCGACCATCAGCGCACCGGCCGAGGAGACGTGAAAGCCGTCCACATCCTTGGCCGGGGAGATGGCCTCGATCACCTTGTGGTCGTCGATGTGTTTCGGCAACGGCAGCTGCACCAGGATGCCGTGGATGGCCGGGTCGTTGTTCAGCGCGTCGATGCGTGCCAGCAGCTCGGCCTCGGTCATGGCGGCGTCGTACTTCTCCAGCACCGAGTGCAGGCCGCCGTCCTCGCAGGCCTTGACCTTGTTGCGCACATAGACCTGGCTGGCCGGGTTGTCGCCGACCAGGATCACCGCGAGTCCGGGCTTGACGCCGCGGGCCGTGAGCGCGGCGGCGCGCTGCGCCACCTCCGCGCGGATCTGCTTGGACAGGGCGTTGCCGTCGATGAGCTGGGCGGTCATGGTGGGCTTCCTTCGTTGCGGAGCAGGGTGCGTCTGAAAAGCAAAAAGGCCGCTGATCGCAGCGGCCCGGGTGTGTGAACGGTCGCTCAGGTTTTGGCCTGGGCGCCCAGGGCGATCTTGAGCAGATCGGCCACAGTGTTTGCGTTGAGCTTTTCCATGATGTTGGCGCGGTGCGCCTCCACCGTCTTGATGCTGATGCCCAGGTCGTCGGCGATCTGCTTGTTCAGCCGGCCGGCCACGATACGCTCCAGCACCTGGGCCTCGCGGGTGGTCAGTCGCGCCAGCAGCGCGTCGCGGCTGATCTGCTCCTGGTGGTGCGAGAAGGCGCTGCGGGCCCGCTCGAGCATGCGCTCCACCAGGGCCACCAGTTCGTCTTCCTTGAAGGGCTTCTCGATGAAGTCCTCCGCACCCTTCTTCATCGTGTTCACCGCCATCGGCACGTCGCCATGGCCGGTGATGAAGACGATGGGCAGCGGGCTCTTGCGCTCCAGCAGGCGGTCCTGCAGCTCCAGGCCGCTCATGCCGTCCATGCGGATGTCGGCGATCAGGCAGGCCACCTCGCGGGGGTCGAAGCGCGACAGAAAGGCCTCGGCCGAATCGAAACACTTGACCCGGTAGTCCTTGCCCTCCAGCAGCCACTGCAGTGAGTCCCTCACCGCTTCATCGTCATCCACCACGTATACCGTGCCGCGTTTGGGGATCAGGCTCATAGATGTTCTGTGAACTGGGAAGGCTCGTGACCCGTGGGACCGGAGACCGGCAACCACACGGTGAAGCGGCAACCGCGTACCGCCTGGCCATTGTAGAGGTTCTCCGCCTTGATCCGGCCGCGATGCGACTCGACGATGGAGCGGCACAGCGACAGTCCGATCCCCATCCCATCGGCCTTGGTGGAGAAGAAGGCCTCGTACAGCCGGTTGATGACCTCTTCTTTCAATCCGGGGCCGGTGTCGGTGACGGTGAACTCGATCACGCCCCCGAGCTCCGGGGTGTGCCGCGGCACCACACGCAGCTCGATGGTGCGCCGCTGCGAGGGCAGCTGGGCGTTGTCGATGGCCTCCGCCGCGTTCTTGATCAGGTTGAGCAGCACCTGCTCGACCAGGATCGGGTCGACCAGCAGCGCCGGCAGGCGCTGCGCCACGTAGCTGTGGATCGCCACGTTGCGGCGCCGCAGCTCGATGCCGGCCAGCTCCAGCGTGTCGTCCACCAGATCGGCCGCCTTGGACAGGCTGCGCTGCGGCTCGCTCTTCTTCACGAAGGCGCGGATGCGGTGGATGATCTGCCCCGCCCGGTGCGCCTGCCGGGCGGTCTTCTCCAGCGCCTGCAGCATGTCCTCGGTCTGCAGCGTGCCCGCCTTGGCGCGCGAGATCAGCCCGTTGCAGTAATTGGCGATCGCCGCCAGAGGCTGGTTCAGTTCGTGCGCCACCGAAGAGGCCATCTCGCCCATCGTCACCAGCCGGCTGGTGGATTGGGCACGCTCGGCCTGCTGCGCGGCCAGCTCCTCCATGCGCCGTCGGGCCGTGATGTCGGTGGCAATGAGCATCTGGGCCAGCCGGCCGTCGGTCCACTGCAGGTAGCGGGCCCGCACGTCGAACCACTTCTGCAGCGCATCGACGTACACCTCGCGGGCCTCGGCCCCCTGCGCCGTCAGCTCGGAGGCGGGCAGGCCGGACAGGACATCCACCGCATCACCGTGGTCCACACCGTCAGCCCGCGCAGCGCCCGCCGGCTCACCGGCCAGCTGCGCATGCCAGCGCGCATCACCGCCAAACCACAAGCGATAGGAGCGGTTGGCGAACAGCAGTTCGGCCTGCTCCACCGCCATCACCGAAACCGATGCATCCAACCCCTCCAGCACGGTGGTGAAACGCTCGTGCGACGCCGTCAGCTGATCGCGCACCCGCTTGGCCTCGGTGATGTTGGTCATCGAGGTCATCCAGCCGGTCTGCCGGCCCTTGGCATCGATCAGAGGCGAGACGTACATGCGCGCATCGAAGCGGGTGCCGTCCTTGCGCATCACCCGCACCTCGAAGCCGCCCGCCGGACTCAGTCCTGCCAGCTCCTGGCGCAGCAGCCGGGCGCTTTCGTCCTGCTTTTCCGGCGGCCAGTGCGGGTAGGGCGGCACTCGGCCGATCAGCTCCGCCTCGGAGAAGCCGGTCATCGCACTGAAGGCCGGGTTCACATAGGTGATGCGCCCTTCCAGGTCCATGGCCGCATGCCGGTGAGCATGGAGTTTTCCATGGCCCGGCGGAAGTTGGTCTCCTGCACCAGCGCGCCCTGGATCTGCAGGCGCCGCCGCATGTGGCGCCAGGTGCCCAGCAGCATCCACACGGTCAGCACCGACAGGGCCATGACCATCCAGAACAGGGTGTTGCCGATCAGGCCCACCGAGGTGCGGTAGCCCTCCCCGCGCAGCGACACGCCATGGTCCACCGGCGTGAAGGGCACGCTGTAGACCAGTGTCGGGGTGGGGCGACCGGGCTGGCTGGACACCGTGCTGGCCAGCACCCGGTCGTCGTCATCGACCAGGCTGATGACATGCCGGCGCGACACCTCCGCCGGCACGAAGTAGCGCAGCACGGCCTCCACCGAGTACTCCGCCATCAGCGTGCCCGCAAAGGCGCCCTGGTCGATCACCGGCACATGCACCTGGAACACCACCAGATGCGGGCTTTGCTGAAAGGGCTGGGAGTAGATCGGCAGTCGCAGGTCGCGCGCGTCGTTGAAAGCCTCCACCAGCTCCTTGGCCCGGGTCACCTCCTCGGGAGCGCTGCTGTCCGACGCCGGCTCCGCACGCGGCATGGCCATCACCATGTTCATGGTGACGTGCCGCGCCTGCACATGGCGCCGCGCATTCAGCCAGGTCACCGCGATCACCTCCGGCCGGCTGCGCACCAGGCCCTCGGCCTGCACCAGGAACTGCTCCCGGTTGATGCTGCGGGTGCCCAGTTCGCGCGCCAACCGCACCAGCTGCTCCTGGTTCTCGATCAGGCGCAGCCGCACCTGCTGCTGCACCAGCTCGGCATCGCGCTTGACGGACTCGACCTCCCGGTCGATCTCCTCGCTGCGCAGGTACCAGAACGCCGCCACGATGGCCGCCAGAAAAAGCAGCACCGAAAACAACGGCGCCAGGGTGGCCACCCGGTCCTGCCGAGCTGGGGGCAGCCGTCGCCACCAGGACCACAGGAGCCGCCGCACACGGGAGCGCAGGGGATGGCTGCGCTCCGGAGAACTGATTTGCATCCAGGGATTATCCCCAGCACCGGACGACAACGAATCGCGTTGCACTGGGCAGCCTGGCCTTTCCCTGTGGATCGGCCGGGCAAGCTCGCCATGATTCCGCATTATGAAACATGCAAGCGCTATTTGAAATTTGCCGGATGTTATGAGAGACTTGCGGCCGCACGCACACCCCTGAGTGGGCTGCTCCACCCGCCCGGTCCGCGGGCCCCCTTTTTCCGCAGCACGAGGAGACACCATGTCTGCAACGCCGTCGAGCCAGCCGAGCTCGGCCCCCCAGGACAGTGACGCCCAGGAAACCCGCGAGTGGCTGGATGCCCTCAGCGCGGTGATCGGCACCGAAGGCGGGCCGCGTGCCCATTTCCTGCTGGAGCAACTGCTGGACCATGCCCGGCAGAACGGCATCGACCGCCCGTTCTCGGCCAACACGGCCTACGTCAACACCATCCCGACCGACCAGGAAGAGCGTTGCCCCGGCAACATCGAGATCGAGGAGCGCCTGCGCGCCTACATGCGCTGGAACGCCATGGCGATGGTGGTCAAGGCCAACCGCCACAACCCCGAGGACGGTGGTGACCTGGGCGGCCACATCGGCTCCTTCGCCTCACTGGCCCACATGTTCGGCGCCGGCTTCAACCACTTCTGGCATGCCGAGTCCAAGGACCACGGCGGCGACTGCCTCTACATCCAGGGCCATGTGGCGCCTGGCGTGTACGCCCGCGCCTACCTGGAGGGCCGTCTGACCGAGGAACAGCTGCTGCATTTCCGCCAGGAAGTCGACGGCAAGGGGCTGTCGAGCTACCCGCACCCGAAGCTGATGCCGGAGTTCTGGCAGTTCCCGACCGTCTCGATGGGCCTGGGCCCCTTGATGGCGATCTACCAGGCGCGCTTCCTGAAGTACCTGCACGCCCGCGGCATCGCCGACACCCGCAACCGCAAGGTCTGGGTGTTCTGTGGTGACGGCGAGATGGACGAGGTGGAATCGCTGGGCGCCATCGGTCTGGCTGCACGCGAGAAGCTGGACAACCTGATCTTCGTCATCAACTGCAACCTGCAGCGACTGGACGGCCCGGTGCGCGGCAACGGCAAGATCGTGCAGGAGCTGGAGAGCGAATTCCGCGGCTCGGGCTGGAACGTCATCAAGCTGCTGTGGGGCAGCGAGTGGGATCCGCTGCTGGCGCGCGACAAGGACGGCGCGCTGCGCAAGGTCATGATGGACACGCTGGACGGCGACTACCAGTCCTTCAAGGCCAACGACGGTGCCTTCGTGCGCAAGAACTTCTTCGGCCGCGATCCGCGCACGCTGGAGATGGTGGCCAAGATGAGCGACGACGACATCTGGGCCCTCAAGCGCGGTGGCCACGACCCGCAAAAGGTCTATGCCGCCTACCACAAGGCCGTGAACACCACCGGCCAGCCGACCGTGCTGCTGATCAAGACCGTCAAGGGCTTCGGCATGGGCAAGGCCGGTGAGGGCAAGAACAACGTCCACCAGACCAAGAAGCTGACGGACGACGACATCAAGTACTTCCGCGACCGCTTCAACATCCCCATCCCCGACAGCGAGCTGCCCAAGCTGCCGTTCTACAAGCCGGCCGACGACACGCCGGAAATGCGCTACCTGCACGAGCGCCGCAAGGCCCTGGGAGGTTACCTGCCGCACCGCCGCACCCAGGCCGACGAGAGCTTCACCGTGCCGGCGCTGCAGACCTTCAAGAGCGTGATCGAGCCCACGGCCGAAGGCCGGGAGATCAGCACCACGCAGGCCTACGTGCGTTTCCTCACCCAGCTGCTGCGTGACCAGGCCCTGGGCCCGCGCGTGGTGCCCATCCTGGTGGACGAGGCGCGCACCTTCGGCATGGAGGGCCTGTTCCGCCAGGTCGGCATCTACAACCCCGAAGGTCAGAAGTACACCCCGGTCGACAAGGACCAGGTGATGTACTACCGCGAGGACGTGGCCGGCCAGATCCTGCAGGAAGGCATCAACGAAGCCGGCGGCATGGCCAGCTGGATCGCTGCGGCCACCAGCTACAGCACCAGCAACCGCATCATGGTGCCGTTCTATGTCTATTACTCGATGTTCGGCTTCCAGCGCATCGGCGACCTGGCCTGGGCGGCGGGCGACATGCAGGCGCGCGGCTTCCTGCTCGGCGGCACCTCCGGGCGCACCACGCTGAACGGCGAAGGCCTGCAGCACGAGGACGGCCACAGCCACATCCTGGCCGGCACCATCCCCAACTGCGTGAGCTACGACCCGACCTTCGCGCACGAAGTGGGCGTGATCATGCAGCACGGCCTGAAGCGCATGGTCGAGAAGCAGGAAAACGTCTTCTACTACCTGACCCTGCTGAACGAGAACTACGCCATGCCCGGCCTGCGCGCCGGCACCGAGGAGGAGATCCTCAAGGGCATGTACCTGCTGGAGGCGGCCCCCTCCACCGGCGGACTGCAGGTCAACCTGCTGGGCTCGGGCACCATCCTGCGCGAGTCGATGGCCGCACGCACGCTGCTGGCGGCCGACTGGGGCGTCTCCGCCAACGTCTGGAGCTGCCCGAGCTTCAACGAGCTGGCCCGCGACGGCCAGGCCGCCGAGCGCTGGAACCTGCTGCACCCGACCGAGACGCAGAAGGTCTCCTTCGTGACCCAGCAGCTGGCGCCCCACGCCGGCCCGGTGATCGCATCGACCGACTACATGAAGAACTACGCGGAGCAGATCCGCCCCTACGTCCCGGCAGGCCGCGCCTACAAGGTGCTGGGCACCGACGGCTTCGGCCGCAGCGACTTCCGCAGCAAGCTGCGTGAGCACTTCGAGATCAACCGCCACTACATCGTCGTGGCCGCCCTCAAGGCACTGGCCGATGAAGGTCTCCTGCCGACATCGAAGGTCGCCGAGGCGATCGCCAAGTACGGCCTCAACGCCAACAAGATCAACCCGCTGTACGCCTGAGCGTGACCGGAGACAAACACCATGGCATTGGTTGAAGTGAAGGTCCCCGACATCGGGGACTTCAAGGAAGTCGCGATCATCGAGGTGCTGGTCAAGCCCGGCGACGCGATCAAGGCGGAGCAGAGCCTGATCACCGTCGAGAGCGACAAGGCCTCGATGGAGATCCCCAGCTCTCACGCCGGCGTGGTCAAGGAGCTGAAGGTCGCCCTGGGCGACAAGGTGAGCGAAGGCTCGCTGGTGCTGCTGCTGGAAGTGGCCGGCGCTGCTGCGGCCGACTCGGCTGCTGCACCTGCTGCCGCTGCCCCAGCCCCTGTGGCCGCCCCCGGCTCCGGCGCCCGCAGCGCCCGCCTGCCCCCTGCGGCAGCTGCCGCAGCCACCGGCCCGATCCAGGTGCTGGTGCCCGACATCGGCGACTTCGAGGACGTGGCCGTCATCGAGTTGCTGGTCAAGGTCGGCGACACCGTCAGGGTCGAGCAGAGCCTGATCACGGTTGAGTCCGGACAAGGCCTCGATGGAAATCCCGTCGTCGCACGCCGGCGTCATCAAGGGAACTGAAGGTCGCGCTGGGCGACAAGGTCAACATCGGCTCACTGATCGCGGTCATCGAGGGCGCCCCCCTCGGCGCCTCCCGCTGCGCCGGCTGCCCCCGGGCCGCTGCAGCACCTGCTCCTGCCTGGCCAGCGCGCCCGCTCCGGCGACCGGGGGGGCCGCCGCCCCTGCCCGCCCACAACCCCGGCACCCCAGCGCCAGCCTGCCGCACGCCAGCCCGAGCATCCGCAAGTTCGCCCGCGAACTGGGCGTGCCGCTGGCCGAGGTGAGCGGCTCCGGGCCCAAGGGCCGCATCACGCAGACCGACATCGAGTCCTTCGTCAAGGGCGTGATGGCCGGTGCGGTGCAGACCGCCGCGCAGAAGGCCAAGGCCCCGGCCCCTGCCGCCGCGACCGCCAGCGGCGAGGGCCTTCCCCGGCCTGCTGCCCTGGCCGAAGGTGGACTTCGCCAAGTTCGGCCCGATCGAGCGCAAGGACCTCAGCCGCATCAAGAAGATCTCCGGCGCCAACCTGCACCGCAACTGGGTGGTCATCCCGCACGTCACCAACCACGACGACGCGGACATCACCGACCTGGAAGCCTTCCGGGTGCAGACCAACAAGGAGAACGAGAAGAGCGGCGTCAAGGTCACGATGCTGGCCTTCATGATCAAGGCCGCCGTGGCCGCGCTCAAGAAGTTCCCGGAGTTCAACGCCTCGCTGGACGGCGAGCAGCTGGTGCTGAAGAACTACTTCCACATCGGGCTTTCGCGGCGGACACGCCCAACGGCCTGGTCGTCCCGGTCATCAAGGACTGCGACAAGAAGGGCATCTTCCAGATCAGCCAGGAAATGGGCGAACTGGCCAAGAAGGCCCGCGACGGCAAGCTCGGCCCGGCCGACATGAGCGGCGCCTGCTTCACCATCTCGTCGCTGGGCGGCATCGGTGGCCGGTACTTCACCCCATCATCAACGCCCCGGAAGTCGCGATCATGGGTGTGCAGAGCCAGATCGAGCCGAAGTGGGACGGCAAGGCCTTCCAGCCGCGCCTGATGCTGCCGCTGTCGCTGTCGTGGGACCACCGCGTCATCGACGGCGCGGCCGCTGCGCGCTTCAACGTCTACTTCGCATCCTTGCTGGCGGACTTCCGCCGCATCGTCCTCTGATCGGAGACTGCACATGGCATTGATTGAAGTGCAAGTCCCGGACATCGGCGACTTCAAGGACGTCGGCGTCATCGAGATCCTGGTCAAGCCGGGTGACACGGTGAAGGTCGAGCAGAGCCTGATCACCGTCGAGTCCGACAAGGCCTCGATGGAGAGCCCCTCCACCACCGCCGGTGTGGTGAAGGAGATCAAGGTCGCCCTGGGTGACAAGGTCAACCAGGGCTCGGTGGTGCTGACGCTGGAGGCTGCCGGGGCCGCCGCGGCCGCACCGGCAGCAGCCCCGCACCTGCTGCCGCAGCTCCGGGCCGCTGCGGCACTGGCGCCGGTGGCTGCTCCCGCTGGACCAGCGGGCAGCTACTGCGGCCCGGTCGACGTCGAGTGCGACGTGCTGGTGCTCGGCGCCGGCCCGGGTGGCTACTCCGCCGCCTTCCGCGCCGCCGACCTCGGCCTGAAGACCGTCATCGTCGAGCGCTACGCCACCCTCGGTGGCGTGTGCCTGAACGTCGGCTGCATCCCCTCCAAGGCGCTGCTGCACGTCGCGGCGGTGATGGACGAGGTCAGCCACCTCGGCGACCTGGGCGTGAGCTTCGGTGCCCCGCAGGTGGACATCGACAAGCTGCGCGGCCACAAGGAAAAGGTCATCGGCAAGCTCACCGGCGGTCTGGCGGCGATGGCCAAGATGCGCAAGGTCACCACCGTGCGCGGCTACGGCGTCTTCCTCGACCCCTACCACGTGCAGGTCGAAGAAACCACCGGCAGCAGCCAGGACAAGACCGGCACGACCAAGGTCGTCAAGTTCAAGAACGCCATCATCGCCGCCGGCTCCCAGGCGGTGCGCCTGCCGTTCTTCCCCGATGACGAGCGCATCGTCGAATCGACCGGCGCCCTGGCGCTCAAGTCGGTGCCCAAGAAGATGCTCATCGTCGGCGGCGGCATCATCGGCCTGGAAATGGGCACGGTGTACAGCACGCTGGGCGCGCGCCTCGATGTGGTGGAAATGCTCGACGGCCTGATGCAGGGCGCCGACCGCGACCTCGTCAAGGTCTGGCAGAAGATGAACGCCCACCGCTTCGACAACATCCTGTTGAAGACCAAGACGGTCGGCGCCGAGGCCACCCCGGAAGGCATCAAGGTGCAGTTCGAGGGCCTGGATGGCACGAAGAGCGAAGGCCTCTACGACCTGGTGCTGCAGGCCGTCGGCCGCACGCCCAACGGCAAGAAGATCGCAGCGGACAAGGCCGGCGTGGCCGTGACCGACCGCGGCTTCATCCCCGTGGACGTGCAGATGCGCACCAACGTGCCGAACATCTTCGCCATCGGCGACCTGGTCGGCCAGCCCATGCTCGCCCAGGGCGGTGCACGAGGCGCACGTGGCCGCCGAAGTCATCGCCGGTGAGCTCAGGGCGACGCCTCCTGGCCAAGGCCCAGTTCGACGCCCGCGTCATCCCGTCGGTGGCCTACACCGATCCGGAAGTCGCCTGGGTCGGCCTGACCGAGGACCAGGCCAAGGCGCAGGGCATCAAGGTCAAGAAGGGCCTGTTCCCCTGGACGGCCTCCGGCCGCGCCATCGCCAACGGCCGCGACGAAGGCTTCACCAAGCTGCTCTTCGACGACAGCCCGGAAGCGCACGGCCACGGCAAGATCCTCGGCGGCGGCATCGTCGGCACCCACGCCGGCGACATGATCGGCGAGATCGCCCTGGCCATCGAAATGGGCGCTGACGCCGTGGACATCGGCAAGACCATCCACCCGCACCCGACGCTGGGTGAGTCCATTGGTATGGCGGCGGAGGTGGCGCACGGCAGCTGCACGGATCTGCCGCCGCAGAAGAAGTGAGCTGAGCCGCCTCACGCGCGCACGCGGGTACCGCTGCCCGTCATACCGCTCGCAGGCGGGTGCTGCCCGTCATACCCGCGAAGGCGGGTATCCAGACAAAGAAGCCCGACCGGCGCAAACCGGTCGGGCTTCCTTTCAATCCATCAGCAGCATATCGAATCAGCGTCTGCAGGAACTTCCAGGGGACTCCAACAGTGAACGAACATACTCTGTGACTTCAGTGACTCCCGCGCGAACAGCATCTTCTCGGGAGTACTCCAAACCGCCCAACCCCGTGAAACCCAACCAACCTAGGCGCAGTCGTCTATCGCAACGTGGAAGCTGCCGGAACTTGATGTACCACTGACCAAATAAGCGATTCTCACCAGGCGATCGCTTGGACAGGTCTTCGTAGAAACCAATCACAGGGCACGCTCTAAACTGAAGTGCAACACTGCCCTGAAATCAACAGGTTGAGCCGATGGGACAAGAGTATTCAAGCCTGAACATTGAGGAGCGCACGCAGCTTGGACTGCTGGTGTCGCAGAAGCTGAGCCA
>JADJCH010000024.1 GCA_016703325.1 Burkholderiales bacterium | reverse complement strand
TTCCTCATCCGAACCTGGCCCCATAACTAAGTCTAAGAGACTGTCAAAAGTCGGTTGCGATTTGTGCGGCCAGCCATTGTTCCAAGCCTCGATTGCCGCTGGATTATCGTGAAGGTGGTAGATCATGCCTGTTCTCTCGATTAGTGGTCGCATAAGAATGCCTGCTGAGAATAGATAGGCCTGACGTATGAGTTCACGCATGCTCAGCGCAATACTTATGCCTTGAGGAATTATCTCTACGCCTGCAATCTGGATGGCCGTTAAATCGGTCCCGAAAGTTCGCGCTCCAAGCTGCCGATGCACAGCAATTGACTTTGTGATGGTGCGGTCAAAAAGAACGAGCAGTGGCCGTCCAAGGTATGGCTCATTGTCCGGCGTGAAAATGGGAACTGTTGAGGAAGGCATGGATTCGCTCTTTGAGGTCCAACGTTGGAGTTCAGCGGACGCTGGAGGCGGTCCGCTGGAATGAGGGGTTGGGCTTCATTTGCACGTACCGCTTACGACGCTGGTTCCGTAGTACAGCAGGAACGGCTTGTACTCTCCCGCTCGGAACTCATCGATGCGAAGGATGAGCGTGTGCGCCGTGGGCTGCGGTGACTCCGCTTGCGCGAGGAAGTAATGCTCTGCGGAACCCGGAGATAAAACGCGCAGAGCAGGAAAAGGAATTGGCAGTTCTTTAGAAGAAAGCGCACCAGAGCGTCTATTAACCCCGAAGCCCATCCCGGGCAACCAAAGATTGCTCTTTGGCACAGGCTTCAACGTACCGTCTTCGACGAGTTGCCAAGACTGCACTATGTTGCACGCGTAGGACGCTGGGCCGGCCAACGCACCTAAAGGCATGGCTGTAATAAGCGCAAGCGCCGCAACCGGCCTCCAAATTGGCGCTATTAATTGCATTGGTTTACCAAGTGAGGTGAATAGCCGGAAGCGATGGCATGAGGCCCAACGTGTTGTAGACGACAACCTTATGCCGCTTTACGCGACTTCTGTCGTCTAACGCAGACTGCCAAAACAGCGCCAAGCCCTTGATGCATTTCGATTTCTCCCTCGTCGACTGCAACGCCACACGATACTCAAACCGCCGCCGAAAGCGGCGCGTGCGATTTGCCGATTCTGGGCACTGCCGGGTGCCGCGGCAAGGGGAGTGGCGCAAGGTTCAGCGGTGGGCGGGCGGGAAGATGTCACGGGGGAGCGCGGCAGGAGGGGGTCGGCTTCGCCCCGTCTCTGCCGCCCGCCCCGGCTCGCCACCTGGGACTTACCCCAGATCAATGTGATACACATGCAATTGCTATTGCGCAATCACGTGTATCACTTTAACCTGCACTCCGCGTTGCACCCGACCGCCGTCGTCCACCCAGCCGGCGGGTCGCCTACCTACCACCCGCACCCGGAGACACCCCCATGGCCATGAACAAGGACAAGCTCGCGCAGACGATGGAATTCCCGCCTGCCGTCGAGCAGCCGAACGTCTACCCGCTGAGCTGGCATGCGCACACCGCCAAGCTCGAGGAGATCTGGGACGCCGCGCAGCGGGAGAACTGGGATCCGAAGAAGCTGCCCTGGGAGAGCTTTGACGCGAGCCGCTACACCTGGGAGCAGCGCGAGGCGATTGCCTACTGGTGGACGCTGCTGAGCGTGTTCGACGCCTCGGCGCCCCCCGTGTTCGCCTCGGCCTTCATCAAGACCTACGAGGCGCATGAGGAGGACGCGGTGCGCCGCTGCTTCTTCAGCGTCACCCGCGACGAGCAGAACCACGAGCAGATGTGCGGGCTGGCGATCACCAAGTTCCTGGAGCATCCGGACCCGATCACCTACGAGCCCAAGACGGACCTGGGCCGGCGCCTGCAGAAGAACGCCAAGTGGCTGTACTTCAATGGCGCTCGCTACTGGACGGGCTACAAGCAGGCGGTGCCGAAGTACAGCCTGGCGGTGCTGTTCAGCTCCTTCCTGATGGGCGAGATCGCCGCCGCGACCATCTTCCACCAGATGGCTGCGGGCTGCACCGAGCCGGTGTTCAAGGCCGCCTTCCGCAACATCGGCAAGGACGAAGGCCGCCACATGGGCATCTGCATGGCGCTGATGGAGCGCGACTACCCGAAGCTGCCGGTGGAGGACCGCGCCGTCATCACCAAGCAGATCCGCGCCGGCTACCTGTTCCTGTCGGCCGTGCTGTTCGAGCCGCCGATGGAGTTCTGGGACCTGCCGGCCGACTTCATCGACAACCAGCGCGAAGGCGAGAAGATCGCCCGCGACGCCGGCTTCGCCATCCCCGCCTACGAGGCGAAGAAGAACAACTGGCGCGCGGCGATCCTGAACCTCAAGGGCGTGCTGGACAAGTACGGCATCCCGTTCCCGGCGATTCCGGAGGTCGGCATCACCGGCCAGGAGGTGTCAGACATCGAGATGGAAGACATCATCCCCGTCTTCTGATTCGCTGACGATCCACCGACGCCGCCATGAACGAAATCAAGCTGAAGCCTTCGGGCAAGTCCGTCGCCTGCCACGACGGCGACACCGTGCTGCAGGCGCTGGAGCGCGCCGGGTTTGCTCTGCCGAACAACTGCCGCGCGGGGGCCTGCGGGGAGTGCAAGGTCAAGGTGACGGCCGGGCAGTTTGACCAGGGCTTCGTGCTGGACATGGCGCTGTCGCAGGAGGAGCGCCACCAGGGCTACGGCCTGATGTGCATGGCCAAACCGATCTCGCCGCTGCTGGAGATCGACTGGGGCACGGAGGACGCCAAGCCCAAGCTGTTCCCGCCGCGCGAGGACCAGGCCTATGTGGTGGTGGACCGCATCGCCCGCACGCCGCTGATCACCGAGTTCGTGCTGCGCCCGCTGGGCGCGCCGATGCGCTTCTGGCCCGGGCAGTACGTGATGCTCGGCAATCCGGCGGCGGGCGTGCCGCTGCGGGCCTACTCGCTGGCCAACGCGCCGCGGCCGGACGGGGAGATCTGCCTGCAGGTCACCCGCCAGGGGAACGGGATCGCCCAGCAGGGCGAGGGCCACGCATCGGGCCGCACGCCCCGCTGGCTGCACGATGAGGTGCCGGTGGGCGCGCAGGTGACGCTCTCCGGCCCGCACGGCACCTTCATCGGCGACCCGTCGGTGGACACCCCCGTGCTCTGCCTGGCGGCGGGCTCGGGGCTGGCGCCGATCCTCTCGCTCACCGAGGCGGCGCTCAAGCGCGGCTACCCGCAGCCGGTGGCGCTGATGTTCTCGGCGCGCGAGGAGGCCGACCTCTACGACCGCGGCCTGATGGCCTGGTGGCAGGCGCGGCACCCGAATTTCCGCTACCTGCCGACGCTGACGCGCGAGCAGAAGCCCGGCCTCCTGCACGGCCGCATCCCGGCGCTGCTGGGCCGGGAGTTTCCGGACCTGTGGGAGCACAGCGTCTTCATCGCCGGCTCCACCGAGTTCGTCGACGCGTGTGTGGAGCGGGTGAAGCAGCTCGGCGCGCAGCCGCAGCGCATTCACACCGAGGGGTTCTTTGCGCAGCAGGGGTGAGTGCGCCGCAGCAGGACGAAGACTTCCGACCGTCCGAGGGAATAGGTCAGCCGACCGGAGCCGATTGAGCCGATTGAGCCGATTGAGCCGATTGAGCCGACGGGGCCGTCGGACCGCCCCGGACCGCACCGGACCGGAACGCCTTCAGGTCCGGGTCGGCAGCTCCGCCCCCGGCACGAACACATAGCCGACGCCCCGTACCGTCTGGATGTAGCGCGGCAGCTCCGGGTCCGGCTCCACCGCGCGGCGCAGGCGCATCACCGCCGCATCCACCGCACGGGGCAGCACCGGCTGGTCGCCATGGCAGGCCAGGCGCAGGTGCTGACGCGCCACCGGCTGGTGCGGCTGGGCGGTCAGTTCGGCCAGAAGGGCCGCTTCCACCTCCGGCAACACACGCAGCTCCTGACCGCGCTGCAGGCAGCGGGACTCGGCCAGAAACCACCAGGGCCCCACCTTCACCGCGCTCACGCTGGTCAGCCCTGCACCCAGGCCCTGAAGCGGTGGCGGTTCGGGCTGCGCCCGACTGGCGGCCTCCTGCCGGCGCAACAACGCACGCATGCGCGCCTGCAACTGGCGCAGCCCCCAGGGGAAGGCCAGGTAGTCGTCTGCGCCGCTTTCCAGCGCGATGACATGGTCGATCTCCTCGTTGCCCCCGCCCAGCAGCACGATGGGCAGTCGGGCATCCAGCGCACGCAGCGCCCGACAGGCATCCAGAGCGTCGAAACCGGCCCAGCCGCTGTCCAGCAATACCCCGTCGGGTCGCTCCTGTTGCAGGCGCGGGCGCCAATCGGTGGCCACCTCCAGCACCTGCAGCGACCAGCCCTGTGTGGCCAGGCGATCACACAGCTGCTGCCGCACATCGCCGGGCCTCAGCACCAGCAGCCAGCGGCTCGGCGGCTGGCCCGGCACCGGAGCCGACAACGGGGCCGACAACGGGGCCGGGTTGTCAACCCGATGGATGGCCCTCGGATCAACCCCTTCAACTGGATGCGTCATGCCCCGGTTCACCCTTTCGCAAAGTTTCTTCATGGGTTTTCATTTCAATCCGGGGCACTGCGGCCACCCCGCCGAAATCAGTATGTTGCTCATTGCGTAAGTGGATTATGAAGAATCCCCCCTGGATTCCACACATTGTGTGCAGGCTGAGCATGATTCCAACCCGTTGCAGCGCTGTTCTGGAAATGCCGAGCGGACATTCACCCTAGGATTTGAAGCAGTCGAGATCCAGAAAGTCCGCTGATGAAAATCCCCACCGCCTCTGTTGTTGCCCTCCATCCGGTGAGCGCCGCCAGCCGCCCCAGCGCTGCATCAACGGCATCGCCGGGGCCAGCTGCCGACACGGCCGCCAATACCGTCCAATTCGTCAACACAGGATGCTCGGCGGCCGGTGCCACGGCCCAGGCGGGCAACGCTGCAGCCATCGCGTCGGCGCTGACCGCGGCGATGCGCCAGTTCCAGACGGCAGGCGAAGCGCTCTACGACGGGGTGGAAGGTGCCGCCAACCTCGTCGGTGATGCGGCCAGCCTCGTCGGTGAGACGGCCAAGGCCGTTGGACAGGGCCTGGAGACCACAGCCCAGGCGGCAGGTCGGCAACTGGCGGATGCCGCCGACGCCGTGGGTGAAGGTGTGTGCGATGCGGCAGATGCCCTGCTGGAGGCGGCCGGCAGCGCGGTGGTGATGGGGCTGGTGGGTGCCACCGGCGCCGAGTTGATCACGCAATTGGACTGAAGGATCCGGGCCATGGGAATCCCCTCCTGCTCCGCCCCAACCCGGCTGCGCCTGCGGGCCATCGCTGCGCTGGCGCTGACCTGGGCACTGACCGGCTGCGCGCTGGTCAGTCCCGTGCCGCTCTGGGAGCTGACCAAGGCCGGCGGTGCCGCTGCCTATGCGGTCCTCACGCAGCGCCCCGGGGAGGCCCGGCAGACGGTGCGCCACAGCCATGTGCCCTATGAGCAGGTCTGCATCGAGTTCAACCCCGACTGCCAGGTCGCCGACCTGCTGCCGGCCCTGCAGGCCGAGTTGCATCGCTACCAACTGAAGACGCGTGTGCTGGAGGCCGGCGGGCCGGGCGAGCGCTGCGAAGTCTGGCTGCGCTACGAAGCCTGGCTGGAATGGGGCCTGCCACCCCTGCGCGAACGCTACGAACCCTACCTGCAGCAGGCCACGCTGAGCCTGCGCACCCCGGATGGACGGCTGGTGGTCACCAGCCGGTATCGACCCGAGGGTCTGCTGGAAACCGGCCGCTGGGCCAGCACCCGCGAGAAACTCGCGCCCGTGGTTTCCGCATTGCTGACCGGCGAAGAAAGGTAAACCATGTCCAGAAACAACGATATTCTCCCGAACCAGCGCCCGATCCGGAATCGGTTCCAGGCCTTGTCAGGATATTCGGGAGAATGCTGTTTCGAGAGGATGAACCTCCCCCGCCGTGGATTCACCTGGAAATTGCCCTGGGTGCTGACCGCCCTTTGCCTGTGGGGCTGTGCGGAAAAATCCCTGGTGCCGCCGCCGGTGTACGCGCCGCCGCAGATGTCCCCGCAGCCGTACGTGGAGCGCGCGCACAACGGCGCCATCTTCCAGCCGGGCATGGCCAGCCAGGTGCTGTTCTCCAACGACCGCCGGCCCCGCCACATCGGCGACACCCTCAAGATCGACATCTCGGAGAAGTTCAGCGCCAGCCGCTCGATGAAAACCGAGACGCAGCGCAACAACAAGGTGTCCACCCAGGGTCCCGGCTCGGGCGAAGGCGGCGGCCTGTTCAAGAAGCTGCTGGGCCTGAAGGCCAATGCCTCCGGCAGCGACAGCTTCGACGGCAGTGGCAACGCCGACAACCGCGGCGAGTTCACCGGCCAGCTGGCCGCCACGGTGATCAACGTGCTGCCCAACGGCCACCTGGTGGTGGCCGGGGAGCGCAGCCTGGCGCAGAACGGCGGCAGCAGCACGCTGCGGTTTGGCGGCATCGTCGACCCGCGCGACATCCAGCCCGGCAACCTGGTGGCCTCTGCCGACGTGGTCAACGCCCGGGTGGAACTGGTGGGCGCCGGTGAGCTGGACGACACCGGCTCGCGCACCTGGCTGCAGCGCTTCCTGACCGACAAGCTGCGCATCTGGTGAGACCTGCCACCGGCGCACACCGCCCTGAGGCCGGGGCCTGCAGGCGGCCGGCCGATCCGCGATACTTGTGACTTCGGTCACGACCAACAAGGTACGGCAACGATGTCTGCACTGCTGCTGGGATTGCTGGTGTTTCTGGGCGTGCACTCGCTGCGCATCGTCGCGCCCGCCTGGCGCGAGGCGCAGATCGCGCGCCGCGGCGAAGGCCCCTGGAAGGGGCTGTACTCGCTGGCCAGCGCGGTCGGGCTGGGGCTGATCGTCTGGGGCTATGCCCAGTCGCGCACCGCACCGGTAGACCTGTGGATGCCACCGCTGTGGACCCGCCACCTCGCGGTGCTGCTGGTCTGGCCAGCCTTCATCCTGCTGACTGCGGCCTATGTACCCGGCACGCGCATCAAGGCCAGGCTGCACCACCCGATGCTGCTGGGCATCAAGATCTGGGCTGCAGCGCACCTGCTGGCCAACGGGCGGTTGGCAGATCTGCTGCTGTTTGGCGGATTCCTGCTCTGGGCGGTGCTGGATTTCCGCAGCGCCCGCGGGCGTGACCGGGCCGCCGGCACCCCCTACCCGCCGGGCAACGGCGCCAAGGACGGGGTTGCGCTGGTCATCGGCACGCTGGCCTGGGCGGTGTTCGCGTTCTGGGCGCACGCCTGGCTGTTTGGCGTGGCGCCGCTGGGGCGCTGAACGTGGCGGCGGGGCGGCCCCGCCCGCTCGCGTTCAGTTCAGATGTGCATCAGCGCCGCGCCCCCCAGCGCAATGCCGATGCCGGCGAGGCCGAACATGCCCCACTCCAGCCACTTGCGGCGGGTCAGCAGGGCCATGGCGGCCAGCGCGATCGAGATCTGCAGCGCGGTGGTGGCCTGGGCCCAGCGGTGGTGCAGGTGCATCTGCGCATCGGACTGGGCGTCCCAGTCCTTGGCCTCGGCTTCCAGCTTTTCGGCCGCTGCCTTGATCTCGCCCTTCTCCTTCTTGTAGCGATCGATCTCCTGCTGGTAGCCGATCTGCTTGTCAGCGGCCACCAGCACCAGCGCCAGCTCGGCCAGGTTCTGCTTGCCGCTCTTGGCCTGGTAGTAGTTCCACTGGTTGGAGGCCTCGGTCTTCTTGATCGCGGCGTTGTTCTTGTACAGCCCGGCGTTGGCCTGGGTGGCACCGCCCATGTAGGAGAACAGCGCGCCGATGGTGGCGAGGATGGCGGTCATCACCGCGATGGTGCCGGCGAAGCGGTCCTTGTCGCCGTGCTGCGCGGCGTGCTCCAGTTCGTGGTCGTGAGGGCCGTGGACGTGAAAGCCGTGTCCGGACATGCTCAGGTTCCTCTTGCGGATCGGGTGTAGGTGACGAAGTCGAAATCGAAGCGATTCGGCGGGGCCGCATGATGCCGTTCGCGTGTGACTTCCTCGAATCCGGCCGCCCGCCAGTCCGGGAAGAACACATCCGCATCGGGCACGTCCAGGTCCAGCTCGGTCAGCAGCAGCTCGTCGGCCAGCGGCAGCGCGGCACGGTAGAGCTCGCCGCCGCCGATCACGAAGGCGCGCGGCGCCTGTCCCGCCGCGGCGCGCGCGTCCTCCAGGCTGAGCACAGGCAGGGCGCCCTCGGCCCGCCAGGCGGCATCGCGGGTGACAACGATGTTCGTGCGCCCCGGCAGGGGCCGGAAGCGCGGTGGCAGCGACTCCCAGGTGCGCCGGCCCATGATGACTGGCGCCCCCTGGGTGCTGGCGCGGAAGTGCTTCAGGTCCTCGGGCAGGTGCCAGGGCAGTGTGTTGCCACGGCCGATGGCGCGGCCACGCGCCACCGCGGCGATCAGAATCAGGCGGGGGGAGGTCATCGTCTTGGCTCCGGCGCAGTCGATGCGTGCGCGCGACGCAGCAGCGCGCTGGCAATGGCGGTCATGATGCAGGCGGCGGCCAGCCAGTCGTTCAGGTGCGGCACTTCGCCCACGATCGCTGTGGCCGTGGCGATGCCCACCAGCGGCACCGCCATGATCGAGAAGGCGCTGGCGCTGGGCGGCAGGTTGCGGGCCAGGCTGAACCACAGCACCTGCGCATAGCCGTAGTTCAGGAAGACGCCCCAGGCCAGCGAGCCCCACATGGCGGCGGAGACGTGCGTCACGTCCGGCACCGGCTCGGTCAGCGGCGCGGCGATCCAGAAGAACAGCGCACCGAAGACCAGCATCCACACCGTCACCACCTCGGTGGGCAGTGCGCTGCGGGTGCGGCGCATCATCACCGTGCCGGCCGCCCAGCTCAGCGCAGCCAGCTGCATCCAGGCCACGCCGAGCGGTCGGCCGGCCAGCCGGCTGAGTTCATGAAAGGACAGCAGCCCCACTGCCGCGATGGCCGCCACCAGCGACAGCAGCACCCGCGGGCCCAGCCGCTCCATGCCCAGCAGCACGCCGATCAACACCGTCCACACCGGCATGGTGAAGCCGAGGATCGAGGCCCGCCCGGAGGCCAGCTCCTGGAGCCCCAGGATGGAGAAAAAATGCCAGCCGATGATGTTGGGCAACGCCAGCCAGAACACCCGCATCCACTCGCTGCGCGGCAGGCGCAGGCTCTGGCCGCGCCAGGTGAAGTACAGCGCCAGCGCGACGGCACCACCGCCCATCGTGAGGGCGCGGAACCACAGCGGCGTGAGCTCGCGCAGCGAGAACTTCATCATCGGCCAGTTGGTGCCCCACATCAGCGTGAGCAGCACCAGCATGCCGAGCTGGCGGGGTTGCAGCATGGGGGCGCGCTCCGGGCGACGATCGATGGTTCGATCGGCCGCTCAGACCGCCACCGGCGCCTTGATGGCGGGGTGGTGGCGGTAGTCGAGCACCTGGAAGTCCTCGTAGGCGTAGTCGAAGATGGAGTCCGGCCGGCGCCGGATCTGCAGCGTCGGGTAGGGCAAGGGCTCGCGCGCCAGCTGCGTGAGCACCTGTTCATGGTGGTTGTCGTAGATGTGGCAGTCGCCGCCGGTCCAGATGAAGTCGCCCAGGTCCAGGTCGCACTGCTGCGCCAGCATGTGGGTCAGCAGCGCATAGCTGGCGATGTTGAACGGCACACCCAGGAAGATGTCCGCGCTGCGCTGGTAGAGCTGGCAGCTCAGCCGGCCGCGCCCGCCCGGTTCTGTGGCGGGCGCCACGTAGAACTGGAAGAAGGCGTGGCAGGGCATCAGCGCCATCTGGTCCAGCTCGGCCACGTTCCAGGCGCTGACGATGATGCGCCGCGAGTCCGGGTTGCTGCGCAGCTGCTTGACCACCTCGGCAATCTGGTCGATGTGGCCGCCGTTGGGCGTGGGCCAGTTGCGCCACTGCACGCCGTAGACCGGGCCGAGGTCGCCGTCCTCGCGGGCCCATTCGTCCCAGATCGTGCAGCCACGCTCCTGCAGCCACTTGACGTTGCGCCCGCCCTGCAGGAACCACAGCAGCTCGACGATGATGGCCTTGAGGAAGACCTTCTTGGTGGTCACCAGCGGGAAGCCTTCATGGAGGTCGAAGCGCATCTGGTGGCCGAACACGCTCCTCGTGCCGGTGCCGGTGCGATCACTCTTGGCCACGCCCTGCGTCCAGACATGGCGCAGGAAGTCCTCGTACTGGGAGCGTACGGGGCGTCCCAGGGCAGGCACGGCAGGAGGGACAGGGCAAGCAGCAGCGGCGGACATCGTGGCGGCGGGCCCACGAAAAGGGGCCGATGGCGGTCAAAAGTCCACGATTCTAGGAGCCGGCGGCCCAATCCGCCGCGGCCCGGCGGCCAGCCGACCGGCCGCCGTCAAACCCCGGTGCGCAGCTTGCGCACCCACTGGTGCAGGAATTGCTGCGCCGGCGGGCCCAGGTTGGCCCAGACCCCTCCGAGCCGGAAGTCGTGGCCCTGCATCACCACGAACATCACCTTGAGGGTGCCGGGCACCGCCAGCACCCGGGTGGGATCGTGCAGGTCCGGCACCCCGAGGGTGAGCTGCACCGTGCTCATCGTGGGCAGGGCAAAGTCGGTCAACAGGCCGATGCCGCTTTCGGAGATGTCGCGCACCTTGGCCTCAACCCGCGTGCCGCCCGGCAGATCGACAAAGGCCCGCCAGGCCACGTTGTAGCGGGGCTCGCGGCGTTCGTCGATCGAGGGAGGCGCTCCGACCTGTGACATGGGGGGTACTGCGTGGTGGGTTCTCGACAGGGTTATCGGCAGGCAGTTGCGGCCACCTGAGGGCCTGCTGCATCACCGCTGCGGCGCCTCGACTTCAAACTGCATCTGCGCCAGGCGGGCGTACAGGCCACCCCGGGCCACCAGGTCGGCATGGTTGCCCTCTTCGACGATGCGCCCCTGGTCCAGCACCAGGATCCGGTCGGCACGCTGCACCGTGGCCAGCCGGTGGGCGATCACCAGGGTGGTGCGCCCGGTCATGGCGGCCTCCAGGGCGGCCTGCACCATGCGCTCGCTCTGCGCATCCAGCGCACTGGTGGCCTCGTCCAGCAGCAGCAGCGGCGGGTTCTTCAGGATCGCCCGGGCGATGGCGATGCGCTGGCGCTGCCCGCCGGACAGGCGCACGCCGCGTTCACCCAGGAAGGTGGCGTAGCCCTGCGGCAAGGCGGTGATGAAGTCGTGTGCAAAGGCGGCCTTTGCTGCGGCGATCACCTCGGCGTCGCTGGCCTGCGGACGGCCGTAGCGGATGTTCTCCATCGCATCGGTCGAGAAGATGGTGCTGTCCTGCGGCACGATGCCGATGCGCTCGCGCAGCTCGGCCAGCCCCAGTTGCTGCACCGGCACACCGTCCAGCGTCACGCTGCCCTGCTGGGTGTCGTAGAAGCGCAGCAGCAGCTGGAACACCGTGCTCTTGCCGGCGCCGCTGGGGCCGACCAGCGCCACCGTTTCACCCGGGCGGACGGTGAAGGACACCTGCTCCAGCGCTGCCCGCTCCGGCCGGCTGGGGTAGTGAAAGTGCACCCGCTCCAGCTGCAGCGCTGAGCCGCCGGCCGCCGCAGGCAGGGCCAGGGGAGCGGCCGGCTCGGCCACCGGAGAGCGGCTGGCCAGCAGCTCCATCAGCCGCTCGGTGGCGCCCGCGGCGCGCAGCAGGTCGCCATAGACCTCCGACAGCACCGCCACGCTGCCCACCAGCAGGATGACGTAGACCACCGTCTGGCCCAGGTGGCCGGCGGAGATGTCGCCGCGCACCACCGCCTCGGTGCCCTGGTACAGGCCCCACAGCAGCGCGCCGAAGGTGGCGGTGATGATGAACCCCACCAGGTGCGCCCGCACCCGGGTGCGCCGCCGCGCGGTGTCGAAGGCGTTTTCGGTGGAGCGGGCAAAACGATCGGCCTCGCGCTGCTCCTGGGTGTAGCTCTGCACCACCGGGATGGCGTTGAGCACCTCGGCGGCGATGGCGCTGGAGTCGGCCACCCGGTCCTGGCTGGCCCGGCTGAGGCGCCGCACCCGCCGGCCCACATACACGCTGGGCAGCACCACCAGCACCAGGATGCCCAGCACCTGCGTCATCACCGTCGGATTGGTGATCACCAGCATCACCATCGCCCCCAGCCCCATCACCGTGTTGCGCAGCCCCAGGCTGAGGCTGGATCCCACCACCGCCTGCACCAGCGTGGTGTCGGTGGTCAGGCGCGACAGCACCTCGCCGGTCTGGGTGGTTTCGAAAAAGGCCGGGCTCTGCCTCAGCACATGGGCGTAGACCGCGTTGCGCAGGTCGGCGGTGACGCGCTCGCCGAGCCACGACACCATGTAGAAGCGCAGCGCCGAGAACAGCCCCAGCGCCGCCCCCACGCCGAACAGCGCCAGGAAGTGCTCGCGCAGCGCCATCACCCGCTCGCCCGGGTCGGCGGCGACAAAACCCTGGTCGATCAGCGAACGCAGCGCCAGCGGCACCACCAGCGTGCTCAAGGCCGCCATCAGCAGGAACAGTCCCGCCAGGGCAATGCGGCCGCGGTAGGGCCGCAGAAAGGGCAGCAGCCCGGAAAGGGAGCGCACCGGCGCGCGGCCAGCCGCATCGGCAGCGGTGGCAGGTGACGCCGCAGTGAGCGTGGCGCCAAGGGTCTTGCTGGAGGAGGCCATGGGGCAGCAGTGTAGGCAGGTCGGCCCGGGTTCACCGCATGCAGGGCCGGTTGACGACAATCCCGCTCATGAAGATCTACTCCTGGAACGTCAACGGCATCCGCGCGGTCATCAAGAAGGGCCTGTTCCAGCCCTTCCTGGACACGCACCAACCCGACATTCTCTGCCTGCAGGAAACCAAGGCGGAACGCGAGCAGGTGGCCGTCGAGGTGCCCGGCTACCACGAGGTGTGGAACTCGGCGGTCAAGAAGGGCTACTCCGGCACCGCCCTCTTCAGCCGCGAGAAGCCGCTGTCGGTGGTGCTGGGTTTCCCGCCGGAGTTCGCAGGCCGCTGGGAGTTCGGCGATGAGCTGTACGGCAACGCCAACGAGGAAGGCCGCGTCATCACCGCCGAGTTCGAGCACTTCTTCGTCGTCACCGTCTACACCCCCAACGCCAAGGACGACCTGAGCCGGCTGGCGCTGCGCCACCGGCACTGGGACCCGGCCTTCCTGGCCTGGTGCCTGGAGCTGCAGAAGACCAAGCCGGTGCTGTTCTGCGGCGACCTGAACGTGGCACACACCGAACTGGACCTGGCCAACCCCAAACCCAACCGGGGCAAGAAGGGCTTCACGGACGAGGAGCGCGAGGGCTTCCAGAACTTCGTCGACGCCGGCTTCATCGACACCCTGCGCCTGTTCAAGCAGGGCAACGGCCACTACAGCTGGTGGAGCCAGCGCAGCAACGCACGCGAGAAGAACGTGGGCTGGAGGATCGACTACCTGCTGGTCTCACCCGCCCTGCGCTCCGCGGTGGTGGACGCCGCCATCCACGCCGACGTGATGGGCAGCGACCACTGCCCGGTGAGTGTCACGCTGGATGAGGGGCGGCTCGGGACGAGTTGAGGGCACTTTCGGTTGCACTCACTTCGGCAGGCCGCACTCATCCCATTCAAGGGAATCGGCAGCCTGGCCTCGATCCAGCTCGGGCAGTTGGTCGAGCTGTGTCAACAAGAGTTCAAGTCTTTGCCGCACCGGCTCCCTCGGATCGCAGCGATCCGGCTCATTGCGGTCCAGCGACTCGACCCCGCCAGCCTCCGTTGCCGTTGTAAGAGCGAAATGTGTGGGCATGTCCGAAGCCTTTCTGATCACACCCTCCACAGGCCCAGATCAGGCCTGACCTGGAAGGAAACCCATCTGAATCAAACCCCCGGCCGGTCCGCGTAGCCGGTCATCTCCAGGTAACCCAGGCCGATGCGCCGGCCGCTGCCGGCGTCGAGCAGTTCGCTCAGGCCCTCCCAATACAGCGTGCCGGTGCTGGCGCGGCCGTCGATTTCCTGGTCGTCCAGCAGGGCCTGGAGCAGGAAGTTGCCTGCCGGGGTTTCGATGCGCCAGTGCACCGGGTAACGCACAGGGCCGGAGCGGCCCTGGCGCGGGCTGGTCCAGGACTTGAGTGCGATGAAGTTGACCGCACCCGGCGCAAAGCTGCGGCTGCTGCCGCCGGCGCTGCGCCAGGAGCCGCCGGCCCACAGCGCCACACCGGCCGGGTGGCCCTCGCGGCGGCGCAGGCGGAAGGCGGTGAGCACGCTGCCGTCGAAGAGGTTGATGCCCAGCCAGTCCCAGCCCACCGCCTCGGCATCCAGCAGCGCCTCGCTCCACTCATGGTCCAGCCAGGCGCGACCCTGCACCGCACGGGACTCGCCGCTGTCGAGCTGCATCTGTCCGCTCACCGCCAGCTGCGGCTGGCTGTAGTAGAAGCTGGCCTGCTCCGGCCGTGGCCCCTTGCGCGACCAGCCGGCCTCGCCCTGCAGCAGCAGGGGCTGGGTGGACTGCAGCTGCAGGTCCAGGCGCATCCCGGCCGCCGGGCTGGCGAGCTGCAGGCGGTAGCGGCTGCGGTCGCTGCCGGCCTCCGCGTCCGGGCTGCGCCCCAGCTCCCAGCGGCTGCCGGCGTGTACGTGCACCTGGGTGTCCTGCGCGGAGGCCTCCGCCAGGCCGAAGCCGCTGCGCGCCACCCGCTGGTCGTGCCGCAGGCGACGGCCGGCCAGATCGGTCAGCGCGGCATGCGCCAGCAGCAATTGACGGGCTGCAAAGGCGCTGGAGTTGCCCTCGGCCAGGTCGGTACGGCGGCGGAAAAAGGTGAGCTGGAAGCCGTGGCTGGGGGCCGTGGACCCGGCCGGCGCCAGCCAGCCGGTGACGTACCACCATTCGGTGCGGGCCTGCGGGTGGGCGCCGAAGTCGCGCGGAAACTGCAGTGGCCGCCGCTGCAGCGCGGGCGGGCCCGCTGCGCTGGGGCGCTCGGCCACCGGCTGGGCGAGCAGGCGGGCCGGCAGCACCCAGGCGGCCGCGGCGGCGCTGAAACCGGCCAGCGCACGGGCCAGGCTGTCGCGCCGGGTTGGCAGGCGTCCGGCCGAGACTGCCGCCTCGCCACTGGAATCCGCGGCCCGACGGCCTTCGACCTCGATCCACTCGCCGGGCATCACCAGTCCTCCTTCACCGCCAGCGCCATCTGCCGGCTCGCTGCCGCCCGGCCGGAGATCCAGGCCGTGAGCGTGCCGGCGGCCATCACCGCCAGGCACAGCGCGCTCAGGCGCAGCAGCGGCAGGGACATCTCCATGGTCCAGTGGAAGCTCTGCGGGTTGACCACATGCACCAGCACCACCGCCACCGCCAGCCCCAGCCCCAGGCCCAGCAGGGTACCCACCGCCGTCCAGACCGCGCCTTCGGCGGTCACCAGCGCCAGCACCTGACTGCGGCTGGCGCCCAGGTGCTGCAGCGCGCCAAACTCCCGGCGCCGGGCCAGCACCTGGCCGGAGAAGCTGGCCGCGATGCCGAACAGCCCGATCGCCACCGCCACCAGTTGCAGCCAGTAGGTGACGGCAAAGCTGCGGTCGAAGATCTGCAGCGACGCAGCGCGGATCTCCCCCGGTGTGGCCAGCTCCAGCGTCTCCGGGTGGCTGGCCAGCCGGCGCAGGCCCTCGCGCACCGCCGCCACATCGGCCCCGGGGTCCAGCCACACCGCCAGGTCGTTGACCCGTTCGTCGCCGGTGAGTGCATACCAGTCGCGCCGGTCGATGGCCAGGCTGCCCTGCTGCCGGGCGTAGTCGCGCCAGACGCCGCGCAGCCAGACCTCGGCGCGGCCGCCGTCCGGCAGCGGCAGCTGCAGGGTCTGGCCCAGGCTCAGGCCGTGGGCGGCCATGGCGGTTTCGCTGGCGTACACCGCGGGTGGCTGGGGGCGCTGGCCGCGCCGCAGCCGCGGGCTGCGTTCTGCTGCGGGCCGTTCGCTGTCGTCCAGCAGGCGGCCCACCAGGGGCAGGGCCGTGGCGGCATCGTCCAGCTCACGGGCCAGCAGCGTCACCGGCGGCAGGGCCGGGTCCAGCAAAATCGGCTGCACCCGCTGCGGCTGCAGCCGCGCCACCCCCGGCAGGGCCGCCGCCTGGCGCAGGAAGTCCGGCCCCAGCCAGGCAGCGTCGGACTGGCTGGCATTGACGGCGGTGCGGGCATACAGCTCGGCCGGCAGCACCTGGTCCAGCCAGTGCATCACCGAGTCGCGAAAGCTCGCCACCATCACCGTCAGCGCCACCGACAGCGCCAGGCTGGCCACCACCCCGGCGACGGCCACGGTGGCGGTGTGGCGCTGGTCCCGGGCCCGCTCCAGCGCCAGCAGCGCCACCGGCTGCAGCGGCCGCGGCCACAGCGCCAGCAGCGCCCCCACCAGCGCCGGCACACAAAGGATGCCGCCCAGCAGCAGCAGCGCCACGCCGGCATACGCGGCCAGCGGCAGATCCCCCCAGGCCGGCAGGAAGGCCAGCAGCACCCCCAGGCCCAGCAGCAGCGGTCCCAGCAGGCGGCGGCCGGGCCGCTGGGCCGCCTCGTCCAGCCCCAGCCCCTTCAGGCTCTGCGCCGGGGACAGCCCCGCCGCCGCCCGCGCCGGCTGCCAGCCGCCCACCCAGGCCGCCGCCAGGCCGAGCAGGCCATACACACCGGCGGCCAGCGGCGACCACTGCAGCGACGGCGCCTCCCCGCCCAGCAGGCCGCTGCCCAAGTCCCCTCCCAGCGCCTGCAGCGCAAAAACGGCCAGGCCGGTGCCCAGCGCCAACCCCAGCAGCGCACCGATCAGCCCCAGCAGCAGCGCCTCCACCTGCACCAGCAGCAGCCGCTCGCGCGCGGCCATACCCAGCACCCCCAGCAGGGCCAGCTGCGGCACCCGCTTGGCCACACTCAGCGACTGCACCGAAAACACCAGGAAGGCCCCGGTGAACAGCGCCACCAGCGACAGCACCCCCAGGTTGACCCGATAGGCCCGCGACAGGTTGGACACCCGCTGCGCCGCCTCCTGGGCCCCGGCCGCCCGCAGCTGGGCCGCCGCTGGCTGGGCGCGGTTGAGCACCTCCAGCAGGCGCCCCACCTCGCTGCCCGGCTGCAGGCGCAGGTCGATGCGGCTGAGCCGCCCCAGGCGGTCGAAATGCTGCTGCGCCCCGGCCAGGTCCATCACCAGCAGCGGCGCCCCGCCCGCGGCGATGCTGCCGCCCACCGGCAGGGTGATCAACCGGTCACCGGCCTGCAGCTGCACCCGCTGCGGCAGCCCGCCCCACAGGCGCTGCGCGGCGGGGTTGAGGTACACCCGATCCGGGTCCAGCAGCGGCAGGCGGTCACCACCGCCGTCGGATGGCCCCGCCGCACCCGACAGCCGCGGCAGCAGCTCGGGCGCCACGCCGGCCACCTTCAAGGCATCGATGCCCAGCACCCGCAGCGAGCGGCTGCGGCGGGTGGCCCGGTCCACCGGCGCTGTCCCCGAGGGCGGCAATGCGGACGCCGACCCGGCGGAAGCGGCCGATGCAGAGCCCGATGCAGTCGCCTGCAGAGGCACCGGCGCCGACACCGGCAAATGCGCCTGCGTCTCCAACTCCAGCACCGGACTGGCCAGCTGCACCGCCGGCTGCAGCGCCACCCGCGGGTAGGCGGCCTCCCCCAGCCACTGGCCCTGTGCCGGCCGCAGCACCGCATCCGGCTGGCCGTTGACCGAGCGCACCGCCTGCCCGAACTCCGCCAGCGCGGAGGCATTGATCAGGTGCACCGCAAACGCCAGCGCCACCCCCAGCGCAATCGCCAGCACCGCCAGCACCGTCTGCCCCGGATGGTGTCGCCACTGCGCCAGCAGCAGCGTCAGCAGCAGGCGGGGCTGCCGGCCGGGCGCGGCGCGCTCCACCGTCGGTCGGGTGGGCGCATTCGGGTCCTGAGCCGCATCACGCGCCCGCAGGGGCCGCCGTCGCCCCCCGGCCGGGCGCACAGCCCCACCCGACCCGGAGTCCGGCGGCAGGGAGGAAGTCGGCGGTTCGTTGGCTGGGGTCATGGTCGAGGGCGAGCATACGATGAGCAGGGGCGAGTCCCTGCATCCCGCTTGTCCAGCACCACACGGTCCGCGCTGTCCTGCTGCATCGCGGGCGGCAACCCAGGGTGGATGGTCGATCTGCGGGGGTGTTGCGGATCGACAGGAGCTTCACCCCGCGATGTGGCGATCTGCCCTACGATCTCCTGCGCACCGGAGCCTTCGCATGCCCCTTTCCAGCCCCACCGACGCACACCCCGAAACGACCGACGTGAAGCCGCACACCAACGCGCAAGCCATCGCCCTGATCGAACGGGACGTGGCCGATCACGACACGCTGACACTGTCGCCATCTGCGTTGGAAGCCTTTGTCGCCGAGTGCGAAGCCCCGGCACCGCCGAACCCGGCCCTGTGTGCCTTGATGGCCAGGAGCTGAACGCGCCGGCTTTCACCCACGGCGACCCCTTGCAGTGCCGCGGCTTCGGCAAAACCTGTGGCGGTCGGGATTGACGACTCGTGCAGTCTTGACGCGAAGCCGGCCAACCCGTTCAATCGCAACCATGGCCCTGCCCGCCTTCATCCTGGACCGCCGCGAAGCCGTCGCGGCCCTGTGCCGCCGCCATCACGCCCGGCGGCTGGAACTGTTCGGCTCGGCCACACGGGCGGACTTCGCCCCCGAGCGCAGCGACCTCGACTTCCTGGTCGACCTGCCCAGCGACCTGCCGCCCGGCGGGTATGCCGACGCCTTCTTCGGCCTGAAGCGCGATCTGGAAGCGCTGTTTGAGCGCCCGGTCGACCTGCTGAGCAGCCAGCAGATCGTCAACCCGTACCTGCGTCAGCGTGTGGATGCCGAGCGGCTGATGGTGTATGGCGCCTGAGGCGGCCGCTCTGCTGTGGGACGCACACGCCGCGGCTCTGGAAGCATGCGGCTTCGTGCAGGGCCGCAACTTCAGTGACTACCTGACCGACCCCATGCTGTCTGCCGCCGTCGAGCGCAAGCTGGAGATCGTCGGCGAGGCCCTCAATCAGCTGCGCAAGTTGGACGCCGTCACGGCAGCGCAGATCCCCGAGCTGCCAGCGGCGGTCGGCCTGCGCAACATCCTGATCCACGCCTATGGTTCGGTGGACAACCGGCTCGTCTGGGACGTGGCGACGGCGCGCCTGCCTGAATTGATAGCTCGCATCGAGCACCTTATGCGAGCAGCGCCCTAAAGACGCATTCCGCCGCTACTGACCTCCAGCCCCTGTGGCCTTTCGATGGGACTCACGGAGAATCGGAAGCCTCCGTAGTTGTTTCGATCGCTCAAATGAGCAATTCGACGATGCGCAGATCGTGCGTATGCAGCTCCTGCACCCCAGCATCCGCCACGCCAAGCACGCTGCCCAACGACCGCCAATACGCCGCCATCAGCAAGATCGGCACAGATCTCCCACACGTTGCCGTGCATCTGGTGTAGGCCCCAAGCATTGGCCGGCAGGGCCTTCACGGGCAAGGTGCGCTCGCGGTACTCGCCCTTGCGTCCTCCCGGTGGTGGGTGGTTGCCGTCGTAGTTCACCTGGTCCGTGTGGATCTGCTCGCCAAAATGGTATGCCGTCTCCGTGCCCGCCCGGCAGGCGTATTCCCACTGCGCTTCGGTGGGCAGCACCGCAGCGACTCCGCTCAATTGCCGGTTCAGTGCGGGCAGGAACTTCTGGGTCACATCGTTCCAGCTCACCATTTCCACCGGCAGGTTGGGGTCGCCGGTGAAAGAACTCGGGTTGTCTCCCGCCACGGTCTGCCACAGCGCTTGTGTGCAGGCGGTATCGGCAAGCCAAAAGCCTCGTGTGAGCTTTACACGGTGGCGCGGTGCTTCGTTCTGGATCCACTTCTTCCAGTCGTCATCCCCCTGCTCGCCGAAGCGCTTGCGCTCCGCCTCCGTCGATCCCATCCAGAACTCCCCCGGCTCGATCCAGCGCAGCCGCTGCACCACGCCGTTGACACTGAGCTCCGCCCAGTGGCCGAACTCGTCACGGCCTTCGGCGGACATCCAGGGTTCGGACAAGGTTTTGGCACTCGGGCCGGGCGCGGCCGCAGGTGCCTTGGCCGTCGTGTGGGTGGGCTCGACACCCGCATCCTTCAAGATGCTGCGAATCACAGCCGCAACCCGCGGCAGGTGCGCATCGAAGGTATCCGGCACTACCTTCAGCCCGTTGCGCAGGGTGATGGCCTTCAACGCATCTGGAAGGTGATCCTCGTCGGGCATGTCTGCACCGTCGATCAGCACAGGCACCACCGGAATGCGCCGCTCCAGCGCCCGGGCCAGTTCGATGCGCACGTAGTCGCGTTTGTCGTTGCGCCTCCGCTGGATCTCGTCCAGCCAGGTCGGCCCGATCACCGCCAGCATCGCGTGGCAGCCCTCCAGATGCTGCTCGATCGCGACATTGAATTCGACGCCCAGGGCGATGCCCTCCAGATCGATGAAGACCTGATGCGGAAACTCCCGCCAGAGCCGCTCGAACAGCGCCATTGCCGCCCAGGCCGTTTCGCTGCGCCGATAGCTGATGAAGATCTTGCCCGCCATGCCTGCCCCGTTGCTCGTTCGCGCATTTTCGCTGCGAAGGGTGGCCAGGCGGTGTGGGCTTCCCCCCGGTTCGAAAAAGCCCTGAATCCGGCTCCTTCAACGCAGGACGCGGGGTCAAGTCCTGCCGGTTGCCTCGATGCGGCCGATGGCCTCGGCCGCCGAGACGATCGCGATGCCCTGATGGCTGCCGATGCCGAGCAAGTCGCTGTCCCCCGACACGATGAGATCGGCGCTGCCGGCCACCGCTGCGGCGATGACGTGATCGTCATCGGCATCGCCGGGCACCACGCGCGGCACCTCGGTGGGCGCCACCACTTCGACCACCTCGACGTAGTCGGCCAGCACCGCCTGCGCGGTCTTGCCGATGACCGCCAGCCGCTTGGCCGGCGACGGCCGCGTCAGCACATCGGCCAGTTCATCCAGCAGCGCCGCGCTGCTGATGAGCTGCACATCACCGCGCTGGCGGATGGCTTCGAGCAGCCGATACGGCGTGCCGCGCCAGAGCAGCGCGGACAGGGTCACGTTGGTGTCAAGAACGATCCGCACCCGCATCCGACGCTGCAGAGCCAGTTGCGGCCAGGCGTGCGCGCCGCTCGGCACGTTCAACGCGTGAGGCCTTGACCTCGGCGGCGATCTCGTCCTCGCTCATCGGCTCCACGCCGGCCGCCTCGAGTGCCGGCGCGATGGCCAGCAGCCGATCCAACGCCGCGCGCTGGGCCGACCTGGCGGCGAGGAACTCCACAAAATCCACCACCTCGGCCACCTGCTGCGGCGACAGCGCCCTGATCTTGGTGATGAGCAGCTGCTCCACGGTCGCGTTCATGGAATGCCCTCTGGTGTTCAGCGCGCCAGCGTCTGGGGCCGCTTCTTTGGTGATTGGAGCCAAGGCGGCGGATTTGAACGATGCAGGCGAGGCTTGCATGCTCGATCTTGAAACGTTGACGCTGACCATGATAGAGCACGCTCGCGTGCCGCCACCCTCTCAGAAATCCGTCGGCAGATCCACCTCGGTATACCGGGTCACGGTGGGCACCTGGTAGTGCGCCTGGGTCATGAGGTCGAGGCCGCAGGACAGGGTCTGCACCCAGTCGATGAACTCCTGCACCGCCGCACCCACCAGCGGGGCGCCGTGCTGCGGGACGATCATGGCCACCGGCAGGGTCTTGACCATCTGGGCCCAGAAGCGCAACACCTTGCCGGAGGCCATGTAGCGTTTGTGGAAGCGCTCCATGTAGGGAATGGCCGGCGCCAGGGAGCGGATGGGCTGGCGCGGGTCCAGGCCGAGGCTGACGCCCAGGTCCCCGCTGAAGAGGATGCGGCTGGCCGGGTCCCAGAACTGGAAGTTGCCCTCGGCGTGCAGGAAGTGCGCCGGCAGCGCGACGATTTCCCCCTGCCCGACAGGGATGCGCATGCCGCTGTCCGGGATGCCGATGACGCGCCCGGTGGTCTTGCCGGCCTTGCAGAAGTGGGGGATGAAGCGCTCCCAGACCTCCGAGATGTAGACATGCGCGGGGGTGCCGGTCATCCAGCGGTCCAGCGAGGCGATGATGTCCGGGTCGGCATGCGAGGCGAGGATGGCCGACAGCCGCGAGGGCGGGAGGTGCTCCAGCATGCCCAGGTACAGCGGGTGGTAGGCCAGGTTGCCGCCGGGATCGATGATGGCGCCGGTGTCGCCGTTGACCAGCAGGAACTGGTTGCTCTGCACCGCCTCGCCATGCTCGGTGTGCAGGTCGCAGAACATCAGGCGTTTGCAGGCTCCCTGGCGGAACAGCTCGATGGGCATGGATGACCCGGCTTCCGGAAAAAATCACACTTTGCCGCAAGCGGAGAGCCACCGGTTGACTCCCATCAAGCTTGATGAACATCAAGTGTGTGGAGTTGTTTCATTTGCAGCCGCTCCGACCCATCGGCGGGCCGGCCGGCCCGGCCTCACTGGGGCTGCGGACGCTGTCCCTGCAGCAGGTGGCGGGCGGCGTCGCCGGGCCCCAGGTGTTCCACGCCGTGGGGCGTGAGCCAGAGGCTGCGGTCGGCCCGTTCGCTGGCGGCCAGCGCATGGGTGGCGATCAGGCAGGCAGCATCGTGGGCGCGGGCCTGGGCCACCAGCAGGTCGAGCACGCGGGCGGCGGTGGCGGGGTCGAGGTTGCCGGTGGGTTCGTCGGCCAGGATCAGGGCCGGCCGGTGCACCAGTGCGCGGGCGATGGCCACCCGCTGCAACTGGCCGCCGGAGAGCTGGCGTGGCAGGCGAGCACCGAAGCCGGGCAGGCCGACGTCCTCCAGCATCGCACGCACCCGGTGGCCCACTTCCTCCCGGTCGCGCAGGCCCTGCAGCAACAGCGGCAGGGCGATGTTGTCGGCCACGGTGAGGTGGGGCAGCACATGGAAGGCCTGGAAGACGAACCCCAGCCGGGTGCGCCGCAGCAGGGCCGCGGCGTGTTCACCCAGGGCGCCCACGTCATGGCCGGCGATGCTGACGCTGCCGGCATCCGGCGTGTCCAGCCCGGCCACACAGTTCAGCAGGGTGGACTTGCCCACACCCGACTCGCCCAGCAGGGCCACCACCTCGCCGCGCCGCACGGAGAGGTAGACCTCCTCGAACACGGGGGTGTTGCCGTAGCGCCGTGCCAGGCCGTGAACCTCCAGCAGCGCCACGCCACCGGAGGCTGTGCCTGTCCCCAACCCGGGCGCCCCGGAAACTCCGGCCGCGGCCGAAGCTGCCGTGGCCGGAAGCGCAGACGCAGCGGAGGGGGAGGTTGGAGTGGGGGTCTGGTTGCTCATTCAGTCGCCGGTCCGGGGGCAGGCCTCCGGCCCGGCCAGCGCCAGCAGTGTAGCCAGCAGTTGCGGGTCGTCCGCGCGCAGCCGTTCACGCTGCGGCATGCCGCGCAGCCAGGTGAGCTGGCGCTTGGCCAGCTGCCGCGTGGCGGCGATGCCGCGTTCGGCCAGCCCGCCCGCCGGCGCCTGCCCGGCCAGCACCTCCCAGGCCTGGCGGTAGCCCACGCAACGCATCGACGGCAGATCTGCGCTGAGGCTGCCGCGCTGCATCAGGCGACGCACTTCGTCCAGCAGGCCCTCAGCCAGCATCTGCCGGAACCGGTCGGCAATGCGCCGGTGCAGCCATTCGCGCGAGTCCGGCTCCAGCGACAGCAGCCGGCAGGGCCGGCCGGCCACCGTAGGAGCTGCAGCCTCGCGTTCGAAGCGGCCGCTGTGAAAACTCGACAACGGCCGGCCGCTGACGCGCCAGACCTCCAGCGCACGCTGGATGCGCTGGGCATCGCGCGGCGCCAGCCGGGCGGCGGTGACCGGGTCGACCTGCGCCAGCTCCTCATGCAGGGCCGGCCAGCCGCGCTGGCGGGCGGCTTCGTCCAGCTCGGCACGCACTGCGGCGTCGGCCGCGGGCAGTGCGTCCATGCCGTCGAACAGGGCCTTGAAGTAGAGCATCGTGCCACCCACCAGCAGCGGCAGCGCGCCGCGGGCGGTGATGTCTTCGACGCAGCGGGTGGCGTCGGCGACGAACTCGGCAGCGGAGTAGGCCTGCTCCGGCTCGATCAGGTCGATCAGGTGGTGACGGAACTCGGCGCGCTCGGCCGCGGTCGGCTTGGCGGTGCCGATGTCCATGCCGCGGTAGACCAGCGCGGAGTCAACGCTGACGATCTCCACCTCCACCCCCCGGGCGCGCCAGGCACGCGCCAGGGCGAGGGCCGCCGCGGTCTTGCCACCGGCGGTGGGGCCGGCCAGGGCGAGGACTTCGGCAGGTGCGCTCAGTTGCGTCATGGGGGCAGTCGGGCGGCGCAAGGGCTGCCGCGGTGAAGAGTCACCTCACCCCGGCGACGGCGGTTGTCGCCGACAACGGCGCACCGTGGCGGCGCACCAGCGTCCAGCCCACGGTGGCGGTCATCAGGGCCCAGAAGGCGATACCCAGCGCCACCGGCCGAGCGCTGCCGTCCATCGCAGCAGCCAGCCAGCTGCCGATGCCGAAGGCCACCGCCGCCAGGATGAAACCTGCCAACGCCGCAGCGGCCCCCGCCTGCCTGCGAAAGGGCCCCACCGCGCCGGCCTGACCGCAGGACTGGTGCACCCCGTGGGCGAAGGCGATCGCCATCTGCGGCAGCGCGATGGCCCACACCGCCTCCACCCCGGCCAGCGACAGCGCACCCATCAACAGGCCACCGGTCAGCGTGAAGGCGCTGGCGCGGCCCACCGCACCGGCCATGCCGAGCTGCAGCAGCCAGCGGCGGCAGACGAAGGTGCCGAACAGGTAAGAAATCGAGCTGCTGCCCAGCACCAGCCCGTAGACGGTGGGGGACAAGCCGAATGCATCGATGTAGACGAACGACGAACCGGCCAGAAAGATGTACAGCCCGCCATAGGTGCAAGCAGTGAGAGCCGACCAGGCACGGAAGGTGGGGTGCCGCAGGATCTGCCCCCAATTGCGCAACAGGCTGCCGGGGTGCAGGGCCTTGGGATCGCGTTGCGGCAGCGTCTCCGGCAATTTCAAGGCGATGAAGGCCAGCGTGAATGCGGAAAACAGCGCGATGACCCCGAAGGCCGACCGCCAGCCGCTGGACTGAACCACCAGGCCGCCCACCATCGGACTGCTGATGGCGATCATCCCCAGGCCGGACAGGGCCAGCGACATCACATGCGCCCCCTGCGCCGGCTCGTACAGGTCGCGCACCGTGGCGCGGGCCACCACCACCGCAGCGGCCATGCCCACGCCCTGCAGCACCCGCACGGCAATCAGGCTGCGAATGTCGCCAGCCAGCACCGCAGCCAGTGACGCCAGCACATACAGCGCCAGACCGGCCAGCAGCACCGGGCGGCGCCCCCAGCGGTCGGCCACCGGGCCCCACACCAGCTGCGCGGCACCAAAGGCCAGCAGCAGCGCGGACATGGTCAGCTGCGCCAGCTGCATCGGTGCGGCCAGGTCGCGGGTCAGCGCCGGAAAGGCCGGCAGGTACAGGTCGGTGGTGAGCGGCTGCAGGCCCAGCAGCAGGCCCAGTGCGACGGCCGCCACCGTGGGAGATGGACGGCGGCTGCCGGGAGACGGGGCCGAAGCAGAAGCGTTGGGCGTGGATTCGGACGGGGACATCCGCCCAAGCGTAACAGTGCCCCCCGCCGACTGCGCTAGATTCGCTCCATGATCGCCCCGCTGCGTGGTGCTGTTGCTGCACTGCGACATCGGACCCGGTTCCCTCGCCTGGAGTAGTTGCATGACCCCTTCCCACCGCTGCCGCAAGGGCCGCCTCGCCCGCCGCATGTGGCCCTCGCTGCTGGCGGCCAGCCTGACCTGGACCGCAGGCACGTTGCCCGCCCTGGCCACAACAGCCCCCATCACCGCGGCGACCCTGGCGGCCGAGTCCGAAACGGCCAGCTCGGCCCGCCCCGGAGAGCGCCTGCAGGCGCTGCTGCAGCGCGATGAGGTGCGCCAGGCGCTGATCGAACGCGGCGTGAACCCGGCCGATGCCGCTCAGCGGGTGGCCTCGCTCACCGACGATCAGGCCGACCAGCTGTTGGCGGAGATCGACAGCGCCCCGGCCGGCGCCGGCATCATCGAGACGGCGGTGTTCGTTTTCCTCGTGCTGCTGGTCACCGACATCCTGGGCTTCACCAAGGTGTTCAGCTTCACCCGCTCGATCCGCTGAGCCGGCCGATGCCCCTCACTCAGGCCCCCGTCCACCCACGCCGGTACCGGCTGCACCTGGCTGCCGTGCTGTGCGCCTCCAGCCTGGGCATGGCCGGCTGTGCGGTCTGGGCGCCACCGCCGATGACCGCAGCGCTGCAGGCCCAAGCCGTGGGCGGCGATCAGAGCGGACACGTGCGCGAGCAGGCCGAGCTGTCGGCCGTGCCCTTCCAGCCTTTGGACCCGGTGGCGCAGGCCCGCCACTGCGGCCCGCAGGCCCTGGCGATGGCGCTGGCCTACGCCGGCCAGTCGGTGGACCTGAACCAACTCACCCGCAGCACCTACCTGCCCGCCCGCGGCGGCAGCCTGCAGGTGGAGATGCTGGCGGCGGCGCGGCGCTCCGGCGGCTTCGTGGTGCCGGTGGGTGGGGGGCTGCAGGGCTTGATCGAGGCCATCGACGCCGGCCAGCCGGTGCTGCTGCTGCAGAACCTGGGGCTGCCACGCTGGCCGAGCTGGCACTACGCGGTGCTGGTGGGTTACGACCGACTGAAGCGCGAGTTCGTGCTGCGCAGCGGCGAGGAAGAACGCCAGACGCTGTCCTGGGCCACCTTCGAACACACCTGGACCCGCGCCGGCCAGTGGGCGGTGGTGGTGCTGGCCCCGGGGCAGCTGCCTCCCACCCCTTCGACCCGAGCGACCCCTGCCGCGCTGCGGCGAGCGGCGCTGGACTTTGAGGCGGTGGCTCCGCCTCTGGCCACCGCCGCCGTGTGGCGCAGCCTCAAGCGGCGCTGGCCGGAGGACCTGGTGGCCACCGTCGGCCTGGGCAACAGCCTGCTGGCCGCCGGTCACATGGAAGCCGCCGCCGACCTGCTGCGCCAGGAGGCGCCACGCAGCGAGTCGGTGGTGCTGTGGAACAACCTGGCGCAGGTGGAGCTGGCCCGCGGCGACCGGGCCCGCGCCCGCGACGCCGCCGTGCAGGCGCTGCAGCGCAGCGAAGGCCCGCAGGCCCGCTGGCGCGCCACCGTGCAGGCCACGCTGCGCGCCATCGACGCCGAACCCGCCCCGCGCTGAACGGCATCGTCACCTGCACCGCAGGCATCGGTGCCTGCCCCTGGGGATCAACTTGTCGCGCGACGACGCACCGCGTCCAGGTAGGCGTGCGGGTCGGGCGGCAGGCCGCTGCGCTGGGAGGTCCAGATCATCTCGCCCAGGCACTCCATCACCTCGTGCTGCGCCTGGTGCAGGTCGCCCCGGCGGGCGGCCAGCAGCTCCACCGCCTGGCGGATGCCGCGGGGCTGGTCGATGGAGCACTGTTCGCTGATCGACAGGTGCATCGACAGGTGCAGGAAGGGGTTGCTGCGCCCCTCCTCCACCGTGTACACCGCCGCCAGGGCGGCCTGCAGGTCGGCCAGGTCAGCGTGGTACTCCGGGTGGCGGTCGATCCATTCGGCCGCGAGGGTCTCCATCGGCGACAAGGTCTCGGCGGCGCGCTGCTTGCGCCAGGCCTCGCAGAAGAATGTCCGGACGTCGTGCTGGCTGGGGTGAACATCCGACAATTCTGCCGTCGGACCACATGTCCCTGCGCGCACCCTCCACAAAAGCACCTCGAACGATGACCCCAGCCCTCGACGCCGCCGCCCTGGCCCAGCTCTTCACCGATGCCCGCACCCACAACGCCTGGCGCGATGAGCCGGTCGACGCCGCCCAGCTGCGGCAGCTCTACGACCTGGCCAAATGGGGCCCCACCGCGATGAACACCAGCCCGCTGCGGGTGTGCTTCGTGCAATCGCCCGAAGCCCGGGAGCGCCTGATCCCGCTGATGGCCGAAGGCAACCGGGCCAAGACGGCCGCCGCGCCGGCCGTGGCGCTGCTGGGCCGTGACCTGGATTTCCACACCCAGATGCCGCTGCTGGCCCCGCACGCCAGCGCGGTGGCCGAGCGCCTGGCGGGGCAGCCGGCCGCGCGCGAGGGCATGTCCAGCCTGAACGCGGGGCTGCAGATCGGCTACTTCATCCTGGCCGCCCGCTCGCTGGGGCTGGACTGCGGGCCGATGGCCGGCTTCGATGCTGCGGCGGTGGACGCCGCTTTCTGGGGCGGCCGCGCGGTCAAGACGATGGTGGTGTGCAACCTCGGCCATGGCGACCCGGCCGGGCTGCGCGCACGCGCGGCGCGCCTGGCCTTCGAGGACGCCTGTGTCGTCGCCTGAGCAACGCGGCACACCCACCCGGCACCCGGCCGGGGCCCACCGATGAGCCTGGGGGTCATCTCCGAGCCGGTTTTCTACGCCCTGGCCATCCCGGGGGCGCTGCTGATCGGGCTGTCCAAGTCCGGCTTTGCCTCGGGCATCGGCTCGCTGGCCACCCCCATGCTGGCGCTGGCGGTCACGGTGCCGCAGGCGGCGGCGATCATGCTGCCGATCCTCTGTGCGGCGGACCTGATGGGCCTGTGGGCCCTTCGACGCGGCCCGGACTGGGGGGTGCTGCGCCAGCTGTTGCCGGCTGGCCTGCTCGGGCTGGGCTTGGGCTGGTGGGGTTTTGGGGCGCTCAACCCGGCCACCGTGTCCGGTCTGGTGGGCGCGGTGACATTGGGATTCCTGCTGCTGCAGTGGCTGCGGCCGCCGCGCGCCGATGCACCACCGCCCGGGCCGCTGCAGACCGGCGCGCTGGCGGCCTTCTCCGGCTTCACCAGCTTCATCGCGCACGCCGGCGGCCCGCCGATCGCGATGGCCTTGCTGCCCCGGCGCATGGAGCCCCTGCATTTCGCGGCCACCAGCGCGGTGTTCTTCACCACCATCAACTATTCCAAGTGGCTGCCCTACAGCCTGCTGGGGCTGATCGACCTGCGCAACCTGGCCACCTCGGCCCTGCTGCTGCCGGTGGCGGCGGTGGGCGTGCGGCTGGGGGTGTGGGCCTCCGGACGGATCTCCAAGGCCTGGTTCTTCCGGCTGGTCTGGGCCGGCACCGCCATCAGCGGGCTGAAGCTGCTGTTCGACGGGCTGCGCGGCTGAACCCTGCCCCGCCGCCACCGCAGCGGGGGGTCGATGCCGACCTGAGAACCTGTGACCGGTCAGCGGCTCTGGCGCGGGCCGCGCGGGCGCCGCGCCGGCCGCGGTACGGCGATGCCCTCAGCGCTGCCCTCGCCCGCTTCATCGCCTGCCTCGACATCGACCTCTTCCTCCGCGAAACGCGCCAGCGCACCGCGCCGCCCCCGCCGGCCGGCCGCCCGCTCGGCCTGGCGGGCCTCTTCGGCGGCCTGGGCCGCGGCGGTCCACTGCGCAAACTCCTCGGGCGCCTCCAGCGTGATGCGGCCCAGCGCGCCGCAGCGGAAGTCGTTGAGCACCGCCTCGGCCGCCTTCTGCCGGTCCACCACCCCGCCCGGGCGCAGGCAGCCGCGTTTGCGGCCGATGGCCTCCAGCAGCTCCAGGTCGTTCAGGCCTGAATCAGCCACTTCGGCCACTTCGGCCACTTCGGCCACTTCGGCCACTTCGGCCACTTCGACACCGTCGGTCAGTCGGTAGCGCGCGGTCAGCACCTGCGGGTAGAGCTGGCGCAGCCGGCCGATCAGTTCCGCGGCCACCACCTCCTCGTCCAGCGCGTTGCGGCCCACCGCGCCGCTGGCGGCCAGGTGGTAGCCGGCCTGATCCACCAGGATCTTCGGCCAGAGCATGCCGGGTGTGTCGTAGAGGTAGCAGTCGCTGGCCAGGGCGATGCGCTGCTCCTGTTTGGTGATGCCAGGCTCGTCGCCAGTCTTGGCGGCACGTTTGCCGGCCAGGGTGTTGATCAGCGTGGACTTGCCGACGTTGGGTACACCGCAGATCAGCAGGCGCAGAGGCTTGTCCAGACCGCGGCGGTGGGGCGCCAGCTCGCGCGCCGCGGCCATGATGCGTTGCGCCGGCGCACTGGCGCTGGCGTCCAGGCCGATGGCGCGGGTGCCGGGCTGGGCGTTGTAGTGGGCAAGCCAGGCTTCCGTGTGCGCCGCGTCGGCCAGGTCCTGCTTGTTGAGGATCTTCAACGCCCGACGACCGTGGGTCAGGTCGGCCAGCAGCGGATTGGCACTGGAGCCGGGCAGGCGGGCATCCAGCATCTCGATCACCACGTCGATGCCGTCCTTGACGCGGTCGGCGATCGCGCGGCGGGTGGTGGCCATGTGGCCGGGGAACCACTGAATGCTCATGTCGGTTGTGGTGTGCCCTGTACGGGGAATCTGCGGGGAATCTGCGGGGAATGTACGGGAAAGCGGCGGGACGGCTGCAGGGCCGGATTCAGCCCTGTTCGGGGGCGATCTGCTCGGCGTATTCGACCAGCGCGCCCAGCAACGCCGGACCGCGTTCGTCGTCTTCTGGCAGGGCCTCGCTGAGCTGGTCGATGCGCTCCAGGAAAGCGGCCAACGTCACCGCGCCGCCGGCACCGCCGTGCAGACGGTCGGCACAGTGCTGCTGCCAGCGAGTGCGCTCGTCGTCTCCCAGGGTCTGGGGGTGGTTGCGGGCGCGGAAGCGAAACAGCAGTTCGTCCAACCGGCCGTCCTCGAAGGCCGGGTGGCGTTCGGCCAGCGCTTCGGGCGACAGGGCGCGCAGTCGCTCCAGCGTACGGCGGTCGGCCGGGCCGATGAAGCCGCCGTAGAGGTCCTCGTCCACATCCACCGGGGCTGCCGAGGGCGGGCGGGCAAACACCTCATCCCACATCCCGCCCAGGCTGGCACCGCGCCGGGCAGCGGTTTCGGCATGCTGCAGGGCGGTGGGGATGTCCACGCCCCAGCGCGCGGCCTGTTCCGGGCCCAGCGTCTTGAGGTTGCCGATGACGATCGGCGCGCGGTTCAGGTGGATCGTCTTGATCGGCAGCCGCGCCACCCCCTCGGGCAGATCCTCGCTGCGGGTGAAGAGCCGCTCGCGGATCGCCGCCGCATCCAGGGTGAACAGCTCGGCGGGGTCGTGGGCCAGGTCCCAGACGATGATCTCGTTTTTGTTGCGCGGGTGCGGCGCCAGCGGCCACACGAGCGCCAGGCAGCCGCGCTCCACGCCGTACATGCCGGAGATGTGCAGGAAGGGCCGGCCCTGCCGCTGAGCGGACTCGATTTCAGCCAACACCTCGGACTTCTGGCGCAGGCGTAGACAGAAGTCGAACAGGCGCGGCTGGCACTCCCTGACCCGACGCGCCAGCGCCACGGTGGCCCGCACGTCCGACAGCGCATCGTGCGCCGCCTCGTGCTGCAGGCCGTTGGCGGCGGTCAGAAGTTCCAGCTTGAAGGAGGTACGTCCGTCCGGCTGGCGCGGCCATTCGATGCCTTCCGGCCGCAACGCGTGGCAGCAGCGCAGCACATCCAGCAGGTCCCAGCGGCCGCAGGCGTTCTGCCACTCGCGCGCATAGGGGTCGATCAGGTTGCGCCAGAACAGGTGGCGGGTGACCTCGTCGTCAAAGCGGATGGAGTTGTAACCCACCCCCACGGTGCCGGGCCGGGCCAGCTGTTCGTGGATGGCCTCGGCAAAGGCCACCTCCGGCAGGCCGCGCGCCAGGCACTCCTGCGGCAGGATGCCGGTGAGCAGGCAGCTTTCCGGGTCGGGCAGGAAGTCCGGCGCGGGCTGGCAGTGGAACATCAGCGGCGCGTCGATCTCCTGCAGGTTGGCATCGGTGCGCAGCCCGGCAAACTGCGCCGGGCGGTCCCGACGGGGCTGGCGGCCGAAGGTTTCGTAGTCGTGCCAGAAGAAGCTGAGGTCACTCACGGATGCGCGGTGGAAGTCGGGTCACACAGAGGAACAGAGGGCCCGACCTTACCTCAGAACGCAGCAGCAACCACATCGCCTCAGGGCTCCCTGCGTTCGCGCAGGTAGGTGGCAAAACGCGGCAGCCCGCGCGAAGTCCAGCCGCGGTGCTGGTAGGTGATCAGGCTGCCGATCGGCGGCGGCGCACGCCGGGTGGCATCGTCCAGTCCGGAGCCGACGCTGAAGACACGGCCCTCGGCATCGCGCACCCGCAGCGCACCCACCTGGCCGGTGAACCGGCCCTGCCCGGGCAGGTGGGCGATCACCACCGCCTCGGCATCCTGCACCGGCTTCCACTTCAGCAGATGGTCGCTTCGCCCGGCTTCCCAGGGAGCATCTGCACGGTGCAGCACCAGGCCCTCCGCTCCTGCGGTCACCATCGACTGGAAATGCCTGCGCAGCTCGACCCGGGTCTCGAAGCTCAACTGCTCGACCACCTCCACCGGGCCAGGCCCCTCGCCGGGCGCATGCAAACGGGCCCGCAGCGCAGCGATGCGCTCATCGAAACGCCCCGGTCCGCCGGGCCAGTCGAACACCATGTAGCGCAGGTGCTGCCAGCCCGGCGCCGCCGCGTCCGCGGTCTGGAGCAGCGACATCAGGGACTGAAACTGGCCGCGCCCCAGCCAGAGCTCCCCATCCAGCGGCTGGCCGGACGGCAGCTGGGCCAGCAGTACCTGCGGCAATGCGATGCGGTGGCCGCTGCGGCTGCGCAGCTGTTGGCCGTCCCAGTGGGCGCGCACGCCGTCGTACTTCTCGCTGACCAGCCAACCCTCGGGGTGCAGGCCCGGAGGCATCGGCCGCGCCAGGCTCAGCACGGGCGGTCGCAGGGTCTCATCGGCCCGCGCCAGCCGCCCGAACCCCCACATCAGGACACCGGTCTTGAGCCAGCGGCGCCGGCTCCAGGCGCCATTCGGTTGGTGCATCGTCGCTCCTTCATGCAGCGCACAGGCGCCGCGGTGGCTACCGATGCTGGCGCAGTGCCTGCGGCTGTCACTCCCCCTCAGTGGGGAGTTTCTGGGGAAGCCTGGGGGTGCACCGGAAGCCTGCGGCGGCAGGTTTTCGCGCCGCGTAGGCACTTTCCTGCGGCCAGTCATCCGGAAAGGCCCCTAAATCGGCTACAAATCGCCACTCACTTTTTGCCAATCAGGTTTTCTGCGCCCTCGCTGCGCATTCCAAGGAACGTCTCCCCATGAAGGTCACTGTTGTCGGCACAGGTTATGTTGGATTGGTCACCGGCGCGTGCCTGTCCGAGATGGGCAACCATGTGCTCTGCCTGGACGTGGATCCGGCCAAGATCAAGATCCTGAACGACGGCGGCATCCCGATCCACGAGCCGGGCCTGCTGGAGGTGGTGCGACGCAACGTGGCCGCCGGCCGCCTGGAGTTCAGCACCGACATCGAACGCGCGGTGGCGCACGGCACGATCCAGTTCATCGCCGTGGGCACGCCGCCGGACGAGGACGGTTCGGCCGACCTGCAGTACGTGCTGGCTGCGGCACGCAACATCGGCCGACTGATGACCGACTACAAGGTCATCGTCGACAAGTCCACCGTGCCGGTGGGCACCGCCGACAAGGTGCGCGCCGCGGTGGCGGACGAACTGGCCAAGCGCCACAACGACCTGCACTTCTCGGTCTGCTCCAACCCGGAGTTCCTGAAGGAAGGCGCAGCGGTGCAGGACTTCATGAAGCCCGACCGGGTGGTGGTGGGTGCGGAGGATGAGCAGGCCATCCTGCTGATGCGTGCGCTGTACGCCCCCTTCGTGCGCAACCGCGACCGCCTGCTGGTGATGGACGTGAAGAGCGCCGAGTTCACCAAGTACGCCGCCAACGCCATGCTGGCCACCCGCATCAGCTTCATGAACGAGCTGTCGCGCCTGGCCGAGAAGGTGGGCGCTGACATCGAACTGGTGCGCGCGGGCATCGGCTCCGATCCGCGCATCGGCACGCACTTCCTCTACGCAGGCGCGGGTTACGGCGGCAGCTGCTTCCCCAAGGACGTCAAGGCGCTGGCCAAGACCTCCGCCGACGCCGGCCTGCCCTCCAAGATGCTGACCGCTGTGGAAGCCGTCAACGACGAGCAGAAGCTGGTGCTGGTGCAGAAGGTGGTCAAGGCCTACGGTGAAGACCTGAGCGGCAAAACCTTCGCGATGTGGGGCCTGGCCTTCAAGCCCAACACCGACGACATGCGCGAAGCCCCCAGCCGCGTCATCATCGCCGAGCTGCTTCAGCGCGGCGCCAAGGTACAGGCCTACGACCCGGTGGCCGCTACCGAGGCCAACCGGGTGATGGAAGGCTGGGCCGGCCTGAGTTATGCCGATGGGCAGATGCAGGCCCTGGAAGGCGCCGACGCTCTGCTGATCGTGACGGAGTGGAAGGAATTCCGCACGCCGGACTTCGAAGGCCTGCGCGACACCCTCAAGGACAAGCGCGTCTTCGACGGCCGCAACCTCTACGAGCCGGCACTGATCCGCGGCTTCGGGCTGGAGTACCAGTCCATCGGCCGGCCCTGAAGCGTTGGCGATGCATGGCTCGGGCCCGTCCCGAGCTTCGGCACAGTCGACCGCAGCGGTGACGACACCCACGACAAAGGGGCCCGAGGGCCCCTTTGTCGTTGCCGGCACGGCCCCTTGAATGGGGGGCCCGCCTGCGGCGCGGGCCTCAACGCAGGAACACCTCGCCGTAGCAGCGCACCAGGGTGTCGCTGTAGGGGTAGGTGAGGGTCGAAGCCTCGTTGCCGACGCTGCGGTTCTCGTGCGCCACGGAGCAGCCCAGTTCCACGTTGCGCAGCAGGGTGTAGACCATGCCGATGCTGGCGGAGGAGGTGGTGTCGGTGGTCGGCTGGGACGCAGCGGTGGAGAAGGCGCCGTCCAGGTTGCGCCGGGCGTACCCCAGCCCCGCGGTCAGGCGGATCTTGCCGGTGGCCTCCCAGCTGGTGTTGAGGTTGACGGCGGTGCGCAGCTTGGCCTCACCGGTATCCAGCCCCGGCAGGCCGTAATCACCGTAGGAGCCCACGCTGCTCTCGCGCTTGAGGGACAGGCCCACGCCCGTCTTGCCCGAGGCGCGCCAGTTCCAGGACAAGCCCCCCGTCCAGCTGTCGAAGTTGCGCCCGGCCACGATGCTGTGCGTATCGCGCGCCCGGCTGAGCTGAGCGTCCAGGGTGCTGGCTCCGCTGGGACGCCAGGTGGAGCCGATCTCCAGTTCGTTGCGGCGCACGCTGTTGGCCCCCAGGGTGGAGTAGGTCGGGTAGTCGATGTCGGTGCGCCGCAGGCGCGTGCGCAGCGACAGGTCCGGACTGGGCGCAAGCGCAGACCGCCAAAGGCCGACTTCTGGTCGAGGTCGTTGCTGCGGTAAAGGGTGTTGTCGTAACGCACCCGGCTGGCCGACACACCGGCTTCAAAGCTCAGGCGGGTCACCACCCCCAGGGCCGCCTGGGCCGAGATGCCCTCGCTGCGCACCACGGTGCGGGCCTGATCGGCCCGGGCACTGTCGCGGTAGAGCTGCTGGGCCCCGTTCACCGCCACCGTGCCGGACAGCCGCTCCACCGTGGCCCAGTCCAGCCGGCCCAGCAGCGCATAGTCCACATGGTTGAGATCCGCCGCACGACTGTAGCGGTTGCTGTTGGCCGAGCCATCCAGCACCAGGCGACCCCGCCCCAACGCCTGGTCCACGCCCAGCCTCACCCCGGCGGCGGTGATGGTGTCCGACTGCTCGGAGCCTTCACGGGCACGGCGGACGTTGCTGTCCTGGGTGACGGTGAGCGCAGCCCCCAGGTAGTACGGATTGCCTTCGGCCCACGCTGGTGCACACAACAGCGGCAGCACGGCGGAGGCTGCCAGGAGGGTGGGGCTGCAGGGCCGGCGTCGTGGAGAAGTCGTCATGGGTCAGGTCCTGAGGTGAAGTCCGTTGCAGGGCCGGCGCGCAAGGCAGCCAGAAGGTGATTCAGAAGGCATTGCGGTCCAGCAGCACCAGCTTGACCGTGCGGGCAATGATGCGCAGATCCAGTCCCAGCGACCAGTTGCGCAGGTATTCGATGTCGTAGGCCACGCGGGCCTCCATCTTCTCGATCACGTCGGTCTCCCCGCGATGTCCGTTCACCTGGGCCCAGCCGGTGATGCCCGGGCGAACCTTGTGGCGCACCATGTAGGAGCGGATGATCGGTCGGTACTGCTCATTGTGGGCCACCGCATGCGGCCTGGGGCCGACAATGCTCATGCGCCCCTGCAGCACGTTGATGAACTGCGGCAGCTCGTCCAGCGAGGTGCGCCGCAGGAAGGCACCGAAAGGCGTCACGCGGGGATCGTCACGGGTGGCCTGGCGCACCTGGGCACCGTTTTCCTGCACCCGCATCGAGCGGAACTTGTAGACCACGATCTCTTCGCCATCCAGCCCGTTGCGGCGCTGGCGGAAGATGGCCGGGCCGGGTGAGCCCAACTTCACCCCGGCGGCGATCAGCAGCATCAGCGGCGACAGCAACACCAGCAGCAGCGCTGCGATCATCAGGTCGCTCAGGCGCTTGACCAGGCCGTTGATGCCGACGAAGGGGCTTTCCAGCAGGCTGACCACCGGCACACCATCCATGTTGAGCATGCGGCCCTGGATGACGCTGACGCCAAAGACGTCCGGCACGAAGTAGATGGACACCGCGCTGTCGTGCAGCGATGCCAGCAGGCGCACGATGCGCGGCTGTGAACTCAACGGCAGGGTGATGTAGACGTCGCGCACCCGCAGGCGCCGGATGCAGTCGGCCGCCTCGTCGAAGCGGCCCACGATGTGCTCCACCGCCCCGGGATCACAGCGCTGGGGCTGGCGATCCTCCAGGTAGCCCACGAAGTCACTGCCGAAACTGCGGCGCTGGTGCAGCGCCTGCGCCACCTTGGCACCCAGGGGCCCGGCACCAATCACCAGGGCCGGCCGCCGGGTGTCGGGCTGCTGGGCATGGCGGCGCATGACGGCCTGCCCGGCCAGCACCGAGCCGAACTGCACCAGCGGCGTCAGCAGCGCCCACCAGACCAGCACCATCGGCTCGAAAAACTTGACGCTGTCGGTCGCATAGCCGCACAGGGCCAGGATGGCCAGCACCACCCCCCAGGCCGACGCGATGTCCACCGCGGCGTTCAGACGCTGCTCGTAGTAGCGGTTGGTGCCTGGGAACATCAGCACCAGCAGCAGGATGCACAGCACCATGGCGGCGCGCCCCACCGGTTCGCCGTGCAGCAGCGTCACCGCAAGAAAGCAGCCCACCGCAATCAGCGGCTCGGAAAGGGCTGCCACGAACACCGGCACCGACTGGGGTGCCGATGCCTCGAATCCACCGGTGGTCTTGCTGTCTGTCTGAGTCATGAATGACGTGTCACTGCACATCCGCCGCCCGACGCCAAGCACCGCCGACAGGCCCCTGTCCCGGGGAGGATTGACCTGCGCAACGGCGCCTGCAAAGGCTCGATCCCGAGACAGACCATTGTGCCGGCCGACCCGGGCAGGCCACGATGCAGCGCCGCTGCTTCAGCGCAAAGCCTCCGAACAACGGCACGGCAGCAGTTCACGCGGGCCCAGCCACAGAATCCAGAAACACCGGCAGAGTGGTCTGAGCGCTCTCCAGGCCGACCTCGGTGGCCCGACCGGCAGAATGCACCGGCAATGGCCAGGCCGGGGTCTTGAGCGGCGCCAGCCAGCGGGCCAGCTCCGCCGCCGGCAGCGGCCGGCCGAACAGGTAACCCTGCATCAACTGGCAGCCCAGGCGCGTCAGCACCTCGCGCTGACGCTCGTTCTCCACCCCTTCGGCAATCACCCGCAACCCCAGCGCCCGCGCCAGGGCAATGATGGCCGTGATCACCGCGGAGCTTTGTTCCGTCACCCCCAGGTCGTGGACGAAGGACCGGTCGATCTTCACTTCACAGATCGGCAGCTGGGTCAGATAGGCCAGGGAGGAGTAACCGGTGCCGAAGTCGTCGATGGAGATGCCCACGCCACTCTGGGTCAGGCGGTGAAGCGCCGGAATCACCCCCTGCAGATCCTTCATGAGACCGGTTTCGGTGATCTCCAGTTCGAGCGAACGCAGCGGCACCCCGTGCATCGCCGCCGCCCCCTGCATCAGCTCCACCAGGTTGCTGCGCTCGAAGGCGCAACCCGGCAGGTTGACGGCCACCGTCAGATCCAGGCCGTATTCGTCGCGCCAGGCGCGCACCTGGCGAGCCGCCTCGCGCAGGGCCCATTCGCTCATCGGCACGATCAGGCCGGTTTCCTCCGCCAGCGGAATGAAGTCCACCGGCAGCACCAGCACATCACCGCGGCGCCAGCGCATCAGCGCCTCCACCCCGGTGACGCGGCTGCCTCCCACCTCGACCTTGGGCTGGTAGTGGAGCACCAGCTCGCCGCGCTCCAGGGCCTTGTGCAACGCGCTCTCCAGCTCGAGCTTCTGGCGTCCCTTGCCGGACAGTTCGGGCCGGTACATCTGCGCGCCATTGCGCCCAGCCGATTTGACCGAGTACATCGCCAGATCGGCATTGCGCAGCAGGTCCACCACCGTCTGGCCGTCCCGGGGAAACACTGCCACGCCGATGCTGGCGGTCACGAAGTACTCCTGTCCCTCCAACTGGATCGGCACTCGGGTGACCTCCAACAGCCGGCGAGCCACCTCCTGGGCCTGGGCCTCGTCATGGATTTCGGGCAGCAGCGCCACGAATTCGTCACCGCCGAGCCGACCGACCGCTTCCAGCACACGGTGGGTGCGAAGCAGACCGCCGTCCAGGGACACATCCACCACATGTTCGTGGTGTCCCAGGCAGCACTTCAGCCGCCGCCCCACCTCGACCAGCAATTCATCGCCGGCGCCATGACCGAGGGTGTCGTTGATGCCCTTGAACCGATCCAGATCGATCAGCAGCAGCGCAAAGGGGTGCCCCAGGCGACGGGCATAGTCCAGCGCCCGCTCGGCCCGCCAGATCAGCTGGCGCCGATTGGGCAGACCCGTGAGCGAGTCGAAATTGGCCAGGTGCTTGATCTTGTCCTCGATCAGTCGGCGATCGGTGACGTCCTGGATCACCCCGGTGTAGCCCACCAGCGCACCGGATTCGCCGAACTCCGGCTCGGCCTCGATGTGGACGATGCGCCTGCGCCCGTCCGGCAGGGCCACGGTGACGTCGCTGTCCAGCACCGTGGCATGTCGCAGCACTTCGCGCAGTTGGCTGAGCAGCCCGCTGCGGGCCGAGCCGACGATGGTGCGCAGCAGTTGCTTGGCGCCGAAGGTCTCCCGAGGGCCCCGCCCCAGCACGCGCAGCGCCTCAGGCTCCAGCCTCAGGGCACGCGGACCCATCCTCCACTCGAAGCTGCCCATGCGGGCCAGGTCCTGGGCCCGCGCCAGCTTGGCACGGCTGCGCTGCAGCTCCTGGTTGATGCGAGCGGTGCGCAGCAGGTAACGCAGCCGCCCTGCGAGCAGGTTCCAGCGGCCGCTCTTGACGAAGAAGTCGGTGGCACCGGCCTCATAGGCCCGTTCGATCGAATCCTCGTCGTCCAGCCCGGTCAGGATCAACACGGGCAGCAATTCGCAGCCCGGCAGGGCGCGCAGCCGCTCGCAGGTGGCAAAACCATCCAGCTGCGGCATCAGGGCATCCAGGATCACCAGGTCCGGCGTGGACGTCGCCAGGTGGCGCAACAGTTCCTCGCCACCGCGGAACTCCTGGACCCGGAATCCCTGCCCCCGCAGCACCGATGCGGTGAGCAACAAGTTGACCTCGTCGTCATCGACCAGCAGAACTTCGGGTGCAGGTGCGTCTACCACCCTGTGGCGCAGCAGCGAGGTCATCACAGACGCGTCGGAAGCACGCGGGTCTGCACCGCGCGCCGGTCGATCGAATCCAACGGTTGCCTGTCCACTGCCATGCTCTGCTCCTTCAAGGATTCTGCCCGGGCCCTCCCTGGGTGCCGGTTCAGCGAACGTGACGGCTCGCACGGGGATCGGCATTCCTTGTGCGCAAGCTTTCGCAAGGGGCTGCAGCTGTGCGTGTTCCAGCCGATACCGCTCGCCGCACCAGGCCTGCGGTGATTCCGACGCCGGGCCGGGTTGCGGCGCCACGCGAGATGAAACTGCGTCCAAGCGCCAAAAAGCTGACAGCGCAGGCACGGCTTCCGACCGGGACCGCTCCCTACAATCTCCGCCATGATCCCTGGCCCCGAGCGCCCTGATTGCACAACCCGGCGGGGCTTCCTGGCCAGATGGTGGGCGCTGCTGCCGGCGGCGGCCGCCGCCGCCTTGGGGTGGCTGGCGCTGGCCTGGGGCGGCTGGCAAATGGCAGTCCACTGGCCCCCCGGCGGCGCTGTGGCCTGGACGGTCGAAGCTCCCCTCGCACTGGCCGCCCTGGCAGGGCTGGCCGGCGTGGCCAGCTTGGCGGCGGCGTTCACCCTGGTCGGTGCGCGGCCCCAAGCCACCCACGTCACCCACGCTGATGCGCCGTCTGCGGCACAGGCCGCCTTTGAGAGGGCGCCGAGCAGCGCAGCCGAAGGGGTCGATGCGCACCGCGGCCACGACGGCAGCACCGGCTCACTGCAATGGCAGATCGACCTGCTGCAGCAACTGCCGGGTGTCGGCCTGCTGCTGCAGCCCGCGGCCGGAGACTGGATCGTCATCGCGGTTCATCATCAGGTCCACCCGCAGCAGACGACCGCGCAGGGCCCGGGTTCCGACCTGCCGGCAGGGCTTTCGCAGGAGCGCCTGCAGCCCTTGTCAACCTGGCTGAGCACACATCCCGGCTGGCCATCGGACCCGATCCGTGCCGTACTGGCTGACCCGGCCTCACCAACACCGTCTCCGACGCCGGCACAGGCCACCGTCCGCCGCCTGCCTCTGGGCGATGGCGCCTGCCTGATCTGGCTGCCGCCTGCGCCGGAGAGTGAGGCCGCGCCGATGGGCGAGCGGGAGTCGATCGCCTACAGCGTCTCACACGACCTGCGTGCGCCGATCCGGGTCATCGAAGGCTTCACCCGCATCGTGCGGGAGGATTACGGCGCCGTGCTGGACCGGGTCGGCAACGATCACCTCGACCGGGTGCTGGGTGCCGCAGCGCGGATGAATTCGATGATCGATGCGCTGCTGGCCCTGTCACGCCTGTCCAGCCAGGCCCTGCGTCGGGAGCCGGTGGCACTCTCCAGTCTGGCTCAGCAGATCGCGCAGGAGATGCACCAGCAGGCACCCCAGCGACAGGTGGAGTTCGACCTGCAGCCGGGGCTCAGTGCAATGGGCGACCCGGCGCTGCTGCGCAGTGTGCTGGAGAACCTGCTGGGCAATGCCTGGAAGTACAGCGCCCGGCGAGAGGTGGCCCACATCGGCCTGCGCTGTGAGATGCGCCAGCCACCCGGGGCGCCGGCCGCCATCCCCGTGTTTGCCGTCTGCGACGACGGTGCGGGATTCGACATGCGCTTCGCCGATCGGTTGTTCAGCCCCTTCCAACGCCTGCACAGCGCCAGCGAGTTTGCCGGCAACGGCATCGGTCTGGCCTCGGTGCGGCGCATCGTGGCGCGCCACGGCGGGCAGATCTGGGCGGTGTCCGAGGTCGATCGAGGCAGTTGCTTCTACTTCACCCTGCCCGGTTGACCCGACTCCGCGGGGGCACCCACCGTCGCGCCATCGACGTCGTCGGTTGCGCCATCAAAGTCCTCCGGGCAGCACCAGTTGCTCCACCGCGGTGACCACGGCGGTCGCGGTCTGCTCCAGTGAACGCCCCTCCTGGGCGGCCGCCCGGCGCAACCGATCCAGGGCCACCTGGCGGTTCAACGAGTAGCGGTGCATCAGGATGCCCACCGCCAGCGGCACCGGTTGCTGCAGCAGCGTCGGTGCATCGTCCAACGCTGTTGCAGCCGGAGTTGCCCCGGATGAAGCCGCCCCCTCCCCCACCGGCAGGGCCGCAGCATTGGCCGAGGCCTGGGCGGCCGAACGAGCCAGCCGCAGAGCCTCGGCATGGGCCTGCTCCACCACCGGGACGATCTGCGCCACATCCAGCGGTTTGACCAGGTAGGCCAGTGCCCCGAGGGCACGGATCTGCGCCACCGTGGCCTCGTCGTTGAACGCCGACAGGAACATGAACGGGATGTGCAGGTGGTCGCGCAGGTAGGCCGCCACATCGAAGCCGCTCAGGCCGTCCATGCGGATGTCCAGCAGCGCCATCTCCGGGCGGTGTTCACGCGCCAGCAGGATGGCGTCGTCGCCGTTGTCCGCATCGATCACATCGAAGCCGGCATGCACCAGCCCGTGCACCAGGGTGGCCAGCACCAGCCGGTCGTCGTCCACCACCAGCAGGCGCCGCCGTGCAGTGCCTGCGCCGTCCGTTGGGCGAACGGGATCGGGCACGGGCGCAGACTCGGTCCGGGAGCGCATGCCGCTGATGGAAGGACTCGGGTTCATGGACGTTTCCTGGGTCGAGTTCGATGAAGGGGCTGCACCCTGACGGCGCTCAGTTCAACGCCCCCGCGGGAAGCAGGGCTGCGGCGGGGCCCGCCTGCTGCTCGGCCCGGGACAGCGCAGGCGGCGCCAGGGCCGTCAGCAGCGGGGCCCGCAGGGTGACCGCGGCCACCACCCGATCACCCTGTTGATCGATTTCCAGGGCGGCATGCCGCCGCGGCAGCAGTGCCCGCACCAATCCCAGCCCGGAGACTGTGGCCGGGCGGTTGTCGATGCGGAATCCCTCGGGCAGGCGGCCCGGGTTGGTGATCTCGATGCGGGCACCGTCCGCCAGACTGTGCAGCTCGCAGCCCACTTCGGCCAGCGCAGGGCTGTGCTTGATGGCGTTGGTCAGCAGCTCGTTCAGGGTCAGGGCGATGGGAATGGCCTCGGCCTCCGGCAAGGTCCACAGCGGCGCCGGCTCGGGCTGGCCCGACGGACTCCACGCCGCCCAGCGGATGCTGCGCCCAAAGGTGCGTTGCACCGATTGGACGATGGCTTCGGCCACGCTGGCCAGCTTGAGCGGGCCCACACCGCCCACCTGCAGGCCGTAGACCTGTGCGATCGCCTGCACCTGCCCGACCACCTCGGCGATGATGGGCTGCACCTCCGGCCGACGGGCCGCCACCTGCTGCATCAGCCCGGCCACACCCTGCAGGTTGTTCTTGATGCGGTGGTGCACCTCCTGCACCAGCATTTCCCGCTGGGCGATCGCCGCGGCCAGTTCGGCCTGCTGAGCGGCACGCTGGGCGGTCACGTCCGACGCCACCAGCAGCACCTGATCCACCCGGTCACCCGAGCGGGCCAGCACCAGGAAACGCGCCTCCCAGGTATGAAGTGTCCCAGCCCCCTGTGCAAAGCGGTACTCCCGCTGGGTCGTGCTGCCGGGCTGGAGCTGCACCGCCAGCAGGTCGTTGCGCATCTGTGCGGCCACCGGCTGCGCAAACAGCTGCTCCGGTGTGCGACCCACCGCCGCCTCCGCAGCCAGGCCCACCCACTCGGCGGCCACCCGGTTGATCTGCTGCACCTCCAGGCTGGCCGCGTCGAACAGGGCGATCGCCATCGGCGCGGCTTCGATGATGCGCTGCAGCGAGGCCCTCGCCTGCGCAATGCGGGCCTCCGCCTGACGGCGCTGCTCAATGTCCAGCAGCGCGTAGATCAGCTCGCGCGAGCCGTCCAGGCTGAGCGTGGCGACCGCATTGCCCACCACCCAGAAGGTGCGACCGTCACGGCCCTGCACCCGGCATTCGAACTTCACCGCCTCGCCGTCGCGCAACTGGTCGAACAATTCCAGGCTGTGGCGGAAGGGGTGGTACTCATCCTGGGTGGCCACCGCATCGATCGGTTGGCCGAGGAAATCGCCCAGATCGCCGCCGAACATGCGGCGCGCCGACCGGTTCAGCCAGGAGATCACGCCGGCATGGTTGACCGTGACGATGCCCACCAGCACCGAGTCCAGCACCGCACGGGTGCGGTCGGCCTGCTGGCCCAGCACCTGCGCCATCTGTTCACGCTCATGGGCCAGGCTCTCCAGCTGGACCTGCTGCGACTTCAGGCGGGTGATCTCCGACAGCACCGCAATGGCCTGCGGGGTCTCGCTACCCGGGCCGGTGCGGCGGATGGTGAGTGCATACCAGTGGAGCGCCCCGTCGTCTGCGGCCACCTCCAGCTCGGCTTCGTAGAGCACCCCCTGGTCCAGGCTGTCGTTCAACGAACTGGGCGTCACCAGGCTGTTGGTTCGGGTGGCCAGCAGGGCCCGGATGTCCGACCCGACTCCCGCGCCGGCGCCCAGCCGCAGCATGCGTTCGAAGCGCCGGTTGCAGTGCATCAGCGTGTAGCCGCGCATCGAGGCGATACCCGCCGGCGAACTCTCCAGGATGGTGGACAGCTCGGCCAACAGCTGCTCGGCACGCTCCTGCGCCTGCTGCTGCTCGGTCACATCCAGCGTCACCACCGAGGTGGTTGGACGCCCGGAGGCCAGGCGTCCGGGCTCCACCCGGGTCACCAGCCAACGCGGTCCCAGCTCCGGATGGACGATCGCATAACGCACCTCGCAGCGCTGCGCCACTTTCAGTGCGCGCTGCAGGCGCTCGTACTCCGGCAGGGAGGCCGGCAACACCCACTCACGACGGACCGACTGGTGCAAGGTGGCTCGGGCAGAAGGCGCCCGGCCCGGCGCAGCAGCAACCGGCATTGCCCCTTGCGTGGATGCAGATGCAGATGCAGATGCAGACGTGGACACGGACGTGGGAGCTGCGGCCGGGGCGGGCGCCAGCTCCAGCGCATCCGCACCCGCCGGTCCGCGCAGTGTCGCGAGACCCACGCCGGCGGTGTCCACCAGGGCGCCCAGCTGCAGCTGGGCGATGTCGCGCTCTTCCTCGGCGGTGCGATCCTCAAGCATGCACATGATGCGCCGCTGCCCTCCCCGCGCCTCATAGCAGCGCAGCAGAGCCCGCACCCAACGCGGCGAAGCTTCGGGGCGAGGCAAAGCCCCTTCCAGCGTCACCCAGGTCCCACCGGTCTCCAGCGGGAAGGCCAGGCGTCCGTCATCCCAGTGCAGCAGCGCACGCACCGCCTCGGAGGCATCACGCAGCTCCACCGGCGCACCGCCGACCAGCTGCCCGAAGGCCTGGTTGCTGCGCAGCACCAGGCCACTCTCGTCAAACAGCGCCATGCCCAACGGCGACAGGTCGAACCACTGATCCAGCTCACGCGAGAAACGCTCGGCCTGCTCTCGCGCCGCGTGTTCGGCGGTGGTCTCCTGCATCAGCAGCAGCTGCAGGCGGCGGCCGTCCTGGGTCAGCGTCAGGTAGCGCGCACAACGCACCCAGCGCAGTTGCCCCTGGGCGTCAACGACGCGCTGTTCCTGCAGCGCCGGGCAGGGCATCCGGCGGGGATCGCGCTGCAGCTGCTCGCGCTCCTGTCGGGCGGCGGCCTGATCCTCCTCGGGCAGCAGCTCCATCGGATCGCGGCCGATCAGCTCCTGGCGCGAACGGCCGGTGAGATCCAGGTAGGCCTGGTTGACGTCGATGAGGCGAAATCCCTCGTCCTGCAGCGCCGCGGGAAAGGGCGCCGCCCAGAGCATGCCGTGCAGCTCGCGCAGGGCCTCGTCGCCGACGTCCAGCACCGGTGCCGATTCGCGTGAGCGCAGCGGGACCACATCCTCCAGCGGCAGGCACAGCACCCAGTGCCGATCGTCCAGGGGTGTGAAGACCGGCAGACCCGGCCCCCCCTGAGGCCAATGGGCCGGCTGAGCCACCACCGCACCCGCAGCCAGGCAGTTGCGCATCCAATCGAGCAGGCCGCTGCTGAAGACCTGCTCCAGGTCCGCCAACCCCATGCCGGGCTCACAGGCCAACTGCCTGAGTGCAGCCTGATTGGCAAACTGCAACCGGCCTGCCGGCGAAAACACCAGCACCGGCTCGACCAGGCTGTCGAACAGCGCGCGCGGCAGGGAAAACGCAGTGGAAGAGGCGTGGATGGCGACCATGGGCCCGCAACAAAGGCAGCAGCGCTGCAGTGTATGCAGCGCGCTGTCGCTGCGCGGCCCAGGGGGTGCGAAAGTTTCAGATCAACTGTGTCGCGCCCGCCAGCGCGTGCAGCAGCGCACGGTTGACGCTGCGCATGTCGAACATGGCCTGCTCGGCACACTCACGGATGTCGTGCACCGTCCCGCCTTCGAGCGCACGCGCCAGCGCCAGCGGCACCGCATGCGGCCCTTCCCTGGCCACCAGGGCCTGAGCCACCCGGTCCGGCACGGGAATGGTCTCCAGCAGGCGCGAAAACGGCATCTGCAACATGCGGTCGAGCAGCGAGAACACACCGCAGATGAACAGCTCACTCCTGGCGGCATCGTCGCCGGACTCGCCGCCCAGCGCCTCCAGGATCAGCCCGCGCCGCACCGCGGCATACATCAGCGGTCGCTGGTTGGGGTCGTTGCCCGCCGTCACCAGCGCCAGGGCCAGCCAGCGCTTGAGGCGCTGGTAGCCCAGCAGCATCACCGCATGACTGAAGGAGCTGACCTCGACACGCAGACCGAAGATCGGCGAGTTGATGTAGCGCATCAACTTGTACGCCAGGTTCGGATCGCGCTTGAGGGTGGCCTCCAGTTCGGCCAGCGGTGCCTCGTCGTCCACCTGGTTGATCAGCGCGATCACCACCTGCATGTCCGGACGGCCGGCGGCCGCCGTGGCCCGGCGCAGCGAAGCGGCCGTCACTTCGCTCGGCGGCTCGCCCATGGGCCAGCCGACCACGGCCACCGCCCCGCGACCAAAGGCCCCTTCCATTTCGGCCTGGGTGGTGATGCCCTCCTGCCAGAACCCGATCGAGCGGGTCACACCCGGCGGGGGCGGCGAGGTGGTCAGCCGCCGCTCGTCGGCGATGTCGATGATGGAGTACTTGAAGCTGCCGAGCATGTGCTTGGGCAGCGGATGGTCCGGCCGGCCGGACAGCAGCAGCGTGTTGCCGGCGGCCGCCAACGTCATGATGGCGTCCGCATGCACCGGGTCGCAGGCCATGAACTTGGGCACCTCGACCATCAGGTTGGCGCTGGGCAGCACGGACAACAGCTCGGCCAGCACACTTTCGCTGCGCACCGACAGGGCCACCTGGGGTCCGTCGGCGGGCCAGACCTGACCAACCGTGCTGAGCAGTTCGGCCACCGGCAACCATTGCCCAGGGACGATCGGAAAGACCGTCAGGCGGGTGGCGATGACGTTGCGGTGGCGGTCGATCACCGGGCTGTAGCTGAGGGCCACCTGGGCCAGGATGGGCGCGTCCATGGGTGTTTGTCGTGTGCGGAAAGGAAGCAGGGGGAACGGAAACCGCTATCCGTTGATGTAGTTGAACAGTGACAGCTTCTGGACCATCGCATAGGACTGAAGCGCGGCCTGATAACTGGTCTGTTTGTTGGTAAAGGACGAGATGGCCTCCACCATGTCGATGTCCTCGACGTTGGAGCGTGTGGTCTGGGCGGCCAGGATGCGGCCGCTGTTGCGCGACTCGATGCTGTCGATGCCGTTGAGGATGGCGCCCACCTCGGCGCGAGTGGACTGAAACCGGTCCAGCACGCTGTCCAGCCCGGCGATGCCATCGGTCACCGCCTGGGAGACCTGCTCATTGGTGGCGCCATCGGTCTGCAGCAGGCCAATGGCGTTGTTGAGCGTGGTGAAGACGTCGGTGGAGCCCCCCAGCCAGGTGTCGCGGCCCTCGATCGACAGCGGCAGGTTCTCGCGCGGGGTTCCGGCGTCGCTGTAGACACCTTCCAGGCGGCCGCCGGCGGCATCCGAGCTCACCGTCCAGTCATCGGGCGAGGCCCCGGGCACCTTGATGTAGCGAGCAGAGTTCTCCCCTTGCCGGCCAAACAGGAGGTTGCCGGCCGCATCGGTCTGGTTGGACACGGAAAACAACTCGTCGCGGGCCTGCTTCAGCGTTTCGGCCAGGGCCCGCCGCCCGCTGTCGGTGTAGCTGCCGTTGCCGGCCAGCACCAGGGCCTCGCGGGCCTGCTGGGACAGCTCGATGGCACTGCCCAGCGCCGACTCGGTCAGGCCCATCACATTGCGGCTGTTGTCGATGGTGCGCTGCAGCTGCTTGCCGCGGGCCTCCTCGACCAGGGCCCGCTCGGCCTGTGCCGCCGCGGTGGGATCGTCACCCGGCTTGAGCACACGCTTGCCGGAGTTCATCTGCTCCTGGGCGTGCGTCAGCTCGTCCTGGCGGCGCTGCAGCTCGTACACGGTGGAGTCGAAGCTGTAGGCGGTGGAGACTCTCATCAACGGACCTCGTTCAGTTCAAGGGCGGCAGGAGGGTTCCCCACCGGCCCGTTGGGCGACCACTGCAGACCCCCGCGGGCCCGGCATGCCGCCATCAGCCACCCAGCGACATCAGTGTGTCGAACACCTTCTGCGCCACCTGCAGAACCTTGGCTGCGGCCTGGTAGCTCTGCTGGTACTGCAGCAGCTTGGCCGCTTCTTCATCCAGGTTCACGCCGGTGACGGCCCCCAGTTGTTGGCGGGCATCGGCAGCCAGGTTGGAAGAGACATCGGCGCGCGCATCGGCGGTCTGAACCCGCACGCCCACATCGGCCACCACCTGCGAGAAGTAGTCGGTGAAAGTCGCTCCAGCGAACTGTTCGGAATCCGCCAGGTTCTGCAGGGCCAGCGCATTGCCGTTGCTGCTGCGTGCAGCCGACGCCGGTGAACCCAACGATGCGGCAGCGATGTCGTCGGTGGCGAAACCGGCACTGAGCTTCAAGGTGGCGGCCCCTCGGCTGCCCACCTCGAACAGGTCAGTGCCCTGGGTCGTGCCGCCGGCGCCGTCGTCGCGCAAGGTCCAGCCCTGGGACTGCTGGCCATTGACCAGGTCGGCGATGCCGTTGGCCAGGGTGTCCAGCTGGGAACGCGCCGCGGCCAGATCGTCGTCCTGGAACTGCAGCAGTCCGGCCAGCCGCCCCCCCACCAGGATGCCGCTGTCGAGATTGCGGCTCACACCCGCCACGTCGATCGACACCCGCGTCACCGAGCTGTCGACAGCGTCCGGCGCAGCCTTCAACTGGTAGGCATCCGAGCCGACCACCAGGGTCTGGCTGCCGCCGACGAAGAGGTTGAGTGAGCCGTCGTCCTGCTCCACCCGGTTGACCTGCACGTAGCTGCTCAGGTCCTGGATCAGCTGATCGCGCTGGTCCAGCAGGTCGTTGGGCTGCTGGGCGCTGCCCCGGGTGCCAGCGATCTGGGCGTTCAGGTCCGCGATGCGCTGGGCCAGGTTGTTGACCTCGGCCACGCTGTTCTTCAGGTCCTGCGTCACGCCGTGCTGCAGGCCGCTCAGGCTGGAGGCGGTGCTGCGGAACATCGACGCCAGGTCACCGGCACGCTCGATCACCACCCGCCGGGCCGAGGCATCGGTGGGCTCGGCCGCGACGTCGCCGAACGCATTGAACATCTGGGTGGCGGTGTAGCCCAGGCCCTGCTCTCCGGTGCCGAAGCTGGACTCCATCTGGCTGAGCATCTTCTGGCGCACCTCGTCGGCCGAGGCCTGGGAGGTGGTCTGCGACACCTGGTCGGTGAGAAAGCCATTCACCTCCCGCTCGACCGTCTGCACCTCAACACCCCGGCCGAAGTAGCCCGAGCCGGAGAACATGCCCTGGGAGGTGACCGTCTTGACCGATTGGCGCGAGTAACCCTCCACGCTCGCATTGGCGATGTTGTGACCGGCGGTGGCCAGTTGGGCCTGGGCGGCCCGCAAGCCGCTGGCCCCCAGCGAAAGCAGGGAGGTGGAGCTCATGGTGTGCGCCGCACAAACGACTCAAGCCGCCCAGCGGGCGGCATCGGGTGGACAGGAACAAGCAGCATGGCAGCCTCCAAAGGCAACAGGACCGGATCAGGCCGTCGCGCCCGGCACGCCGACGCGGGCCGATGCGGCGGACGCATCGGCCTGATCGACCAGGCGACGGGTGGTCTGGATCACCCGACCGAGCTTGACGGCATAGTCGGGATCGGTTGCATAGCCCGCGCGCTGTAGCCCGCGGGCGAAGGCCTGGGCGTCGTTCGTGACTTGCATCACGCCGGCATAGCGGGGGCTGGTCGAAATCAGCCGTGCATAGTCCCGGAAGCTCTCCTGCGGCGTCGCATAGGCGCGAAAAGCCGCCTGCACCTTCTGCGCCTGGCCGTTGACCACTTCGGTGGTGGTCGTCACCACCACCGGCCCCTTCCAGCCCGGTCCGGCCTTGATGCCGAACAGGTTGTTCGACGGGCTGCCGTCGGCCGCGCGGATGTCGCGCCGACCCCAGCCGGTTTCATGGGCGGCCTGCGCCAGCATGAACTCTGCGGGGATGCCACTTTCGGCGGCCACCGCCTGCGCGCTGGCACGGTGCTGATCGATGAACCGGCTGGCCGCCCCCAACCCAGGGCCCGAGCTCCCGCCCGATCCCGTCGGCGCAGTGCTGGCCGTGGACGAAGTTGAGGTGGACGGTGCGGCTGCTGCGGTGGCGTTCACCGAACGGTCGCCAGAAGGCTGGGCCTGCACCGGCTGCCACCGCGACCCCGCCGGCAACTGGCGCCAACCCTCCGGAAGCGCCGCGGCAGCACCGGAGCGGCCTTCGAGCTGGCGGGCGATCGCGTCGGCCAGCCCACCCGGCAGCCCGGTCATCTGGCTGGCGTACTGCTGATCGAGCATGCCGGTGGCCATCTCGCTGGCCTGGTTGTCGAGCAGGCCGCTGGACATCGTCGAGGCGCGCATGCTCTTCATCAGCTCCTGCATGAACAGGGCCTCGAACTGCTTGGCCACTTCGCGGATGGCGCCCTTCGGATCCTGCCGGGCGCTGGCCTTCAGCGCCGCCAGGTTGGATCCGGAGGCCGCCAGGTGCGGGCTGCCCGCCATGGACGAAGGGCTGGCCACCATGGCTCAGATCACCTCCAGCTCGGCCTGCAGCGCGCCGGCGGCCTTGATGGCCTGGAGGATGGCCAGCAGGTCGCCCGGTGTGGCGCCCAGGGAATTCAGCGCCTTCACCACGTCGGTGAGCTTGGCGCCTGCAGGCAGCTGGATCAGGGAGCCGGGCTCCTGATTGATCTGGATGTTGGTCTTCTCCGTCACCACCGTCTGCCCGCCCGACAGCGGCGCGGGCTGGCTGATCACCGGTGTGGAGTTGATGGTCACCGACAGGTTGCCGTGCGCCACGGCGCAGGGCCCCAGCGTGACCGACTGGTTCACCACGATCGAACCGGTGCGGGCATTGATCACCACCCGGGCAGAGGGCGTGGCCAGCTCCAGCGGCAGGTTTTCCATGTCGGCCAGGAAGGACACCCGCTCATCCGGGCTGGCGGGCATCTTCACCTTGACCACCCGGCCGTCCATCGCCTGGGCGGTGCCCTTGCCGAACCTGTCGTTGATGACCCGCGCCACCTCGCGCGCGGTGGCGAAGTCGGAGGCATTGAGGTCCAGCTGCAGGGCATCCCCCTGCGCCAGCGGGGTGGGCACCGCCCGCTCCACCGTGGCTCCACCGGGCACGCGGCCAGCCGACAGGTGGTTGACCTGCACCTTGGAGCCTCCGGCCGAAGCACCAGCCCCGGCCACCACCACGTTGCCCTGTGCCAGGGCATAGATCTGCCCGTCTGCGCCGCGCAGCGGCGTGGCGATCAGCGTGCCGCCGCGCAGGCTCTTGGCATTGCCCAGGGAGGCCACGGTGATGTCGATCGGCTGACCCGGCTGGGCAAAGGGCGGCAACGTCGCGGTGACCATCACCGCGGCCACGTTGCGCAGCTGCATGTTGGTGCCCGAGGGCACCGTCACCCCCAGCTGCTGCAGCATGGCCGTGAGGCTCTGCGAGGTGAAGGGCGCCTGGGTGGTCTGGTCGCCGGTGCCGTCCAGCCCGACCACCAGGCCATAGCCGATCAACTGGTTGGAGCGCACCCCCTGCACGGAGGCCACTTCCTTGATGCGTGCAGCCTGCACTTCCAGGGGCAGCAGCAGCGCGGCGGCGGCCAGCACGGTGGCCAGGGCCAGCGCCCAGCGCAGCAGTCGTTCCTGAAGGTGAAGCGTCATGGCGGGTCCGATCCTGTAACGGTCGAACCCATTGTCGGCAGGCTCAGATCGGCAGGAGGTTCAAAAAGAAGCGGCTCAGCCAGCCAATTCCCTGCGCATCGGCCTGCTGACCGCGCCCACGCTGCTCCACCCGCACGTTGGCGATCTGGGCGGAGGCCACCAGGTTGCCGGGCTGGATCGCACGTGGATCCACCTGGCCGGCAAAGCGCAGCACGTCGACGTTTTCGTTCACGCCGATCTGCTTCTCGCCGGCGATCATCAGGTGGCCATTGGGCAGCACCTCGATCACCGTGGCGGTGATGGTGCCGCTGAAGTTGTTGGTGTTTTCGGTGCCGCCCTTGCCGGCGAACTTGTTGGAGCTGGAGCCGCCCACGCCGAACTGGTTGAGCAGTGGCGCCTTCAGGAAGGGGAAGCCGGTGACCGACCCCTCCACCGAGCCGGTCTTCTCCACCGAGCTGGTGGAGGTGGCACTGGCGCTGACCTTCTCGACGATCTGCACCGTCAGCGTGTCGCCCACCAGGCGGGCGCGATGGTCCTCGAACAGCGGCCGGTACTGCACCGGCTGGAAAATCGATCCGTTGTTGACCGCCGCCGGCGCCACCGCCACCGGGCGGGCGCTGGTGACCGGTGGCATGTCCACCTTGGCACTGCCGGGCATCAGGCTGCAGCCACTCAGGGCCACGCAGGCGGCACCCAGCACCGACAGGCGGCACAGCATGGGGGAAGAGCAGCGTTTGGTCATGGCATCACCTCCGGCGCGTCACAGTTGCGCCAGGCGGGCCAGCATCTGGTCCGAGGTGGAAATGGCCTTGGAGTTCAGCTCGTAGGCGCGTTGGGTCTGAATCATGGTCACCAGCTCCTCCACCACGTTGACGTTGGAGGTTTCGACGAAGCCCTGCGTCAGGGTTCCCATGCCGTTGCTGCCAGGCGCTCCGCTGTTGGGGGTGCCGGAGGCTGCGGTTTCCTGGAACAGGTTGCCGCCCTTGGACTCCAGGCCGGCCGGGTTGATGAAGTTGGCCACCTGCAATTGGCCCACGTTCTGCGCAGCAGCCTCGCCGGGCAGCGTGACCGAGACCGTGCCATCGGCGGCCACGGTGATGGACTGCGCATTGGCCGGGATGGTGATGCCGGGCATCACGCCATAGCCGGTGTTGGTGACCAGCTGGCCGGTGGCGCTGAGCTGGAAGCTGCCGTCGCGGGTGTACGAGGTGGTGCCGTCGGGCATCTGGATCTGAAAGAAGCCACTGCCCTTGATGGCCACGTCCAGCGGGTTGCTGGTCTGCTGCAGGTTGCCCTGGCCGAACTGCCGGGCGGTTGCCACGGTGCGCACGCCCAGGCCGATCTGCACGCCGGTGGGCAGCTGGGTCTGGTCCGAGCTGGCCGCGCCGGCCTGCCGCAGGGTCTGGTACATCAGGTCCTCGAAGACCGCGTGTTCCTTCTTGTAGCCGTTGGTGGCCACGTTGGCCAGGTTGTGCGACACGACGTCCAGCTGGGTCTGCTGGGCCTCCATGCCGGACTTGGAAATCCACAGGGCACGCATCATGGCGGGGCTCCTTCATCGGCACCTTGCGGCACCCGGTTCATTGCGCTCGGTTCAACGGGCTCACTTCATTCAACTCAACGAGAGCAGCTGCTGGGCCTGCTGCTCGTCCTTCTCCGCGGTCTGCATCGACCGCATCTGCATCTCGAACTGGCGGGCCGCGGAAATCATCGCCACCATGGTCTCGACCGCCGACACGTTGGAACCCTCCAGTGCACCGTCCTGCAGCCGCGCGGTGGCGTCGGCCGGCAGGTCGCCTTCAGGTGCACGGAACAGGCCGTCGTCGCCGCGCTGCAGTGGAGCCTCGGGCGTCACCAGCTTGAGCCGACCCACCGGGGTGATGGAGCCGTTGGCCGCACGGGCGCTGATCGTGCCGTCCGAGGCGATCTGCAGTTGGGCGCCGGCCGGTGCGGTGATCGGTCCGCCGTCGCCCAGCACCGTCAACCCGCTGCGGGTGACCAGGGTGCCGTCCGCTGCGGTGTCCAGCGCACCGGCGCGGGTGTAGGCCTCGGTGCCGTCGCGCCCCTGCACCGCCAGCCAGGCATTGCCGCGCATGGCCACGTCCAGGTTGCGGCCGGTGGCGCTGACGACGCCCGGATCCGGGTTGTAGCCCACCGTCGTTTCCAGCGCGTAGGAACGGGTGCTGGCCCCATCTCCGCGCACCGGCACCGAGCGGAAAGCCTGCATCTCGGCCCGGAAACCCTGGGTGGAGACATTGGCGAGGTTGTTCGACAGGATCTCCTGCCGCTGCATCGTCGCCTTGGCACCGCCCATCGAGAGGTAGATCCTGCGATCCATGGCCGCTCCTGTTCAGACCTGGGAATGCGCCGGACTCAGCGCAGCGAGACCAGGGTCTGCAGCACCGAGTCCTGCGTCTTGATGGTCTGCGCGTTGGCCTGGTAGATGCGCTGGGCGGTGATCATGTTGACCAGCTCGTTGGTCAGGTCCACGTTCGACTCTTCCAGCGCACCGGACTGCAGCGAGCCCAGACTGCCGGACTGCGGCGCGCCCACCGCATTGGGCAGGCCGGACTCGCCGGTGGCCCGCCAGACGTTGCCGCCCAGCGGCTGCAGACCCTGCGGGTTGCGGAAGTTGGCCAGCGGGATCTGGCCGGCCGCCGCGGTGTCGCCGTTGGTGTAGCTGGCGGTGATGATGCCGTCGGCACCGATGCTGATGTCCGACAGCCGCCCCGGCGCGCGCCCACCAATCTGCTTCAGGTCGGTGACACTGAAGCCGCTCGCGAACTGGCTGATGCTGCTCAGGTCCACCCCGCCCAGGCCGGTGGTGGCGTCGTAGGTGAGGTCGATGGCGCTGTGGGTGCCGCTGGCCGGGATGCTCAGGCTGAAGTTGGGGGTGCCGGTGACCGCTCCGGAGGTGTCGAAGGCCAGGGTCTGCATCACGTTGGAGCCACCCGGCTCGGTCAGCAGCGTGCCGTCCGCACTCGCGAACACCTCCCAGGTGTCGGCAGCGCCGGCTGCAGGATCGCCTTCCACCGACTTGCGGAAGTAGAAGCTCACTTCCACCGCCTCGCCCGCGTCGTCGTAGACGGTCATGGAGGTGGCGTGGTTGTAGCTGTTCGGGTTGGCCATGTCGAAGGCCACCGTCGGCACCGTCTTGCGGGAGTCGAGGTTGATCTCTGCCGTCACCCCCGTGCTCTGCTCGGGCGCAATCAGGCCGGTGGGCAGCTGCAGCGTGGTGAGCGTGCCGGCGTTGATGGCGCCGTTGTCCATCGCGTAGCCCAGCAGCTTGGCGCCGTCGGACGTGACGATGAAGCCGTCCTTGTCCAGCTTGAACTGGCCGTTGCGGGTGTACAGCGGCATCGCGGCACTGGCTTCGGCCTCCGGGTTCTGCACCATGAAGAAGCCGGCCCCATTGACCGCGATGTCCAGCGGGTTGCTGGTGCTGGTGATGTTGCCCTGGGTGAACTGCTGGGCCACATCCGCCAGGCGCACGCCGATGCCGACCTGGTTGGCCATCATGCCGTTGACCGAGGAGGCGTACATGTCCGCAAACTCTGCCCGCGAGGACTTGGCGCCGTAGGTGTTGGCGTTGGCAATGTTGTTGCCGATGACGTCCAGGTTCTTGCTGGAGGCGTTCAGGCCGGACAGGCCTTGCTGGAAGTTCATGGAAGGGACTCCTGGGAAATCCGGGGGAAAGGTGGGTGAGCGGGTCGAAAGGAGCAGGGGTCAGGCCGAAGGCCGCAACCCGAAGCCCAGCTCAACTGGAGAAAGCCTTGACGTCGGAGTAGCCCACGGTCTTGCCGCTGGCCAACTGCAGGTTCAAGGTGCTGCCGCTGGTGCTGACGGACAGCACCTCGTCGCGCGACAGCGGGCTGGCCGTGACCGCCTTGGTGCCGCTGGTGGCGGTGACGCGGAAGCGCAGCCCTTCGGACTCCGCCAGGGCCTGCGGCGCGGTCCACTCGAAGCCGTGTCGCCCGGTGGTCTCTGCCCCCAGGTCCACCGTGTCGATGACACGGCCCGCGGCATTGAGCACCTCCACCTTGACCGAATCGGCCGCACCGGCCAGGTCGAAGGCGGCGGTGCCCACCCCGTCCTTGAGCGTCAGGTCGTTGCCGGACAGCAGCACCCCCTTGCCGACCAGTGCAGCACTTTGCTGGGCCTGCATCTGCACCAGCTGGGAGCTCATCGACTGGATGCTCTCGTTGACCTTCTCGATGCCCGAGACGGTGTTGATCTGCGCCATCTGGCTGGTCACCTGGGCGTTGTCCATCGGACTGAGCGGATCCTGGTTCTGCATCTGCGTGACCAGCAGCTTCAGGAATCGATCGGCCGCCTCGCTGGTGGCGGTCTGTGAGGAGTTGCTGCCATTGAGCTTCTGGTACAGCGATGCGGTGTCGCTGCTGGAGGAGACGGCGGTGGTCATGGGGCGGTCGGCCTTTCAACACAAGGGGTTTTGCCGGACGGCGGGCGGGTGCCTGGGGCAGCTGGGGTGATCAACTGCCCTGCCCCATCTGCAGCGTCTTGAGCAGCAGGGTCTTGGCGGTGTTCATCACTTCGACGTTGTTCTGATAGGAGCGCGAGGCCGAGATCATGTTGACCATCTCCTCCACCGCGTTGACGTTGCTGTAGGTGACGTAGCCATCGCCATCGGCGGCTGGATGCTTGGGGTCGTGCACGCGGCGTCCCGGCGTCTGGTCCTCCAGCACGTTGGCCACCCGCACGCCCGCGGCACCGCTGTCGCCCATGGCCAGGGTCTGGAACAGCACCTGGCGGGCCTTGAAGCTCTGGCCATCGGGGCCCGCCACCGTGTCGGCGTTGGCCAGGTTGGTGGCCACGGTGTTGAGGCGCTGGCTCTGCGCACTGACGGCGCTGCCGGAGACGTTGAAGATGTTGAGCATCGACATGGGACAAAACCTCCGTGTGCGCCTGAGCCGACCGCTGAGACCGTTCATTGGCCCTTGATGGCATTGAGCATCGTGCCCACGCTGCCGTTGATGAAACGCAGCGTGGCCTCGTACTTGACCGCGTTGTCGGCGAAGCTGGCCCGCTCGCGGTCCATGTCCACGGTGTTGCGGTCCAGGTTGGTCTGGCTGGGGGCGGCATAGGCCAGACCGGCCGGGCTGGCCGCCCCGTTGCGCACAGACAGGTGACCGGCGTGGGTGTGGGCGAGTGCGGCGGGCAAGGCCTGCTCACCGGTGGCCTGGCGCAGTGCCGACGCAAAATCCATGTCGCGCGCCACATAACCCGGCGTGTCGGCGTTGGCGATGTTGCTGGCCAGCAGCCTCTGCCGCTCAGCGCGCAGCACCAGCGCCTGGGACTGGAACTCCAGCGGGTCGGTCAGGCGGTTGATCATGCGGGCTCCTTCATGCGACGCGGCTCCACCGGCTTGAGGGGGCCTGGCGATATTCTTCGAGGCGAAGGCGCCGACATGAGCGGGAAAAGCGGCAACTCCACCTGCCTTCTCCCGGCATGCGGCAGCACACCCGACCTCTAGAGTCGCGGCATGCCTGCCCCTGCCTCCGCCCCACCTGCTGTGCCCCGCTGGGCTGCGGCCCTGTGCCTGGCGGGTGCAGCCACCCTGACCTGGGCACAAAGCCCGCCCCCCTCCGCAGTTGCCCTGCCGGCAACGTCACTGCCCACGCTGGCCCTCGGACCGGGCGCCGCCCAGCAGGGCGCAGCCGGTTTGGCCGAAGCCGTTGGTGCAGCCCTGGCCCTGGCGGTGCGCCATGTCCAGACGCCTGCCGGCGCCCGCCTGGAGGTGGAACCGGGCCAACTGGACCCCCGCCTCAAGCTCGCCGCCTGCAGCCAGGTGGAACCCTATCTGCCGACCCACAGCCGACTCTGGGGTCGCACCCGCATCGGCCTGCGCTGCCTGAGCGGTCCGGTGCGCTGGAACGTCTATCTGCCCGTCACCGTCAAGGTGTGGGCGCGCGCGGTGGTGGCCGCCCAGCCGCTGACCGCGGGCAACGTGATCAAGCCATCGGACCTCGGATGGGCCGATGTGGACCTGGCTGCCCACCCGTCTGCCGCCCAACTGGACCCGGCCCCTTTGATCGGGCGCAGCCTGGCGGTGCACCTGCCCTACGGCGCAGCGATCCGGGCAGACAGCCTGCGCCAGCGCCAGTGGTTCGCGGCTGGCGAGGTGGTCAGCGTCATCGCCCGCGGGCCGGGTTATGCCGTCTCCGGGTCGGCCACCGCGCTGTCACATGGCATCGAGGGCCAGCCGGTGCGTCTGCGCACCGAGGCCGGCCGCATCATCACCGCCACCCCCACCGGCGAGCGCCGGGTGGAGCTGGAGCTCTGAGCGGCCACGCCGTCCATCACAGGAAGCCCAGATGAGCCGCACCGTTCGCCTCGCGTGGTTGCGCCAGCGCACTGAAGCCGGCCCGTGGCCCGCCGATAACACCACCTACACAGGGGGTGAGTTCAAAATGCCCTGCAACGGCTCTCAAGTTGCGCCGGCAGTCTCCGAAAAACCTGTGGACAGTCCTCTCGCCGGGTCTGATCAGACCGACCGCCCTGTGGCGTTGTCCCCCGCCGTCCTGCTCCCGCAGCACGTCGAGTGGCCGACAATCACCGGCATCGGCCCTTACTCGCGAGACCTCAGTTCCGGGCCGCCTACGGCCACAAGGAGTATGTGATGAAGATCGGCAACACGGCAGTCCCCTCCGGCGTCGCACAGGTCGGCCAGACCCCCGCACGCGGCGCTGCCGAGGGAGCCCGCAGCGCGGGCAACTCTGCAGCCGAAGCGGTGAACAGCAGCACCACGGTGAAGCTCTCCAGTGCAGCGCAATCGATGCTCGATGGCGCGGACGGCAGCTTCGATGCCGCCAAGGTGGCCCAGGTGCAGCAATCCATCGCCGATGGAACCTACCGGATCAACGCCGAGGCGATCGCCGACAAGTTGATCTCCAACGCTCAGGACCTCCTGGGCAAGATCGACTCGGCTCGCTGAGCCCTGCCGGCGCCCGCAGGGGCGCCACCCACACCCATCCCCCTTCTGGCGTGTGCCTCTGCTCACGCCACGTCGAGATGTTGCCCGAAGGAAGCTGCCGCCCATGAGCTGCCTACCGCACCTGCCCGATTCCGGTGACAACGGTCGTTCTGCATCGACCAGCCTTCCGACGGCCCCCCTGGAGCGGTTGCTGGCCGCCGTCGAGACCGAACTCAGCGATCTCGGCAGTGCCTTGCACCGTCGGGACAGCTGTGCCATCGAAGAACACGCCCAAGCCCTGCGCGTGGCGCTGGAACAGGCGGTGGACGGCTTCAGCCGGGCCGCACGCGGCAGCCAGGGCGTACCGCCGGCGCTGCGCAACCGCCTGATGAACGCCAGCGGTGAGGTGGCGGCCCAGCGCGAATCGCTGGCCCGCGCCACCGTCGCCCTGGACCATGCGATGGACGTCCTGATGCCCGCAGGGGCGGGCGGCAGCAGCTTCTACGGCCCCCAGGGCCAGCGCACCCGCAGCCTCTACCCGAGCTGAACCGCAGCAGAACAGGAGCGGATGGCGCGGAGTTCACCCCTGCGAAAACAAGAAGGCCCCGAGAGGGGCCTTCTTGTTCTGGGCTGCACCAGCGGCTCTCGGTGAGAGTGCCTGCAGCGGTCGTGCCGGGGTCGGGAAGAAGCCGGCTCTTCCAGATTCACTCTTCGCGACGCACCCCCAGGGCCACCGAAGCGCGCACCAGGTCGTGGATCAGGTCGGCATCCAGCGGCTGCGCATACCGCAACTTGAGGTGGCGGATGCCTTTGCCCACCCCCTCCAGCTCTGGAAATTCACGCGCCAGGGCCGCGCCGTTGAAGACCTGCAGATGGGCATGGGCCTTGTGCGTGACGATGGCCAGCAGGTTGCGACCCTCGCAGATGAAGGTGAGGTTGCCCCATTTGACCGTCTGCTCCAGCTGCGGTGCAGCACCGAGCACCACCTGCTGCAGGGCACGTGCAGTGGCGACCTGGTTGGGAGCCAGGGTGTCGAAGTAAGTGGCCACGAGGGCGCTGGGTCGGACGAGATGACGCATGAATCGTTTCCGTCTCGCACTGAGGCGACTGGCGCCCACCCCAGGACCGGGGCAGAACGCAACCGGCACCCAAGCGCCGGCGGGAAAACCCTGACGTACCGTGCAAGGCGTGAATTTCTACACGCCGATGCTAGCAAACGTTTTGACACAACCTGATGCTGGAACTTCCGGCAAACCGGAATCGGCGCTTCAGTTCAATGCTGCCAGTCGGACGGTTGAGGGTCGTCGTAGAGTCGAAACAAGCGCAGCGAGAGTTGTCGCAGGTCCCAGGCTGCACTGGTGTGCCCGAGGGCCAGTCGGTCACGCGCGTAGAGGCGATCGAACCGCATCCGGGCGCTGTGGACGAACCAGCCTTCGCGGGCCATGAGCGCTTGGAATCGATCCAGCAGCCTCGGTTCCAGCCCGGGAGCCGCGGGCGACCAGGTGGGTTCCTCCAACGTCTGCGGCCCCATCCGTCGGGCCGCCCCCTCTTCACGGGCGGACTGAGGGCGCGACAACAGCGGAGCAAACACCGACAAGGCCCGCCATTCGCTGGGCAGTTCGTCGACGCTGTGCTCAAAGACTTCGGGTTGGGGCAAACGCAGGCTCATGGAAACCTCTGCTGGAGCGGCATGATTCACCGCTGAGGTCCACGATAGCGATTCGGCCCTGCGGCGAAGCGCGGATCAATGCCCGCTCCACCGGTCAGTCCCCATTCAAGGGATTGTCAAACGTTCCGAAGTTCAGGGTTCTCAGGTCTTGGGCAGCGTCACACCCACCTGCCCCTGGTACTTGCCGCCGCGATCCTTGTAGCTGGTTTCGCAGACTTCATCGCTTTCAAAGAACAGCACCTGCGCACAGCCTTCACCCGCATAGATCTTGGCCGGCAGCGGCGTGGTGTTGCTGAACTCCAGCGTCACGTAGCCCTCCCACTCCGGCTCGAACGGGGTGACGTTGACGATGATGCCGCAGCGCGCATAGGTGCTCTTGCCCAGGCAGACGGTGAGCACGCTGCGCGGGATGCGGAAGTACTCCACCGTGCGCGCCAGCGCGAAGCTGTTGGGCGGGATGATGCAGACATCCCCCTTGAAGTCCACGAAGCTCCTCTCGTCGAAGTTCTTCGGGTCCACCACCGTCGAGTGCACGTTGGTGAAGATCTTGAACTCGTTGGCGCAGCGGATGTCGTAGCCGTAACTGCTGGTGCCGTAGCTGACGATCTTGTGACCGTCCGCGGCGAAACGCACCTGACCGGGTTCGAAGGGTTCGATCATCCCCTCCGACTCGGCCATGCGGCGGATCCACTTGTCGCTCTTGATGCTCATCTGTGTGCCTTCAGCCGGCGGCGTGTTGCCACCTTTTCCGAGGCCGCGATTCTAGGTTCCCGAGTTGGCATCGCGGACCGGCGCGTCATGCGTCCAGTTGACGCAGGTCCTGCAGGGTGTTGGCATTGAAGAAGGCCGGGCTGTCCTCGAAAAGCACTTCCACGCAGCGCTGCGCGTCGGTCCAGCGGTCGATGCGGCGCTGCCCGCCCCGGATGAACTGCACCAGGCTGCCCAGCACGTCCGTGTGCATCAGGCAGAACACCGGCTGACGCTGGCGCTCACCGGTCTCGTCCAGCGTCACCGCCATGGCGATCTGGGCGCCGTGATCCACCAGGACCTGCGCCAGTCGCGGCACCAGGTCCAGGGGAAAGCGCGGGCTGTCGCAGGGCACGGTCACCATGTAGGGGGTTTCGCAGTGCTCCAGCCCGGCCAGGAATCCCGCCAGAGGGCCGGGGTAGTCCGGCACGGCATCCGGCCAGACCGGCGCGCCCAGGCTCTCGTAGGCGCCCAGGTTGCGGTTGGCGTTGACCATCACCTGGCCCACCTGCAGCCCCAGGCGCAGCAGTGCGTGCAGCGCCAGCGGCATGCCCTGGTGGTTCTGCAGGCCCTTGTCCACGCCGCCCATGCGGCTGCCGCGCCCGCCGGCCAGCACCAGGCCGGTGATGTCGTCGATCGGAATCATTCCAGGCATCCTTCCAGGGTTGCGGACCGGAGTTGCGAGCGCAGCATCACTCCGCCAGGTCGAAAGCCTGTGTTTCCACCTGCACGAAGGCGGCGGTGAATTCGGCCAGCGCCCGGTAGACCTGAGCGCGCGGGTGCGCCGCCACCGCATCACACAACGCCGGCACCCAGGGCTGCAGGTGCTCGCGGAAAAAGCGCAGCTGCCCGCCCAGATGGCAGTGGGCCGCATCGTCCCCGGCGATCAGCCAGCGCATCACCTCCAGCACGAAGGCGATGTGGTCCTCGGTCTCGCCGGCATCGGTGGCACGGGCCAGGCCCAGCTCGGCCAGCGTATCGCGCAGCCGGGCCAGCGGCAGCTCGTTGAGGTGACCGGTGAGGTGAAAGGAGGCGTAGAGAAACACCTCCGGGCGCCCCACCCCACCGAACAGCGCCTCGTACTCCTGCGCGATCTGGCCCGGCGGGGTCTGGCGCAACTGGCCGACCAGGGTCTGCCAGGGCGCTTCCAGCCAACCGCCCGCCTCGGGCGCCTCGGTCACGGCCACCTTCAACGCGGCCAGCAGGTCCTCATCCGGCGGGGCCTGCCAGAGGCGGGCCAGCAGGCCGTACAGCTCGGCACGGGCCAGCTCGTCGGCGTCGTCCTGGGCGCGCTGGCCGGCAAGCTGGAAGGTCACGGGGCGAGAGTCGGTCATCGGGGCTGGGCGCGGGCGCCGGAAGGGATCGGAACATCGGGATCATCGGCAATAGCACGGTGACACGGTGACACCGTGACCCGCGGGTCACAAGTCGGTGATGCGCACTTCCTGCGTCTGGCTGGCCATGTCGATGACGCGGCAGTCGCTGCACATCTTCAGCCGTTCGGCCGCAGCGCCCTGGAAGGCGGGATGATGGCCGATGCGCGCCATCACCGCCTGAAGGGCCTGCAGGGTGCCGAAGGGTTTGCCGCAGCGCACACACTGGGCCGGCTCGGCCTCGTGCAGCACGCGAGCGCTCTTGCGGGCCCGACCACCGTCGGCCAGCCACAGGCGTGGTTGCAGCGCCAGCGCGTTCTCCGGGCAGGTCTTGACGCACAGGCCGCACTGCACGCAGTTCTTTTCGGTGAAGCGCAGCTGCGGGCGCTCCGGGTTGTCGGCCAGGGCCTGGGACGGGCAGGCGCCCACGCAGCTCAGGCAGAGCGTGCAGCGTTGCCGGTCCAGCTTCAGCGAGCCCAGCGGCGCGCCGGCGGCCGGCAGGGCAATGGCCTCCGGTGCCGCGACCGCCTGCAGCGCGGGGGCCTGGGCCACCAGATGCTCCAGCGCCAGCTCCAGCGAGGCGCGCTTCTCCGCCTGCGCCACCACCGTGGTGGGCTGCGCAACGCCCTGCGCGGCGCTCGCCTGCAGTGCCGCGTCCAGTGCCGCCAGGTCCCGCGCATCGCGGGCCTCGATCAGCCGGAAGTGCTCACCGGCATAACCCAGCCCGGTCAGCAGCGCCTGGCCGATGGCCATCTGCTCGCCCAGCGCCTGGCGGTACTGCGGTGCCTCCTCGCCGGTGAGCAGCACCCAGACCTGGCAGGCACCGTGCGCCAGCGCCATCAGCCAGGCCTCCAGCCCGGTGCTGGCGTTGTGCCACAGCGCCGCCGGCAGCACCCGTGCCGGCAGGCCGAACACGTCGGCATCCAGGCGTGCGGCCCGGCCAAGCTCCTCGATCAGGCGTGCTCCACCGCCCTGGCTGTGCAGCAGCAGCGCAGCATCGCGACCGCCCGCGGCACGGTAGGCGGTCAGCATCGCCTGCCAGCGCCGGCCCTGCTCCGCCGCACTCGGGGTGCGAAAGCTCAGTGCGCCGGTCGGGCAGACGGTGGTGCAGGCGCCGCAGCCGGCGCACAGGTGCGGCTCCACCACGATGCGCCCACCCAGCGCAGCAGGCACGCCTGCGGCGCCCGGCCCCCGGGTGCGCGCCACCGCGGCCCCCTGGGTCCGCCCTTTGGCCGAGGGTTCGCTGCGGATCGCCCGGGTCGAACAGACCTCCACACAGGCGTCGCAGCCGATGCGCTCGTTGCGGCTGTGGGCGCACAGTCGCTGCTCGTAGTGCACGAAGCGGGGTTTGTCGAACTCGCCCACCCAGTCGCGCAGTTGCACCAGGGCCTGGGCGCGGCGCAACGGGTCCGCGCCAGCGTGCAGGTAACCCTGCGGCGGCTGGTGCATCGTGAAGGCGGGGCTGGCGCGCAGGTCCAGCACCAGGTCGAAGCGCTCGGTGGTCAGGCGCGGCGCGCGGTCGAAGTCGATCGCCCCGGCGCTGTCGCAGGCGGCCACACAGGCGCGGTGGCCCCGGCAGGCCGACAGGTCCACCTGCCAGGCCAGGTCGATGGCCCCCTCCGGGCAGGCCGCGATGCAGGCATTGCAGCGGGTGCACAGGTCCAGGTCGATCGGGTTGCGGCTCTCCCACTCGGCCTCGAAGGCGCCCAGCCAGCCCGACAGGCGGCGCAGCTCGCCGCTGTGCACCGGCACGTCGTTCAACTGGGCCAAGGCGCCACCCGGGGCCGCGTCGACCAGCAGGGTCACTTCCAGCACGCCGGCCAGCTGCCGCGCCGCCGCCTGCCCCGCCTCGGCCGGGCCGATCACCAGGCAGCGCCCCTCGCTGCGGTAGCTCACCGTCGGCACCGGCTGCGGGTCGGGGCGCTGCGCCGCGGCGATCAGCGCTGCCAGCTTGGGCCCGGCCTGTGCGGCGTCGCGTGACCAGCCGGCCGTCTCACGCAGGTTGACAAAGCGGATCGGCCGCTCCTCCAGGCTGGGCACCCCCTGGGTCTGGGCCGCCAGCTCGGTGAACAGGCGCTGCTCCTGCGTGCAGCCCACCAGCAGGGGGCCGTCGCCTTGAGCGGAGCGCTGGAAGGCGCCGGCCTCGCGCCGACACAGCAGGTGGTGGGCCGCCTCCAGGCCTTCAGGCGAGGCGCCCGGCGTCGCCGCCAGGGCCTGGCGCAGCTGGCCCAGCAGGGACGGCGTCAGGGGCATGGAGCGGTTGCAGTCGCAGATCAGGGTCTTCATCTGGGCCAACTTGGCGAGGGTCTTGGCAAGGTTGCCCGCCGGCCACGGGCGACGGCTCGGCAGGGAGTTCAGGGGCCTCCCGAGCGATCGGCGGCGACTCGGTTGGCTGCGCCTGCCCAGGCTGCGGCTCCGGCGCCGGCGCCAGGAAGCGGAAGGAGGGCGAGTCGAGCATGGCGCGCAGCATCTCGGCCGGCAGCGGATCCGGGCGGCCGAAGTCCTCGATGTAGACGTCCAGTCCGTCCATCACATTGAAGTGCGGATCGGCGAAGAGTTTCTTCAACGCCGCGTTCTTCACCTGTCCGGCCACGCCGGGTGCGACGAAACGGGCCACGTCGGCACCGGTTTCCAGCGCCGCCACATCGTCGAGCGTCGGCGCGGGTTCGACAGCTGCAGAGGCGATGGCAGATTGCGGCCCGGCGGCCGACAGAGCGCCTGGATCAGCGGTGGCGACGCCTGCAGCGGCCTGTGCCGACGCCCGCGCAGAGGCAGGGGCCGGCAAGGCGGGCTCGACCAGTGCCTCGCCCTGGCGCGCCGCCACCTTGCGGCGCGACCAGCGCGAGAAGAAGCCGTCGGACTCCGACATCAGCAGCCCGACTCAGCCACCATCGCCGCTGCCGCCGCCTTCGGGCATGCGGCGGGCACGCTGACCCGGCGCCACGAACGACGCCGGTCGGCGGCGCTTCTTCGGCTCGGGCCGGTAGTAGGCGTCGGCGTAGGCCTGCAGCCACTCCCGCACCTCGGCAGACAGCGGCGTGTTGTCCACGCGTTCCTGGGCGTCGAGCAGCCGGCCAGCCTCGTTGTAGGACAGGGTGACGCACTCCGGCAGCGCCTGCGACGGGTCGTCCTCCTGCACGCGCCACATCACGAACCAGACCGGGGCACCGGAGGTCAGGTTGAGGTGGTAGCCCTCGCCTTCGTCCGGGAACAGGCGAACTTGCAGTCCGGGATGCACGAACAGCGCCAGCTGGCCGTCGTCGCGCAGGCAGCGTGGTTCGCTGCCGAACTGGCCGACATCCAGCGCCACGTCGGCGATGCGGAAGCGCCAGTCCTCCCAGCGGTTGGGCGCGGCCTGGCGCTCCATCAGCACCACCACGCGCAGCGGCTCGGGCGTGCGCGGCGGCATCGGCGCCGGGACTTCGGCGTCAACAATGGGAGGGCGCAGCGGCTCGGTCATGGGCGGGGATCAGGGGCGGGCAACCATCTGCAGCCAGTCTAGCCAGCGGCTGCGCGACAAGTTGTCGTCAGGGGCCGCCTGGAGCCTCTTCCCCGGGAAAGTCCTGATCGCCTGTCTGAGCCGCTCAACCCGTTCCCCACTCTGCGCAGCGCCGCTCCAGGGTGCGCCGCGAGATGCCCAGCAGCTGCGCCGCGCGGGACTTGTCACCCTCCACCGACGCCAGCACCGTCAGGATGTGCTGCTTCTCCAGCGTGTGCAGGTCGGTGGTGGCCGGCAGGCGCGCCGCCGCGGCAGGCGCCTGGCGCTGCAGCCCCTGGTAGAGCGCCGAGACGTTGAGTGCGCCCAGGATCAGCGAGCGCTCGATCAGGTTGCGCAACTCGCGCACATTGCCCGGCCAGTCGTACTGCTGCAGGTAAGTCACCTCGTCGGCCGCCACATCGATCGGTGCTACGCCCAGCTGCGGCGCCAGTGTGGCAATGAAGTGCTCCACCAACGCGGCAATGTCCTCCTTGTGCGAGCGCAGCGGCGGCAGGTGGATCTCCACCACCTGCAGGCGGTAGTACAGGTCCTTGCGGAAACGACCGGCCGCCACCTCGTCGGCCAGGCGGCGGTGGGTGGCGGCGATGATGCGCACGTCCACCGGGATCTCCTGCTCGCTGCCGACCGGGCGGATGCGCCGCTCCTCCAACACCCTCAGCAGCGTGGCCTGCAGTGCGGGCGGCAGCTCGCCGATCTCGTCGAGGAAAAGCGTGCCGCCCTGGGCGTAGACGAACAGGCCGTCGCGCCCGGGCGTCTCACGCCCGCGCAGGCCGGGAGCCTGGCCGAACAGCTCGGCCTCGATCAGGTCGGGCGACAGCGTGGCGCAGTTGACCGGCACGAAGGGCGCTGCCGCGCGCGGGCTGTTGCGGTGCAGCGCCAGCGCGGCCAGTTCCTTGCCGGTGCCGGATTCGCCGGCCAGCAGCACCGTGCTGCCCACCCCGGCCACGCGGCGGATCGCCGCACGCAGCCCCTGGATCACGATCGAACTGCCCACCAGCCCATCGGCCGCCGGCGTGCACTGCGACAGCGTGCGGCGCAGCACCCAGTTCTCGCGCTTGAGCAGCGCCCGCTCCAGGCACTGCTGCACCGCATTGAGGATCTGCGTCAGGCGGAAGGGCTTGAGGATGAAGTCGCTCGCGCCCGCGCGCAGCGCCTCGATGGCGGTGTCCAGGTCGGCGAAGGCGGTGATCAGCACCACTTCGCTGGCGTTGCCCTGGGCGCGCAGCTCCTTGAGCCAGGTGATGCCGGTCTTGCCCGGCAGCGAGATGTCGAGGATGACGAGGTCGTAGCGCCGGCGCCGGCTGTGCAGGTCCGCCTCCTCGGCCGAGCCCGCCACCTCCACATGGCCCACCCGGGTTGCCAGGGTCTTGGCCAGGAAGCTGCGCATGCCGGGTTCGTCATCGACGATCAGCACCGCCGCATGCGGCCAGTGTTCTTCTCGCGCCACAGGCGACGTCTCGACGGGCAGGTGGGTGTCCATGGCGGGTAGGAGCAAATCGGCAAACTGTCGCAACGGGCGGCGCACAACCCGGACTGTCACCGCCGGGGCGGCAGCGATTGTGACGACCGCGTCGCGACAACTTGTCGCAGCCTTCGCGACAAGTTGTCGGCCTCTCACCCGGGGAGTTCCCGATGTTCACCGCCGACGTGACGGCGGCTAATCGCCGGGTTGCCACCTATGAACCGGTGTGCAGAACAGCGCCGCAGACCTGCGTCCTGAACCCCGACTGCCCGGTCCACCGAATCCTTCTGGAGGCCCAGCCCATGAGCCCGCGTACCCCGTCATCCTCCCGGCCCGCTGCGCCGCAGTCATCTCCCCAGGAGGAGCCCGTCGCAGACCGGCGCCGGCTGTTCACCGGGTTGGGTGCAGCAGGCGCCGCGGCCGCAGCAGCCACCCTGCTGCCGGGTTGCGCCCCGGTGGAGCCGGCGTCGGTGACGGCCAAGCCCGCCCCGGAAAAGGGCGGCGGCTACCAGCTCACCCAGCACGTGCAGCGCTACTACCAGACCGCCAAGGTCTGATCCCTGATCCCCCGATCTCCGCACCACGAGGCAAGCCATGTTGCTGACCCGACGCCCTCCTGCCCGAACCTCCGACACCGGATCCTCCGGTCCAGGCAGCCGCTCCGTGATGGTGGACCGCCTGGTGGGCGGCCTGTCTCGCGCCATCCCCACGGTCGACCGCCGCAGCTTCCTGCGCCGCTCCGGCCTGGGTGTGGGGGTCGGCCTGGCCGCCAGCCAGCTGACGCTGGTGCGCCGCGCCGATGCGGCCGACGCCCCCAAAGCGGGCGACGGCCCGGGCAAGAAGGTTGAGGTCCGGCGCACCGTGTGCGGCCACTGCTCGGTGGGCTGCGCGATCGACGCGGTGGTGGAGAACGGTGTGTGGGTGCGCCAGGAGCCGGTGTTCGACTCGCCCATCAACCTCGGCGCGCACTGTGCCAAGGGCGCGGCGGTGCGCGAGCACGGCCACGGCGAGTACCGCCTGCGCACGCCGATGAAGCTGGTCGACGGCAAGTACCAGCGCATCGGCTGGGACCAGGCGCTCGACGAGATCTCCAAGAAGATGCTGGAGCTGCGCAAGGCCAGCGGCCCGGACTCGATCTTCGTGGTCGGCTCCTCCAAGCACAACAACGAGCAGGCCTATCTGCTGCGCAAGTGGGTGTCGTTCTGGGGCACAAACAACACCGACCACCAGGCGCGCATCTGCCACTCCACCACCGTCGCGGGCGTCGCCAATACCTGGGGGTATGGCGCGATGACCAACTCCTACAACGACATGCAGAACGCCAAGGCGGCGATCTACATCGGCTCCAACGCGGCGGAGGCCCACCCGGTGTCGATGCTGCACATGCTGCATGCCAAGGAGAACGGCTGCAAGATGATCGTGGTGGATCCGCGCTTCACCCGCACGGCTGCCAAGGCCGACGAGTACGTGCGCATCCGCTCCGGCTCGGACATTCCCTTCCTGTTCGGGGTGATGTGGCACCTCTTCAAGAACGGCTGGGAAGACCGGAAGTACATTGAGGACCGCGTCTACGGCATGGACAAGGTGAAGGAGGACATCCTCGCCAAGTGGACGCCGGACAAGGTCGAGGAGGCCTGCGGCGTCGATGAAGCCACCGCCCTCAAGGTCGCCAAGATCCTGGCCGAGAACCGCCCCGGCACGATCGTCTGGTGCATGGGACAGACGCAGCACAGCATCGGCAACGCCATGGTGCGCGCCTCCTGCCTGCTGCAGCTGGCGCTGGGCAACGTCGGAAAGTCCGGTGGCGGCACCAACATCTTCCGCGGCCACGACAACGTACAGGGCGCCACCGACGTGGGGCCGAACCCTGACTCCCTGCCCGGCTACTACGGCCTGGCCGAAGGATCCTGGAAGCACTTCGCCAAAGCCTGGGGCGTGGACTTCGAGTGGATCAAGAAGCAGTACGCGTCGCCCGCGATGATGACCAAGTCCGGCATGACGGTGTCGCGCTGGATCGACGGCGTACTGGAGAAGAACGAGCTGATCGACCAGGAGAGCAACCTGCGCGGCCTGTTCTTCTGGGGCCACGCGCCCAACTCCCAGACCCGCGGCCTGGAGATGAAGAAGGCGATGGACAAGCTCGACCTGCTGGTCGTGGTCGATCCCTTCCCCAGCGCCACCGCGGCCATGGCAGCCATGCCCGGCCACAAGGACGACCTGAACCCGAACCGCGCGGTCTACCTGCTGCCGGCCTGCACGCAGTTCGAGACCAGCGGCTCCTGCACCGCTTCCAACCGCTCGCTGCAGTGGCGCGAGAAGGTGATCGAGCCGCTGTGGGAAAGCCGCACCGACCACATGATCATGTACCAGCTGGCCGAGAAGCTCGGCTTCGGCAAGGAACTGGTCAAGAACTGCAAGATGGTCCCCGGCAAGGGCGGCGTGGAGCCGGAGGCGGAATCCATCCTGCGCGAGATGAACGGCTGCATCTGGACCATCGGCTACACCGGCCAGAGCCCAGAGCGGCTCAAGGCGCACATGCGCAACATGAACGTCTTCGACGTCAAGACGCTCAAGGCCCGGGGTGGCGTGGACAAGGAGACCGGCTACAGCCTGGATGGTGACTACTTCGGCCTGCCCTGGCCCTGCTACGGCACGCCCGAGCTCCGGCACCCCGGCTCGCCCAACCTGTACGACCCGAGCAAACACGTCATGGAAGGCGGGGGCAACTTCCGCGCCAACTTCGGCGTGGAGCGCGACGGCGTCTCGCTGCTGGCCGCCGACGGCTCGCATTCCGTGGGCGCGGACCTGACCACCGGTTACCCCGAGTTCGACCATGTGCTGCTCAAGAAGCTTGGCTGGTGGGACGACCTGACCGAAGCGGAGAAGGCCGCCGCCGAAGGCAAGAACTGGAAGACCGACCCCTCGGGCGGCATCATCCGCGTGGCGATGAAGGTGCACGGCTGCCACCCCTTCGGCAACGCCAAGGCGCGCGCGGTGGTCTGGAACTTCCCGGACCCGATCCCGCAGCATCGCGAGCCGCTGTACTCCACCCGTGCCGACCTGGTCGAGAAGTACCCAACCCACGACGACAAGAAGGCCTTCTGGCGCCTGCCCACGCTCTACAAGAGCGTGCAGGAGAAGAACAAGGACATCGGCAAGACCTTCCCGCTGATCATGTCCAGCGGCCGATTGGTCGAGTACGAGGGCGGCGGCGAGGAGACCCGCTCCAACCCCTGGCTGGCCGAACTGCAGCAGGACATGTTCGTCGAGATCAACCCCAAGGCCGCCAACGACCGCGGCATCCGCAACGGCGACTGGGTCTGGGTCAAGACCCCGCCGATGGCCGCAGTGCCTGACTTCAAGGGCCTGCGCGTGAAGGCGCTGGTGACCGAGCGGGTGGATGCCGGCACCGTCTGGCTGCCCTTTCACTTCTCCGGCCGCTGGGGCGGCGTCGATCTGGCGGCCTACTACCCCGAGGGCGCCAAGCCGGTGGTGCGCGGCGAGGCCATCAACACCGCCACCACCTACGGCTACGACAGCGTCACGATGATGCAAGAGACCAAAACCACCGTCTGCCAGGTGGAACGAGCCACCGCTTAAGCGCAAGGAATTGTCATGGCACGAATGAAGTTCATCTGCGACTCCGAGCGCTGCATCGAGTGCAACGGCTGCGTCACCGCCTGCAAGGCCGAGCACGATGTGCCCTGGGGCGTGAACCGCCGCCGCGTCGTCACGCTCAACGACGGCGTGCCGGGCGAGAAGTCCATCTCGGTGGCCTGCATGCACTGCAGCGACGCCCCCTGCATGGCGGTGTGCCCGGTGGACTGCTTCTACCGCACCGACGAGGGTGTGGTGCTGCACGACAAGGACGTGTGCATCGGCTGCGGCTACTGCAGCTACGCCTGCCCCTTCGGCGCACCGCAGTTCCCAAGCAACGGCACCTTCGGCCTGCGCGGCAAGATGGACAAGTGCACCTTCTGCGCCGGCGGCCCGGAGGCCAACGGCAGTGGCGCCGAGTTCGAGAAGTACGGCCGCAACCGCCTGGCCGAAGGGAAGCTTCCGGCCTGCGCGGAGATGTGCTCCACCAAGGCGCTGCTGGGCGGCGACGGCGACATCGTGGCCGACATCTTCCGCACCCGCGTGACCCAGCGCGGCAAGGGCAGCGAGGTCTGGGGCTGGGGCACCGCCTATGGCAAACCCGCCGGTGGCGCCAGTGCAGCACCGGCCAAGGAGCCGGGCAAGTCATGAAGCGGCCCCCTCTGATCCTGTCGACCGCCCTGGCAGCGGCGTTGCTGGCGCTGGGCGGCTGTGGCGAGTCGGCGCAGACCATTTCCAGCGGGCGCATCAGCGACGCCAAGCCCTGGGAAGGCCCGGCCACCGCTGACGCCTATACGGCGGCCGGCTGGAAAGCCGGTGACGCCGAAGCCTGGCACAGCCAGATCCGCAGCCGCATGCTCAACCAGAACGAGTACACGCGTACCGCAGGACGAGCGCCATGACCGGCGCCCCCCGTCCATCGCAGCGTACGACCGAGGAGATGTCATGCCGGGACTGATCCGCACCGCCCTGCTCGCCGCCGCCCTGCTGGCCGGTGGCTTGGCCTGGGCCCAGAACGCCCCGGCCGCCGGCACGGCGGTCACCACCCCCGAGAAGGCCACCCGCGAGCAGCCCACCGCCACCGGCGGGGCGCCTGCCGGCTTCGTCGCGCCGGCCGAGCCGAAGGCGGACGAATCCGCCGCCGCGCGCACCCAGACCCAGCCCGGCAACAACGCGCCGGTCTGGCGCGGCGTGCGCGACAGTGGGAGCCAGCCTGGCACCACCAGCCTGCCCGGCGCCGAGCAGGGCATGCTGATCCAGCCCTTCGCGCAATATCCCGGCTCGCGGTTGACCAACGCGGGCGAAGCCTGGCGCGAGGTGCGCAACCGCTGGATCCTGCCCTACGGCGGCGCCTTCCTGCTGATCGTGGCTCTGACCATCGCCATCTTCTACGCGACCAAGGGCCCGCTGGGCCAGCCGGTGCGAGACACCGGGCGCAAGGTGGAGCGCTTCACCCCGTTCGAACGCGCCGCCCACTGGGCCAACGCCGGGGCCTTCGTCGCGCTGGCGGTGTCGGGGCTGGTGATGGCCTTCGGCAAGTTCATCCTGCTGCCGGTGATCGGCAGCACGCTGTTCGGTTGGCTGACCTGGCTGCTCAAGACGATGCACAACTTCGTCGGCCCGCTGTTCGCGGTGTCGCTGGTGATCGTGGTGCTCACCTTCGTGAAGGACAACATCGCCAACAAGGCCGACTTCGTCTGGCTCAAGAAGGCCGGCGGCATGCTGGGTGACCATGAGATCCCCTCGCACCGCTTCAATGCCGGCGAGAAGGGCATCTTCTGGTGGGGCGTCACCATCCCGGGGCTGATCATCGTCGCCTCCGGCCTGGTGCTCGACCAGCTGATGCCGGGCATTCCCGCCCTGCGCGGCAACATGCAGATCGCCCACATGATCCACGCCAGCGCGGCAGTGGTGATGACCGCCATGCTGATGGGCCACATCTACATGGGCACCATCGGCACGCGCGGTGCGCTGGACGCGATGCGCACCGGCTGGGTGGACGCCGCCTGGGCCAAGGAACACCACGAGCTGTGGCTGGCCGACATCGACGCCGGCAAGATCCCGACGCAGCGTTCTCACCAGGTCGCGTCGAACGCCGCGCCCCCCACCGCTGCACAGGGCCGGGCCTGACCCGCCGTCCTCCGAGGCACCTATCGCACCCGACGCATCCAACGCGTCCGCAAGGAACCGATGATGAAGCTGCACTCCATCGCCCTCTCGCTGGCGGCTGTCCTGGCTGCAGCCCTGGCCACGCCGGCCACGGCCAAGCTGCCCACCCCCAGCGACGAGGCCAAGGCCAAGGCCGCCGAAGCCGCCGCCAAGGCAGCCCACGGCAACAAGGTCGCAGCCTACCAGCTGTGCAAGTCGCAGGACCGCGTGGCGGCCCAGCACCTGGCCGCGGCCAAGAAGGCGGGCAAGGAGGTCAAGCCCGCGGTGGCTACGGCTGCCTGCACCGACCCGGGTCCCTTCGTGTACTTGCCGCCCGCAGCGGCCTCAGGTGCACCTGCCGCTGCTGCTGCGACAGCCACCGCTGCGGCACCCACCCCCGCCAAGAAGCCCTGACTCCAGGAGGTCACCATGGCCCCCGTCAGTGAACGCGCTCCCCTCTGGAATGCCGACGACGTGATGCCGTCTTCGGCCCGGGACCTGCCTCAGGCGAAGGCTGCCACGGTCCTGACCCAGGCCAAGGACGCCCTCACCCGCGAGATCGAGATCCTCGACCAGCATGGGCAGCGCCGCCGCATCGCGATCCCGGTCGAGCGGCCCCTGACGGTCTTCGTCGACAAACGTGAGCTGGTCACGCTGATGACGCTGGGCGAAGCCCCCGAGCTGCTGGTGCTGGGCTACCTGATCAACCAGCGGCTGATCGCCTCGGCCGACGAGGTCGAGTCGATCACCGTCGACTGGGAGGTCGATGCGGCGGCGGTGCGCACCCGGGGCGGCATCCCCGACCTGGAAGCCCGCACCGCGCGCCGGGTGGTCACCACCGGCTGCGGCCAGGGCACGGTGTTCGGCGACGCGATGGCGCAGCTGGAACAGATCCGCCTGCCCGACGCGGCCAGCGCACGCATCCGCCAGAGCGACCTGCACGGCCTGCTGGAGCAGATGCGCCGGCAGGACGACATCCACCGCCGCGCCGGCTCGGTGCACGGCTGCGCCCTGTTCAGCGCCGCGCGCCCCGGGTGCGCGTCGGCCAGCGGGCAGCTGATTTTCGTCGAGGACGTCGGGCGCCACAACGCCATCGACACCATCGCCGGCTGGATGGCCCTGAACGGCGTGACCGGCGGCGACAAGACCTTCTACACCACCGGGCGGCTGACCAGCGAGATGGTGCTGAAGGCCGCGCAGATGGGCATCCCCATCGTGGTGTCGCGCAACGGCGTGACGCAGATGGGCCACGAGCTGGCCAGCCGGCTGGGCATGACGTTGTTCGGCCGGGCGGCGAACCGGCACTTCCTCTGCTACACCGGTTTCGACCGCTTCGACTCCGAGCCCGAGCCGCTGCCGCCCGCTGTTCGTGTGGTGGCAGGCTGAACCGGAGGCGCTTGAGAGCGCCGCGCCTACGGCGTCCACGCGCAGCCTGCTGAAGGCCGCACCGCTGCGCAGGCACCTGCTCGCCCTGACCCTGCTGCCGCTGTTGGGCGTGCTGCCTCTGCTGGGCCTGATCCTGCTGCTTTGGGGCAACAACGCCATTGACGGGCTGCTGATCGGCAAGGTGCGCAGCGACCTCGCGGTGGCGCAGGGTTATTTCGAACGGGTGCAGGCGGAAGTGGGTTCCGGCACTGCGGCGGTGGCCGGCTCGCACCGACTGTTGCGGTCGCTGGCGCGACGCGCCGAGCTCACCCAGCTGCTGGAAGGCCAGCGGCGTCGGCTGCACTTCGACTTCCTGCGCCTGCTGCCTCCGGATGCGGTCGAACAGGGCAGCGGCCCGAATGCGGCGGTCACGCTGGCCGGGCAGGAGGAACTTTCCGGCCTGGGCTCGGAACTGGCCGAAAGGGCGCGCATCCGCCTGCTGCCCACGCGCAATGCCGCCCCCACCACCCGGGCGGTGGAGGACCGCGCGTTGCTGCTCACCGCGCTGGAGCAGGTGCTGGACGATCAGGGCCGCCGCATCGGCTGGCTGCAGGGGGGTGTGATGCTCAATCGCAACCTGGGCTTCATCGATCACATCAACGAGATCGTCTACCCGGAGGGTTCGCTGCCCTTCGGCAGCCAGGGCACCGCCACCTTGTTCCTGGACGATGTGCGCATCACCACCAACGTGCGGCTGTTCGCCGACCCCGGCCAGGTGACCGAAGGCGAGCAGCGTGCGGTGGGCACCCGCGTGTCGCAGGAAGTGCGCGAGGCGGTGCTGGGCCGCGGCGAGACCTGGCTGGACCGCGCGTTCGTGGTCAAGGACTGGTACGTATCGGCGTATCTTCCCCTGTCCGATGCCGCCGGCCAACGCGTGGGCATGCTTTACGTCGGCTACCTCGAAGAGCCTTTTGCCTGGATCAAGTACGCCGTGCTGGCCGGCATTGGCGTCGTCTTCTTTGCGGTGATGATCCTGGCCGCGATCTGGTCCCTGCGTGCTGCGGGGCAGATCTACCGGCCTTTGGAACGCATGACGGCCACCCTGCAGCGGGTCGAGCGCGGCGACCTCACCGCCCGGGCTGGGCCGATCGGCAGCCGCCGCACCCCGCAGGAGATCGCCCGGCTGGCCGCAACGCTGGACCACCTGCTCGACGTCATCGACGACAAGACCCGCGCGCTGCAGCGCTGGGGCGAGGAGCTGGACCTCAAGGTGGCCGACCGCACCCGGGAGCTGGAAGCCAGCCATGAGCGCCTGCGCTCCACCCAGCAGCAGCTGGTGCGCAGCGAGAAGCTGGCCGCCATCGGCCAGCTCACCGCCAGCATCGCCCACGAGGTGAACAACCCGATCGCCGTGATCCAGGGCAACCTGGACCTGCTGCGCCTGCTGCTGGGTGAAGCAGCCCTGCCCGCCGCGGCGGAGCTGAGGCTGATCGACGAGCAGATCGAGCGCATGCGGCTGATCGTCACCCAGCTGCTGCAGTTCGCCCGGCCCACCGAGTTCGCCGGTTATATGGAGCCGCTGCATCCCCGCGACGTGCTCACCGCCAGCCTGGTGCTGGTCAACCACCTGCTGGTGCAGCAGGGCATCCGGGTGGAGCGGCAGGACGGATCGACCCGCCAGGTATCCATCAACCGGCAGGAGCTGCAGCAGGTGCTGATCAACCTGCTGGTCAACGCCGCCCAGGCCATGCCCACCGGCGGGCGGCTGCTGCTGCGCAGCCGGAATGTGGGTGAGCAGGAGGTGGTGATCGAGGTGGCCGACTCCGGCCCCGGCCTGGACGCGGCGCAACGCGAGCACCTGTTCGAGCCCTTCTTCACCACCAAACGCGAGGGCAACGGACTGGGCCTGTGGATCAGTCGCAGCCTGCTGGAACGCTACGGCGGCGAGCTGGAAGCCTGTCCCCAGGCCGATGCACAAGCCGGTGGCGCCTGTTTCCGGATCCGTCTGCAGGCCTCGCCGTTGCCGCCCCTGTTGCCCGTCCACCCGGCTGAGGCTTGACTGCGGCGCAGCCACGGCGCCACACAACCGCCCGACGGTGGCGTCCAGCCGAGGAAACACCCGGTTTTCCCCTCGTTTGGATGTGGCTTCCCCCCGCAGTCATGGCATTCTTCGGGTGTTCATGGTCCATTCAGGACCATCGCCGCCCGGGGTCGGCCGAGGGCGGTCCAACGCAGCCTTCACATGGTTCACCTTCTCACCCATCGGCTCAGTGCATTCGACCTGTTGGCCCGGTACGCGGCCAGCCACCGGGATCAGCGCAACCTGCACACCCATTTCATCGGCATCCCGATGATGGTGTTTGCACTGGGCATCCTGCTGGCCCGGCCGACGCTGGTGTTCGGCGAGCTGCACCTGACCCCCGCCTGGGTCGTCTGGGTGATGGCCGCGTCCTGGTACCTGACCCGCGGGGAATGGATGCTGGGCTGCATGGTCAGCCTCTGCACCGCGGCGCTGCTGGCCGCTGCGCACCCGCTGGGTCAATGGAGCACGGTGGCCTGGCTGGGCTGGGGGCTGGGTTTTCTGGGTCTGAGCGGACTGTTCCAGTTCATCGGCCACTACTACGAAGGCCGCAAGGCCGACTTCTTCGACGACTTGCCGGGCCTGCTGGTCGGCCCGATGTTCGTCACCGCCCAGGGGCTGTTCGCCCTGGGATGGAAGCCGCAGCTGCTCGGCTCGATCGAACGCCGCGCCGGACCGGTGGTGCTGCACGATCTGGCCTCACGGGCCTGATTCAGGACCTGGATACGGCTCGTCCGTCCCGGGCGCAGCGCCATCAACCTTCCTGTGCCCCGGTCTCTGGCCGAGCCTGTGCCACCAGCCACTCCCGGAATCCGCTCACCAGCGGCTGGTTTGCTTTGCGCTGCGGCACGATGAACCAGTAGGAGCGGTCGCTCGGCAGCTCCACCGGCAGCAACTGCACCAGGCTGCCGCTGGCCAGTTCCCGCTCCACCAGGAAACGCGGGATCAGCCCCACCCCCAGCCCCTGCGCCGCCGCCTGGGCCACCATCGAAAACAGCTCCATGCGCATGCCGGCCATGGCCTGCGGTGACTCGATGCCCTGGGCATCGAACCACTGCCGCCACAACCGCGGCCGGGTGCTGATCTGCAGCCGCGGCAGGCGCAGCAGGGCCTCGGCGCCCAGCTCACCCCCCGCGGCCTCCAGCGCCTGTTGGCGCAACGCCGGGCTGGCCACCGCGATCAGCGTTTCGGGCAGCAGGAAGGCCGCCTCCGTCCCCGGCCAGCCCGCCTCACCGGCGTAGATCGCCGCATCCAGCTCCGTTTCCTCGAACAGGAAGGGCCGCGTGCGCGGGGTGAAGTTCACCGTCACCCCAGGGTGCCGCTGCAGATAGTCCTGCAGCCGCGGCAGCAACCATTGGGTGGCAAAGGTCGGCAGCACCCCCAACTCCAGCACCCCGCCGGCCGCGCCGTTGCTGATCAGCTCCAGTGCGTCGCGCTCCACCTCCTCCAGCCGGGCACGCACCCGGCGGCTGTAGGCGGCACCCGCTTCGGTGAGCTGCACCCCCCTGCGGGTGCGCCGGAACAGCGGCAACCCGACAAAGGCCTCCAGCGCAGCCACCTGCCGGCACACCGCACTCTGCGTGAGTGCCAGCTCTTCTGCCGCACGGGTGAAGCTCTGGTGGCGGGCTGCCGCTTCAAAGGCAGCCAACGCGGCGGTGGAAGGCAACTTGCGGCGCATGGGTCAAGGGTGGGCCGTGGCGGGCCATGCCGAGTTCGGGGAAGACCAGTGTAGGCAGTCCCCCAACAGAAGGCGACAACAGAAGGCGATCCGGTCACGCCAACTGCCCCTCCGGCAAAGGTGATACGAGGTGGCACGGACAGCGTGACAGATTGACGGAACTCAATTACCAAACTTACATTTCGACACATACCATTAACTTTGTCACAGATCGCCGCCTCGTCGGCTCAACCAGCCCACTCCATGTCGACACCAACCGCTCCAGTTCTGTCCCCTGTCCCCCTGGGTCGCTCGATGCTCTCGTTTGCTGCGACCTTCGGCCTCATGACCTTCACCTCGGTGGCTGTCGCGCAGACGCCCTCCTCCCTGGCCCGTGCCAGCCGGCCGGAACCGTCCAACCTGGGCAGCTTCGTGCAGGACCGTGCGGCCACCATCGCGCTGGGCAAGGCGCTTTTCTGGGACATGCGGGTGGGCAGCGATGCCAAGACCGCCTGCGCCTCCTGCCATTTCCACGCCGGTGCCGATCCACGCTCCAAGAACCAGCTGTCGCGGGGCCCCAACGGCACCAGCTTCGCCTTCGGCGGGCCCAACTACCAGCTCAAGGCTGGCGACTTCCCCTTCCACCAGTTCTCCGACCCGAACAACCGCGATTCAGCGGTCGTTCGCAGCCTGGCGGCCGTCTCCAGCTCGCAGGGCGTGTTCCGCGAGAACTTCAGCAGCGTTGTCCCCGGCCAGGCCGAGGACAACCGCCAGGTGGTCTACGACCCGGTGTTCCATGTCGGTGCGGTCAACACCCGCCAGGTGGAACCGCGCAACACCCCCAGCGTGATCAACGCGGTGTTCAACCTGCGCAACTTCTGGGACGGCCGGGCGCAGACCATCTTCAACGGCGTCAACCCCTGGGGCAAGCGCGACACCGGAGCGCGCGTCTACAAGAACGAGTCCACCTGGTCCCTGTTCGGCTGGAAGCAGCAGGTGCGTTCGGTCCAGATCACCCTCAACGACTCCAGCCTGGCCTCGCAGGCCTCCGGCCCGCCGCTGAGCGACCTGGAGATGAGCGCCGCCGGCCGGCGTTTTGCCGACCTGGGCCGCAAGATGAGCTCCCTGCGCCCGCTGGCCGGCCAGCAGGTGGCCGCCGATGACAGCGTGCTGGCCTCGCGCCGCGCGGCCAACGGCGACGGCCTGGCCACCGCCTCCTACGCCGACATGGTCAAGACCGCCTTCCGCTCCGAATGGTGGAACGGCAGCCAGACCGTCACCGTCGGCGGGCGCAGCTACAACCAGATGGAGGCCAACTTCAGCCTCTTCTTCGGGCTGGCGCTGCAGATGTACCAGGCCACCCTGGTGTCCGACCAGACCCCCTTCGACAAGTTCGCAGAAGGCCAGGGCTCGGTGCTGACCCCGCAGCAGCTGACCGGCTGGGGCGTCTTCCAGGGCAAGGGCAAGTGCGTCAACTGCCACGGCGGCGCTGCCTTCACCAACGCCAGCATCCACCGCCGCCTGTTCACCGACCGCCTCAACCGCATGGTGATGGGCAACGGTGGTGTGGCGGTGTACGACGAAGGCTTCTACAACATCGGCGTCACCCCCACCGCGCAGGACGTCGGCGTGGGCGGCAACGACCCCTTCGGCAACCCGCTGTCCTTCGCCGGCCTGGCCAAGAAGTCCATCCTTCTGTTCAACATCTACGAACAGGCGCTGCTGGACGATCTGGTCACCCCCTTCACCCGCATCGCGGTGCAGGGCAGCTTCAAGACCCCGGGCCTGCGCAACGTCGAACTCACCGCACCCTACTTCCACAACGGAGGCACCGCCACGCTGACCCAGGTGGTGGAGTTCTACAACCGTGGCGGCAACTTCGCCCGCGCCAACATCGCCGACCTGGACGCTGACATCCAGCCGCTGGGCCTGACCAGCGACGAAAAGTCCGCCCTGGTCGCCTTCCTGAAGGCGCTGACCGATGATCGCGTGCGCAAACACGCAGCCCCCTTCGACCACCCGCAACTCGCCGTTCCCAACGGCCACAGCGGCAACACCAGCAGCGTCGCCAACGACGGCTGGGGCCGCGCGGTGGACGACTGGATGCTGCTGCCGGCCATCGGCCGCAACGGCTATGCGGCCGACCAGATCCCGGCCTCCTTCCTGGGGCTGGCGCAGTAAAGGCCGGCACACCCCCGGCAGCGTGACGGGCGGCCCTGCGGGGCCGCCCTTCCTTTTTTCGGGGCCCGTCCCGGAACAGCCGCTCAGCCGCCGCTGCGCTTGGCCCGGTGGCCCTGCGCCAGCAGCCAGGCCACCACCTTCTCGGCATGGTCGCCCTGGAGCTCCACCACCCCCTCCTTCACCGTACCGCCGGTGCCGCAGGCCGCACGCAGCTTCTGCCCCAGCGCAACCAGTTCGGCATCCTCCAGGGCCAGCCCACGCAGCACCGTCACCGTCTTGCCGCCGCGCCCGGCCTTCTCGCGCGACACCCGCCCCACCCCGTCACCCGCCGGCCGCTGCGGTTTGCCGCAGACACAGGCGGCCACCGGCTGGCGGCAGCCCGGGCACATGCGCCCACTTTCGGTGGAATAGACCAGACCGCCAGAACCGGATTTGCGCATCGGAGACCCGCTGCGGCCGCCAGGGCCGCGCCATGTGAATCAGAGAGCCGCGATTTTTACAGCACGGCGCCGGCCGGGCCCCTGGGGCCAGGGGAAGCGAAAGCACCCCCGCCCCCACATCAGTACATACCCTAGTATGCTCCGCCCATTCCACGACGGTTGCCGCTGATCCGGCCGCTGTCGCCCGGTTCCGGTCGCCGCGTCAACCCGGCTCGGCGACCCGACAGGAGAGCCCCATGAACCTCTGTGCCCCGCACCCTTCCTTTGCGACCCCGCTGCCGGTGATGTCCGGCGCAATGCCCGAACTCTGGCTGGACGCCACCCGCCAGGCCACCGACGCCGGCCTGCGCGCCGCGCGCTTCCCCTTCGATGCGGCTCGCGCCGGCTACGCCACCGCCGTGCAGACCGGCCTGATCGAACGCTCGATCCTCGCCTCACGCGACTTCGAACGCACGTTGAACTGGCTGGAGACCGTCACCCTGGGGCCCTGGGCGCGGCAGGTGTGAATCCCGTCCGCTGCTGTTGCCTGTGCAGCCGCAGCCCGATTCGTGAAAAATCGTCTCCTCGCCCGAGGCCCCCTGGAGGCCCACCCCATACCGAGGAGACCCATGCAGGCAGCCTATCTGACCGGCCACGGCGGCAATGACGTGGTCGCCATCGGCGAGCGCCCGGAACCGCAGCGCCGGCCTGGGGAGGTGTTGGTGCGCCTGCGTGCGGCCACGCTCAACCGCGTCGACCTGTACATGCGCAACAGCGGCGCGGGCATCACCCACACGCTGCCGCAGATCATGGGGGTGGATGGTGCGGGTGTGGTCGAGGAGGTGGATGCGGACGACCCCGTGCTCAAGCCCGGCATGCGGGTGCTGCTCTACCCGGGGGTGACCTGCGGGCGCTGCGAGTTCTGCCAACGCGGCAACGGGGTGCTGTGCACCTCCATGAAGCTGCTGGGCGAGCACCGCGACGGCACCTTCGCGCAGTACGTGGCGCTGCCGGCGGCCAATGCGCTGCCGATTCCTGAGTCACTGGACTTTGCCGAGGCGGCGGCGCTGGGCGTCAACCACCTCACCGCCTGGCGCATGCTGGTCACCCAGGCGCGGCTGCAACCCTGGGAGACGGTGCTGATCTTCGGCATCGGCGGCGGGGTGTCGCTGGCGGGGTTGCAGATCGCCAGGATGATCGGCGCGCGGATCATCGTCACCTCGCGCGTCGAAAGCAAGCTCAAGCGCGCCCTGCAGATGGGTGCGGATGCCGCGGTAAACAGCCGCACGGAAGAGGTCGCCAAACGGGTGCTGGCGCTCACCGGCGGGCGCGGTGTGGATGTGGTGCTGGAGAACGTGGGGGCCGCGGCCTGGCCAGCGGCACTGAAGTCGCTGGTGCGCGGCGGGCGCATCGTCACCTGCGGTGCCACCTCCGGCGACCAGCCGGGTGCGGACCTGCGGCGGGTGTTCATCCGCCAGCTGCAGATCTACGGTTCCACGCTGGGGGACCTGAGCGAGCTGCGCGACCTGCTGGCGGTGTGTGAACGCGGGCGGCTGAAGCCGCAGATCGAGTCGCGCTGGCCACTGGCCCGACTGCACGCCGCGCTGGACCGGCTGGAGGCCGCCGAGCAGTTCGGCAAGATCGCCATCGAGATCGACTGACCCGACCGCCCCCCTGAGAAGACAAAGGGCGACCGAAGTCGCCCTTTGTCATGGCTGCTGCCTCGTCGGCTGCCGCCGCGCCTCCACCAGCCACCGCCGGGGGAGCGGCGTCAGCCGCAACGGGGGGAGGCTTATTTCGAATACACCACGTCGGCGCGGCGGTTCTGCGTCCAGGCGGCTTCGTCGTGGCCGGTGGCCTTCGGGCGTTCTTCGCCCCAGCTCACAGCCTCCATCTGGGACTCCTTGGCCCCCTGGGTGGCCAAGGCCTTGACGACGGCCTGGGCGCGGCGCTGGCCCAGCGCCAGGTTGTACTCGGAGCTGCCGCGCTCATCGGTGTTGCCTTCGACGCGGATGTTCAGCGACGGGTTGGCGGCCAGGTACTTGCCGTGGCGCTCGACCAGGGAGGTGAAGTCCGCTTTGATCACCGACTTGTCGAAGTCGAAGAACACGCTGCGCTTGGTGAACAGGTCGCTGGACGGATCCAGGTGCGGCGGCAGGGCGCGCGGGGCCACGCTGGCGGCGGGCGCAGCGGCAGCGGCCGACGGCGTCGCTGCAGGCTTGGCCGCCGGAGCAGCCGTTGCAGCGGGCTGGGCGGCGGCAGCCGCCGGCGCAGCTTCGGGCGCCTTGGGAGCGCTGCTGCAGGCGGCCAGCAGGACGGTCAGGCTGGCGATCAGAAGGGTGTGCTGGACAGGAATCACGCCGGTTCTCCGGAGGGTGGGAATGATGAAACGGGCGCGAATGTAGGCGCCTGCTCCGCACCCAGCCAGTGCCGGTGGTCACGACGTGGTCATGACCACCGTGAACAACCCGCCGCCAGCGTGACTTGCTGCCGCGAAGCCCCCTGCCCGACGCAGGGTGAGGGCCGGACCAACGCGGGTGAACCGCTGTGAACGAACCGGCGCCTGGGCGTGGACGGCGGGCATGGAGCGCGCCATTCACAGACCCTCAGACCTCAAGCTCCAGGCGCAGCCGGGTGCCCTGGCCCTCGCGGCTGTCGAGCGACAGCCGTGCCCCCACCAGCGCGGCCTGCTCCTGCATGCCCCGCAGTCCGTAATGCCCGGGTCGCGGCTGCCGGGGATCGAAGCCGCAGCCGTCGTCGCACACCTCCACACAGGCCAGGGCACGGGCCTGCTCGCCCTGACCCTCCTGGCGCAGCTGCAGGGTCAGCCGGACTTCACGGGCCTGGGCATGCCGTTCGACGTTGCGCAATGCCTCCTCGATGATGCGGAACACCGCCTCGAAGCGTTCGTCGCTCCAGCCGCTGGCCTGCGGGTCGATCTCCAGCTGCAGCGCCAGCCCGCTGCGCTCGCTGAAGCGCCGCGCCAGCTCCTGCACCGCAGCGGCCAGGCCGGCTTCACGCACCGAGTTGTCGCGCATCTGGGCAATGGCGGCGCGGGCTTCGGCCAGGCCGGTGGTGGCCACCTGCTCGGCGGTCTGCAGTTCGGCATCGAGCTCGCTGTCGCTCAGGCGCACACGCAGCTTGCGCACCAGGCGGATCTGGGTGAGCAGCGCCATCAGCGAATGCGCCAGCGTGTCGTGCAGGTCCCGCGCCAGGCGCAGCCGCTCGCGCGAGACGGCGGCGAGCCGCGCCTCGTCGGCCATGCGTTCGATGCGGGCGGTGCGTTCGGCGACGCGGCGGTCCAGCTCGGTGTTCAGGCTGCGCAGTGCGCGTTTTTCCTGCTGCAGGTGGTCCACCAGCTCACCCAGGGTGCGGCCGATTGCGGCCACCTCGTCGCGGCCGCGCAGCGCAGTGAGGTCTTCCTGCTGCCCCTCACGCACCCGGGCCGCCGCCTGAGCCAGGTCCTGCAGCCGGCGTGTCACCACACGGGCGGCGGCCACCGCCAGCAGGGCCGACAGCAGGCCGGCCGCAAACACCGTCAGGAACACCGCCTGCCGAGTGCGCTGCACCGGTGCCAGCGTGACGGCGGCCGGCTCGCGCACCACCACCGTCCAGCCCAGCCCCAGGCTGTCGGCCAGGCGCAGCCGGGTGCGCAGGCTGACGACATAGGCGCCCTCTTCGCCCAGGTCGCTGTCCACCGCCTCGATGCTGCGGCCCAGCCAGTGCGCCGGGCCGATCAGCACCCGGCCGTCACGCGAAGCCAGCATCAGCTCCAACGGCCGCGCCTGCGCCAGCAACTGCTGCATGTGGGCCACCCGGGCCTCCACCCAGGCCCAGGGCAGGCTGGCCACCAGCACACTGCCGCCCGCCTCGGCCCGGGCCCGTTCCAGCAGGCTGTTGCCGCGCAGCAGCTCAGCCGCCCCGAGCGGGGCTGCCAGGATGAGCTCCCGCCGTGCCGCATCGGGCTGGGCATGGGCATCGCTGACCACCAAGCGGCGGCGCGCCTGATCGAACCAGGCCTGACTGGCCAGAGGAGGCCCCTCCGGCCAGCCCCCGGCTGCAGCGAGCACCAGACCTTGAGCGTCACTGAGGGAGAGGCTGGCGAATTCGCTGAAGCGGTCGCGCACCGCCTGCAGCGCCTGCAACTGTTCCAGCGGACTCTGGCCGGCGGTGGCGGAGATCTGCACCGCCACCACCTGCAGCAGCTGGCTGCGCATCTCCAGGTTCATCGACACGGCATCGCGCACCTGGGTGGCGTACTCGGCCAGCAGGCCCTCGGCATCGGCCCGAGCCCGCACCTCCACCTGCTGTGCTGCGGCCAGCCAGGCGGCCACACCGGCGGCCAGCGTCACCACGCCCATCACCACCCAGCCGATGGCGCTGGTCAGGTGCAGGCGGGGGTCGAGTCGTTGCAGCCATTTGTGCATGGCCGCCAGCCTGCCACAAGTCAACCGCTCCACACCGCACCCCACCCCGCACCCGGGTCGTGACGCGGACATGCCCGCCGTCACTCGCCCGCCTCTGCGCTCTGGCTTAAGCTGCGCTCCCATGTCGAAAGAGCTGATCGACGCCGTCACCCGTTCCACCGGCCTGCCTGCCGAGCAGGCCCGCGCCGCCGTGGCCGCGTTGCTGCGCCACCTGGCCATCCGGCTGCCCTCCCCGCTGTTCGGCGAGTTGCAGTCGCACCTGGACCTGACCACCGCTGAGGACGCACCGCCCGCCTCCCGCCCGATCGGTGGCCCGGCAGCCCCCCGCTGAGATGGTCGAGGCCTCGCCCGACGCCGCAAGCACGGACGCCCCGCTGCGCCTGCTGATCGTCGACGACCAGCCGCTGATCCGCCGCGGACTGGCGCTGATGCTGGCCAGCGAAGCCGGCATCGAAGTGGTCGGCCAGGCGGCCGACGGCCTGGAAGCCATCGCCCTGGCCACCGCGCTGCTGCCGGACGTGGTGGTGATGGATTTGCAGATGCCCCGCGCCAGCGGCGTGGTGGCCACCCGGGAGATCACCCGGCAGCTGAGTGCCACCCGGGTGGTGGTGCTGACAACCTACGACGACGACGAGCGGGTGTTCGAGGCCATCCGCGCCGGCGCGCACGCCTACCTGCTCAAGGACGCCACCGAGCAGGAGGTGCTGGACACCGTCCGCGCGGTGCACCGCGGCGAGTCCCGCCTGTCGCCCACCATCGCCCGCAAGGTGATGGAGCAGTTCCGGGCCATCAGCCTGAAGGCCGGATTACCGCCGACCGCCACCGCCGAACCGGCCGCCGATCCCGCCCATTCTTCCAACGCCATCGGCACCGAGCCGCGCGAGCCGCTCACCGACCGTGAAGCGCGCATCCTGGAGCTTGTGGCCCAGGGCCTGAGCAACAAGCAGATCGCCGCCGCGGTTTTCCTCGCCGAAGGCACGGTGAAAAACTACGTCAGCCGCATCATGGAAAAGCTGCACGCCAGCAGCCGGGTGGAGCTGGCGCTGCGTGCCGGGCAGCGGCGCTGAGGTTCTTCAGCTCTCCGCAATCGCCGCCGCCGACCTGAACTGCTGGCGCAGCTGGAACTTCTGGATCTTGCCGGTGGAGGTCTTGGGCAGCACGCCGAAGACGATCTGCTTGGGCACCTTGTAGCGCGCCATGTGGCCGCGGCAGAACTCGATGATCTCCTCGGGCGTGGCGCTCGCCCCGTCGCGCAGCTCCACCACCGCGCAGGGCACCTCGCCCCACTTCGGATCCGGCACCGCCACCACTGCGGCCAGGGCCACCGCCGGGTGGCGGTACAGCACCTCTTCCACCTCCACGCTGGAGATGTTCTCCCCGCCGGAGATGATGATGTCCTTGCTGCGGTCCTTGATCTTGACGTAGCCGTCCGGGTGCATCACCGCCAGGTCGCCGGTGTGGAACCAGCCGCCCTTGAAGGCTTCCTGCGTGGCCTCAGGGTTCTTCAGGTAGCCCTTCATGACGATGTTGCCGCGGAAGAAGATCTCGCCCATCGTCTCGCCGTCGGCCGGCACCGGCTGCATCGTCTCCGGGTTGAGCACGGTGACGTCCTGCTGCAGCGGGTAGGCCACGCCCTGGCGGGCGTTCAGTGCGGCGCGCTGGTCAATCGGCAGGTCGGCCCACTCCTCCTGCTTGGCGCACACGGCCGCCGGGCCGTAGACCTCGGTCAGGCCGTAGACGTGGGTGATGTCGATGCCGATGCGCTCGCAGCCTTCGATGATCGCGGCCAGGCGGCGCTGCCCCGGCGATCAGGCCCCTGCACGGTGTGGCCGATGCCTTCGCGCAGCGCGGCCCGGGGCGTTGACCAGCATGCCGTAGACGATCGGGGCGCCGCACGTGTGCGTCACCTTCTGTTCCCGGATGAGCGGGAAGATCAGGTGAGGATCCACCCGGCGCAGGCAGACGCTCACCCCGGCCTGCAGCGCCATCGTCCAGGGAAAGCACCAGCCGTTGCAGTGGAACATCGGCAGGGTCCACAGGTAGACCGGGTGCTGCGGCAGGGTCCAGGTGACGACGTTGGAGACGGCGTTCAGGTAGGCGCCGCGGTGGTGGGTGACCACGCCCTTGGGGTTGCCGGTGGTGCCGCTGGTGTAGTTCAGCGAGATGGCCTGCCATTCGTCGGTCGGCAGTTCCCAGGCGAAGCCGGGGTCGCCTTCGGCCAGGAAGGTTTCATAGTCGAGTTCACCCAGCGACTTGCCGCCTTCGAACTCGGCGTCCAGCACGTCGATCACCAGCGGCCGGGGGCCGGTCATCAGCGCCAGGGCGCGGGCAATCGTCGAGGAGAACTCGCGGTCGGTGAGCAGGACCTTGGCTTCGCCGTGGTCGCGCTGGAAGGCGATGGCCTCCGGATCCAGCCGGGTGTTCAGGGTGTTGAGCACCGCGCCGGTGACGGGCACGCCGAAGTGCGCCTCGAACATCGGCGGGGTGTTGGGCAGCATGGCCGCGACGGTGTCGCCCGCACCGATGCCGCGGCGCTGCAGGGCCGAGGCCAGGCGGCGGCAGCGTTCGAAGGTCTGGGCCCAGCTCTGGCGCAGTGTGCCGTGCACGATCGACAGGCGGTGGGGGTAGACGCGGGCGCTGCGCTCCAGGAACGAGAGCGGGCTCAGGGCCACATGGTTCGCGGGGTTGCGGTCCAGGTCGGTGTCGAAGGGATGGGGCCTGGGTGAGGTCTGCGTCATGGTGCGGTTCTCCTGTGCAAGCATCCCGGAAGGCACGACCCAGCCCTTGCGGGAGTCCGACTCTACCGACTGCAGCCCCGCAGTGGGAACCCTTCTGCATCCCGGTGGATGAGAACATCGCGCCCGGCCCTCCGCCGGAGCGAGCACGCCAGACCCGCCACCCATCATTCCACCGGACCCGACCCTTTGAACGCCGTCCCTGCCGACCCGTCACTGAAATACCTGCTCGGCTACCCCCCCGACCTGCTGGCCCAGGTGCGCGAGGCCGTCGCCAGCGGCCGGGCCGCCACCGCGCTGGCGCAGCGCTACGCCGAACGACACGAGATGCGCACCGACCGCGCGCTGCACAACTATGTGGACGAACTGCGCAGCGCCCACCTGCGCAACTCCCAGCCGCTGTCCAAGGTGGCCTACGACCAGCGCCTGCAGCTGGTCGCCCAGGCCCTGGGCACGCACACCGCCGTCTCGCGGGTGCAGGGCGGCAAACTCAAGTCCAAACGGGAAATCCGCATCGCCGCGGTGTTCAAGGACGCCCCGGCCGACTTCCTGCGCATGATCGTCGTGCACGAACTGGCCCACCTGCGCCACCGGGAGCATGACAAGGCCTTCTATGCGCTGTGCTGCCACATGGAGAGGGACTACCACCAGCTGGAGTTTGATCTGCGGTTGTGGCTGGGGTTGAGGGAGGCGGGGCGGGTGGGGGCGCCAGGCGAATCGCTGGCCTGAGCGCAGCCCCTTGACACCACCCCACCGCACCCGTTCAATCCCTGCCATGGCCCTGCCCTCTTTCATCCTGGACCGCCGCGAAGCCGTTGCAGCCCTGTGCCGCCGCCGTCACGCCCGGCGGCTGGAACTGTTCGGCTCGGCCACTCGGGCGGACTTCGCCCCCGAACGCAGCGACCTCGACTTCCTGGTCGACCTGCCCAGCGACCTGCCGCCCGGCGGTTATGCCAACGCCTTTTTCGGTTTGAAGCGCGATCTGGAAGCGCTGTTCGAGCGCCCGGTCGACCTGCTGAGCAGCCAGCAGATCGTCAACCCCTACCTGAGTGAGCGTGTGGATGCCGAGCGGCTGATGGTGTATGGCGCCTGAGGCCGCAGCCCTGCTGTGGGACGCGCATGCCGCCGCGCAGGCAGTGTGCGGATTCGGCCAAAGTCGCAACTT
>JADJCH010000023.1 GCA_016703325.1 Burkholderiales bacterium | reverse complement strand
GCCATGCCCATCGGCGCGCCAGGGTGGCCGGAGTTGGCCTGCTGCACCGCATCCATTGCCAGCGCCCGCAGCGCATTGGCCAGTTCGTTGCGCTGGCCGTTGTCCGGACGCAGCACGCGGTCGGAAGAAGGAACTTGCCATGTCATTGCTCGAGGCGGCCCGCGGCGCAGCCCGTCGAACGTCACGCAGGCGAGGGTCTTTGTCGAGCGACCACCGCGGAACGGCTCTGCCGGGCCGTGGTGGTGCCCTGAGGGGAGCGGCGTCAGCCCGCAACGGGTGGGTCACAACACGCCGATGGCCCGCTTGCGCCGCTCCATCATTCGCCAGATGTAGGGCGTGAAGATCAGCTGCATTGCCAGCTCCATCTTTCCGCCCGGCACCACCAGGGTGTTGGCGCGGCTCATCCACGGTTGTTGATCGTGTTGAGCAGGTAGGAAGTCGATGCCTTCGGGTTGGCGAAGCGGATCCCCGCACAGCGACTCGTCTGCCGTCGGGATGTCGCGGGCGATGAAGGGGTTGAGGTGTCCACCACCGGTACGCGCTGGGGTTGACGTGCGTGTGCTCGAACTGCGGGCAGATGTAGTGCGTAGTCGGGCATGCGGCGCGGGATCGTGTCGGTCACCGCCTCGGCGCTGTAGCCGCGCACGTTCTTGTCGCGGTGGAGCTTCTGCACCCACTCCAGGTTGATCACCGGGACCACCCCGATCAGCAGGTCCGGTGGCGGGCGATGTCCGGTTTCCGGCGTCGCGACGGCGCCGTGCAGGCCTTCGTAGAACAGCAGGTCGGTGTCGGCGGGCTTGGCCGGTCCTCCAGGGCGTGAAGGTGCCGGGATCCTGCTTGTAGGGGCCGCCTCGCGGGGGTCGTGCAGGTACTTCCGGCGCTTGCCGTTGCCGCATTCGCCGTAGCTGCGGAACAGCGCCTCCAGCTCGGGAAGAGGTTGTTCTCCGGCCCGAAGTGGCTGAAGTGCTTGTTGCCGGCCTTCTCCGCCTCGGCTCGCTTCCGCATCTCCAGCCGGTCGTAGCGGTGGAATCTGTCGCCTCGATCACCGCCGGCGTGGATCTGCTCGCGGCGGAAGATGTTCGAAGGTGCGCGTCACCGAGGTGCCCGCGCCTGACGAGCCGGTGATGGCGATGATGGGGTGTCTCTCGGACATGATGGGTCTCCTGGATGCTGAAAGATGCGGTGTGGGCGGGCTCCCTTCGGCTCCGCTCAGGGAGCGGCGGCGCAGGCAAGGCCGAAGCCGGGGCCGCCGGAGTCAACCCGCTCCAGAAACAAGCTGCGCTCTTGAAAGAGGGGCGCGGGCGCCTCGCGGCTGACCGGCTCGTGGTGGTAGCGCTCGATGCGCTCCACCTCGTTCTTCGAGCCGAACACCAGGCCGATGCGCTGGTGCAGCGCGGTGGGCTTGACGCCCAGCATCGGCTGGCGGCCGGTGGAGGCACGGCCTCCCGCCTGCTCCATCAGGAAGCCGATCGGGTTGGCCTCGTAGAGCAGGCGCAGGCGGCCGGGTTTGGAAGGGTCCTTCATGTCGCGCGGGTACATGAACACGCCGCCGCGCATCAGGATGCGGTGCGCCTCGGCCACCATCGAGGCGATCCAGCGCATGTTGAAGTCCTTGCCGCGCGGCCCCGTCCGGCCGGCCAGGCACTCGTCGACGTAGCGCTTGACCGGCGGCTCCCAGAAGCGCGAGTTGGAGGCGTTGATCGCGAACTCGTGCGTGTCCACCGGCACGCGGATGTCCGGGTGCGTCAGCATGAACTCGCCCAGGTTCGGGTTCAGGGTGAAGCCGGCCACCCCGTTGCCGACGCTGAGCACGAACATCGTGGTCGGCCCGTAGAGCGCGTAGCCGGCGGCGACCTGCGTGGCGCCGGGCTGCAGGAAGTCGGCCTCCACCACATCCCGGCCGCTGTCGATCACCTCCTGCGGCGCACGCAGGATGGAGAAGATGCTGCCCACCGAGACGTTGACGTCGATGTTGGAGCTGCCGTCCAGCGGGTCGAACACCAGCAGGTACTTGCCGCGCGGGTGCTGCGGCGGGATCTGCGAAGGCTGCTCCATCTCCTCGGAGGCCATGCCCGCCAGCGTGCCGGACCACTCGTTGCGGCGCAGGAAGACCTCGTTGGACAGCACGTCCAACGGCTTCTGCACCTCGCCCTGCACATTGGTCTCGCCGCCCACCGCGGCGTTGACTGCTGCCCCCAGGCCGTCGGCCAGCTCGCCGAAGGCGACGGTGCGCGCAATCGCCTTGCAGGCGAGCGACACATCCAGGATCAGGGCGTTCAGGTCCCCGCTGGCACCGGGGAAGCGGCGCCGCTGGGCGATGAGGTACTGGGTCAGCGTGGACCGGCTGGACAAAGGCATGGTGGGAGGCTCACTGGGTTGTCGTTGGATTCAGGGGGCTGATCGGGTGGCGCGGCGTCAGCGCGCGCCTTCTAGCTCGGCACGCATCGCGTCGATCACGGCGCGGTAGTCCGGTTGACCGAAGATGGCGCTGCCGGCCACGAAGGTGTCGGCACCGGCATCGGCCACGCGGCGGATGTTGTCGACCTTGACGCCGCCGTCGATCTCCAGGCGGATGTCGCGGCCCGAGGCGTCGATGAGCTTGCGAACCTGTTCGGCCTTGCGCAGCGTGCTGTCGATGAAGCTCTGCCCGCCAAAGCCCGGGTTCACGCTCATCAGCAGGACGACGTCCACCTTGTCGATCGTCCACTCCAGCAGGTCGATGGGCAGGGCCGGGTTGAACACCAGGCCGGCCCGGCAACCCGCACCGCGGATCAGCTGCAGCGTGCGGTCCACATGGGTGGACGCATCGGGGTGGAAGGTGATGATGTCCGCCCCCGCCTTGGCGAAGTCCAGCGCCAGTGCATCCACCGGCTGCACCATCAGGTGCACGTCGATCGGCACCGGCTGGCCATCCGCCCGCACCGCGTACTTCTTCAGCGCCTGGCAGACCATCGGGCCGAAGGTCAGGTTCGGCACGTAGTGGTTGTCCATCACGTCGAAGTGGATCCAGTCGGCGCCGGCGGCGATGACGTTGCGCAGCTCCTCACCCAGGCGGGCAAAGTCGGCCGAGAGGAGGCTGGGGGCGATGCGGAAGTTCATGGCGGCACCAAAGGCTGGAGAAAAAGACCGGGTCGCCTGGGCAAGAACTGCAGGGGAAGGAGAAAGACAAGAGAAAACGACCCGGTGCCTTCAATGTAGGCAGCAGGTCGTTTAAGGTAAATTCACCTATGTTTGGGTTTCGATTCAGGGAAACTGAATTTGGCGGGCGCGATCGCCGGCTGTGATGGTTCTGACTAAACTAAGGGAACTTAGTCCGATCGAATCGCCATGGAAACCGTCAACATCCACGAAGCCAAGACCCACCTGTCGCGACTGGTGGAGCGTGCAGCCCAAGGCGAGCCTTTCGTGATCGCCAAGGCGGGCAAGGCGCTGGTCAAGGTGATGCCGCTGGCCGCTCCAGAGGCGGGTCAGACGCGGCGCCTCGGTTTCCTGGCAGGAGAGATCTCCGTGCCGGACGACTTCGACCGCATGGGGGCCGAAGAGATCGAGCAGCTCTTTGGTGCGGGATCGTGAAGCTGCTGCTCGACACCCATCTGCTGCTCTGGGCTGCAGGCATGCCCGATCGGCTCCCGGAGGCCGCCCGTGATTTGATCGAGTCGCCCGCCCACGAACTGCTCTTCAGTGCCGCCAGCCTGTGGGAGGTGACGATCAAGGCCGGTCTGAGCCGCGACGACTTCCAGGTCGATGCCCGGGTACTGCGCCGCGGCCTGCTGGACAACGGCTACACCGAGCTGCCGATCACCAGTGCCCATGCGGTGGCGGTCGGCAGCCTGCCGCTGTTGCATCGCGATCCCTTTGACCGGCTGCTGGTGGCCCAGGCGTTGACCGAGGGCATCACGCTGCTGACGGCGGATGCCCTGGTGGCGCAGTATCCCGGACCGGTGCGGCGGGTCTGAACCTGCCATCCATCCCCTGCTGCCCGCCCACTGCGACCGACGAGCCCTTTCCGGAGATCTCGATGAGTCCCCTCCGCCACCTCGTCCCGTTCCACGTGCCCAGCAGCTGCTCCAACGGCCAACCAGCAACGCTCAACTGGCCCGTCTGAATCTGGCGGAGGGGGCGCGGAGCTTTCTGCCACTGGAGGGGAATGCAACCCAGTTGGGACTATCATTGCAAATCAAAAGTTAAACTTTAGATTTGCAAGGTTGTGGTGATTCCCCGTCTCGCCCTGTCCACCCTGGAGCGGTTGGCTCGCGGGTTTCCGGTCGTTGCGTTGACCGGCCCGAGGCAGTCCGGCAAGACGACGTTGGCGCGCGCCGCATTTGGGCATCTGCCCTATGTGTCGCTCGAAAACCCGCAGGAGCGCGAGTTCGCCGAAGCGGACCCGCGCCGTTTCCTCGCTCGCTTTGCCGAAGGCGCCGTGCTGGACGAGGTGCAACGTTGCCCGAGCCTCCTGTCCTGGCTCCAACAGCGGGTGGACGAGAACCGCCGCATGGGGGAATTCGTGCTGACCGGCTCCGCCCAGTTCGACCTCATGGCCGGGATGACCCAGTCGTTGGCCGGGCGCGTCGGGCGGGTCGAACTGCTGCCGTTGTCCGGTGTGGAACTGGGCGAGCAGCGTCTGCCATGGCAACTGGAGACCCTGCTGTGGCGAGGCGGGTATCCCGCTCTGTACGACCGGGACCTGGATCCCGCAGACTGGTTCGCCAACTACGTGGCCACCTACCTGGAGCGCGATGTGCGGCAACTGGTGGCCGTGCGGGACCTCAGCCCGTTCCAGCGCTTCGTGCGCATGTGTGCCGCGCGATCCGGGCAATTGCTCAATCTGACGGCCCTGGGCAACGACTGCGGCATCTCCGGCGTCACCGCCCGGGCATGGCTGTCGGTGCTGGAGGCCAGCTACCTCGTGGCACGCTTGCAGCCCTACCACCGCAACTTCGGCAAACGGCTCGTCAAGACCCCCAAGCTCTACTTTCTCGACGTGGGGTTGATGACCTGGCTGCTGGGCATCCGGGATGCGGCCAGCCTGGAGACCCATGCGGCAAGGGGGGCGCTGTTCGAGTCCTGGGTGGTCTCCGAACTGCTCAAGCAGCGCTACAACGCTGGGCAGCCGGCCGATCTCTGCTTCTGGCGCGACAGCAGCGGCCATGAAGTGGATGTGGTGATCGAAACACCTGCGGGCCTGCAGGCGGTGGAGATCAAGTCCGGGACCACCTTCGCAGCCGACTGGGTTCAGCCGGTTCGCCGCTGGGCCGATGGGGTGGGTGGCGATGCGCTGCCGCCCTGGCTGATTTACGGTGGCGAGGGGCGCTATGCCCGCCAGGGCTGCGAAGTCACCGGATGGCGCGAGTTCGCTTCGAACCCCATGCCCGGTGGTACGCCCGATCGGCCACCGCGTTGAGGCCGGGCCACCGCCGCGGACGTTGGCCGACGGTTCAGCCGGTCGAAGGGATCACCGCGGGTGCTGCGACACCTCGGCAAAGAAGCGCCAGATTTCCTCCTGCGCCACCAGCGCCTGGGACGGGGGCTCTTTGGTCAGCCTGCCCCGTTGGGCGCCTGGCCAGCTGTGGCCGCCGGTTTCGGTGACACACAGCCGCACCGCGGCGGAGTCCGCTGGGGTGGCTGCATGGGTGTGGCACACGGCGCCCGGGCGACCGAGGTCGCGATCCGGTTCGGCCTGGCTGCGGTTGCGGCGCACCCAGCGGGCCACCGTCTCGGGCACCGGGAGGTAGTCCGTCACCTGCTTGCGGTCGCGAAAGGCGTCCGGCCCCGCACCCCCGTCGAACTGCACATGGCTGTCGTTGCGGGCATGGATGTGCAGCACCGGCACCGGCCGGGTGGGCCGGCAGGCGGCGTCGGCCAGGGCCTCGGTGCCGGCCACCGCGGCGACGGCGCGGAAGGTGTCGGCCATCTCGCAGGCCAGCCGGTAGCTGAACATGCCGCCGTTGGACATGCCGGTGGCGAAGATGCGCTGGCCGTCGATCGGCCACTGCTGCTTCAGCCGCTCCAGCAGGGCGCGCACGAAGCCGACATCGTCGCTGCCCTGATCGCGTGCGGCGCCGCAGCAGTCGCCGGCGTTCCAGGTGGCCAGCCGGCCACCGGGAAAGCGGCTGAAGCCGTTCGGAAAAACCACCACAAAGCCGGCGCGATCGGCCTGGCCGATCCATCCGTAGCGGGCGTCGTCGGCCATGAACTCCGCATGCCCGCCGCCGCCGTGAAAGGCCAGCACCAGGGGTACCGGACGGTTCGGATCCAGCCCGGCGGGCACATGCACGAGTGCGTGCCGTGGCAGGCCGGCGTGCTGCAGGCGCAGCTCATGGGCGCCCGAGCCCAGCGCCTCAGCGGCAGGAGCTGCGGGCACCGTCAGGACGAACGAAAGCAGGAAGAGGGCGCACTTGTGCATGCCACCCAGCGTAGCGCACAAGCCGTCCCGGGATACCGCCTGTGCGGTCTGTGCTGCGGTGGCACCGCACTGTTTGTGCCAGGAATCTGAAAGTTCCCCCAACGACCTTGCGCAGGATCCATACCTCATTGGGTACCTTGGGCTACGCTGGGAACCTCGCAGTTGAACCCTGGAGGTTGATATGAAGACCGCTCGCACATTCCTGTTCTCCGCCGCGCTGCTGCTGGCCGCCGGTTCGGTGCTGGCGCAGGCCGCTTCGGCTCCGGCGGCCCCCGCGCCGGGTCCGCGGGGCGGCATGGGTCAGGGGATGGGGCCCGGTGGTGGGCAAGGTGGTGGGCAAGGTGGCGCAGGCCAGGGCGGCATGATGCGTGGCCCGGGGGCCCGGTCCGGTCAGGACGACACACCCGGTTGGGGCCTGATGAGCCGGGCCGAGCGCCAGGAGCACCGCAACCAGATGCGCTCGATGAAGACCGAGGCCGAGTGCCGTGACTACATCGCCAGGCACCACGAGAAGATGTCCGCCCGTGCCACCGAGAAGGGCATGCCCCTGCGTGGACCGAAGCGTGACGCCTGCGCCGGTCTGCCGAAATGAGCCTGCAGACCCGGGCCACGGCCTGGGCCTGAACCACGGGCCGGTGCCACCCCGCCCGGCTGGAATGAAGGGCCCGCCAGGGGCCCTTTCGTTCTGGTACAGGGCGCAGGGGCCTCACACCGGCCGGCCTTCCCCCCGCTCCTCGACCGTGCGGCCGTCACGGATGTGATAGAGCCGCTTGAAGGTGGGGATGATCTTCTCGTCGTGGGTCACCACGATGATGGCGCTGCGGTACTGCGCGGCCATGCGGTGCAGCATGCGCACCACGCCCAGCGCGCGTTCGCTGTCCAGCGGAGCGGTGGGTTCGTCGGCCAGCACCACCGGCGGGTGGTTGGCCAGTGCGCGGGCGATCGACACACGCTGCTGCTCGCCGCCGGAGAGCTCGGAGGGCTGGGCGGCCGCGCGGTGCGCCACGTCCAGCGCGGCCAGCAGTTCGCGCGCCCGCGTGCGGGAGGCGGCGTTGGGCTGGCCGGCCAGCATCGGCAGCAGGGCGACGTTGTCGGTCACGTCCAGGAAGGGGATCAGGTAGGGCGCCTGGAAGATGAAGCCGATGCGGTCGCGCCGCAGCGCGCGCAGGTCCGGGATCTGCCAGCCGCCGTCCGCGCCGTCGAAGATGGTCTGACCACTCAGCACCATGCGCCCGGCGGTGGGCTCGATCACCGCCCCCAGGCACTTCAGCAGCGTGCTCTTGCCCGAGCCGGAGGGGCCGATCAGCCCCACCACCTCGCCCGGCGCGACACTCATGTGCACGTCTTTGAGGGCTTCCACCGCGGTGTCGCCGTGGCCGTAGACCTTGCGCAGGCCCTCGATCAGGATGGCGGGTTGTTCTGTCACGTCAGCCTCCGATGGCTTCGGCCGGGTCCACCCGCAGCGCCACCCGGATCGCCAGGGTGCTGGCCAGTGCGCAGATCAGCATCACCGCGACCAGGCCGCGCAGGGCGTCGCCGCTCTCCAGCAGCACGTACTTGGGGAAAACCGGCGCCCAGATCGTCGCGGCCACCTTGCCGACGACGAAACCGATCAGCCCCAGGCCCAGTGCCTGCTGCAGGATCATCCCGGCGATGGTGGCGTTGCGCGTGCCGATGAGCTTGAGCACCGCGATCTCGCGGATCTTGCCCAGCGTCATCGTGTAGATGATGAAGGCCACGATGGCCGCACTCACCACCGCAAGGATCACCAGGAACATGGCGATCTGCCGGGCCGAATTGGCCACCAGCTTGGCCACCAGGATCTCCTCCATCTGTTCGCGGGTGTAGGCCTCCAGGTGCTTCCAGCGGCGAATCGGCTCGGCCACGGACTCGGCATCCTGCCCCGGCAGCAACTGCAGCAGCACGGCGTTGACGTTGTGGTTGGCCGACTGAGCAGCCTGCACCGCCTGCAGCAGGCCGGGCACGCCGGGCCGGTTCAGGGCCGGGTTGGCGGCGTTGCGCTCGCGCTCGTTCAGGATGGCGTCGTTGTCCTTCAGGAACTGCGCCTCCTGTGCATCCGCCAGCGGGATGAACACCATCGGGTCGCCGCCGGAGGACACGGTGCGCAGCGTCAGCCCGACCACGGTGTAGACCTGCCGGCGGATGCGCACCCGCTCGCCCAGCTTCAGCCCGGTCTTGACGTCGGCCACCGCCTCGTAGTGCCCGCGGGTGATCTGCCGGCCCGCCACCAGGTGCAGCGGCGCACCGGGCTGCGCGGGCGGAAAGGTCTCGTAACCGACCACCATCGCGCGCACGTCCCGCTCGCCCTCGGCGCTTGCGTCGTCGCCCGCGGTGGATGCGGCCGCAGCGGAATCGAGCCGGCGCACCTGCATGGTCAGGTAGGTGACGTTGGCGGCCCGGGCCACGCCGGCCTGGCTGCGCAGGCTGCGCACCACGTCGTCGCGCAGGCTGGAGGATTCGGCGTAGGGGCCCTGGGTGTCCTGCTGCACCACCCAGAGGTCGGCACCGCTGTTGCCCAGCAGGGCTCGGGCATCGTCGACCATGCCGCGGTAGACGCCGGCCATGGTCAGCGTCACGCCGATCAGCAGGCCCAGGCCCAGGCCGGTGAGGGCAAAGCGGGCCCAGCCGTGCAGGATGTCCCGTCCGGCGAGGCTGATCACGGCACCGCCCTCCCGCCTGCTGCGAGCAGTTTCTCCACCACCTGCACCCGGGTGCCCGGCGCCAGCAGCTTCTGGCTGTGCACCACCACCGTCTCGCCCTCGGCCAGCCCCGCCAGCAGCTGCACCCGGCCATCCAGCCCGATCGCACCGGTGCGCACCGGCGCAAAGGCCGGTTTGCCGTCCACCAGCTTCCAGACGCCCAGCTGGCCCTCGTGCCGCATCAGCGCCGCGTTCGATACCCAGGGCGCGCGCGCGGCGGCGGGCAGCTGCACCGTCACTTCGGCCAGCTCACCCACCATCAGTCCGGCGGGCGGCGCTTCCAGCCGCACCTGCGCCACCCGCTCCTCGGTGACGGCGTCGCCCAAGGGTTCCAGCCGGGCCACCTGGCCGGGCAGGGCTTCGCCGGGGTGGGAGCGCAGCAGCACCCGGGCGGATTGGCCCGAGGCCAGTGCAGCGGCGCGGCCCTGGTCGAAGCGCACCTTCAGCCACAGGCTGGCCGGGTCAATGACCTTCAGCACGGCCTGACCGGCCACCACGGTGGAGCCGGGCTCCGCTTCCCGGCTGGCCACCACACCCGCGGCCGGGGCGACCAGGCGCAGTCGGTCGCGCTGCTGGACCAGCCCGGCCCGCTCGGCGGCCAGCCGCTGCAGGTCCTGCCGGGCTGCCACCAGCGAGGCCTCGCTGGCCTGCAGACCCGCCTCGGTGGAGCGCTGCTCCTGCTGGCGCGCCTCCAGGGCGCCAGCGCTGATGAAGTCGCTGCGGCTCAGGTCGGCATAGCGGCGCAGGTTGGCGTCCGCCAGCTCCCGGCGGGCGCGGGCGTCGCGGGACTGCGCCTCGCCGGCGGCCAGCAGGCTGCGTCCCCGTTCGAGCGAAGCGTCCAATGCCGCGAGGCGCTGCTCCAGGTCCACCGGATCCAGCTCGGCCAGCAGCTGGCCGGCATGCACCGGGTCGCCCACGTCCACATGCACCTTCAGCACTCGGGCGGTGGTGGTCGGCCCCAGCAGTTGGCTGCGCCTGGCCTCCACCACGCCGATGCCGACCAGCGCCGGCTGTACCGTGCCGACTTCCACCCGCGCCACGGTGACGCGCACGGGGGCCCAGGGGCCGCTGCGCTGCAGCACCCAACTCAGGGCGCCGAGCAGGCCGACCAGGGCCAGCGCGATGCCGGCGCGGCGTTTCCACAACGGAGAACGGCTCATGATTCACCTCCCAGGGCCTGGACGAACAACTCGAACACCGGCTGGGCGCGCGCCGGAATCTGCGCCGGCTGCCCGGTGATCAACCCCTGCATCACCAGTCCCTGCACGATGCCGATGAAGAGTGTGGCCGCGGCATCAAGGTCCAGCCCGGGCGCCACCGCAGCGCAGTCCCGGGCCTCGGCCAGCTGCGCCAGCAGCAGGCCGTGGTAGCGCCCGAGCAGCCGGCGCACCTGCTGCTTGACCGCGCTGTCGCCGGGCTGCTGCAGCTCATGGAAGATCACCCGCGGCACGCCCGGTTGCTCGGCCACAAAGCCCACATGCGCCATGAACATCGCCCGCAACGCGGCCAGCGGAGCCCCCGCCTCACCGGCCACCGCAGCCTCCAGCCGCTGCATCAGCCGATTCTCGACCTGCTCGATCGTGGCGACCCAGATCGATTCCTTGGTCGGAAAGTGCTTGAACACAGCGCCCTGCGTGAGCCCGAGGGCGGCGGCGATTTCGCTGGTGGTGATCGAAGCCGGGCTGCGCTCACCCGCCAGGCTCAGCACCGCCTCGACGATCGCGAGCTGGCGCTCCTGCGTCGGCAGCCGCGCGGGCGGGTCGGCGCGCAGCGCGCAGGAAGGGGGGGCAAAGCTGGACATCTGAGAATGGTAAGTAATTGAATACTTTCCATCATAGGCGATCGAAGCAGCTCGCCTCTTGACCCTTCTTTCCATCCGGGCATTCCCGTGCACCATCACGCGCCACCGACCCACAATCGCACCGAGGACCGCCATGCCCCTGCCGCTGAAGCCGGCCGCCTGCCCCCAACGTCGTGCCCGTCCGATCGGGTCGGTCGGGTCGATCGCAGCGACCAGCCTCCTGGCGGCGCTGGCCGTGGCCGGCACCTCGGCCACGGCCTTCGACTTCCACGGCCGCAAGGCCCTCGTCGCCGTCACCGCCGACGGCCAGCGCAGCCCGCTGGGCCAGGTCGACTTCACCCCGGCAGCCGGCGCATCCCCCACCTTCCAGCACGCGCTGAAGACCGAGGTCTTCACCGACCACTTCCTGTCGATGCGCGAGTTTCGTGGTGGAAGTGGTCGAGCAACTCGACCTGAGCGAGCTGACGCGCCAGTACGCGGAGCGAGGCTCGGAGGCGCACCACCCGTCGGTGCTGCTGGGCCTGCTGATCTACGGCTGCGCCAGCGGGGTGCACTCCAGCCGCAAGATCGAGAGGGCGACCTGCGACTCGGTGGCCTTCCGGTTCGTGGCGGCCAACACCCACCCTGACCACGACACGCTGGCGAACTTCCGGCGCCGTTTTCTGAAGCAGGTGCAGGAACTGTTCGTGCAGGTTCTGCTGCTGGCGCGCGAGATGAAGCTGCTCAAGCTGGGGCACATCGCGCTGGACGGCACCAAGATTGCCGCCAACGCCAGCAAACACAAGGCGCTGTCGTGGGCGCACGCCAACAAGATCGAAGCGCAACTGCGCCAGGAAGTCCAGAGCCGGCTGGAGCTGGCCGAGCGCAGCGATGCCAAGGCGCTGCCCGACGGCCTGGACGTGCCTGGTGACGTAAATCATTGCGTTTACACCCTCTCACGGACGGGCATGCGAATCAGCGGCCGGGCCATGCCCTCGGCTCCCTGCTCACCGATTCAACACCGCCGGACAGGTCGGCACCACTTGCAGCGTCGCGCAGCTCACCGGACCGAGGTTGGACATGCCCAACGTGTAGCCGGAAAGGGTCTTGTTGTCGCTGCACACCGTGTTGCCACAGGTGCTGGCCTGGATCTCGAAGCCGTGGCCCGGGGTGCCGCCCAGGCTCATGATGTTCTTGCGGAAGGTGTTGTTGTTGCCGTAGGCGACGCCGGATTCAATCTTCTGGTGCACCTGGATGCCGGCCTGGCTGAGGCTGGGGCGGTCACAGCTGTCGCCGATGAGCTGGCCGCCGCGGGTGCCTTCCTTGACGTCGATGCCTTCGGCGGAGATGTTGGGGCCCAGGGTGTTCTTGATGATGCAGTTGCGGTCGCTGCGTTCGGGCAGGCCGCCGTCGAGGATGATGCCCTTTTTGGGCCTTCTGCACCGTGAAGCCGGTGAGCTTCCAGTAGCTGGCCTTGAGGTGGAGACCGTAGCCGCCCGCGGTGGTGAAGACGGTGGTGCTTGAACCCTGGAGCGTGATCGGCAGGCCCTTGCCGCCGGAGACGGTGGCGACGAACTTGCCCTGGCAGGTGCCGGCTGTCAGCACGATGGTGTCGCCAGGCTGGAGGCTGCCGGCGTTGCTGGAGTCGCTGATCAGCGCGGCCAGGGCGGCGGCCGTCGAGACGTTGTGGGTGGCTGAAATGGAGGGTGGCTGGATTCCCGCCTTCGCGGGAATGACGGTGGGGCTGGAGCTGGGGCTGGGGGTGTGGGGTGTGGGGTGTGGGGTGTGGGGGCCGCCTGCCCCTCACTCCAGCCGCCCGTCCTGCCCCAGCATCGCCGTGGTCACCAGGGTGATGCCGGCCGGGGTGAGGTGGAAGCCGCGGGCGCGGTCGGCGGCGGGGTCCAGGCCGGCGGTGAAGCCGTCGGGCAGGCGGCAGTGTTTGTCGATGATGGTGCGGCGCAGGTGCAGGTTGCGGCCGCTGGAGACGTCGGGCAGCAGCAGGGAATCCTCCACCCGGCTGCCGGAGCCCAGGCGCACCTTGGCGAAGAGGATGCTGTGGCGCACCTGGGCGCCATGCAGCACGCAGCCGCTGGCGACCAGGGACTGGCGGGCTTCGCCGGGGCGCTGCGGGCCGTCGTCGATGAACTGGGCCGGCGGCAGCTGGCGTTGCTGGCTGAGGATGGGCCAGTGGTCGTCGTGCAGGTCCAGGGTGGGCTGGGGCAGCAGCAGGTCGAGGTTGGCGGCGTAGTAGGCGTCGACGGTGCCGACGTCGCGCCAGTAGGGCGGACTGCCGGCTGCTGCCACGGCGCTGTCGGCAAGGCGGTGGGCATGCACCGGGATGCGGTCGATCAGGGCGGGGATGAGGTCGCGGCCGAAGTCGTGGCTGGAGTGGGGGTCGGCGGCATCGCGGGCCAGTTCGTCCAGCAGCAGCCCGGTGTCGAAGACGTAGATGCCGAGGCTGGCCAGGGCGCATTCGGGCCGGTCGGGCAGGGGGCGGGGGTGGGCGGGTTTTTCCTCGAAGGCGACGATGCGCTGGTGCTCGTCCACCGCCATCACGCCGAAGGCGCCGGCCTCCTCCAGTGGCACCTCGTGGCAGGCCACGGTGAGCGCCGCGCCGCTGTCCACATGGTCGGCCAGCAGGCGGGCGTAGTCCATCTTGTAGACGTGGTCGCCGGCCAGCAGCAGCACGTGGCGGGGCCGCACCTCGCGCAGCAGGTCGCGGTTCTGCCAGACGGCGTCGGCGGTGCCGGCGTACCAGGCCTCGCCGCCGTGCTGCTGGGCCGGGGCGATGTCGATGTACTCGCCCAGGTGGCCGGCCAGGAAGTTCCAGCCCCGTTCGACGTGGCGGATCAGGCTCTGCGCCTTGTACTGGGTCAGCACGCCGATGCGGCGGATGCCGGAGTTGACGCAGTTGCTGAGCGGGAAGTCGATGATCTTGAGCTGCCCCGCGAAGGGCACCGCCGGTTTGGCGCGCCGGTCGGTGAGCGGGCCCAGCCGGCTGCCGCGGCCGCCGGCCAGCACCACGGCGTAGCAGCTGCTGCACAGGGGGTGGCGCACTTCATGGGTTGGCATGCCCTGTCTCCTCGAAGGCGGGCCTTCGGTCTGCCGGGGGCGCAGCCACCGGCTGCGGGCGTTGGGCGACATCGTACCGGCCGGGGGCAGGCGTTTCTAGAATGGCCTCCCGGTGAACTTTTCATGGGCGAGCCCGTCATGTCCTTCCCTGCTGAAGCTGCTGTTGTGGAGGCCACCGCCACCGGTCTGGCCGACCGCCTGCGTCGCAACCGGCTGAGCCGCCGCGACACGCTCTGGCTGTTCGGTGCGGCCACCTCGGCCACCGTGCTGCAAGGCTGTGCGGTGTCGCCGGTGACGGGCGAGCGCATCCTGGTCGGCATGAGCCCGGAGCAGGAAAAACAGGTGGATGCCCAACAGGCGCCGCAGCAGTTCTCGCAGGACCTGGGCGCCATCCAGGACGATGCGGTCAACCGCTACGTGGCCGGTGTGGGCCAACGGCTGCAGGGTGGGGTGCAGCGCAGGGACATGCCCTACAACTACCGGGTGCTCAACGCCAACTACGTCAACGCCTACACCTTCCCGGCCGGGGCGATGGGGGTGACGCGGGGGATCATGACGGAGATGAAGGACGAGTCGGAGCTGGCCGCACTGCTGGGCCACGAACTCGGGCATGTCAACGCCCGGCATGCCGCGCAGCGCCAGGGCCAGGCGATGGTGGCGCAGGTGGCGGTGGCGGGGTTGACGGTGGCGGCCGGCGACTCCAGCTGGGCGCCCCTGGTGGGCATGGGCGGGCAGGTGGGGGCCTCTGCGCTGCTGGCCAACTACTCGCGAGACCATGAGCGCGAGGCCGACGCGCTGGGGCAGGACTACCTGGTGAAGGCCGGTTACCCGGCGCAGGGCATGGTCGGTCTGCACCAGCTGCTGGTGGAGGGCCACGAACGCCAGCCCAGCGTGCTGGAGACCATGTTCTCCTCCCACCCGATGAGCACCGAACGCCGCGACACCGCCCGCCGGCTGGCACAGACCAAGTACGCCACCAGTGCCAAGGCGCCGCCGCAGCGCGAGCGCTTCATGGACAGCACCGCCAGCCTGCGGCGGCTCAAGCCCACCATCGACGCCTGCAAGAACGGCGAGTCCGCCCTGGCAGGCAAGCAGCTGGAGCCGGCGCAGCAGCAGTTCGCGGCCGCGCTGAAACACGCACCGCGGGACTACGCCGCCAACCTGCGCATGGGCCAGACGCTGCAGGCCATGGGCCGGGCGGGCGATGCCAGCCGCTTTGTGCAGACCGCGCGGGAGGTCTATCCCCAGGAGGCTCAGGCGATGAAACTGGGCGCCACGCTCAAGCTCGGCCTGCGTGACCCGGCCGGCGCCTACGCTGACCTGCAGGCCTATGACCGGGTGCTGCCGGGCGATGCCGGGGTGTTGTTCCTGAAAGGCGTGGCGCTGGAGGGGCAGGGCCAGCGGCAGGCGGCGGCGCAGCACTACGCCGGCTTCCTGCGCGTGACGCAGCAGGGGCAGGCGGCGCAGTACTCGGCCTCGCGGCTGAAGTCCTGGGGCTACCTCAAGTGAGGCCGCTGGCCCAATGCGGCCCGCAAGGAAAAGCATCGGCGGGTGAACCAAGGTGGCGTTAAGACCGGGCTAATGCGCGGCGCAGACCATGGCGACATCAGGAGTTGCCATGACACTGCATCGATTCCCTTCATCGATTCCCGCTGACCGGCTGCGCAGGGCGCTGGCGGCTGCAACCGCCGCCGCTGTGATCGCCTTGCTGCCGACGGCGGCGCCGGCCGCGCAGGCGCTGCCGTTGTCCACCCGCCCCGGCATGTTCATCGCCGAATACAGCGCCGCAGCCGGGCAACCGGCTTCCGCCGCACGCGGGCAGGCCTTCTTCAACAGCCGCCACGGGCGGGAGTGGAGCTGTGCCAGCTGCCACGGTGAGCCGCCCACCGGCACCGGCAAACACGCCAGCACCGGCAAGGTGATCCAGCCGCTGGCACCGGCGTTCAACCCGCAGCGTTTCACCGACGCGGCCAAGGTGGAGAAATGGTTCCGCCGCAACTGCAATGACGTGGTCGGGCGGGAATGCACCGCGGGCGAGAAGGCCGACGTGCTGGCCTGGCTGGCCGGCCTGAAGCCTTGAACGCCGCAGCACCTTCACGGAGTTGAACATGACGAAACGAGCCTTTCGCGGCATCGGTCTGGGTCTGAGTTTGGGCCTGAGTTCGGGCCTGGCCCTGCTGGGCGCGGCGCTGCCGGCCCGGGCCGACGACCACGGCCCGCGGGTGCCGATGCCGGCGAAGTACCTGCAGGAGTGCGCCTCCTGCCATGCCGCCTACCCGCCCGGCCTGCTGCCTGCGCCGTCCTGGCAACGGGTGATGGGCAACCTGTCGAAGCACTACGGCACGGACGCATCGCTGGATGCCGCCACCGTCCAGGAGCTGACGGGCTGGCTCACCGCACAGGCCGGCGCCAGCTCGGGCCGGCGCGCCCGGGAGGCGCCGCCGCAGGACCGCATCACACTCAGTGCCTGGTTCGTGCGCGAACACGACGAGGTGCGCCCTGCCACCTGGAAGCTGCCGGCGGTGAAGAGCCCGTCCAACTGCAGCGCCTGCCACACCCGTGCCGACCAAGGAGAGTACCGTGAGCGCGACATCCGCATCCCCCGCTGAGACGTCTTCCTCCGCACCGGGCCGCGGTGCTGGCCCTGCCGAGCCGGGCACCCTGGTCTGGGACCTGCCGGTGCGGATGTTCCACTGGCTGGCGGTGCTGTGTTTTGCCGGCGCCTGGCTGACCAGCGAGAGCGAGCGCTGGCAGCGGGTGCATGTGACCCTGGGCTACACGCTGGCGGGGCTGGTCGGCTTCCGGCTCATCTGGGGGCTGGTGGGCACGCGGCATGCACGCTTCACCCGCTTCGTGCGCGGGCCGCAGGCGGTGTGGGCCTACCTGCGCAGCCTGCCCGGGCCGAAGCCGCAGCACCACACCGGCCACAACCCGGCCGGGGCGCTGGCGGTGCTGGCCTTGCTGGCGCTGGCGGCGGGCGTCACGGCCAGCGGCTGGGCGGTCTACAACGACCTCGGGCCCGAGCTGCTGGAGGATCTGCACGAGGCGCTGGCCAGCCTGATGCTGGCGCTGGTCATCGTCCACGTCCTGGCGGTGCTGCTGTCCAGCCTCCTGCACGGGGAGAACCTGGCCCGGGCGATGGTCACCGGCCACAAACCCCATGTGCCGGCGGGCGAAGGCATCCGCCGCGCCTGGCGTCCGCTGGGGCTGCTGCTGCTGGCCACGGTGCTGGGGTTCTGGGGCTGGCAGTGGGCCAACGCTCCGCAGGGCGGTGACCTGGGGGTTGGCTCCGGTGGAACGGGCTACAGCCAGCCCGGTGAAGCCCGGTCGGGGGGCCTGTCCGGCGACTACCATCGTGAGCGGCGCAAGCACCATGACGACGATGACCACGACTGAACGGAGCCGGCATGCGCATCCTGCTGGCTGAGGACGATCCGCAACTGGGCGATGGTCTGCGCGCCGGGCTCAGGCAGCGCGGCTTCCAGGTGGATTGGGTGCGCGACGGCGAGGCGGCCGAACGCGAGCTGCGTGCCCAGGTGCATCAGGCCGCGGTGCTGGACCTGGGGCTGCCGCGCAAGGACGGGCTGGACGTGCTGGCCGGCCTGCGGCGTGCCCAGGTGCACTTGCCGGTGCTGGTGCTGACCGCGCGCGACGCGGTTTCGGACCGGGTGCGCGGCCTGGACAGCGGGGCGGACGACTACGTCGTCAAGCCGGTGGACCTGGACGAACTGGCCGCCCGGCTGCGTGCGCTGGTGCGCCGCGCCCATGGCCAGCCGCAGGAATGCCTGCGCGCGCAGGGGGTGATGCTGGATGTGGCCGGGCGCCGCGTCACCCTGGAGGGTGAGGAAGTGACGCTGTCGCAGCGGGAGTTCGACCTGCTGCAGGCCCTGATGCTGAACGCCGGGCGGGTGCTGTCGCGCGAACAGATCGAGCAGCATGTCTACAGCTGGGGCCAGGAAGTCGAGAGCAACGCGCTGGAGGTGCACATCCACCACCTGCGGCGCAAGCTGGGCAGCGGCTTCATCCAGACGGTGCGGGGGGTGGGTTACCTGGTGCCGCGTGAGCTGCCGGCCGGCTGACATCGCCGCCGCACCGACACCGGCCTCTCCATCCTCAGCCGATCCAGCCGTTCCATGATGACCTGGTTCACCCGCTCCTTGCAGGCCAGGCTGCTGTCGATGGTGCTGGGCAGCCTGCTGGGGGTGTGGCTGGCGGCGCTGGTCCTGACCTGGGTGGACACCCGCCACGAGCTGGATGAGTTGCTGGACGGCCACCTGGTGCAGTCGGCCGCGGTGCTGGTGGCCCAGTACAGCAGCGAGCTGGAGGAGGACCACGGAGACGGCGACCCCGCGTCCGAAGACAGCTCTTCCCACCGCCGCGGTCACCGCTCGGACGATCACCGGGCATTGAAGGATGCACCGGTGCTGCACCGCTACGCGCCGCGGGTGGCCTTCCAGGTGTTCCATGAAGGCCGATTGCTGCTGCGCTCGGCCCAGGCACCCGAGTCGGCGATGGTGCCGTTGCAGCCCCGGCTGAAGGACGGTTTCCACACCGTGCAGCTGACGATGGCCACCGCGGTGGATCGCCAGGCCGGCCGCCGGCACCGCGACGACGCTGCGTTGCCGCTGCTGCGCGAGCCCAGCGAGGGAGCGTGGCGGGTGTTCGTCAGCCGGGGGCAGGCGCATGACCTGCTGGTGATGGTGGCCGAGGAGCAGGCCTCGCGCAGCGACATCCTGCATGCCCTGCTGCGCGGCAGCCTGGGGCCGCTGCTGTTGGCGCTGCCCTTGATTGCGCTGCTGACCTGGTGGTCGGTGCGGCGGGCGGTGGCCCCGCTGCGTGAACTCGACCGCCAGCTGGCGAAACGTCAACCTCAGGACCTGTCACCGGTGAGGCTGCCCGGGGCCCCTTCGGAGCTGGAGCCGGCGCTGGAGGCTCTGAACGGGCTGCTCGAACGCATCGAGGCCTTGATGGCCGCCGAGCGCCGCTTCACTGCCGATGCCGCTCATGAACTGCGCACCCCGATCGCGGCGATCCGCACCCAGGCGCAGGTGGCCCTGGGCGAGGGCGATCCGGATGCGCGCCACCATGCCCTGCTGGCCACGCTTCAGGGCTGCGACCGTGCCGGCCACCTTGTGCAGCAGCTGCTGACCCTGTCGCGGCTGGAGGGCGGCGCCGCCCCTGCGATGGCCGACCTGGACCTGCGCGGCGTGGCCCGGACCGTGCTGGCGGAGCTGGCGCCGCAGGCGCTGCGCCGCGGGCAGTCGATCGAGCTGGAAGCCGATGCGGCCTGCCAGGTGCGCGGCAATGAGGTGTTGCTGGCCGTGTTGCTGCGCAACCTGGTGGACAACGCCAGCCGCTACAGCCCCGACGGTGCTCGTGTGGCAGTGAAGCTGCGTGCGGCAACAGACGCTGTGACGCTGTGGGTGGAGGACAGCGGCCCCGGCCTGGCCGAGGCGGACTGCCAGCGGCTGGGGGAACGCTTCTTTCGTGTGCTGGGCAGCGAGCAGCCCGGCAGCGGGCTGGGCTGGTCCATCGTGCGGCGCATTGCGGCGGTCCACGCTGCGGTGGTGCAGTTGGGGCGCAGTGCCGACCTGGGCGGGCTGTCGGTGCAGCTGCGGTGGCCGGCCGCCGAGGCTCGTCCCTCCGGCCACTGAAAGGCTGCGGCCACCCCACTGCGGGGGCCGGGCCGACCCGAACCGGGGGGAGGGCTGACCGCGGGGCGCGCGGGGCTGCCAGACTGAGGAGGTTGTCACAATCTGTAACCATCATGCCCACCCGCCGATCGGTTGATTCGGACCGCTCCGCCCCCTTCCGCGCCACTCCCGATCTGCGCTCGGCTTGCCGGAGCGTGTGGGTCCTGATGGCTGCGTTGCTGTGTCCACCGGCGCAGGCGCAGGTCCAGACCCTCGCTGCTCCTGCGCCGGCCTCATCCAGAGCGGTCGGCGCGGCGGCATCGCAGCCGGTGCAGGCCTGGGTGCGCATCCTGTCGGTGGAGCCGCCCCTGGATCAGGCCCTGCTGCCGGGCCAGCGGGTGGGGATCCGGGTGCGCGTGGCCTACCGGCAACCCGGCAGTGGCGCGACGTTGGCACTGAGTCTGCAGGAGTCGATGCCGGGGGGCCGCCCGCTGGCCGCAGTGGTGCAGGCGGTGGAGGCGGCCGAAGGACAGGCGCTGCTGCAGCTGGAGCTGCGAGTGCCGCGTGTGCAGGAGCTGACGGTGTACGTGCCGCTGTACCTGCACCCGGACGAATCCACCCGCCAGGTCGATGTACGGCGGTGGCGGGTGGCCGAGCTGCCTTGAGCGGTTCCGTCCCGCCTCCACTCCAGGATCAAGCACCCACCCGATACGCATTCAGCCGGGCTTCAGCCTCTCTTTCTTGACGATCGTCAATTCCATGTGGCCAAGGTGTCACGACAATTCGACACTTGAGTGAAATGCTCGGGTATCGGCTCGTGGCGTTTGGGCGTTTGGGCGTTTGGGCGTTTGGGCGTTTGGGCAATTGGGCGTTGGAGTTGGGCCATGGAAGCAAGAAGCTTCGACGTACCGCGCTACCTGGCGGTACTGCCGCTGTTTCAGGAGATGACCCCGCCGGAGCTGCAGCGGCTGGCGCAGGGCAGCCGTGTGCGCCGCATGGCCCGGAGCGACACGGTGTTCCGCGTCGGCGAGGTCTGCGACGAGTTCCATGTCACCGTGATGGGGCAGGTGAAGCTGTACGCGCTTTCGCCGGCCGGGCAGGAAAAGGTGATTGAGCTGATCGGCCCGGGGCAGACCTTCGCCGAGGCGCTGATGTTCAGCGACAAGCCCTACATCATCAATGCGCAGACCCTCACCGACACCCTGCTGCTGAGCGTCAGCAAGGAAGTGGTGGTGGGCGAAATCCACCGCGAGCCCCGCTTTGCCCTGCGCATGCTGGCGGGCATGTCCAAGCGGTTGCACGGACTGGTACACGACGTGCAGGCCTACTCCCTGCACAGCGGGGTGCAGCGGGTGATCGGCTACCTGCTGCGCGACCTGCCCGGCGAGCTGGATTTCGTTGCCGCCGACGCCAGTGAAGGCCCGGAGGGCTGCTACGCAGGTTGCCAGAAGCAGTGCAACGGCTGCAGCGTGAACCCGGCCGGGGGGTCCGCTGCGGGCGCGGGCTCTGTCGTCCCCGCGCGGGAGCTGCGGGTGTCGCTGCCGGTGAGCAAGGCCACCATCGCGTCAAGGCTGTCGCTCACGCCGGAGTACTTTTCGCGCGTGCTGCATGAGTTGGAGGGGGTCGGCCTGATCCAGATCGACAAGCGCGACATCCGCATCCCGGACCCGGGTCGCCTGGCGCGCTACCAGTTGCAGTGAATCCGTTGCAGTGTGTGTCCGACAGGCCACCGAACCGACCGTCCATGAACTCTGATGACGACCTGCGCATCGCCGAGCTGGCCGATGCACTGATCCAGTCGCGCCGGCACATCGGGCCGCGCCACCTGGTGGAGCCGGCCCCTGACGAGGGTCAACTGCGCGAGCTTTTCACCGCCGCCGCTGCCGCGCCGGACCATGAGCGCCTGCGGCCCTGGCGCTTCCTGGTGCTGGGGCCCTCGGCGCGGGAGCGGCTGGCCGAGTGCTTTGCCCATGCGCTGCGCGAACGGGATGCCGATGCCGCTTTGGACCAGGTGGCGCAGGCGCGAGAGAAGGCTTTTCGCGCTCCGGTGCTGATCCTGGCCATCGCGGACCTGCGCGCCGAGCAGCCCGACGTGCCGCCGTTCGAGCGGCTGGTGTCGCTGGGCTGCGCGATCCAGAACCTGCTGCTGGCCGCGCAGGCCCGGGGCTTTGCCAGCGGCCTGTCCAGCGGGCGGGCGCTGCAGTCGGCGGTGCTGCGTCAGACCTTTGGCGTGCATGAAGGTGAGCAGGCGCTGTGCTTCATCAGCCTGGGCACCGCCACCCGGGTGAAGCAGGCGCGGGGACGACCGGCGGTGGACGAGTTCGTCGCCTGGATCTGATCGGCCTGCGGCCTGCGGCAGGGGGAAGCTGTTCCAGTTCAAGGAAGGGGACGCCAGCCTCCGGCAGGATCTGTCCAGGCTTGCAGAGCGCGCCGCCATCCCTTTTGAACGCTCCCGCTGACGGAGAACCGAGATGACCCTGAAGGACCTGATCAAGATTGCCCTGGCTGTGGGCGTGTTTTCCGTGGGTGTGGAGCTCTACGCGGCCGACCCGCTGCTGCCGGCGGCCCGGACGACAACGCCGACCCTGGTGGGGCCGGCGTTGCGTTGAGCGAACGAAACCGCGTACCCGGCGGCACGGGGTGGGATCACTCGATCCGTGTCACCGGATCGGGGTGGCCGGGTCTCGGTGACCCGGACCGCTGTGCCGATCAGTCGTCGCTGCCGCCGCTGGTCAGGCCGAAGATGGCCAGCAGCGACTGGAACACGTTGTACAGGCTCAGGTACACGCCCAGCGTGGCGGTGATGTAGTTGGTCTCCTCGCCATCGCGCACGCGCTTGAGGTCGTGCAGGATGAAGGCCGAGAAGATGCCCACCGCCAGCACCGACAGTGCCAGCATCAGCGCGCTGGACTGGATGAAGACGTTGGCAATGCCCACCACCATCAGCACGATCGCGCCGATGAACAGCCAGCGACCCATGCCGCTGAGGTCGCGCTTGATCACGCTGGACAGCGTGGCCATGGCGAAGAACACGCCGCCGGTGCCGGCGAAGGCCAGCATGATCAGGTTGGCGCCGTTGGACAGGCCGAGCACCGCACCGATCAGGCGCGACAGCATCAACCCCATGAAGAAGGTGAAGGCCAGCAGCACCGGCACACCGGCGGCCGAGTTCTTGGTCTTCTCGATCGCGAACATCAGGCCGAACGAGCCGACCAGGAACACCACCAGGCCGATGCCGGGTGACATGGCGCGCGCCAGCCCGGTGCTCACACCGATCCAGGCGCCCAGCACGGTCGGGATCATCGACAGCGCCAGCAGCCAGTAGGTGTTGCGCAGCACGCGGTTGCGCTCGGCGGCGGAAAGGGTGGGGCTGCCGTAGTACGCAGCCGTCTGGGACAGGGGAGTGCTCATCGACAGGCTCCTGGGTGGGTGAAACGAACGGGGGTGTGCGCTGCGGGTCGGGTGTCGCTCAGGACTAGGTGGCCTGCGCTTCCCGGGCCTGCGCTGCGGCCCGGGCCAGGCGCTTGGCGCGGGCCCGCAGGTTGAGCGCCTCGACCGCCAGCGAGAAGGCCATCGCGGCGTAGATGTAGCCCTTGGGCATGTGCATCTCGAAGGCTTCAGCGGTCAGTGCCATGCCCACCATCACCAGGAAGGCCAGCGCCAGCACCTTGACCGACGGGTGGCGATCGACGAACTCGCCAATCGGTTTGGCGGCCACCAGCATCACGGCCACCGAAGTGACCACCGCGGCCACCATCACGCCGATCTGGTCGACCATGCCCACCGCGGTGATCACCGAGTCCAGCGAGAAGACGATGTCGATCACCGCGATCTGGCCGATGATGGCCCAGAACAGGCGGTTGCCGGTGGCCTTCATGACCGCGGCATCGGTGGCCGGCGGGCCGTCTTCCTCGCGTGCCTCGACCTCGACGAAGATCTCGTGCGAGGCCTTGTAGAGCAGGAACAGGCCGCCGAACAGCAACACCAGGTCGCGCCCGCTGATGCCCTGGCCCAGCAGGTGGAACAGGTCGTCCTTCAACCCCATCACCCAGCTCAGCGAGAACAGCAGCGCCAGGCGCGACAGCATCGCAAAGCCCAGTCCCAGCCGGCGGGCCTTGTCGCGCAGGTGCTCAGGCAGGCGCCCGACCAGGATGGAGATGAAGATGATGTTGTCCACGCCCAGGACGATCTCCAGGGCGGTGAGCATCGCAAAGGCGATCCAGAGGTTCGGATCGAGCAGGAAGTCCATGGTGGCAGGCCGGGCGGCTGGCGCGGGCAAATGAAGGCGATACGATAGGTGTCCAGTGACTTCGCGTAAAGTCGATTTAACGAACAAAAGACTTCGGAAAAATCGAAGTGAACTACAAACACCTCTACTACTTCTGGGCCACCGCCAAGGCCGGCGGCGTGCTGCGGGCCGCGCAGCAGCTGCATGTCACGCCGCAAACCCTGTCCGGGCAGATCAAGCTGCTGGAGGATCGCCTGGGCTGCCCCTTGCTGCGGCGCAGCGGGCGGGGGCTGGAGCTGACGGAGGAGGGGCGCACCGCGCTGGGCTATGCCGACCAGATCTTCGCGCTGGGGGCAGAGCTGGAGGCTGCACTGGGCCGCAATGCGCTGGGTGACGACCGGACGCTGGAGTTCCGTGTGGGCATTGCCGATGCCGTGCCCAAGTCCATCGCCTACCGTCTGCTGGAGCCGGCCCTGTCGGTGGACCGGCCGGTGCGGCTGATCTGCCACGAGGGCAAGATGCCCGACCTGCTGGCGCAGCTGTCGGTGCACCGGCTGGACCTGGTGATCGCCGACGAACCCATGAGCCGGCGCACCAGCGTGCGCGCCTTCAACCACGCGCTCGGCCGCACTGCGATGAGCTTCTTTGCGGCGCCGGCGCTGCGCGCAGGCCTGCGCGGCGATTTCCCGGCCTGCCTGGAGGCGGCGCCGATGCTGATGCAGGGGCGCGCTGCCGCCATGCGTCAGCGCCTGGACCTCTGGCTGGTGGAGCAGGGCCTGCGACCGCAGGCGGTGGGCGAGTTCGACGATGCCGCGCTGCTCAAGGCCTTTGGTGCCGAGGGGCGGGGGGTGTTCATGTCTCCCACGGTGCTGGAGAGCGAGACCTGCGCGCAGTACGGGGTGCAGGTGCTGGGCCGCAGCGCCGAGCTGGTGGAGGAGTTTTACGCCATCTCGGTGGAGCGCCGCGTGACCCACCCCTGTGTGGTGGCGATCACCGAGGCGGCGCGGGCGCAGTTTCTGGACGCCTGATGATCGCTGCTCAAGGTTCACCGGTCTCGAAGCGAAAGCGTGCCACCCGCTCCCCGCCGCCCACCGGAGCCCGCACTTCCAGTACCCAGACCATGGCGCCCGTGACGCAGGCGGTCAGTGCAGTGGCGCCCGTCCAGACGCCATCGCGGCCGCCGACCAGTGCGGTGTGGTTTGGCCCCATGTTCATGGTTTCGCCGTTCAGGTCGATGCCGACGGAGCGGGGCTCGAAGCCGACGGTGCGCAGGTGCAGTGTGATCGGGGTGTCGCTGGGGACGGGACGGGGCGCCAACGTCACTTCCAGCGCGCTGCCGTCTGGAAACTCGGCGCGGCAGCTGCCGAACTGCAGGTTGCAGCTCGCAGGGGGCAGCGCAGTCATCTCCCCCCAAGGAGGCGCCAGCCAACGCTGCCATGCCCACAGGCTGAGCACCACGACCACCCACACGGTGCCGATGGCGGTGGCCCAGCGCACCCGGCGCTGCGGCAGCGGTAGGGACGGTGCGGCGGGTTCGTGCAGGGCAGACCAGGCTTTCATGGCGCGGCGAGCATACGCCCGAAGTTGGGCGCGCAGTGGCTCAGGTGTTGCGCCATAGCACGCCACTGGCCATATTGCAAAAAGCTTGATGTGCTTCAAGGTCCGGGGTTTGCCTGGGGGTCGAGACTGCTTCCTGCGTTGTGACCCGGCAGAACTTCCGCGCAGCGCGTGCGGTCCGGATTTCACATCGAACATTGGAGAACACCATGAAGATCAGCTCGTTGCAACGCTGGCGTCTGGCAACCCTTGCCGGCGCAGCATTGTTGGCCTCCGGCGCTATGGCGGCCGACCTCTGCGGGACGGTGAAGGCCCCCGGCCTGAGTCAGCAGGACCTGCTCGCCGCCGCCAAGACCTACGCCCACAGGGAAGCGCGACGAGTTCGGTAGCGTTCAGCTTTCCGGGCGGCCATCCGGGTCAGGTCATCGTCTACGCGATCCCGCCGATGCGCATCCCGGAAGCATCGGCGTAAAGCCCACGCCCGAGCCCTGGCAGGGCTACGGCTTCGACGAAACTCGAAGGCCGTGCTCGAAGCAGGGCGCATCGATGGCAAGGACATCA
>JADJCH010000022.1 GCA_016703325.1 Burkholderiales bacterium | reverse complement strand
GGCCACCTGGGCGCTGCAGCGCCGGGAGGACGCCATCGACGCCAAGGTCATCGCCGACAACGCCGAGGCCTGGCGCGCCGAGCTCACCGAGCAGGCCCGCCAGCAGTTCGGCAGCGCCAGTCTGGCTGACCTGTCAAATGAGGCCCAGACCAGGATCGAACAGCAGCTGGCCGCCGAGATCGCCCGCCAGCAGGCCGAGGACAAAGCCGCCCAGATCGGCCCCATCCCCGTGCCGCCCAAGTACCAGAGCAAGGACTTTGTGCGCGGCGACCTCTGGCGCCTGCGCGGCGGCCTGGACGTGCCCAAGGAGCGCTGGGTCAGCTACCCCGGCTGTGAGCGCGGGGCCGACGGCAGCACGCCGCTGGCCTGGGCCGGCTGGAACCCCCTGCAGCAGGCCACCGCCCTGGCCAGCACCCTGCTGGAGATGAAGGACAACGAAGGCTGGGAACGCGAACGCCTGCAGCCCCTGCTGGCCGGCCTGGACGAACTCGTGCCCTGGCTGCAGCAGTGGCACAACGCCCCCGACCCCGCCTTCGACGGCGAGCGCATGGGCGACTACTACGCCGGCTTCGTGGCTGACCAGGCCCGCGAGCTGGGCTACACGCTGGAGGACCTGCGGGGGTGGAAGCCGGCGGCGGGGGCCAAGCGGCGGGGGGGCAGGCCGAGGAGGAGCGCATGAGCACAACATCATTGCCACCTGTTGAGTACATGCAGGCGGCCCTGCGGCACTGGTTGGATGCCGAGGCCTTGTATAGAACGGGGCGCCTGGCCAATGCCGGCCAGTTGTACGGATTTGTCGCTGAATGCGGGCTCAAGGCATTGCTGCTCGCCTGCGGAATCGTCCCGGGGCCGGACGGCGGGATTCCGGAGAGCCACCCCACCAACGACAAGAAGCGCCACCCTTTGCGCCAGCACATGCCGGTCCTGGCGGACCGAATCGCGGCCCACGGGCATCTCATTCCTGATGGTGCACAGGCCACGACCTACATGGCCACCCTGCCGAGCCTGACTCATTTCGACGATTGGTCGGTGGACCACCGGTATTGGCGCGATGTCGCTTTGCCGCTGACTTCGGTGGCACAGTGGCGCAGTGCGGCAGTCGAGGTCACCCAGATGCTCGATCAGGCGAAACAGGACGGAAAACTCTGATGGCGACCACGATTCATTTCAATGATGTGTTGCGGCTGGCAGCCTTGTCGTTGCGTCACCCTGAGTTGCAGGCCGCCCAACCTGCTGCGCGCGTGATTCGTGATGTGTACGGCCGCATCCGTTTCGCGCTGGATTGCCCGCAGGCCGACTACCCCGCCGCTGCATTCGCCCTGCTCGAACAGGCACAGGCAGGCGTTGGCCCCTACGCCACCAGCAGCGAGGTGCTGACGCACGACAGCTTCTCCAATCCGCAGGCGGTGTTTGGCAGCGCAGACTGGCATCGCACGACCGTCGATCTGGGGACGGATGAGGACGGCGAGTCGCTCGGCTGCGCCGAGATTGAACTGCTGGACCGCCAGATCACCGGACAAGATTGGCTGAGGCCGGAACCGTTCAACGCGGCGGGCCACCCACACCGGGTGGTGTTTTTCGGTCTGAAGGGCGGGGTCGGTCGCTCCACGGCGCTGACGATGGTTGCCTGGGGCCTGGCCCGGCAAGGCAAGCGGGTGCTGCTGGTGGACTTCGATCTGGAGTCGCCCGGCCTGTCGGGTCTCGTGCTGCCACCAGAGCGGGTCGCAGACTTCGGGCTGGTGGACTGGCTGGTGGAGGACGCCGTGGGGCAGGCCGACACGGTCCTGCCTGAGATGGTGTCCGCCAGCCCGCTGGGCGAGTCCACCACGGGGGCCGTCCGCGTGGCCGCAGCGATGGGCCGCATGGAAGACGACTACCTGGCCAAGCTGGCCCGAGCCTATGCCGACGTGCCCAGCCCGCAAGGGCCTCAGCGCATGGGCCAACGCATGCGGCGACTGCTGGAGCAGCTCGAAGCCAAGGAGCAGCCGGACGTGGTGCTGATCGACAGCCGCGCGGGTCTGCACGACCTGGCTGCGGTGTCGATCACCAGCCTGGCGGACACGGCCTTGCTGTTCGCCACCGACAGTGCCCAAACCTGGCTGGGTTATCGCCAGCTCTTCACCCACTGGCAACGCCGTCCGGAGGTGGCCAGCCATGTGCGCGATCGCCTGGCGATGGTGCGCGCACTGACACCCCGCAGCGACCGCGAAGGGGGCGTTCGGCGCTTCCAGCGCCAGGCCTACGAGTTGTTTGCCGAAACGCTCTACGACGACATTCCGCGCGAGCCATCGGGCATGGATGCCCAACGGGCTGACGAGGTCGAGTACTTCCACCCCAGTGAACAAGACGAGGCAGCGCCGCACTTTCCGATCCTGGTGGATTGGGACGACCGGTTCCAGGAATTCGACCCGCGTCTGAGGCCGGAGCAAGGCGGTGCCACCGAGGCCCAGATCGATGCGACCTTCGGTACGTTGATCCGCTGGGTGCGGCAGCGCTGCGAAGGAGATTTGGCATGACCAGCGCGGCAGCGATCCGGCTGGGCCTGCGTGAGGCCACGGCCACACTCGACCAGACGCAGTTCAGCGCCAGCCCACCTGAATTTACCTACCTGCCACCCAGCCATGCCCGAGCGCTTGATCTGGAGGCGACGCTGGTGGAGGGCATCCGCGGCGCTGGCAAGTCGTTCTGGTGGGCACAACTGGCCTCCGAGGTTCATCGGCAATTCGTGCAGCAGAACTTCCCTGAAGTCCGGATACCCGATCCCATCATCGTGAAGCAGGGGTTCGGCGTTGGCTTGAAGCCCGATCGATGGCCGGATGCCGATACCCTGGCCGACTTGGTGACCCAATTCCGGCCGCGATCCATCTGGCGCGCCGTGGTTGGCCTGAACGCAGGATTGAGCGGTGACTTCGGGAAGCAAGGGTCGTGGCGGAAGAGGGTTTCCTGGGTGGAAGCCAACCCCGAGCTGTTCGCGCTCGAACTGGACTTGGCAGACCGCCTCTTGGAGCGAAGCGGCTTCCATCTCCTCGTCCTGTTCGACGCACTCGACCGCCTGGCGGATGATTGGGAGCACATCCAGCCGCTGGCGAAGGGGCTGTTGCAGGTGGCGCTGGACCTGCGCTCGACGAGGCGGATCCGCTTCAAGATCTATACGCGGCCGGACATCCTGCAAGATCCGCAGATCACGGGCTTTCCGGACTTCGCCAAGCTCCTTGCCGGCAAGGCGTCTCTGGAGTGGCGGCGGGCCGATCTGTATGCCTTGCTCTTCCAATGCCTAGGCAATACGCCGAACGGAGGCACTGCCTTTCGTACGACAGCCAAGTCAGTGGTCGGCAAATCAGGCGACGTTGACGCGCAAGGGCGATGGAGACTCCCCGCACCGCTGCGCGTGGACGAAGATCTGCAAGAGGCTGTCTTTGAGCGCGTTGCCGGCAAGGCCATGGGCAGCAGCGTCAAACGAGGAAAGCCGTACACCTGGCTGGTGAATCACCTGCTCGATGGCTTGAACCAGGTCAGTCCACGCAGCTTCTTCGCCGCATTGGGCACCGCCGCGACCGATACCGCCGCCGATGCCGAACTGGCACTCGACTACAAGGCGATCCAGCGCGGCGTCCAGAAGGCATCCGAAATCCGCGTCGGCGAGATCACAGAGGATTACCCCTGGGTGCGATTGGTGATGGAGCCACTGCGCAGCAACCTGACCGTGCCTTGCCAACTGTCCGAGATCGACGCCATCTGGAAGCAGGAATCCACCTTGAATCTGCTGAAGGAGCGCCTGAAGCGGGAGAGCATCAAGCTCCCCCCGTTGAATCTGGATCAGGGGACCAAGGGGATCCTCATGGATCTGGAGTCGTTGGGCATGCTGCAACGCATCGACGCCAAGCGCATCCAGGTGCCAGATGTCTATCGGATTGCCTACGGTCTGGGACGGCGGGGTGGGGTCAGGCCGCTGAAGTAGAGGGCGCTGGTCGCGGTGGTCATGGGCAGCTGGCTGGACGGGCAGGGCGGAAAGCGAGCGAACGTCGCAAGAGGATCACATCCGTGACGATAGTACTGGCCCCATGTTTATCACGGTGATAAATTGACCGACAAGCTCTGGAGACGGGATCCGGCATCATTGCCACCCCCGACCGACACGCCCGGAGGCAGACGGATTCAGGGTGACGCCCTGATCGATCTGCAAGGGCTGCAGATGCTGTTGCGTCGAGGCGATTTCGACACCGAAGACCTATGGATCGCCACAACCAAGTGTGCCAAGGACCTGCGCAAGGAGGGCTGGAGCAGCGCCGACGTGCTGCAAATGCTGGTCTGCCTGACGCCGCAGGACTATTTCAAGTCGGAGTGGTGCGAGATCAGCACCGGGCACAGTCTGCCCTGCGATGCCTATCGTCTGCCCTATGACGCCCGAAGACAGTGCCGTACCGACAAGGGTGGTCTGCGCGTGTACCTGAAGTTCTCGGTCGATGAAGAGGGCGGCGTCACCATCACGCTCGTGTCCTGCCACGAAGGCTGAGTTGAGAGAAGAGAGAGAGGCAAGAGGCCCTTATGTCCAACCTGAACACCCTGCCCAAGCCGACCCGTCCGTGCCGCATCTGTCGCCAGGGCCAGCTGCATCCCGCCACGACCGAAGAGGTGTTCCATCCCCACGGCCGGGAGGTCCGGGTGGAGCTGCTCACGTCGAAGTGCGACCACTGTGGCGCCGAGATCACGTTGAGCAGCCAGCACGACGAGAACCTGGTCCGCCTGGCTGCGCGCAGGTCGCAGTACGGCGGGCTGCTGACGGGCGAGGAGATCGTCGGCCTGCGCAAGCGTTACGGCCTGACCCAGCAGGCCGCAGCGCGCATCTTCGGCAAGGGCAAGATCGCCTTCTCTCGCTACGAGAACGAGGTGACCTACCCGGACGAGAGCACGACGAAGCTGCTCAAGCAGGCCATCAAGCGCCCGGAGGTGCTGAAGGATCTGGCCGACGAGGCGGGTGTGGAGCTGCCGTTGTGGGAGAGACGATGTGAGGACGAGCGCGCCAACAAGCTGCGCATGTTCACCGTTGCGCCCCGTCAGCGCCGATCGTTCCGGCTGGCAAGCTTCGACTCGGCAGACGCTGGCAACGAACCCTACCCCCTCAGCCCAGAGGAGCAGGTCGCATGAAGATCAGCCCCGTTCAACTCAAGCAGCTGATGTTCAAGCGGGTCCACGTCGCGCTCGACGAGAGGCACATGCCCGTGCATGGCGGTGCCCCGTGGTCGCATGTGGCGCTGTTCGAGGGCGTGAACATCGCCACCGGCTTCGGCATCGACACCCTGGCCATCGACGCCGAGCCCGGCCTGCACTACATGGTGTCGCTGCAGGTGCAGGTCGACAACGTCGCGGTGCCGGAGGCCAACGACCAGCGCTTCGCCCCCTACCTGCTCGACCTGGAAGCTGCTGGCGTGGTGACCGTGCCCCCTGGCACCGAGAAGCTGGCCCCGCCGGAGGACCTGGCTGCCGTCAACGGCGCCGCCCTGCTGTGGTCGGCCATCCGCGAGCAGGTGCTGGCGCTGACCTCACGCATGCCCGCCGGCCCGGCCATGCTGCCGACGGTGCATTTTCATGACCTGAAGCGCCAGCCCCAGGCCGCACCGACCCCCGCGGCATCGGAAGCTGCCGCTGCGCCTGCCGTTGCCGTCGCCACTGCGCGAAAGAGGGTGCGTGGGGTGCGCGCGGCCACCAAGCCGGCCTGATGCCCTCCATGCGGGATTGGCTGCCGCGTGGCATGCGGGACTGTCGACATATCAAGAAAATCATCAAATCGGCCGCGAATAACAAAATTCCTGGCGTCGTATCAAAAATGTGGGCCTCAACATGATCGGCTACGAGTTCATTGCCGCCCATGTCGCCAGCCAGACGGGCCTGCGGCTGCCGCCGGTGCTGCGACCGGCGCAGGTGCGGCCGGTCACGCGCATCGAGCCCATGGCCGACCTGCTGGCGGTGCCGCGCCAAGTGGCACCGGCCGATGATGCGCCGCTGCTGGAGCATGTGCTGTTCGCGCTCAAGCACGAGGACCTGCAACTGGCACTGCTGCTGGAGGCACTGCGGCTGGTCCCTGCCGAGGCGCTTTCGGCCGCACTGGCCACCCAGCGCACCGGGAGTTTCCTGCGCCGGGCAGCCTTCCTCTGGGAAAAGGCGCACGGCCGCGAACTGCCGCTGCCCTGGGACAGCACCGGCGGCAACTACATCGACCTGTTCGACAGCGCCAGCCACTACGTCGGCCCCGTGTGGGAGCGCAGCCAGCGACTGCGGGTGAACTTCAACGGCATCGGCCCCTTCGCCTACTGCCCCGTGGTGCGGCGCGACACAGGCCTGGAGCAGCGCGGCCAGCAGGTGCTGGAGCGGCTGCGCGCCTGGGCCGACGACGCGGGCAACCGCAGCACGCTCGACCGGGTGCTGAGCTGGGCCTACCTCTCCGAGACGCGGGACTCCTTTGCCATCGAGAACGAGTCGCCTTCGCCGGACAAGGAGCGGGCCTTCCTCGGGGCCCTGGCCGAGTTGGGTGACCACCAGCCGGTGACCGAGGACTACCTGGTCGGGCTGCAGAACACGGTCATCACCAGCGCGCTGCGGGTGGAAGCCGAGTTCCGCCATCAGCAGAACTGGCTGCAGCGCGGCGGCCACGGGGCGCTGGCGGTGCGCTACATCCCGCCGCCGCCCGGCGACCTGCCGGCCTTGATGGACGGCTGGATGGCCATGGCCAACAGCCGCGAGGGCGATGTGCCGCCCTTTGTGCGCGCGGCGCTGGTGAGCTTTGGCTTCGTGTTCCTGCACCCCTTCATGGACGGGAACGGCCGCCTGTCGCGCCTGCTGGCCCACCACAGCCTGAACCTGCAACAGGTGCTGCCGGTGGTGGGCGGGCAGCCGACGCTGCTGCCGCTGTCGGTTGCGATGAAGCGGCACGAGGCCGAGTACCTGGCAGCGCTGGAGGCCTTCAGCCGCCCAGCGCGCGGCCTGTGGGACGTGACCTGCCTGGCCGACAACGCCTTCGCCTTCGACTTCCGCTCCTCGCCCAGCACCTACGCGCACTGGAACGGAGAGGCTGCCGCGCGCTTCATCACCGACTGCGCCGAGCAGGCGCTGGCGCAGTCGCTGATCGAGGAAACGCAGTTCATCCAGGCCTACGACCTGGCCTTCGACCGCATCGACCGCGAGTTCGACCTGCCCAACCGCAGCATCAACCTGCTGATCCAGTGGATCCGCCAGAACGGCAACCGCATGCCGACGCGCCGCCGCACGGCCGCGGAGCTGGCGCTGGTGCCACCGGCGGACATCGACCGCATCGAGGCCATCGTGGCGGATTGCTTCCGGCCACCCGCCGCAGAACCTGGCACGGCAACCGACAACGACACCGACACACAGGCCGGCGCAGCCTGAGGGAGAACCACAACATGCCTTTCATCCGAGACCTGACGCCCGCTCCAGAATGGAGGCCGCTCCAGTGCCGCGTCGAGCAACTCGCGCAGAAGGACGCCCCATGATCCGCAGCTTCTACATCGACAACTTCAAGTCGCTCGTCAACTTCCGCCTGCCACCGGCGCCCCACGCGCTCGGGCCGTTCGTCTGCCTCGTCGGCCTGAACGGGGCCGGCAAGTCGACGGTGCTGCAGGCGCTGGATTTCGTGGCGCACCTGGCGCGGGGGAAAGTGCAGGATTGGCTGGACCAACGGGAGTGGAAGAAGGGGGACCTCACGAGCCGATTCCTGTCTCGCCAGTTGATCAGGTTTCGACTCGAATTTGAGTTCTCGTCAGCGTCGCAGTTGGTCAGTGCCGGGAAGGAATGGGAGCTGGGGCCTGTCGTCTGGGAGGGAAGCTTCAACCCGTCCTTGATGCGATGTACCTCTGAAACTGTCTCCATCGGGGATCGGGTGCTGTTGCGCAGCGCGGACCAAATGATGACCGTCCAGCCGCTGTCGAATCCGCAGGGCAAGTCAGCGTCGATCGAGGTCTTCAACCTGAAGACGCTGAAGTTCGAGGGGTCGGCACTTTCGTTGTTGAAGGCTGGCAGCTCGGCATTCGGCATTTGGGCGTTGATGGATGCCTTGGCGGAGTTCCGGTCGCTGGACATGTTGTCGCCCCAGTCGATGCGACGGCGGGCCAAGGATGCGCAAGATCTGGGTACTGGCGGGGAGCGCCTGTCAGCCTACCTACACGGTTTGCCCCGAGAAGCACGTGAACGCCTGATTGACGGGCTTCAGTCCTTCTATCCGGATCTCCACGGCTACACCACGCAAAGCCTGCGTTCCGGCTGGAAGGATCTGCGCATCGAGGAGTCCTTTCGTGACGCCCAAGGGCGGCCCGTTCAGACGGGCGCACGTCATGTGAACGACGGATTGCTGCGTATCCTGGCGATCCTCTCCCAAGTGGACCTGGCGCGACGCGGAACGGTGCTGGAGCGTGCAGGCATGTTGTCCGGACATCGCGCGGGGACAACGGTCTTCTTCGACGAGATCGAAAACGGCATCAATCCAGAGTTGGTACAGAAGCTGGTCGACCATCTGCTCCACGCCGGCCCGCAGGTCGTCGTTACCACCCACAGCCCGCTGATCCTGAACTACCTGCCCGACGACGTCGCGCGGCAGGCGGTGATGCTGCTGTACCGCAACGAGCAGGGGCACACCCAGGCGGCGCGCCTGTTCGACCTGCCGTCCATGCAGGACAAGCTGGGTCTCCTGGGGCCGGGTGAGGCCTACGTAGACACGGACCTCAACGCACTGCCCCTGGAAGCTCAGCGCCTGGCACAGCAGCCCTCGGAGGCGTCTGCGTGAAGCTGATGCTGTCCGGGGAGGGGCCAACGGACCTCGGAGCGAACCGCCCAGTTGAGGGTGGCAACGAGTTTGTGCCCGGGCCAATGGCCGAACTGGTCGACAAGTGCTGCCACATGGCACTGGACTATTCGTTGTTGGAGCATCAGCGCCTGTATGGCGGCGATGTCGTCGTGTACTTCAGTCGTGGAGACCTGTCTCTTCGAAAGAATAAGCGAGAGGGGCGCGCGCCAATACTCTCCGGCGTCAAGCGTCCGGCAGGCCTGGGTGGCATCACGACCCAGGCATGGACGTTGGGGATATTGGCGGTGGAAGAAGCAAGGAAGAGTGGTGACCGCGTCGTCGCCATCTTGTTCCACGACAGTGATGGGACACGCGCAGTGGGCCAGGATCATTGGTCCGAACAGGTCGCAGCCATCAAGCAAGGTTTTGCTCGCGCCGAGTGCATGGGCGGCGTCGCCATGGTTCCACGCCCAAAGTCTGAGGGGTGGCTGATATGCGCTTTGCGGCAGCCACACTATCAGCACTGTGCGGCGTTGGAAGAATCTGCGGGAAATGACGGAAGTCCCAACTCTCTGAAGGCCATGCTCGCAGCCTTGAACGGCGGCGAATACCCGAGTGCCGACGTGCAGGCCGACTGGGTACGCGACGGAACCATCGACCCGCGGCGCATCGACATGCCCAGCTTTGCGGCCTTCCGGCGTGAGCTGGACCGTGCCTGCGGCGTGGCATTGAACCGCAACACCCACGATTCGACACGGGCCGGCGCAGCCTGAGGGAGAAACACAACATGCCATTCATCCGAGACCTGATCACCATCCCCGAGCGGGTGCACCAGGGCGATTTCGTCCTCAAGCTGTCCGAGGGCGTGGCCCATGCCGAGCAGACGCTGCGCGACTACGTGGTCACGCCGGAGCTGGGCGCGGCGTTCAAGAACGCGCTGGGCTTCATCCAGCAGTCGGTCACCAGCCACAGCAGCAAGGCGGCCTACCTGCGCGGCTCGTTCGGCTCGGGCAAGAGCCACTTCATGGCGGTGCTCAACCTCCTGCTGGCCGGCCATGCGCAGGCGCGGTCGATGCCGGAGCTGGCCGAGGTGGTGGCGCAGCTGGGCTGGGCGCAAGGCAAGCGCTTCCTGATGGTGCCGTACCACATGATCGGCGCCTCCGACATGGAGTCGGCCGTGCTGGGCCAGTACGCCGACCATGTGCGGCGCCTGCACCCCACGGCCCCGGTGCCGGGTTTCTACCTGGCCGAGGAGCTGTTCAGGGACGCGAGCGCGCTGCGCCAGCGCCTGGGTGACGAGGCCTTCTTCAGCAAGCTCAACGAGGCGCCTGGATCCGGCTCGACTGGAGGAGATGGCTGGGGCGAGTTGGAGGGCGGCTGGGACGCCATCAGCTTCGAGGCGGCCCTGCTGGAGCCGCCCGAGGGCGAGGAGCGCGGCCGGCTGGTGGGCGCGCTGATCAGCCAGTTCTTCACCGCCTACCAGGCCCTGGCCGGCGCGGGCGAGTCCTTTGTGCCGCTGGACGCGGGGCTGGCCATCATGAGCCGGCATGCGCGCGACCTGGGCTACGACGCGGTCATCCTCTTCCTGGACGAGCTGGTGCTGTGGCTGGCCAGCCATGCATCGGACCCGGGCTTTGTGAGCCGCGAGGGCACCAAGCTGGTCAAGCTGGTGGAGGCCACGCATGCCGACCGGCCGATTCCGCTGGTCAGCTTCGTGGCGCGGCAGCGCGATCTGCGCGACCTGGTGGGCGAGAACCTGAGCGGCGCCGCGGGCGTGCAGTTCAGCGACGTGCTCAAGCACTGGGAGGCGCGCTTTCACCGCATCACGCTGGAAGACCGCAACCTGCCCGCCATTGCCGAGAAGCGGGTGCTGCGCCCGGTGAGCGACGATGCGCGCAAGGAGCTGGCCCGCGCCTTCGACGACGTGCTGCGCCTGCGGCGCGACGTGCTGGACACGCTGCTGGCCACCGACGCGGACCGCGACATGTTCCGCAAGGTCTACCCCTTCAGCCCGGCGCTGGTGCAGACGCTGATCGCGGTGTCGTCGGTGCTGCAGCGTGAGCGCACGGCGCTCAAGCTGATGCTGCAGCTGCTGGTGGACCGGCGCGCCGACCTGGAGCTGGGCCAGCTGATCCCGGTGGGCGACCTGTGGGACGTGATCGCCGAGGGCGACGAGCCCTTCTCCGAAGGCATGCGCGTGCACTTCGAGAACGCCAAGCGCCTGTTCAACCAGCGCCTGCTGCCGGTACTGGAGTCCAAGGCCGGCACCACCTGGGAGGCGCTGCGCCTGGGCCAGGCGGAGCCGATGCGCGCCAAGGCACTGCGCAACGACGCGCGCCTGCTCAAGACCCTGCTGCTGGCCGCGCTGGTGCCGGAGGTGGAGTCGCTCAAGGCGTTGACGGCCACACGCCTGGCCGCTCTCAACCACGGCACCTTCAAGTCGCCCATCCCGGGCCAGGAGGCCCAGCAGGTGCTTCGCAAGCTGCGCGACTGGGCGGGAGAGGTGGGCGAGCTCAAGGTCACCGACGATGCCAACCCGGTGCTGTCCATCCAGATCACCGGCGTGGACCTGGAGCCGGTGCTCAAGGCCGCGGAGGTGGTGGACAACCCCGGCAACCGGCGCAAGACCGTGCGCGAGCTGCTGTTCAAGGAGCTCGGCATCGAGGACAAGGGCGCCATGTTCCACCACTTCGAGCGGGTGTGGCGTGGCACGCGCCGCGAGGTGGAGGTGGTCTACGAGAACGTGCGCGAAATGGCGGACGACCGCCTGAAGGACCGCACCGGGTCGTGGACGGTGGTGCTGGACATCCCCTTTGACGAGCCGCACCGCACGCCGGCCGATGACCTGGCGCGCCTGGGCGAGTACCGCGGTGGCTCGACGCACACGCTGGTCTGGCTGCCTTCCTTCCTGAGCAGCAAGGCCGAGGGCGACCTCAAGCGCTACGTGGTGCTCGACCACATCCTGCAGGGCGAGCGCTTCGAAGACTACGCCACCCACCTGTCCTTCGTCGACCGGGTGCAGGCCAAGGCGCTGGCCAAGAACCAGCGCGACTCCCTGCGCACCAAGCTGATCGGCCATCTGGAGGTGGCCTACGGCGTGCGCAGCGAGCCGCGCGACTCGATCACGCATGAGCTGACCGCGGAGCAGCAGTTCCGCTCGCTCGACCCGACGCTGGCACCGCGCCCCCCGGTGGGCGTGAATCTGCAGGGCGCCTTCGAGAGCCTGCTGGACCAGCTTTTCACGCACCGCTGGCCGGGGCACCCGAACTTCGACACCGAGATCAAGGGCACGCTGGTGCGCCGCCTCTGGCCGGAAGTGCGTGCCGCCATCGAAGCGCCGCAACACCGCGGCCCGATCGCGGACGCGGGCATGCGCAAGCTCATCCGCTCGGTCGTCAACCCGCTGCGCCTGGGCCAGATGGGCGAGACCCACCTGCTGGTGGAGACGAACTGGCAAAGCCACTTCGCCCAGCAGCAGGCCCTGGACGCGCAGGGCGGGCCGCTGACGGTGGCGCGGGTGCGGCGCTGGATCGACCAGCCGCGCCCGATGGGCCTGCCCACCGAGCTGCAGAACCTGATCATCCTGGCCTGGGCCCAGCAGACCAACCGCCGCCTGCTGCTCAACGGTGGCCCCTGTGAGGCCGAGGTGGACCGCCTGGCCGATGAGGTGGAACTGCGCGAGCAGGCCCTGCCGGCGCTGGCCGACTGGGAGCGCGCCATCAAGCTCGCTGGCGAAATGCTGGGCGTGGTGGCACCGCAGACCCTGAGCGCGGCCAACGTGGGCAAGCTGGTAGCCGACGTCAAGAAGGTCGCGCGCGAGCGCCAGAGCAGCACCAACGCGCTGGTGGATGCGCTGCGGGCGCGGTGTGAGCGCTACGCCGGTGGACTGACAGGTGCACGCTGGCGCACCGCGCGCGCCTCTCAGACGGCGGTGGCGGCCCTGGCCGCGGCCGACGAGGCAACGCTGGTGGCCACGATGGCCCAGCTGGAGGTCGACACCTCCGAGACCGCGATGGGCCGCTCCATCACGCAGTCACAGGGCATGGCGGACACCCTGGCGGCCACGCGCTGGACGCTGTTCGACGGCCTGGTTCGCATGACCGACGCGCGAGCGGAGGACGCCAAGGCCCTGCTGGCCGACCTGGCCACGCTGCTGGGCACCGACGAGTACGTAGCCGCACTCAAGCCCGGGCTGCAGGGGCTGGAACAGATGGCGACCGAGTTGCTCACGGCCGTGGTGATCCCCCCTGCGCCGCCTGTGCCGCCTGTACCGCCGCAGCCGCCTCAACCCCCTCAGGTACAGCCTCCCCTGCCGCCCGTGCCAGCCCCGGCGCCGTCGCCTGATGTTGAACTGATCGACGAGGCCAGCAACAGGGTCATGGACGCTCAGGCCGCCAGCAGCGCGCTGGCTCAGTTGCAGAAGAAGCTGGCTGGTGACGACACGCTGGAATTGACCGTGAGCTGGCGCCTGGTGCGCCGGAGGAAGCTGGCGTGAACATGGCCCTGTCCGTCAACGAAGCGCAGATCGCCGCACAGCTGGACGCGGTGCTTGGCCGCGACCCGCAGGCACGCGTGGTGGCCATGCGCAGCGCCAGCAAGCTGGCCTGGCCGAGCATGCTGAGGCGGCGTGACCGCCGGTTTGCGCTGCGCTGGTGCGAGAGCCGGCTGGCCCTGCGCGAAGCACTGGACAGCCTCGAAGAAGGCGCGGCGCACGCAGGCGACGGCGCACCCGATGGCCTGGTGCTGCTGACCCCGCTGAGCGAACAGGAGGTGCCGGCAGACATCGTGGCCCGCTTGGCTCGCGGCCGAGTGTTCCAGCCCCAGGGCTGGGAGATCGTGCGCCAGCTCTTCGGCGCCCAGGGAACCGACGCCCGTCTTGGGGCGCACGACTGGATGCCGCAGGTGCTGGTCGAGCTGGCCCAGCAAGGCCCATATGTGCCCGTGGCCAGCGGGTTTCTTGACGCTGATACCGCCTGGCGCGAGGTGCTGGCACGCTGCCTGAGCCTGGACAGTGCCCGGCCCGACGCCTGTGCGCTCCTGGCTTGGACGCTGCGGCCGGACGCCGACGTGCTGCTGGCGCGGCTGAACGAGCGCGCGCGCCGCGACACGCTGAGCTGGCTGGTGAGCCACGCCGGCAGCAGTGGCGAGCTGACGGTACGCTGCATCGGGGCCGGCCGCACGGGCGACGCGGTGGCGCTGGCGCTGGCCTGTGCCGTGGTCTTCGCTCCGCAGGGCGAAGGTCGCCATGAGCTGGCCACTGCCGCGGTGCGGCTGGAACGCTACGTGGGTGATCAGCCGCTGGGCATCGAGGCGGCCCGACGCTGGAGCCAGGACGCGCGCCAGCTGGTGCAAACGCAGCCGCTGGAGGCACTGCGTGGCGCCCTGGACCGGGCCGACGTGCTGCTGGCCGACTTGCGCGTGGCCGACTTGGCGCACTACAGCGACCTGCTGCCCCTGGGGCTCGAACAGCGCCTGTCACGCTATGCCCAGGCCTTGGAGGTACATCTGACTCAGCCTGGCGAAAGCACCATGGCTGAGGTCGAAGACGCAGCCAAAGCGGTGCTGCTGCACCACCTGGCCTCGACACAGGCGCTGCGCAGCGAGCGGGTGCGCATGTCGCGCCGCCTGGCGCGCTGGTGGGGCCGCCCTGGTGCGAGTGCATCGGCTGGCTCCGCAGACCTCGACAGCCAGGCTGCCCAGCACAACGATGACGGCGCCTTTGTTGACTGGGCACGTGCGCGCCTGCTGGGCGGCGACGAGTTGGCGTCGCTGTCGCAGGCGTATGCCCAGCTGCGCGCAGCGGTCCAGGCCCGCCGCGAACAGGCGGCCCGATCGTTTTCGATGGCCCTGAGCCAGTCCGTCCAGTCAGCCCGCACGCCTGGTGCTCGCAGCGTGCCGGTCGAGCAGGCACTGGAGCGCGTCGTCGTGCCGCTGGCCCAGACCCAAGCTGTGCTGCTGCTGGTGGTGGACGGCCTGAGCGTGGCCATCTTCCGCGAGCTCTTCGAGCGCTGCGAACGGCATGGCTGGAACGAACTGATCCGCCAGGACGCCGAGCGCCCGGCCTACGGCCTGGCCGTGCTGCCGACCGTGACCAGCGTGAGCCGGGCCAGCCTGCTGGCCGGCTGCATCACCAGTGGTGGGCAGTCCAGCGAGAAGCTCGCGTTTGCGAACCATGCCGGGCTGGCCGGCCTGGGCAACAACCAGCTGAAGCCGCGCCTGTTCCACAAGGCCGAACTCATCGACGACGGCCATCTGGCCCTCGAGGTGCGCACCGCCATTGGCGACCACAACCTGAAGGTCGTCGGCGTGGTCTACAACGCGGTGGATGACCATCTCAGCGGGCCGGAGCAACTCCACCAGCGCTGGGACCTGCAGGAGCTGCGGCTGCTGCTGCCCGTCCTGCGCGAGGCCCAGATGGCACGTCGCGTGGTGGTGGTAACGGCTGACCATGGTCATGTCCTGGAAGACGGCAGCCGGCAGGTCGGCACGGCTCAGGGCGGTACGGCCGTCAACGCTGACGCAACCAGCGACCGCTGGCGTTCCGGGTCGATGGCTGAAGTGGCCGAAGAGGTGGCGCTGTCGGGGCATCGTGTGCACACACCCGACGGCCAGAACAGCGCCGTGCTGCTGTGGAGCGAGACCGCCCGCTACACGGGCCGCAAGAACGGCTATCACGGTGGTGCTGCGCCTGCCGAGGTGGTGGTGCCGATGAGCGTGTTCGCACCCTTTGGCGTCGAAGTGCCAGGCTGGAAGCCTGCTCCGCCCCAGCAGCCGGAGTGGTGGGATCTGCCCGGCGTGGCACTGCCAGCACCTCAGGCGACTGCTGCGGCCAAGGCTGGGGCGCGGCGCCCGCACAAGACGACTCCCAAGGCGCCCACCAAGGCAAGCCAGACGACAACATCAGCACCGTCGCTCTTCACCGAGGACGAGGCGCCCGTGCCGCCGGCAGCAGCACCAGCGCCTGCGCTGGCACCGGCAGCCGCGCCGCCGACTGACTGGGTCAGCGACCTGCTGGCCAGTGCAGTCTTCGCCTCACAGCGGCAGCTCGCCGCACGGATGCAGATGCCGGAGGACCAGTTGCGCCGCCTGCTCAAGGAGCTGGACGAGCGTGGCGGCAAGCTGGGCAAGGCGGCCCTGGCCCAGCGCCTGGGCCTCGCCGAGATGCGGCTGGCGGGCGTGCTGAGCGCGGCGCGACGGCTGCTGAACGTGGACCAGGCCGCCGTGCTGGTGGTAGACGAAGCGGCAGGGGTGGTGGAACTCAACCGTGAGCTGCTGGCCGTGCAGTTCTCGATCTCCATCGCCATCTCCACGGCGATCCCCAGCGCAGCCCTCAAGGCGGGAGCCAAGACATGATCAGCGCAGCACGACGGGACGACATCGTGGGCGCCTTGCGCCGTGGCACCGTGCCCAGTGCCGGGCTGGACGCCTTGGCGGTCGGCATCGGTGGACTCGCCCCATGCCTGGACGAGGAACTGGGCAACGTGGCCCTGGGCAAGGCCGGCTTCAAGGCCGTCAGAGGCGAGTACGGCAGCGGCAAGACCTTCTTTGGCCGCTGGCTGCAGGAGCGCGCCCGCAGCCGCGGCTACGCCACCAGCGAGGTGCAGATCAACGAGACCGAGACACCGCTGCATCGCCTGGAGACGGTGTACCGGCGGCTGGTGGAACACCTGGCCACGGCAGACACGCCACAAGGGGCCTTCCGCACGGTGATCGACGGCTGGTTCTTCGCCCTGGAGCAGGACGTGCTGGCCGATGAAGCGGTCGACGCCAATGACACCGTGGCCCTGCTTGCGCGAACCAACGAGCTGATGGAGGCCCGCCTGGCCAGCATCAGCCGCGCGGCACCGGCCTTTGCGGCGGTGCTGCGCGCCTACCGGCAGGCCCAGGCCGAGGGGGATGCCCAGATCGCCGACGGGCTGATCGCCTGGCTGGCCGGCCAACCCAACGTGGCCGCCAGCGTGAAGCGCCGCGCCGGCATCAAGGGTGACCTGGACCACTTTGCAGCGGCCAACTTTCTGGCAGGCCTGCTGACCATCCTGCGCGACAGCGGCTACAGCGGACTGCTGCTGGTGCTCGACGAGGTCGAGACCCTGCAGCGCATGCGGGCCGACACGCGCGAGAAGGGCCTGAACGCGCTGCGCCAGTGGATCGACGAGCTCGACGCAGGCCGCTACCCGGGCCTCTACTTGGTGGTGACGGGCACCCCGGCCTTCTTCGACGGCCCCCAGGGTGTCCAGCGCCTGGCGCCGCTGGCCCAGCGACTGCACGTGGACTTCGGCACCGACCGGTGCTTCGACAACCCGCGCGCGGCGCAGATCCGCCTGGCCGCCTTCGACCAGGGTGCCCTGCTGGAAGTCGGGCGCAAGGTCCGCGATCTCTATGCTGAAGGGCGTGCCGGCGAGGCACGGCTGCGGCGCGTGGTGGATGACCTCTACGTCGAGCAACTCGCTCGGGCCGTGGCCGGCGGTCTGGGAGGCAAGGTGGGCGTGGCACCGCGCCTGTTCCTGAAGAAGCTGGTAGCCGACGTGCTCGACCGCGTGGACCTGCACGAGGCTTTCGACCCACGCCAGCACTACCAGCTCACCCTCGCCGATAGCGAGATGACCGTCAACGAGCGCGCCGCCGCCAGTGCCACGTCGGTGGACGACATCGAGCTGTGAGCGCCACTGCGCGGCCGTCAGAGTTCGACCTGCTGCATCCGGCGCTGCAGCACCACATCGTCAACTCGTTGGGTTGGTCAACGCTGCGGCCCACCCAGCTCGCGGCCATCGAGCCCGTCCACACGGGCCGGCACTGCCTCTTGTTGGCGCCGACCGCTGGCGGCAAGACCGAGGCGGCCTTCCTGCCGGTGCTGTCTCGCATGCTGACCGAGGGCTGGACCGGCGCGAGCGTGCTGTACGTCTGCCCCATCAAGGCACTGCTGAACAACCTGGAGGCCCGGCTCAGCCACTACGCCGGCCTGGTGGGCCGCCGCGTCGAGGTCTGGCATGGCGATGTGTCCGCGTCGCGCAAGCGCAAGGTGCTCCAGGATCCGCCCGATGTGCTGCTCACGACCCCGGAGTCCCTCGAGGGAATGCTCATCTCACCACGGGTGGAGCGCGAGGCCTGGTTCGGGCAACTGCGCTGCGTGATCGCCGACGAGCTGCATGCCTTCGCTGCCGGCGACCGCGGCTGGCACCTGCGCAGCGTCATCACCCGGATCGACCGCTATGCCAGCAGCCCCCTGCAGCGCATCGGACTGTCGGCGACGGTTGCCAATCCGGTCGAACTGCTGGACTGGTTCGCGCCCACGGGGCCGCGCGAGGTGGTGGGCAGCTCCAGCGTGAGCACGGACGCGGATGTGACCATCGACCACGTCAGCACGCTGGAGAACGCCGCCATCGTGATCTCGCGGCTGCACCGAGGCGAGAAGCGCCTGGTGTTCTGTGACTCCCGGGCCAGTGCAGAGAAGCTGGGGGCTGGGCTGCGCGAGCTGGGTGTGCGCACCTTTGTCAGCCACGCCTCACTGTCGGTGGCAGAGCGCCGACATGCCGAGGCGGCCTTTGCGGAGGAGCGCGACTGCGTGATCGTGGCCACCTCCACCCTGGAGCTTGGCATCGATGTCGGCGACCTGGACTGCGTCATCCAGATCGACGCACCTGGCATGGTCAGCTCCTTCCTCCAGCGCATGGGCCGAAGTGGCCGTCGCAGCGGCACCCGGCGCAGCTGCCTGTTCCTGGCCACGGGCGAGACCGCGCTGCTGGGCGCTGCCGCCATCTGCAGGCTCTGGTCGCAAGGCTGGGTCGAGAAGGCCTGCCCGCCGGCGCAGCCCTGGAACGTGCTTGCCCAGCAGGCCCTGTTGATGGTGCTGGAGAGGGGCCAGGTCACGCTGACCGAGTTGCTGGAGCAACTGCAGGCGAGCTTCCCAGAGCTGGAGGTGAGGGGCGTGCGGACCTGCATCGACCACCTGGTGGCGCAAGCTGATCTGGGCAGCCCTGAGCCCGGCTTGCTCCAGATCGGCCCCAAGGCCCAGGCCGCCCATGAGCGCAGCCACTACCGCGAACTGCTCGTCACGTTCACCGGTCCCGACCTGCTGGTCGGCAGACACGGCACAGCGGAGGTCGGCTACCTCGACCCTGCGGTACTGGCGGGCCAACGGGACGAGCCCCTGAAGGTGCTGCTGAGCGGGCGCAGCTGGTCGGTGCGCGAAGTCGACTGGAAGCGCCGCGTGGTGTGGCTGGAGCCGGCCACGCAGGGCGGCAAGGCGCGCTGGATGGGCAGCGGCCGCGGCATGAGCGCCGAGGTCGCGATGGCCGTGCGCGAGCTGCTGCTCTGCGGCGAGGCCGGCGTGGCCAAGTTGTCCAAGCGGGCCATCGCGACGCTGGACGAGCTGCGCGACACCACGCCCACTCATATCGACCCGCCGGCAGTGCAGCAACATGGGCCGGCAAACTGGTGCATGTGGACCTATGCAGGTTCCGATGCAAACCAGCGCACCCAGCTCGCCTGGCGTCATGCCGGTGCCAGCAGCTCCAATGGGCTGACGGTGACTTGGCGCGTCGATCCGCGGCTGCTTGGGAACCTCAGTGACCTGGCACCTGTGCTCAGCATCGAGGAGATCGCCGAACTGGCGCAGCCGTTCAAGTTTGCGGAACTGCTTCCTGCTGAACAGCGACGCAGCCTTATCCTCTCGCGGCTGGCATTGGCACCCGCGAAACTCGAAGGCGCTTCAGCATAATGCGCTGGAGATTTCACGGATCAGCTGGATCGCGAACCCATGGAGCGGGTCGTGGTTTGGCTACAGAGGCTGAAGCATGTCGTCTTTGACCGCTCCCCTGGCCGGAGCACCCCTGCAGGTGCTGTGCGTCGGCCTGCCACCGCCGACGTCCGGCAGCGACGGTTTCGGCGGGCGCCTGATTTGGGAAGGCGGCTGGAGCTTCGGTGAGGCGGCCACGGCGCTGAACATGCCGGGCCTGTCGGCCGATGTGGTGGTGATTCGCACGCCCGCAGACACCCCCCTCATGGCTCTGGCGGGATGGTCTGCACTGGCCGGTGTGGTCGAACGTTGTGCGGTGGTGGTGTGCGCGGCCGCCCCGGTGGATCCGGCGGCGGCCGTGGCGCTGCTGCGCCTGGGGGTGCAGGACGTGCTGCCCGGCGACGGCAGCGATGCAGTCGAGGTGGGCCGGGCCGTGTGGCTGGCGGCGCAGCGCTGGCGCATGGCGCAGGAGCAGCGGCGCGCCTGGAGCATCGACCTGGACACCGGCCTGATCAGCCGCCAGCAAATGCTGGAGCTGCTGCAACAGCTCTGCGCCCTGCGTGAGCGGGAACCCGCACCGATGGCGTTGGTGGTGCTGCGCACCACCGCGGCCCGCACGGCCGAGATGTCCCTGGGCGGCACCGGCCTGGCGACCCTGCGCCGCAAGCTGGGGGTGCGGCTGCGCGCCGCGGTGCGCGCCAGTGACCTGGTCGCCGCGGTCGGCCGGGACGCATTTGCGGTGCTGCTCACCCGGCTTGACCGGGCCGGGGATGGGCCCAGGGTGGCCGCCAAACTGTCGTCGCAGCTGCGCGCTCCGCTGAGTGTGTCCGGCCAGCCCTTGAGTGTGGACGTGGCGGTGGGCCTGGCACGGTTTCCGGAGGACGCGCAGGAGGCCGGCCGCCTGCTGGACCTGGCGACCAGCGAAGCCCGCCGTGCGGTGGCCGCACGCGAGGGTGCTGCGGCAGCCAACGATCCCTGAGGATCGGTGCGCGTTCCTTTCAGGCCAGGGCGTCCAGCAGCTCCGTCTCGAAGGAGATCTGGCCGCGGTTGTGCTGCAGGGCCGGGCCATCAACCAGGAAGGTGTCTTCCACCCGCTCGCCCAGGGTGCTGATCTTGGCCAGCTGCAGGTTGATGTGGTGCTTGGCCATGACCCGGGCGATGCAGTACAGCAGGCCGGAGCGGTCACTGGCCGAAACCGACAGCAGCCAGCGCTGGGCACGTTCGTCCGGGCGCAGCTGGACCCGCGGCGAGACGGGGAAGGACTTGACTCGGCGGGACAGCCGGCCACGGCTGGGCTGCGGCAGATCGCCCTGGCCGGTGACGGCGGCACTGAGCTGGTTCTCGACCAGGGCGATGAGGTCGCGGTAGGGCTGGTTCTGGTGCGGCGAGATCACCTGGAAGGTGTCCATCGCGTAGCCGGCCCGGGTGGTGTGGATGCGTGCATCCAGGATGCTGAAGTTGGCGCCGTCGAAGTAGCCGCAGATGCGCGCGAACAGGTCGGCCCGGTCCGGCGAGTAGACCAGCACTTGCAGGCCCTCACCCACCGGGGAGAGGCGGGCGCTGACGATGGGCTGGGCCGAATCGACCCGGCGGTTCAGTGCACGGGCGTGCCAGGCGATTTCGCCGCTGTCGTGGCGGGCGAAGTAGTTCAGGTCCAGCGTCTTCCAGAGCGTCTCTTCAGTGCCCGGCAGCATGGAGTGCAGCGCCAGCATCTGGCGGGCCTCCTGCTTGCGCTGCTCGATCTCGGCGTCCATGTTCGGCTTGGCGCCGCCCAGGGCGCGCAGCGTGGCGCGGAACAGGTCCTCCAGCAGCTTGCCCTTCCAGGCGTTCCAGACCTTGGGGCTGGTACCGCGGATGTCCGACACGGTGAGCAGGTACAACCCGGTGAGCCGGCGTGGGTCCTTGACGTGGCGGGCGAAGGACTCGATCACCTCCGGGTCGGAAAGGTCTTCCTTCTGCGCCACCCGGGACATGGTCAGGTGTTCCTTGACCAGGAACTCGATCAGTCGGGTGTCTTCCCGGTCGATGCCGTGGTCGCGGCAGAAGCGCCGCACTTCCACGGCGCCCAGCTCCGAGTGGTCGCCGCCGCGGCCCTTGGCCACGTCGTGGAAGAGGGCTGCCACGTAGAGCAGCCAGGGCTTGTCCCAGTGCGCAGCCAGCTGCGAGCAGAAGGGGTATTCGTGCGTATGCTCAGGGATGAAGAAGCGGCGCATGTTGCGCACGACCATCAGGATGTGCTGGTCCACGGTGTAGACGTGGAACAGGTCGTGCTGCATCTGGCCGACGATGCGGCGGAACACCCAGAGGTAGCGTCCCAGCACCGAGCTGTCGTTCATCAGCCGCAGCACATGCGTCTGGCCGCTGGGCTGCTTCAGGATCTCCATGAAGAGCCGGCGGTTTTCCAGATCGGCCCGGAAGCGCGCGTCCATCAGCTCGCGGGCGTTGTAGAGCGCGCGCAGCGTGCGCACCGACAGGCCCTGGATGCCGGGGGTGTGCTGGTAGGTCAGGAAGGTGTCCAGGATGGCATGCGGATCCTGGTGGTACAGGTCGTCGCTGGCTACCTCCAGCATGCCGGCACGGTCGAAGAAGCGCTCGTTGATCGGCCGCATCGGCGCATCCTGCGAACCGCGGATGCGCTCCCCGATGTTGAGCATCAGGATCTGGTTGAGCTGAACCACCGCCTTGGCGGCCCAGTAGTAGCGGCGCATCAGCGCCTCGCTGGCGCGGCGTTCAGGCGTGGACTGGTGGCCGAAGCTCTCCGCCACGGCCGTCTGCAAGTCGAAGATCAGCCGGTCCTCGCGGCGGCCCGCCACCACATGCAGGCGGGTGCGGATGAGCCTGAGCAGGCCTTCGTTGCGTTGCAGCTGCCGCACCTCGAAGGCGGTGATCAGGCCCTTGGCGGCCATGTCGCGCCAGGATTTGCCCAGGCCGGCCGCCAGCGCCACCCAGCGCACCACCTGCAGGTCACGCAGGCCGCCGGGGCTCTCCTTGCAGTTGGGCTCCAGGGAGTAGGGCGTGTTCTCGTACTTGACGTGGCGCTGCTCCATCTCCAGCGACTTGGCGCGCAGGAAAGCGGCCGGATCCAGCTGGGCCTGGCAGCATTGCCGCAAGTCGTCGAACAGGCGCCGGGCACCGGTCAGGAAACGGGCTTCCATCAAGGCGGTCTGCACCGTGACGTCCTGGCTGGCCACCTGCACGCACTCGGCCACGCTGCGCACGCTCGAGCCGATCTCCAGTCCCACGTCCCAGCAGGCGGTGATGAAGTCACCCAGGGTGCTCTGGAGGGCCGGGTCCGAGTCGTTCTCGCCCTCGGGCAACAGGACCAGCACATCGACGTCGGAGTAGGGAAACAGTTCGCCGCGACCGTAGCCACCCACGGCCACCAGCGCTGCACCCTTGGGCATGGACTGCAGCGCCCACAGCCGGTGCAGCGTTTCATCGGTGAGGCGGGTGATGCGGCGGATCAGCTTTTGCGCCGCCTCAACGGTGGGCGCCGCGGCGCGGAAGTGCTCCAGCTCCGCCTTGCGGCTCTCGCGCAGGTGCTGCCGCAGCTCGGCGAGTGTGACGGGGCTGACGGTGGGCGGGGGCGGCGTGGCGGCCGCAGCGCCGGGCTTCATGCAGCCGCACCCGCCACAAAGGCGGGAATTGGCGGGCTGCCCTCCGACAGCGTCAGCACCTCATAGCCGGTCTCGGTCACCAGCACCATGTGCTCCCACTGGGCCGACAGCGAGCGGTCCTTGGTGACGATGGTCCAGCCGTCGCCGGCTTCCTTGATGTCCCGGCGGCCGGCGTTGATCATTGGCTCGATGGTGAAGATCATCCCCGGCTTGAGTTCATCGAGCGTGCCCGGGCGACCGTAGTGCAGCACCTGGGGTTCCTCGTGGAACTTGCGGCCGATGCCGTGGCCGCAGAACTCCCGCACCACCGACAGGCCGTGCCCTTCGGCAAAGGTCTGGATGGCGTGGCCTATGTCGCCCAGGCGAGCCCCCGGTCGCACCTTGACGATGCCCTTCCACATGGCCTCGTAGGTCAGCTGGCACAGCCGCTTGGCGGCAATCGAGCCTTCGCCGACCACGAACATGCGGCTGGTGTCACCGTGCCAGCCGTCCTTGATGACGGTGATGTCGCAGTTGACGATGTCCCCGTTCTTCAGCGGCCGGTCGTTGGGGATGCCGTGGCAGACCTGGTGGTTGATGGAGGTGCAGATCGACTTCGGATACGGTGTGTAGCCCGGCGGCGCGTAGTTCAGCGGCGCGGGCACGCAACCTTGCACCTGGACCATGTGGTCGTGGGCAATGCGGTCCAGCTCGTTGGTGGTGATGCCGGGGCGAACGTGCGGAGTGAGGATGTCCAGGACTTCCCCGGCGAGGCGGCCGGCCACCCGCATGGCGGTGATGTCGGCGGCATTCTTGATCGTGATCGACATGGGGTCGGATTATCACACCCCCCCTTTTTCAGGGCCGGCCTGGGGCCGCTCGCCTAAAATTCCCGTTTTGCCTGTCGCCGGCTCACGGGAATCCCACGCGTGTCTTCCACCTCTGTCCAGCCCTCCAAGCACCTGATGCATTTCGAGGGCGGCAACGCCCTGTCCACCTTCCGCGCCCAGGCCCTGCTGCCGCGCCTGCAGGCCGTCTCGGCCCGCATCGTCGGCCTGTCCGCCCGCCATGTGCACTGGGTCTGGAGCGATGCGGCGCTGGATGCTGCGGTGCAGGGCAAGCTCGCCGCGCTGCTCACCTATGGCGATCCGTACGCTGCACCGGAAGGTGAGGGCGCCCTGATCGTCGTGATGCCCCGCCTGGGCACCGTCTCGCCCTGGGCCTCCAAGGCCACCGACATCGCCCACAACTGCGGCCTGGGCAACGCGGCGGTGCACCGCGTCGAGCGGGTCACCGAGTTCCGCCTGCAATTGAAGTCGGGTCTGCTTGACGCGCTGACCGGCCCGAAGACCCTGACCGAGGCCGAACTGCAGGCCTGTGCCGCACTGCTGCACGACCGCATGACCGAGTCGGCCGCCTTCGACCGCGAGGCCGCTCGCCACCTCTTCGACGCGCAGCCGGCCGAGCCGCTGGCGCACGTCGACGTGCTGGGCGCGGGCAAACCGGCACTGGAAGCGGCGAACAAGGACTTCGGCCTGGCGCTGTCGGACGACGAGATCGACTACCTGGTGGACAACTTCCGCCAGCTCGGGCGCAACCCCAGCGACGTCGAGCTGATGATGTTCGCGCAGGCCAACTCCGAGCACTGCCGCCACAAGATCTTCAACGCCGACTTCACCATCGACGGCGAGCGCCAGCCGTTGTCCATGTTCGGCATGATCCGCAACACCGAGAAGCTCAATGGCCAGCACTCGGTGATCGCCTACAGCGACAACGCCGCAGTGATGGAGGGTGGCGCGATCGAGCGCTGGGTGCCCGCCGAGCAAGCCAGCGCCTCGCCCTACATCACCCGCCCTGAAGTGGCGCATGTGCTGATGAAGGTGGAGACGCACAACCACCCAACCGCGATCTCCCCGTACCCCGGCGCCTCCACCGGTGCGGGCGGCGAGATCCGCGACGAGGGCGCCACCGGCCGCGGCTCCAAGCCCAAGGCGGGACTGACCGGCTTCACCGTCTCCAACCTGCGCCTGCCGGAGACGAATGAGCCCTGGGAACGCGAGAACATCGGCAAGCCCGGGCACATCGCCAGCCCGCTGCAGATCATGATCGACGGCCCGCTGGGCGGCGCGGCCTTCAACAACGAGTTCGGCCGGCCCAACCTGGGCGGCTACTTCCGCGTCTTCGAGCAGGAAGTGGCGGGCGTGCAGCGCGGCTACCACAAGCCGATCATGATCGCCGGCGGCCTGGGCCAGATCGACGAGCGCATGACGGCCAAGCTGCCCTTTGGCGCCGGCACGCTGCTGATCCAGCTGGGCGGCCCGGGCATGCGCATCGGCATGGGTGGCGGGGCGGCCAGCTCGATGGCTGCGGGCAGCAACACCGCGGCGCTGGACTTTGACAGCGTGCAGCGCGGCAACCCGGAAATCCAGCGGCGCGCGCAGGAGGTCATCGACCACTGCTGGAGGATGGGGTCCGACAATCCCATCCTGGCGATCCACGACGTGGGCGCGGGCGGCATCTCCAACGCCTTTCCCGAGCTGGTGGACGGCGCGGAGAAGGGCGCCACCTTCGACATCCGCAAGGTGCCGCTGGAGGAGACCGGCCTGGCGCCCAAGGAGATCTGGTGCAACGAGAGCCAGGAGCGCTACGTCCTGGCGATCGCGCCCGAGAGCCTGGACCTGTTCACCGCGATGGCCGAGCGCGAGCGCTGCCCCTTCGCGGTGATCGGCGTGGCCACCGACGACCGCGAACTGATCCTGGAGGATGGTCCGGGCGCAGATGGAAAAATGCAGCGGCCCATCGACATGCCGATGGACGTGCTGCTGGGCAAGCCGCCGAAGATGCATCGAAACGTCCAGCGCGTGGCGCGTGCCGAGCAGCCGCTGGACCTCAGCGACGTCAAGCTCGACGAGGTGGCGTTGGCCGTGCTGCGCCACCCGACGGTGGCCTCCAAGCGCTTCCTGATCACCATCGGGGACCGCACGGTGGGTGGCCTGAACCACCGCGACCAGATGGTCGGCCCCTGGCAGGTGCCGGTGGCCGACTGCGCGGTGACGCTGGCGGACTATGCTGGTCTGCGCGGCGAGGCGATGGCCATGGGCGAGCGCAGCCCGCTGGCCGCGCTGGACGCGCCGGCCTCGGGCCGCATGGCGGTGGCCGAGGCCCTCACCAACCTGCTGGCTGCACCGATCGAGCTGTCGCGCGTCAAGCTCAGCGCCAACTGGATGGCCGCCTGCGGTGAGGCCGGCGAGGACGCCGCGCTCTACGACACCGTGAAGGCGGTGGGCATGGAGCTCTGCCCGGCGCTGGGCGTGGGTATTCCGGTGGGCAAGGACAGCCTGTCGATGCGCACCAAGTGGAGCGACGAAGGTCAAGCCAAGCAGGTGGTGGCGCCGGTGTCGCTGATCGTCACCGCCTTCGCGACGCTGGACGACGTGCGCGGCACGCTCACCCCGCAGCTGCGCACCGACACCCCGGCGAAGTTGGACACCACCCTGATCCTGGTCGACCTCGGCCAGGGCAAGAACCGCATGGCCGGCTCGATCCTGGCGCAGGTGGTCGGCCAGTTCGGTTGTCATGTGAAGGATGGGGTCCCGGACGTGGACGACCCGGCCCAGCTGAAGGCGCTGGTCGCCGCGGTCAACGCACTGCGGGGCCAGGGCAAGCTGCTGGCCTACCACGACCGCAGCGATGGTGGCCTGTGGGCGGCAGCCTGCGAGATGGCCTTTGCGGGCCACGTCGGCGTCAGCCTGAACGTGGACCTGCTGGTCACCGAGGGCGACGGCATCAGCGACAGCCGCGCCGACCACGGCGATTCCAAGAACTGGGCCGCCCAGGTCAGCACCCGCCGCAACGAGCTGACGCTCAAGGCGCTGTTCAACGAGGAGCTGGGCGTGCTGCTGCAGGTGGCCACCGCGGACCGCAACGACGTCATGGCCACGCTGCGCGCGCACGGTCTGTCCAGGCACAGCCATGTGATCGGCAAGACCAACAACCGCGATGCGATGGAGGTGTGGCGCGATGCCAAGAGCGTCTTGGCCGCGCCGCTGCACGAGCTGCACCAGGCCTGGGACGAGGTGAGCTGGCGCATCGCCCGCCTGCGCGACAACCCGGCCTGCGCCGACAGCGAGCACGCCGCGGCGGGCTCGAAGGACGATCCGGGCCTGCAGGTCAGCCTGAGCTTCGATCCGGCGGAAGACATCGCGGCACCGTTCATCGCGTCGACCAAATCGGGTGCCCGTCCCAAGATCGCCATCCTGCGTGAGCAAGGCGTCAACTCGCACATGGAGATGGCCTACGCCATGACCCAGGCTGGCTTCGAGGCCTGGGACGTGCACATGACCGACCTGCAGAGCGGCCGCGCCGACCTGTCGCAGTTCCAGGGCTTCGTCGCCTGTGGTGGCTTCAGCTACGGCGACACGCTGGGCGCCGGCGAGGGCTGGGCCCGCTCGGTGATGTTCAACCCGAAGCTGGCCGGGCAGTTCCAGGCCTTCTTCGCAAGGCCTGACACCTTCGCACTCGGTGTGTGCAACGGCTGCCAGATGATGGCCGCGCTCGCGCCGATCATCCCGGGTGCGGAAGCCTGGCCGAAGTTCACCCGCAACAAGAGCGAGCAGTTCGAGGCCCGCTTCAGCCTGGTCGAGGTGCTGGACAGCCCGTCGATCTTCTTCACCGGCATGGCGGGCAGCCGGCTGCCGATCGCGGTGGCCCATGGCGAAGGTTTTGCGGACTTCTCGCAGCGCGGCGACGCCGCCCAGGTGCATGCGGCGATGCGCTTCATCGACCACCACGGCCGGCCCACCGAGGTCTACCCCTTCAACCCGAACGGCAGCCCGGACGGCCTGACCTCGGTGACCACCGCCGACGGCCGCTTCACCGTGCTGATGCCGCACCCGGAGCGGGTGTTCCGCAACGCGCAGATGAGCTGGACGAACGGTGACCTGGGCGCCGCCAGCCCCTGGCTGCGCATGTTCCGCAACGCGCGGCGCTGGGTGGGGTGAGCGCGTGGCGGATGCCGAGTCTGGCCGGACCGAGGCCGCACCCGCGGCGGTGAGCTTTGCCGAGGCCCTGCGCTTCTGGCTCAAGCTCGGCTTCATCAGCTTCGGTGGCCCGGCCGGGCAGATCGCCATCATGCATCGCGAGCTGGTCGAGCAGCGCCGCTGGATCAGCGAGAAGCGCTTTCTGCATGCGCTGAACTACTGCATGGTGCTGCCCGGACCGGAGGCGCAGCAGCTGGCCACCTACATCGGCTGGCTGATGCACCGCAGCTGGGGCGGCATCGTGGCCGGCGCACTGTTCGTGCTGCCGTCGCTGGCGATCCTGATCGCGCTGGCGTGGATCTACCTTCGCTTCGGTGACGTGCCGCTGGTGGCGGGCCTCTTCTACGGCATCAAGCCGGCGGTGACCGCACTGGTGCTGCACGCGGCGCACCGCATCGGCAGCCGGGCGCTGAAGAACGGCTGGATGTGGGGCATTGCGGCGGCGTCCTTCGTCGCCATCTTCGCCTTCGACACCCCGTTCCCGGCGATCGTGGGAGCGGCCGGGCTGATCGGCTGGCTGGGCTCGCGCCGCTGGCCGCAGGTGTTCGCGCTGGGTGGCGGCCACGGCGCGGCGAAGGCAGGCTGCGGGCCGGCGCTGATCGACGACGACACGCCCACCCCCGCGCATGCCCGCTTCAGCCGGGCCGGTCTCGTGCGGGTGCTGGCGGTGGGTCTCGGCCTGTGGGCGGCCGTGATCGGGCCGCTGCTGCTCACCCGCGGGCTGGACGACACCCTCAGCCAGATGGGCTGGTTCTTCACCAAGGCGGCGCTGCTCACCTTCGGCGGCGCCTATGCGGTGCTGCCCTATGTCTACCAGGGGGCGGTCGAACAGCACCAGTGGCTCAGCGGTGCGCAGATGATCGACGGCCTGGCGCTGGGCGAGACCACGCCCGGCCCGCTGATCATGGTGGTGGCCTTCGTCGGCTTCGTCGGCGGCTGGCTGAAGGCCGTGCTGGGGCCGGACGCGCTGTTCCTCGGTGGTGCACTCGCTGCCAGCGTGGTGACCTTCTTCACCTTCCTGCCGAGCTTCGTCTTCATCCTGGCCGGCGGGCCGCTGGTGGAGGCCACGCACGGCAAGCTCGGCTTCACGGCGCCGCTGTCGGCCATCACCGCCGCGGTGGTGGGTGTGATCCTGAACCTGGCGCTGTTCTTCGCCTGGCATGTGCTCTGGCCGCAGGGCTTCGGCGGCCGTTTCGATGGGCTCTCGGCCGGCATCTGCGCGGCCGCCGTGTTGGCTCTGTTCCGGTTCAAGGTCGGTGTGATGCCGCTGCTGGGCGCCTGCGCGGCCGTCGGGCTGGCGGTGACCTGGATCGCCTCGCTGCTGCGCTGACGTCCTGGCACGGCGGTCGGAGAGCGTCAGGCCCCGGCCGCCTGCGAGCGGCTGGCGCCCAGCCGCTCGCGGAAGGCGCGTGGCGAGCAGCCGGCCACCCGGCTGAACACGCGGCTGAACAGCGCCGGGTCGGAGAAGCCCAGCGCATAGCCGATCGTCGCCACCGCCAGGTGGGTGTAGGCCAGGTGGCGGCGCGCCTCGCGCACCACGCGGGCGTCGATCAGGCGCGAGGCCGGCACACCCAGGGCGCTGCGCACCACGCGGCTCAGGTGCGTGGGGGTGACGGCCAGGGCCTGCGCATAGTCGGCCACCGTCCAGTGGTCGCGGAAGTGCGCCTCCAGCAGCGCCTCGAAGCGCTGCAGCAGGTGGGATTCGGCCATGCGGGTCCTGACCGGAGCGCCCCGCTCGGCCAGCCGCTCGGCGACCCGCGCGGCGTGGCCGAGCAGCGTGGCGGCCAGCCCGCGCAGCAGCAGCGCGCGCGCCGTCGAGCGCCCGGCGTACTCCTGGGCGAGCTGCTCCATCACCGCATCCGCCGCGCCGTCGGCCTGGCCCACCCAGGCGCTGCCCAGCAGGCGGCGGGGCTCGGGGTCGCGCGCGAGCAGCTCGTCGCGCAGGGTGTCGGCCAGCGTCACCACCAGGCCCTGGGTGCCGGGCTCGAAGGTGAAGGCATGCACGTCGCCGGGGGCGACGTTCACCAGCGACATCGGCGGCAGCGCCAGCTCGCGCCCTTCCAGCCAGGTACTGCCCCCGCCGCTGCGCAACAGCACCAGCTGGTGCAGGTGGTCGTGGCGGTGCGGTGCCAGCTCCCAGTCGTGCAGCACCGAGCGCTGGGCAATGGTTTCGCAGTGCATCACGTCCGGCAGCAGCTCGGACTCGCCGTACAGGCTGTAGTTGCGAATCGGCGGGGGAGGGGGGGCGGTCATGTTCGAATCGTACAAGTCCTGGCGGGAATCAGCCATTCCGGCCGTGCCTCTGGCTGGCTACATTGGCGGCCATGGCGCGAGGGGTTCGCGCCATTGACTTCGATCAGGAGACAGGCATGAAAACCAGTGTATGCATCATCGGCGGTGGTCCTTCGGGGCTGATGCTGTCGCAGCTTTTGCACCTCAAGGGCATCGACACCGTCGTGCTCGAACGGCAAAGCCGCGAGTACGTGCTCGGTCGCATCCGCGCCGGCGTGCTGGAGCACGGCTTCGCCGAGCTGATGCGCGAGGCCCAGTGCGGTGAGCGCATGGACCGCGAGGGCGAGATCCACGAGGGCTTCTTCATCGCCCACGACGGCCAGATGGACCGGGTGGACCTGCACAAGCACAGCGGCGGCAGCTCGGTGGTGGTGTACGGCCAGACCGAACTCACGCGCGATCTGTACGACGCACGCGACCGCATGAAGGGCGTGGTGATCCACAACGCCGAGGACGTGCAGCCGCACGACCTGACCAGCGCGACGCCCTACGTCACCTACCGCAGCGGCGACGACATCATCCGCATCGACTGCGACTATGTCATCGGCGCGGACGGCTTCCACGGCGTGAGCCGCAAGTCGATCCCGAAGAACGTGCTGCGCGAGTACGAAAAGGTCTACCCCTTCGGCTGGCTGGGCGTGCTGTCGCGCACCAAGCCGGTGTCGCCCGAGCTGATCTATGCCAAGCATGAGCGTGGCTTTGCGCTGTGCTCGCTGCGCTCGCAGGTGCTCAGCCGCTACTACATCCAGGTGCCGCTGACCGACACGGTGGAGGACTGGTCCGACGAGGCCTTCTGGGCCGAACTCAAGCGCCGCCTGCCTGCCGAGGTGGCTGAGCGCCTGATCACCGGCGCGTCGATCGAGAAGTCGATCGCCCCGCTGCGCTCCTTCGTGGCCGAGCCGATGCGCTACGGCAACCTGTTCCTGGCCGGCGATGCGGCGCACATCGTGCCGCCCACGGGTGCGCGCGGCCTGAACAGCGCGGCCTCGGACATCTACTACCTGTACCACGCGATGGTGGCGCACTACCAGCGCGGCGACGACAGCGGGCTGGACGGCTACTCCGCCAAGGCGCTGGCGCGGGTGTGGAAGGCGCAGCGCTTCTCCTGGTGGATGACCACGCTGCTGCACACCTTCCCGGACAGCATCGCCTACGACCAGAAGCTGCAGCAGACCGACCTGGCCTACCTGTTCTCGTCAGAGGCGGCGCAGCGCTCGCTGGCGGAGAACTACGTCGGGCTGCCGTTTTGAACTGAAGCCCATGCAAGGTGCCTGAATTCCCTGCACATCCGGCTGTCGTCGACACGACGGGCGTGCAGGGCCCGCGGCCGGACAGTTTCGCCGAGGCGCTGGGTTTCCGGCTCCAGCTGGCTTCATCAGCTTTGGTGGTTCGGCGGGGCAGATCGCGCTGCCGTGAATGCACCTGCGGTTTGGCCAGGTGCGGGTGGTGGCCGGCCTGTTCTACTGCATCAAGCCGGCAGTGACGGCGCCGGTGTTGCATGCTGCGCTCCGCTTCGGCAGCGCTGAGGCTGTTGCGCTTCAAAGTGGGTGCAATGCCGCTGCGGGGGGGGGGCGCTCCGGCGGGATTGCTGTTGTCGTTGGTGACTTGAGGCGCGCCTGCGGTCTTGGAGATCCGTGTTGTCGATGCCAGTCGGGGCGGTGATACAGGTCGCCGGAGTCAAAACAGGGTGTCTTGCCCCCTTGTTTGTTCAAAGGTCCGGCGGTCATGGAGGGTACTTTCGCAGCCGATTGGCTCCAACGTTGCGAAGGGTTCTCATGCCACACACCATCCTGGCTCCTGTAAGGGGTCGCCAAATGCTTCTGCTGTTTTTGGGGCTGGCGACGGCGGGACTGGCCTGGGCCGGTCGCCCCTTGTCCACCGACGATGCCGCCACGGCAGGCGCCGCCACCTGCCAGGCCGAGTCCTGGTTTCAGCGGGCTGAAGGCGCTCGTGACGTGGTGCTGGCCCCGGCCTGCGGGCTGGGCGACGCGGTGGAGGTTGGTCTGGAATGGCGCTTCCTGGGCGGCGACGCAGGTCCGGGTCGGATGCTGTCCGTCGGCGTGAAATGGGTGGACCCGGCCTGGCAGTGGGGGCCGGCGCGGTTTGGACTCAAGGCGTACGGCGGGCGGGAGCAGTCACAAGGGGAGGGTTGGCACACCGCCAACCGTGGCCTGGTCGGCCTGCTGTCGCTGGAGTTGTCTGCGCAGTGGCAGTTGCACCTGAACTTCGGCGAGGAGTATGTCCATGGGCCGCGACAGCACCAGGCCCACGGCCACGCTGCACTGACCTGGGCACCGTCGGAGGACTGGATGTTTTTTGGCGAGGCGCTGGCCACCCGTGGGCAGGGCGGGGCGCTGCAATCGCTGGGGCTGCGGCGGTGGATCCTGGCAGACCGTCTGGGACTGGACCTGACGCGGGGGCGTGTGGCGGGTGAGACCGGCAGCGGGTTCTGGACGGCCGGGGTTGGCTGGTACGGCATCGGACTCTGACCGGGCTGCACCCAACTTGGCTGCAAGGCAGGGCTGCGACAATCGGCACAGGCGGGCGTCGGAGATTCTCCGGCGCCCGCCTGTTCTTCTTTCTGTCTGCTCATGTCCATCTCGCTGCCTCGTTCCGTTTCACGGCCCGCATCTGCTGGTGTTCATGGCCTGCCGCTGATCGACCTGCTGAAGGTTTTCGCGGCCCAGTGCATCGTCTGGCATCACTTCGCCCTCTACGGGCCGATGGGGAGGGCATTGGCCCAGCGAGCGGAGGCCGTGTCAGAGGTACTGGTGGACATGGCGCTGTGGGTGGTGCAGATCTTCCTGGTGGTGGGGGGGTTCCTGGCGGCCCGGGGCAGCCTGCCTGCGCCCGGTGTGCATCGCCCGATCAGCGCATCCGAGCTGTGGATTCTGGGTTGGGCGCGCTGGCGCCGGCTGGCCGTGCCGGCCCTGGTGGCCTTGCTCGCTGCGGTGCTGGCCGCTGCCCTGGCCCGGTGGCTGGGAGATGACCCCGACACGCCTGCAGCCCCAACGCTCGCCCAGGTGCTGGCGCATGTGTTCTTCCTGCAGGATCTGGTGGGGCTGCCGGCGCTGAGCTCGGGGGTGTGGTACCTGGCCATCGACCTGCAGCTGCAGTGGGGCCTGCTGGCCCTGCTGCTGCTGCGCGATCGGCTGCCGCAGCGCTGGCGCCGGCTCGCCACCGCCGCTGCGGTGGTGGGCGCGGTGGCGCTGTCCCTGCTGGTGTGGAACCTCGACCCTGACCTGGACGCCTGGGCGCTGTACTTTGTCGGTGCCTGGGGTCTGGGGGTGCTGGCGGCCTGGGCACGTGGCGCCCGCAGCCCGGCCGTTGCCCGAGTCTGGTGGGGGTGGATTCTGCTGCTGGGTCTGCTGGCACTGTGGGTGGAGCCACGTGAGCGCGTCGGGCTGGCGGTGATCACCGCTTTGCTGTTGGCCGGTCCCTGGCAGGACGCCATGGCCCGTTGGTGCTGGCCGCGGGTTTTGACGGGGCTGTCGTGCAGCTCCTATGCGCTGTTTCTGGTGCACTACCCGGTCGCCCTGGTGGTCGGGGCCATGGTCGACCGGCTCTGGCCAGGCGCAGTGGTGCCTGCGCTGTGGGCGTTGGGACTGGCCTGGGGGCTGTCGATGCTCGCCGCACAGGCACTTCACCTGGGTGTGGAGCTGCGCTGGGCCAGCCCCGCCAAGTCTCGTGAGCGCGTCGCCGTGGCCCAAACCGCCTTAGTTCACGGGGCGGTTCCCGGCCCCCGTTGAATCAGTGGCCCTGGGTCTCCGACAGGGCCTGGCCGACGCGGTCGCGCAGTCGCCGCAGTGCGGCCAGTTCGGCATCTGGTGGACTGATGGCGCGCCACAGCAGCTCCACCAGGGCATCGGCGGTGGCGTCGATGTCCATCGGGCGTTCCTGCGCCACGGCCTCCCAGAGCAGATGCTCCATCGGCCCCAGCACCAGCGGGCGCAGCAGTCTCAGGGGCAGGTCGGCACGCACCTCGCCGCTGGCCTGGCCACGGGCCAGCAGCTCCATCAGCGGCGCGGTGTAGCGGCGCTGCAGCGGCAGGAAGCTTTCGCCCAGCTCCTGCCCCCTGGAGCGCCCCTCCGACAGCACCAGCGCGCACAGCCCGGTGCCCTGGATCAGGAACAGGCTCAGGTGGGTGCGCACGAAGTACTCGAACTGCCGGCGCACCGGCGCGTCCACCGGCATGCCGGACTCCATCGCCTGCACGATCTCGTCGTACCAGTCCGCAATCACCCGCAGGCAGAGCTCGCGCTTGCCGTGGAAGTAGGTGAAGACGGTGGCCTCGCTGATGCCCAGGCGCTGCGCGATCTCGGTGGTGGTGGCGCGCTCGAAGCCCTTCGCGGCAAACACTTCCCGACCCACCCGCAGGATGTCGCGAATGCGCTGCTCGCTCTTGGCGCTGGCCGGGGCGCGGCGAATGCGTGCGGCCGTGGGTGCGGGGGCCGGTGCGGCGACGGGGTCAAGGGCAGCAGAGTTGCTCATGTGTTGAGTATTACTCAAAAAAGCTTGCTGGCGTGCGAGTGTGCTGGTAGATTTCAGCCCGAACGCGGCCCGTCCGAGTCCTGTTTTGACGAACTCAGGGTTTGTATTGAGGCTGACTCAGATTTAACCGACACAGCCCGCCGTTCGGCCCCGGGCCAGGAGACCTCTCGATGTTCGAATCCACCTTCACCTTTCCCCTGGGCGAGGACATCGCCGCGCTGCGGGATGCGGTGCGCGACTTCGCCCAGGCCGAGATCGCCCCGCGCGCTTCCCAGATCGACCGCGACAACCTCTTCCCGGCCGACCTGTGGAAGAAGCTGGGTGACCTGGGCGTGCACGGCCTGACCGTGCCGGAGGAACTGGGCGGCACCGCGATGGGCTACGTCGCCCACATGGTGGCCATGGAGGAGATCAGCCGCGCCAGTGCCTCGGTGGGCCTGAGCTACGGCGCGCACTCCAACCTGTGCATCAACCAGATCCGCCGCAACGGCACGGACGCGCAGCGCGCCAAGTACCTGCCCAGGCTGATCAGCGGTGAACACGTCGGCGCGCTGGCGATGAGCGAGCCGGGCGCCGGCTCCGACGTGGTCAGCATGAAGCTGCGGGCCGACAAGAAGGGTGACCGCTACGTGCTCAACGGCAGCAAGATGTGGATCACCAACGGCGGCGACGCGGACACGCTGGTGGTCTACGCCAAGACCGAGCCCGAGCTGGGTGCGCGCGGCATGACCGCCTTCCTGATCGAGAAGGGCTTCAAGGGCTTCAGCCGGGGCGAGCACCTGGACAAGCTGGGCATGCGCGGCAGCAACACCTACCCGCTGTTCTTCGACGACTGCGAGGTGCCGGAGGAGAACGTGCTCGGCGGCGAGGGCAACGGCACCAAAGTGCTGATGTCCGGCCTGGACTACGAGCGCATCGTGCTCTCCGGCGGCCCGCTGGGCATCATGGCGGCCTGCCTGGACGTGGTCGTGCCCTTCGTGCATGAGCGCAAGCAGTTCGGCCAGAGCATTGGCGAGTTCCAGCTCATGCAAGGCAAGCTGGCCGACATGTACTCCACCTTCCAGGCCTGCCGCGCCTATGCCTATGCGGTGGCGCAGGCGGCCGACCGCGGCGACCACAGCCGCACGCTGCGCAAGGACGCCGCCGGCGTGATCCTCTACACCGCCGAGAAGGCCACCTGGATGGCCGGCGAGGCGATCCAGGCACTCGGTGGCGTGGGCTACACCAACGAGTACCCCACCGGCCGGCTTTGGCGCGACGCCAAGCTCTACGAGATCGGCGCCGGCACCAGCGAGATCCGCCGCATGCTGATCGGCCGCGAGTTGTTTGCGGAAACCTGCTGAGGTCGGCGCCATGGCAGTCATCGAGTCGAAGCTGAACCCGCGTTCCGCGGACGCCCAGGCCAACGCCGCCGCGATGCGTGCGCTGGTCGAGGACCTCAACGCCAAGCTGGCCCAGGTCGCCGAAGGCGGTGGCGACGCTGCCGGCCGTGCAGCGCGGGCCAAGCACACCGCGCGCGGCAAGCTGCTGCCGCGCGAGCGCGTCGAGATGCTGCTCGACCCCGACACGCCCTTCCTGGAGATCGCACCGCTGGCCGCGCTGGGTCTGTACCAGGAAAGCGACGGCCAGGGGGGGCTGCGCGATGGCGCCCCCGGTGCCGGCATCGTCGCCGGCATCGGCCGGGTCGCCGGGGTGGAGTGTGTGATCGTGTGCAACGACGCCACCGTCAAGGGCGGCAGCTATTTCCCGCTGACGGTCAAGAAGCACCTGCGCGCGCAGGAGATCGCCCAGTTCAACCGCCTGCCCTGCATCTACCTGGTCGACTCCGGCGGTGCCAATCTGCCGACCCAGGATGAGGTTTTCCCGGACCGCGAGCACTTCGGTCGCATCTTCTTCAACCAGGCCAATCTGAGCGCCGCGGGCATCCCGCAGATCGCCGTGGTGATGGGCAGCTGCACGGCCGGTGGCGCCTACGTGCCGGCGATGAGCGACGAGGCCATCATCGTCAAGAACCAGGGCACCATCTTCCTGGGGGGGCCACCGCTGGTGAAGGCCGCCACCGGCGAGGTGGTCAGTGCCGAGGACCTGGGCGGGGGCGACATCCACACCCGCCTGTCCGGCGTGGCCGACCACCTGGCCGAAAACGACCTGCACGCGCTGGCGCTGGCCCGCCAGGCGGTGGGCAACCTGAACTGGCACAAGCCGGCACAACTCAAGCTCCAGCCGGCCCGGCCACCGCGCTGCGACGCCGAGGAGCTGCTCGCGGTGATCCCGGCCGACACCCGCAAGCCCTACGACGTGCGCGAGATCATCGCCCGCATCGTCGACGATTCGGACTTCGACGAGTTCAAGGCCCGCTACGGCACGACGCTGGTCTGCGGCTTCGCCCACATCGAGGGCATGCCGGTGGGCATCCTGGCCAACAACGGCATCCTGTTCTCGGAGTCGGCCAACAAGGGCGCGCACTTCATCGAACTGTGCTGTCAGCGCAAGATCCCGCTGCTGTTCCTGCAGAACATCACCGGCTTCATGGTCGGGCGCCGCTACGAGAACGAGGGCATCGCCCGCGCCGGCGCCAAGATGGTCACGGCGGTGGCCTGCGCCAACGTGCCCAAGTTCACCGTGATCATCGGCGGCAGCTTCGGCGCCGGCAACTACGGCATGTGCGGCCGGGCCTACTCGCCGCGCTTCCTGTGGATGTGGCCCAATGCGCGTGTGAGTGTGATGGGCGGAGAGCAGGCCGCCAGCGTGCTGGCCACGGTCAGGCGCGACGGCATCGAGGCCCGCGGCGGCAACTGGTCCGCGCAGGAGGAGGAAGCCTTCCGCGCCCCGATCCGCCAGCAGTACGAGGTCCAGGGCCATCCCTACTACGCCACTGCGCGGCTCTGGGACGACGGCGTGATCGACCCGCGTGACACCCGGCGTGTGCTGGCACTCGGCCTGTCGGCCAGCCTGAACGCGCCGATCCCGGACGCGAAGTTCGGCGTGTTCCGGATGTGATCTGGCAGCTGACGGAGTGGCGCCAAGATCCGCAACAGGTGTACGATGTGTATTGAGTAATTGAAAGGTACACATCGTGCGCACAAACATTGTGATCGACCCTGAATTGCTGGATGCAGCCATGAAGGCCGGGCCCTACCAGACCAAGAAAGAAGCCGTGGAGGCGGGTCTGAAGCTGCTGGCGCGGCAGGCCGCGTATCGGGAGATCCTGAAATGGAAGGGCAAGCTGAAGTGGGAAGGGGACGAAAGCATCGACTGGACGCAGCCTCGTGCGGACGATGAGGACCTTGCTGCCGATCCGGTGACTTCTTCTCCGTCTCTTGCACTGTCCGAGCACCAGGCGGTCCAGGAGCCGGTGGTCTCGTACCAGGCCGAACCGTCCCTCCAGCCCAAGGCAGGCCGACGTGCTCGTCGTTGACTCCAGCGTCTGGATCCAGCTGTTCCGCGGGGATCCGGAGACGGGGCCGTCGATGGAACTTGAGCGCCTGTTGAGCGCCGGCAGCGTCAGGCTGGTGGTGCCGGACCTGGTGCTCTACGAGGTGCTGCGCGGGTTTGAGCGGGAAGCGGCCCACCGGCGTGCGCGAGTCCTGATGGAAAGTCTGGGCATCGAGTCCACGGGTGGGCACGATCTGGCCCTGCTGGCGTCACAGCACTACCGCCACCTGCGTTCGCGTGGCATCACCGTGCGCAGCGCCATAGACGTCCTGATTGCCACCTTCTGCATCGAAAACGACTACATGCTGCTGCACCAGGACCGGGACTTCGACGCCTTTGCGGAACACCGTGGCCTGCGCGTCTGGCTGCACTGAGAACTTCTGAACGAAGGACCCCGCATGACCACCACCCTCGACGTCCGCCGCACCCGTCCGCATGTCGCCGAGGTCTGGCTGAATCGGCCAGACGTGCGCAATGCCTTCAACGACGGCGTGGTTGCCGAGCTGGCGGCCACTTTCCTCGCGCTGGCCGAGGAGCCGGATCTGCGCGCGGTGGTGCTGGCCGGCCACGGCAAGGCTTTCTGCGCCGGTGCAGACCTGAACTGGATGCGCGCCATGGCCGACTACGACTGGGCGCAGAACAAGGCGGATGCCCAGGCGCTGGCCGACATGCTCTGGGTGATCCACCGCTGCCCGGTGCCGGTGATCGGCCGCATCCACGGCGACTGCTACGCAGGTGGTGTCGGGCTGGCGGCGGTCTGTGATGTGGTGGTCGCGGCCGAGGGGGTGAACTTCTGCCTCAGCGAAGCGAAGCTGGGCCTGCTGCCTGCAACCATCGGTCCGTATGTGATCCGGGCGATGGGTGAGCGCGCGGCGCAGCGCTACTTTGTGACGGCCGAGCGTTTCAGCGCGGCCGAGGCGCATCGCATCGGCTTCGTGCACGAGGTCTGCCCGGCCGGCGAGATCGACGCCAAGGTGCTGGGCCTGGTCGGCGCCCTGGTGGCCAACGGCCCGGCGGCGGTCAAGGCCTGCAAGCTGCTGGTGCAGGACCTGGCCGGCCAGCCGATCAGCGCGGCCCTGCGCGAGGACACCGCCCGGCGCATCGCCGACATCCGCGGCAGCGCGGAGGGCAGGGAAGGGGTCTCCTCCTTCCTGCAGAAGAGGCCGCCGGCGTGGATCTGACGCTGCCCGCATCTGCTGCTTCTGCCGCTGCGGTGGCCGCCGGTGCCGCTTCGGCGGTCGCGGATGCAGCGTCGGCGGTGGGGGCGCTGGCGCAGTCCGTGGGCCAGTCGGTCGGGCTGGCCAGCGGCGAGGTGGCCACCCGAGCCCTGTCGGCGATGGACACCCCGCAGCTGCTGGCGGTGGCCGCCGCGCTGGGCTGGGCCAGTGGCCTGCGGCTGTATGCGGTGGTCTTCCTCACCGGGCTGGCCGGCTGGATCGGCTGGGTGCAGCTGCCACCCGGGCTGGTGCTGCTGGAGAACCCGCTGGTGCTCGGTGCGGCCGGGCTGATGCTCTTCATCGAGTTCTTTGCCGACAAGATTCCCGGCCTGGACAGCTTGTGGGATGCGACGCACTCGGTGGTCCGCATCCCCGCCGGGGCGGCGCTGGCCGCAGCGGTGTTCGGCGGCGATTCGGCCACCTGGGCGATGGTGGCTGCGCTGATGGGCGGCACCCTGGCCGCCACGGCGCAGGCGGCCAAGTCCACCACGCGGGCAGCGATCAACACCTCGCCGGAGCCGTTTTCCAACATCGGTGCGTCGCTGCTGGGCGACTTCGCCGTGCCGGGGATGTTGTGGCTGTCCTGGGCGCACCCGATGGCCTTCTTCATCGCACTGGGAATCACGCTGATCGTGACGCTGGTGCTGCTGGTGGTGTTCTGGCGCTTCCTGCGCGGTTTTGTGGCGCGGGTGCGCGGCCTGTTCGGTGGCGGTGCGGCGGCCTGAGCCTGCCTTGCCTGTGCCCGTGCCCGTGCCACCCGAGATTCCTGGAGACAACGTTCATGCTCAAGAAAATCCTGATTGCCAACCGTGGCGAGATCGCCTGCCGGGTCGCCCAGACCGCCCGCCGCCTGGGTGTGTTGACGGTGGCCGTGTACTCGGATGCCGACGCGCAGGCGCAGCATGTGCGTGCCTGCGATGAGGCGGTGCACATCGGCGGCAACGCAGCCAAAGACAGCTACCTGCAGTGGCAGCGCATCCTCGATGCAGCCCTGGCGACGGGCGCACAAGCTGTCCACCCCGGCTACGGCTTCCTGAGCGAGAACGAGGACTTTGCCCGCGCCTGTGCCGCCGCCGGCCTGGTCTTCATCGGCCCACCGCCTGAAGCGATTGCCGCGATGGGCAGCAAGGCCGCCGCGAAGGCCCTGATGGAGCGTGCCGGCGTGCCGCTGGTGCCGGGTTACCACGGCGCCAACAACGAGCCAGCCTTCCTGCAGGCCGAGGCCGAGCGCATCGGCTTCCCGGTGCTGATCAAGGCCAGCGCGGGCGGTGGTGGCCGGGGCATGCGCCGGGTCGATCGGGCGGAGGACTTTGCTGCCGCGCTGGCTTCCTGCCAACGCGAGGCCCTGGCCAGCTTCGGCAACGACCATGTGCTGGTGGAGCGCTACGTCACCCGCCCGCGCCACGTCGAGATCCAGGTGTTCGGCGACTCGAAGGGGAACTGCGTCTACCTGTTCGAGCGCGACTGCTCGGTGCAGCGCCGCCACCAGAAGGTGCTGGAGGAGGCCCCGGCGCCCGCCATGAGCGAAGCCCGCCGGGCCGAGATGGGCGCGGCGGCGGTGGCTGCGGCCAAGGCGGTGGGCTACGTCGGTGCCGGCACGGTGGAGTTCATCGTCGAGCCTGAAGCCGTGTCCGAAGGCGCCACCGCCGGGCCGCCCCAAGGCGGTGCAGCCCCCTCGGGGGGGGGCGAAGTCCGCGCAGCGGCAAGCCTGGGGGTCGGCAGGTTCTATTTCATGGAGATGAACACCCGCCTGCAGGTGGAGCACCCGGTCACCGAGGCGATCACCGGCCACGACCTGGTCGAATGGCAGCTGCGTGTGGCCTCCGGTGAGCCGCTTCCGGCCCGGCAGGATGAGCTGAAGATCCACGGTCACGCCATCGAGGCGCGCATCTGCGCCGAAAACCCGGACGCCGGCTTCCTGCCCGCCACCGGCACGCTGCAGGTGCTGCGCTGGCCCGCGCACGTGAGCTTCCAGCGCAATGCGGATTCGGAGCCGCTGCACGACCCAGCCGCCGTGCGTGTGGATGCCGGCGTGCGCCAGGGCGATGCGATCAGTCCCTACTACGACTCGATGGTGGCCAAGCTGATCGTCTGGGGCGCCGACCGGGCGCAGGCGCTGGCGCGGCTGGATGCCGCACTGCGCGACACCCACATCGTCGGCCTGTCGACCAACGTGGCCTTCCTGCGTCGGGTGGTGAACAGCCGCGCCTTTGCCGGGGCGGACCTGGATACTGCGTTGATCGAGCGCGAGCGCGATGCGCTGTTCAACGTCTGCGCGCTGCCGCTGGCCCAGGCTGCGGCGGGCGTGGCAGCGCATCGGTTGGCCGCAGAAGCTGCCTTGGAGAATGTCGACCCCTGGTCGCGCCGCGATGGCTGGCGCATCCACGGCGGCGCGCGGCGCCGGCTTGAGCTGCGCGTGGGCAAAGAGCGCCACATTGCGACATTGGAGCGGCTGCACGACGGTGCGCTGCGGCTGTCGGTCGGGGCTGACAGCTGGCGCCTCACCACGCGCTCGATCGGCGAGGGTCGGCATGACGTCCTGCTCGGCGACCAGCGGCTGATTCTGTCGGTCTACGCCCAGGGTGAGAGCTACGCAGTCTTCGGCGCGGCCGGTGCGCTGGAGCTTCAGGAGATCGACCCGATTGCCCACGCCGGTGAAGGTGCCACCGAGGGCGGCCGACTGACTGCGCCGATGCCGGGCAAGGTCATCGCGTTGCTGGCCCAGCCGGGCGAGACGGTCAGGAGCGGCCAGCCCCTGGCGGTGATGGAGGCGATGAAGATGGAGCACACCCTGGCCGCGCCGCGCGACGGGGTGGTGGCCGAGCTGCTCTACTCGGTGGGCGACCAGGTGCCCGAAGGCGCCGAGCTGCTGAAACTCACCGCCGCGGAGTGACCATGAACGCACTGCCCTCCAAGGTCACGCTGGTCGAGGTCGGCCCGCGCGATGGGCTGCAGAACGAAAAGCAGCCGGTGCCCACCGCCACCAAGATCGAACTGGTGCAGCGTCTGCAGGCTGCGGGCCTGCGCGAGATCGAAGTCACCAGCTTCGTCAGCCCAAAGTGGGTGCCGCAGATGGGCGACAACGCTGAGGTGATGGCCGGCATCCCCCGTGCGCCGGGGGTGCGCTACTCGGTGCTGACGCCGAACCTCAAGGGCTGGGAGGCCGCGGCGCTGACCCGGCCGGACGAGATCGTCGTTTTCGGCGCGGCCAGCGAAGCTTTCAGCCAGAAGAACATCAACTGCTCGATCACCGAGTCCATCGAGCGCTTCGCGCCGGTGGTCGCTGCGGCCCGGGCGGCGGGCGTGAAAGTGCGCGGGGCGATCTCCTGCACCGTCGGCTGCCCCTATGAAGGCGACGTGGCGCCCGAGCGGGTGGGCCTGGTGGCCCGGTTGATGAAGGAGATCGGCGTGCAGCACGTCGGTGTGGCCGACACCATCGGCGTGGGCACGCCGCGCAAGGTGCAGCGAGCGCTGGAGGCCGCGCTGGCGCACTACCCGCTGGAAGAGGTCAGCGGCCATTTCCACGACACCTACGGCATGGCGGTGGCCAATGTCTACGCGGCGCTGGAACTGGGCATCGCCACCTTCGACACCAGCGTCAGCGGACTGGGCGGCTGCCCCTACGCCAAGGGCGCCACAGGCAACGTGGCCACCGAGGACGTGGTCTGGCTGCTGCACGGCCTGGGCATCGAAACCGGCATCGACCTGGAGGCGTTGATCGACGCAGGGGCCTTCATCCGCAACGCGCTGGGGCAGGGTAACGGCTCGCGCGTCGGCCGGGCGCTGCTGGCCAAACGCAGCGGCTGAAGTCGGCTCGCTGGCGGGTCAGACCGTCGTGGCGCGCGCCGAGGGCGCCCAGCCGCATTCCAGCACCTTGCGGGACAGGCCCTGCAGCTGGCACAGCAGGGCGTGGTCGACCGGGCGATCGCCCAGCGAGGTGGCCCAGCGCTGCTGCGCTTCCTGCTGCAGGGCGATCAGCAACTGGGCGGTGACGTCCGCATCCGACATGGCCCGGTGAGCGTGGCCATCGCGCTTCAGTCCGGCCCAGCGCTGCAGCGTGCCCAGCTTGTGGTCGGGCGCCTCGGGCCAGAGCCGGCGTGCCAGCAGCAGGGTGCAGGCAAATCGCTGCGCCGGGTCCGGTTGGAGCCCGGCGTGGGCCATTTCGGCGATCCAGAAGCTGCGGTCGAAGGCAGCGTTGTGCGCCACCAGCGGCAGCCCCCGCGTGAACTCCGCCACCTCCTGCATCACCAGGGCCGCCGGGGGTGCGCTGCGCAGCATCGCTTTGCTGATGCCGGTCAGTGCCTCGATGAAGGGGGGCACCCAGGCGCCGGTGCGCATCAGGCTCTGGTACCGCTCGGTGATGCGGCCTGCCTCGACCCGCACTACGGCGATCTCGGTCGCCCGTGCACCTTGGGAGGGGCCCATGCCGGTGGTTTCGAAGTCGATGACGGCCAGGGTTTCGGTGCCGGATTCTGAACGGGAGGAGGGCATGCCGGGATTGTGTCCCGGGTGGCTCCGGTCCCCCGCCTGCGCAGGTCGGTGCAGGCCGCTGTGCTGGACTCTCTGTGAGACCCTGCGCGGTCTGCTGCGACGCATCACCGCTGCTGCAGCACCACGCAGGTGGTGGTGGCATGCGCGTAAAGCCGCCCGTCGGGCCCGTAGAGCCGGCCTTCGGCAAACCCCACTTGTCGGCCGGCACTGATGATCTTGCCTTCGGCACGTACCAGGGGCACGTCCGGCATGAGGGCGCGAAGGTAGCTGACCTTCAGCTCCGCTGTGGTGTAGGCCCGCCCGGCTGGCAAGGTGGTGTGGACGGCGCAGGCCACGGCCGAGTCCAGCAGGGTGGCGATCCAGCCGCCGTGGATGCTGCCCATCGGGTTGCAGAAGCGTGGGCTGGGATGGCCCTGGAAGACCATGCGACCGGGCTCGAACTCGATCGGGACGAAGTCCAGCGCCGCACCGATCGGCACCGAGGGCAGCAAACCATCACGGATGGCCTCGAACATCTGCAGGCCGGTCTTGTCCATCACCTGCTCTGGTCGGGAGATGCCGGGCGCGGCCAGATGGGCCCGCACCCGGACCTCGTCGGCGCGCCAGCGCTCCAGGGTGGTGGCGACCTCGTCGTGCAGTTGGTGGCTGGCGGTGCTCATGGAAACGGTTCCTTGCGGTGTTGGATTGCAGTTGCAATGGTTGCATTTACAATGATTCCATGTCACGCACGCCAGTTTCTGTCTCCAAGGTGTCGGCCGGCCGGTCGACAGGACGGGCTGAGCCTGCCGCCGGGGAGTCTGTGCCCATGCCGGCTGCGGCTGGTGTGAACACGGGTTTGCCGCGCGGTTGCAGCAACCTCAAATTGCGGCAGGCCGACCGGGTGGTGAGCCGGCTGTACGACCGACACCTGGCCACGGTGGGCCTGAAGACTTCGCAGTACGCAATGCTGGGCCACATTGCGGCCCTGATGCCGGTGCAGCCGGCGGAGCTGGCCGCGCAGCTGCAGATGGAAGCATCCACGCTGACCCGCAACCTTCAGCCGCTGGTGGCGCAGGGCTGGGTGGAGGTGGGGCCGGGGCGGGATGCGCGCTCTCGCCAGGTGACGCTGACCGAGTCGGGTCGCGCCAAACATGCCGCGGCCCGCAGCGTGTGGAAGCAGGCCCAGCGGACCTTTAATGAACGCCTGGGCCTGGAGCGGGTGGCTCAGCTGCACACGCTGCTGGACGAGTGCCTCCGGCTGATCGGGGCCGACCCTGGCATGGATCCCGCACCAGACTGAAGCGGCAGGCTGGAGCGGCCGGGCCTGCCCCGTGGCCCTGGGTCTCAGCGGCTGCGCGCGCTGCCGCCCAAGGCCTGCTGCTCGTAGCGCGGGTAGAGGTGGGCGACGTTGCGCACGTATTCGGTGTCAAAGGCGGCCAAGGCGCGGATGTCGGCTGGCACCGGCGCGCGCAGCACCTCGTTCATGTCCAGGCCGGCCTGGGCCCAGCGGGTGAAGCCGCCGTCCAGCCACTGCAGGAAGCGGCGGGTCTGAGCCAGACCCCGTTCTCCCTCGTGCACCGGCCCGTGGCTGGGCACGACGGTTTTCACGCCGGCCTCCTTCAACAGGGCGGACAGCCGGTCCAGGCTGCGCAGCCACTGCGGGATGCGCGCATGGGGGGTGGTCGGCACCCGGTCGGCAAACACCAACCCGCCGACGAAGGCCACGCCGCTGGCACGGTCGATCAGCACCAGGTCGGAGTCGGTGTGGCCAGCCAGCTCATGCAGCTCGAAGCGGCGCTGCCCGACCGCCCATCTGCGGCCCTCCGTGGGGACCTGAAGCACCTGGTCGGGCGCGCGGGTTTCGGTGCCCTTCATCCAGTCGCCGCAGAGGCGGAACAGGTTGGTTTCGTAGGCCGCAGCCTCCCGTGCGATGCCGGCTGCGGTGAGGGCCGTGGCCAGCCTGGGTCGGTCCGCAAAGCCCTGGTTGCCGAGGAAGTAGTCCGGGTGCAGGTTGAGGTGGATCACCTGCACCACCGGTTCTGGGGTGGTGCTCTGGATCAGCGCACGCAGTTGTTCGCCGTACAGCCGGGACGTGCCGGTGTTGACCACCACCACGCCCGCACCGGTGGAGAAGAAGCCGGTGTTGATGATGTTGCAGCCATTGGCCACCGCAAAGTCGGCGTTGGCGCCTTCCACCACCCAGGCGCCGGGGGCCAGGCTGCGGGCGCGCAGGCCGTAATCCAGCCGGGCGACGTCCACCTGCGGGGCGGTACCCGCCGTGGGTCCGGCGGCCGAGGTCGGCGCGGCAGCGCAGGCGATCACCGCCCCGGCGGCCAGCAGGGCCGGCAGGCGCCGAGGCGCGGGGCCGCAGCGTCGGGCTGGAAGCCGGGTCTGGGAAGGGAGATCAGGGAGTCTCCAGGACGGGGTCGGTTGTGCAGTCACTCCAGCCTCGCGTCGATGCGGTTGCCGTTGTTGTCCGTGCCGACGATGCGCAGTCCGCCCGCCAGCCGGTCAGGAAAGTCGAAGGAGAATACCGGGTTCTCGCTCACCGGTTCGTAGGTGGACAGGCGCAACAGCTCCCGGTCAGCGGCGTCGCGCACACTCAGCCGGCTGATGTAGAACGCGGGGATGCCGCCCACCAGGCCGGTGTCCATCGGATGCATCACCCGCAGGCGCAGGCGTGCCGCTCCCGCTCCCCCTCCAGGTACTGGGCTGGCTTCGGTGGTCGCCGGACTGGATTCGAACAGTCTGGCGCTGACCTGGCCGAGCGTCTGCGTCCAGCTGCCGTCCTTGCGGGTGGCGCCGCTCACGGTGCAGCCTCCGCCGGCCGAATCCACCCAGGTGCCGCCGACATGCCAGAGGCCATCGCGGGTGCGCACAGCTGCACGCACCGGGCTGGCCTGCTCGAGCTTGAAGCGGAAGGACACCGCGGGCAAGGCGGTCATCGGCTGGTACTCCAGCACGCGGCGGATGGGGTTGCGGTCCACCAGCACCACGATGCGCTCGATGTCCTTCAGGCCGACCACCGACACGGTGACCGGCACGTTCATCGGGTCCTCGGCAAAGGCCGGGCCGCGCACCGTGACCCGCTCGTCGAACACCGCCCGCTCGCCACCCAGGTACTCGCGGCGCATGTCACCCCAGGGCAGTGACTTGAACGGATCGCCTTCGTAGGGGTCCTCAGCCGCAGCGGAGGGCGCAGGTTTTGAAGTCTTCCGGACGGGTTTGACATCACCCGCTGCACTGACTGGCGCAGTCCACGAGCACAGCAGCACTGCAGCGATGCAGGACAAGGTGGCCCGACAAGTGGATTTCAGCTGGGCAGATGGCATCGTGTCTCCCGGGTGGGCTGGATGGGTTCCGGCAAAGCCTGAGTCAGAATCAGAACCGGCGCAGGTAGCGTGCCGACAGCAGCCAGTTGCGGCCGGCCGCCGGCTCGAAGTAGCGCTTGTTTGCGTCCCCGACGATCACGCTGCCGACGTAGCGGCGGTCGCTGAGGTTGTCCAGACGGGCGAGCAGCTCCAGCGCACCTTCGGCATCGAGCTCGAAGCGTTGCTTGTAGCGCAGGTTGGCAATGCCCCAGCCCGGCGCAAAGTCGGCGTTGAGGTCGTTGACCGCCGTGCGACCCTGGGCGCGCCATTCCAGCGCCAGCTCGCCATCGCGGCTCCAGGCGGTGGTCCACGCCAGCTCCGCGTAGGCGCCCGCCGCCTGGGTGCCGGCGATGCGGTTGCCCGCCGGGGCGGCCGTAACGTTCTGGGGTGGGGTAGCCCCCGGGTTGCAGGGAATGCCGCTGCAGGTCTGGAAGCTGTCTTCGTAGCTGGCGTGCAGCAGCGTGACAGTCATCAGGGCACGCCAGGTGGGGCTGACGCGCCAGCTCGTGGAGGCCTCCGCACCATAGCGATGGGTGCGGCCGACGTTCTGGTACGACGCCCGACCACCGGCGTTGAAGGCGATGGCGATCTCGTCGTCGGTGCGGATGTCGAACACCGCCGCGTCGATGGCCAGGCCGCCGTCGCGCCACTTGGCGCCCAGCTCGAACTGTCGGCTGGTCTGCGCCTGCAGGTCGGTGTTGAACCCCACCGCGGCGGTGCTGGCGGGGTAGGCGAGTTCACCCAGGGTCGGCGTCTCGTAGCCGCGAGCCGCGGCCGCGTGCAGGGTCAGCTGGGGCGACAGCGTCCAGCGCAGCCCGGCCACCGGGTTGGTGTAGGTGAAGTCGCGCTCTCCGGAATCGTTGCCGTTGGACAGGTAGTGGTCCTGGCTGCTGAGGGTCACCTGGCCACTGCGAACACCCAAGGTGGCCTGCCAGCCGGGTGTGAAGCGCCAGTCGGCCTGCACGAAGCCCTCGCGGGTCTCGGCGCGGTTGATTTCGTCGCGCTTGGGATCCCCCTTGACACCGTAGGTCGGCGCGGCGACGGTTCCCGTGAAGCTGAGGTAGCCCTGACGGTCGTCGCGCTGCTGCTCGACGTTCAGTCCGGTCACCAGATCCAGTTCCTCGCCGAGGCGCCAAAGCAGTCGACCCTCCAGGCCGGCGTAGTCGCGGCTGAAATCGACCAGACCGCCGCCGTGCCGCGCCCCGTTCTGGGTGCCGGCGGGAATGGCCAGGTACTGCGCCACCTGGCGCTGCCCGGTGTAGGCGGCCAGCTGGCTCTGGGACAGACCCCAATCCTGACCGGCAGCGCCGAAGCGGTGGGTCCACTGGGCGCCGAACTGGGTCTGCTCGATGGTCTTGCGGGTGTCGTAGAGGGTGGCCTGGGGCGTGGTGCTGTCCGGATCCTGTTCAAACTGGGCGCGTTCCAGGCCCAGCGGGTCGTCGGCCTTCTGCACCTGTCGGTTGGCCATCAGGGTGACCCGGTCCCGTTCGCCGCGCCAGCCCAGCCGGACATTGGCCAGATCACGGCTGGCCTCGCTGTGGGGGCGAAAGCCGTCCAGCGACATGCCCGAGGCGTTGGCGGCGATCTCGAAGCCCTCGCCGATGGGGGCCTGCACCCCGACGCGAAGCTGCCTCAGGCCGGAGCTGCCGGCGTCGGCGCCCACCTCGAAGGAGCGCTGGGTGATGGGTTTGGTGAACAGCGCAATCACGCCACCGGAGCCGTTGCCGTACAGCGCGGAGAAGGGGCCGCGCAGCACCTCCACACGCTGGGCATTGGCCAGGTCGAAGTGGCCCACCTGGCCCTGGCCATCGGGCATGGTGGCGGGAATGCCATCGCTGTACATGCGCAGGCCGCGAACACCAAAACCGGCGCGGGCACCAAAACCGCGGGAGCTGATCTGCAGGTCCTGCGCGTAGTTGTTGCGGTTGGCCACCAGCACGCCGGGCACCTGGGCCATGGCTTCGGAGAGGTTGATCATCGGCCCGGCGCTGCGGATGGCCGTCTCGCCCACCACACCGATGGCGTAGGGCACCTCCATGACACGGCGCTCCCGGGTGGAGCCTGAGATCACCACCGGCTCCAGGCTGTTCTCGGCCGTCGGGCTCTGCTGTGCGAGTGACAGCGCCGGCCAGGCCAGGGCAGCGGAACCCGCGACGAGGCCCAGGCAACCGCCGCGGGTCAGCGCGACGGCGAGGCGGCGCAGGCGCGGCCCGCAAGAGCAGGAGGTGGGGTCGGAAGGCAGGCAGCGGTGAACAACAGCGGACATGGACGGGATTTCAGGCAACGGGTGACTGCTGCTGCGAGGCCGGCGGAGACCGACCTGGCAGGTGATACAGGTCGTGATGTTGTCGCCCACAGGGTCGCCCAGACCAGTCGGTATCTACCCTCCCGGGTGTGGTCAATTCGCTGCGCAGCAACCGTGGTCTTGATCTGTGTCGATCGACTCTCCTCCCAACTGCTCAAAAGAGTGACAGCCGAGAGCGCGCCGTCACAAGCTGCAACTGCGAAAGCCGCTGCGTCGCCGGTCGGTGCCGGGCAGGGCGTGACTGCGCTTGCGCAGATGCACCAGGCGACGGCGGGTGAGGTCACTGGCGCCCTTGAGCACCCCATGGCGCCCGATCGCATCGCCCAGGTGCTGCGGATGACCCGGCGGCACGGCCTGTGGCTGGTTTCCGAGGGCGAGCTCTGGCCGCGGTTGCAGCCGGTCGAGCGTCCATTCCCAGACCAGGCCCCAGCACCAACCCTGGGCGCCGAAGCGCAGGGCTGCGGCTTCCCATTCCGCTTCGGTAGGCAGGCGCCGGCCGGCCCAGCGGCACCAGGCTTCCGCTTCATGGCGGGTCAACTGCTGCGCTGCTTCCTGCAGGGCTGCCCGCACACGGCGGCCTCCCCGTCGCAGGATCAGCGCACCTGGAGCGGATTCGACGCCCTGCGGCAGCCCCTGCGCCTTTGTCTGGCGCCAGGACCACCCGGCGGCGCTCCACCACTGTGGGTCGTCATATCCCCCATCCTGGATGAACTCGATGAATTGCTGCCAGCTGACCGGCTGGAGGTCGATGTCGCAGCCCGGAAGGCGGTCCCAGCCACTCCCGAGGTCGACCTCTTCACAGAAACCGGACTGACCCGCTGGCCAGCCCAGGCGGTGGCGTCCGGGGGGCAGCAGCGCCTGCCGGGGCTGAGGCAGCAAGGGCGGCGAGGTCAGCTCCGGCAATGGCAACTGCAGCGCCTGGGCCAGGTCGAGCAGGCGTTCGGACTGTTCATCCTCATGGAACAGGGCGAGGCGAAAGAAGTAAAGGCTGTCATCGTCCTGCGGGTGGTGGTGCAGCAGGTCCAGGGTGACCTCCAACCCATCCACCAGGTACTGCCGCACGACCGAGTCCGCCGGTGTGGCTTCGGCAGGCAGGCCTTGCGCACTGGCCATAGCCGGGTCCCAGCGGGCGTCGGCCAGGGGGTCGATGGAGGCAAGCCGGGGGGCCGACGGATCCGCTGCGCGGCCGCGACGGCGCTGCACGTTGCGCGAGATCCAGGCCTCATGAAACCAGCCCAGCCGACCGAGCCACAGGGTGGGGGCAGGGCAATCGCAGGCCTGGCACAGCGCCTGCCACTGCGCAGTGGGTACCGGGTCGCGGGACTGCAAGGCGTCCTGCACCCGCTGGTACAGGTTCAGGCTGCGATTGCGCGTGTCCATCAGGGCCAGCGACAGCAGCTCGCCGCAGGCCTGGGACATGGCAACGTGGTCGTCGAGTTGGGAGGCGGTGGCGTGCATGGATCCGGGCTGCAACTGCAGCGGACCTGGGGGCCGCCAAGGTTACGTCAATCCGCCGGGCCGGCACAGTCGGAGTCAGCGACTATGCCGTCTTGCGCACCTGCTGTTGCGGTGGCTCAGTGCACGGCAGGTCGGGGTGTCGCCGGTGGGGCCGCGCTGGCGGAGGCCGCAGGTGCAGCCGTGGGTTGGGGCTGCGCCACCACCGCGGTCCAGTAGACCTGTCCGTCGCCCGCGCGACGACAGGCCAGCCCTACATCGCGGTGCATCGGGGCCAGCAGGTTGGCGCAATGGGGGGGGCTGCCCATCCAGGCGGCCAGTACCTGGGTGAGATCGGGCTGGCCGGCCGCGACGTTTTCGGCCGCCACGCTCCAGCGGTAGCCCTGGATGTCGAGTCGCTGGGTCAGGCTGCTGCCGTCCGATCCCCGGTGGTCGAGCAGTTGGCGCTGCGCCAGGTCCTGGCTGTGCAGGGCGGCGGCGCGTGCCAGCGGCTCGCTCCAGGCCAGCGGGGCGCTGCCGCTGTAGTGGCCGGCCAGGCCGCAGCGGGCCCCGGCCGCACGGTAGGCATTGAGCTTGACCAGCACCTGCTGCGGGAAGTCGGGTGCGCTGCAGGGCAGGCCCGCGGGCGTGGAGACTGCGGCGGCAGGACCGCCTTGAGCGAGCGGCCCCGGCAGCTCCGGCAGCGCGCAGCCGCACAACAGCAGGGCGGTCCATACCACCGCAGGCAAGGGGATCAGCGCGGCCGCGCCAGCTTGGGAGGGAGCAGAGGTCGGCATGTTCGGTCGAGGGGCAAAGCACGGATTGCAGGATATCGGCGAGCGCGTCTGGCCGCTGAAATCGGGACCGGTACGGTACGACCCGTCCGGGGATTCTCCCGGACACCTCCGTGGCCCGCACCGCGATTCAGGCGCTGAGGATCCAGCCCTCCAGGACATCGACATCGGCCGGCCAGCCCCAGCGCGGCTGCCGCAGACCCCAGGCCACCTGCAGCAGGCAGAGGGTGGCGTCCAGGCAATCGCCGCTGCCGTCTTCCAGCAATTCTTCGCGCAGCGCCGGCGGGGCGGTCAGCCGCAATCCAAGCCGGGTGCGTCCAACCTCCAGTGCTTCCAACAGCTGCCGGCGCGCCGCTGCGCGAGCTGCGTCCTGCCGCTTCGGATCGTCGCTCTTGTAGGACTGGCGGCCCAGCACCTCCCGCGCCAGCAGACCGGGGTAGGCTTCCAGCGCCTGACGCTGGCGGTCCCCGGGGTGCAGGCCGGGCAGGTCGCATCCGGCGGCCAACAGGGCCGGAACCCCCGCGTGCAGCATGTAGGCCACCGGTGGGTTGACCCACTTCATCGATGGCGACGCTCCGGCCGGTCCGTCGCAGGCCCGGTGTGCGAACTTGCCGCCGACGGGGCGCGCTGCACAGAAGGCGGCGAAGGTGGCGCGGATCGCGCTGCGCTCCAGTGTGGCGTAGTGGTCGATCAGTTCGCGCCAGCGCAGGGGCCAGCCCAGCTGCAGGACCAGCTCGCGGGGCAGGCCAAAGGGAAAGTCGCAGCCTGCCACCCAGGGCCCCGGCTCCAGCAGGCAGTCCAGGAAGGACTCGGTCGTCGGCAGGCGGCGCAGCGAGGTGAGTTGCACCGTGTCGGTCGAGTGCTGCCGGCCCAGCGCGACGACGATGGGCTTGCGTTGGCTGGGGCGGCTGCTGAAGTCGATGCCGCGCAGCTGCGGGTCAGTCGCCGTCGCGCTCACCCTGGACGTGGTCGTGGTGTGCTTCAACAACCCGCTGCATCTGCTGCAGGAAGTCCTGTTGTTCGGCCTGCGCCAGTGGTGCGAGGACGCGCTGCTGCGCCGCACGCACACGCGGCAGCGCCTGTTCGAGCAGGCGTTCACCTTCTTCCGTGACGGTGAGCAGGCGCAGTCGGCGGTCGTGAGGGGCTGCGTTGCGCAGGATCAGTCCGCGCTTTTCGAGCCGGTCGATCACGCCACCGATGGTGGAGGTATCGAAGCTGATGCGCGCAGCCAGGCTGCGCTGGTCGAGCCCCGGATGCTCGTGGGCGGTCATCAGCGTGGCGAACTGCACCGGGGTGATGCCGAATTCCGCGGTTTCCTCCATGAACAGGGCCACGGCCACCTGCTGCAGCCGGCGGATGTAGTGTCCCGGCTGGGCGTTGACAAAGGAAGTCGCGTCGGAGCTCTGGACCATGGCGCAACCGTGGCGGCGCCGACGGTCTGTGGGGCGGTGAGGAAGGGCAAGCCTGGGCAAGGCGACCGGATTCTATGGGCTGCGCAAGGCACTCCCCTTGCCCTCGATCACCTCCCTCGCAGTGCGGCCTGAACCCCCCGTGGATTCAGCCCGCCCGACCGATGATGGAGGCGGTGGCGATGAGCTCTTCCAGCAGGGCCAGGCTGGCGCGGCCGGAGACGCTGAAGGGATCCAGCACCGGCTTCTCGCTGAACTTGAGCACGATGGAAGGGTTGATCCGTTCCAGGTTCACCAACCCCATGGTCCAGCCGGCAAAGCGCCGTTCGGCGATCTCCTCATAGTGCAGGAGCGTGACCTGCTCGTGGCGCGGATCGCGCAGGATGTCCCCGTAGAGATGATTGATGGCTTCGCGCCCGCCCTCGACCACCTGCATGAAGATGTCACCCCCGTGGCAGAGGATGCCCGTCACGCCCTGGGCAGGGTTCTTGGAGCGGCATTGCGCCAGGATGGCGTCGATGGCGTCAGCGTCCACACCGCGGGCGCGGCTGGCGTAGAGGAGGCGGACCAGCATGGTGGATGTCCTTCAAATCGGTGCGGTTCAAGTTCAAGTTGAGGTGCAGCTTCAGGTCAGCCGCCGCGGCGCTGGCCCAGCAGCGACAGGAACTCGCGGCGCAGGTTGGCGTCCTTCAGGAACGAACCGCGCATGACGCTGTTGATCATCTTTGAATCCATGTCGCGCACGCCGCGCCATCCCATGCAGAAGTGGTCCGCTTCCATCACCACCGCCAGGCCGTCGGGCTGCATCTTGTCGAGCAGCAGATCGGCTACCTGGGTCACGGCTTCTTCCTGGATCTGGGGGCGGCTCATGATCCATTCGGCCAGCCGGGCGTACTTGGACAGGCCGATCAATGCCGAATGCTCGTTGGGCATCACACCGATCCAGAGCTTGCCGATGATTGGGCAGAGGTGGTGCGAGCAGGCGCTGCGCACCGTGATCGGCCCGACGATCATCAGCTCGTTGAGGTGCTCCACATTCGGAAACTCGGTCACCGGCGGTTGGGGCTGGTAGCGGCCCGCAAACACCTCCTGCAGGTACATCTTGGCGACCCGTTTGGCCGTCTCCTGGGTGTTGTGGTCACTTTCGGTGTCGATCACCAGGCTGCGCAGCACCTGCGACATCTTGGACTCCACTTCGTCCAGCAGCTGGGCCAGTTCGCCCGGCTCGATGAATTCCGAAATGTTGTCGTTGGCATGAAAGCGGCGTTGCGCGGCCTGGATCCTTTCGCGGATGCGCCGGGAGACAGGCACACCTTCATCGTCGGCAGCCGCGGGAGGCGAGGTGTCGTCTGGGCGCAAGGGAGGGAACATCGGTGGAACCTTGGGTGCTGCCTGGGGTCGCCGCCGTGGCGGTCGGGCAGGCGATTGGACGACAAATGGCTTTAACGCAGAAATGCTAGCAGCGGTCGGCTGCCCCTGCCGCGAGGGGTTGTTTGGGTTCCCGTCGTGCCGCCGGACTGGCCCGTCCGAACCCGCCTTCAGAGAGGATTCATGACAGCGCGTTGTCACGTCGGGGGTGACAACGTGCAATTCGACGCGGATTTATCCCTCCACTCCCGGGGTTGGATGGGTCACCCTGCTGGCAAAACGTCAGCACACGGTGCTTTCATTGAGGGTCTCCAGAAAATGCGCCTTAATCCAAATCAAAGCCGAGGCTCTGTGATCGTTGAACGGGCCCGATTCGTCCCCTTGCTCCCCCGCAATCCCACATGAGCGACCCACTCCATCCGACACAGTCTCTGCGGCGTCGTGCCGCGGTCGCGGTGTTGTCCGACCAGCTGGACGATCCAGCACTGCTGCAGGCACTGTGGCTGCAGCATGACCAGATGCGTGGTGATGCAGTCACCGACATCATCCGTTTCATCGACCAGGTGGCGCAGCAATGCGGCCTGGACGCCGGCAGTTGCCGCCGCCTGTACTCGGAGTACTTCAAGGCCCTGAAGCAGCCCTCCGAGATGCTGCCTGCGGACCCTTGGTCCAGGATGCAGGCGCTGCGTCCTGCCCCATCGCCGTTGCCGCAGGCGATGGCTGCGCCGGCCGTGTCGTCTGCGCCGGCACCGGCGGTTCCCCTGGCTCAGGCGATGCCTGTTGCCTCGCCGGCGAGTGCTGTGGTGATCAACCCTGTGGCCACCGCGCTGGCTTCGGCCGCCAGGATCCCGACCGCAGCGGTGCTGCCCGGCACGGAGGGTGCCGCGACCGCTGCGTCCTTGGCGGCCGAACCGGTGGCGGTCTTCGCGGCTGTGCTGCGTTCGATGGTCGAGGAGGTGCAGAAGTACCACCGCGAAGCGCTCGATGAGCTGCGCAAGGACACTCAACGTTACCTCCCGCAGGCGCAGACGTCGACGGCGTTGCAGGCGGCCTTCATGCAGGCCTGGGCCAGGCCGCTGCAGCACGACTGGCGGCTGCCGGGCAGCGCAGTCGAGCTGGCCCAACTGCTGCGGGTGGTCTATCAGGCGCTGGCCGAAGCCTTCGGCCGGGTGGGGGCGGAGCAGATCCTGCAGCGCGCCCTGCGTGCGGCGGAAAGCGTGCCGGAGGCCCGCCTGTATTCGCCCAAACGCCTGATGGCGGCGATGTAACCCGCATCCATACCCGTTTCCATCTCCATATCCAGGGCGCACCGAGCGCGGCGCGCCCGATGACCTTTGAGGAGCAAACCCATGTCCAGCCTTCCGGACACCCCCTATGGCGCCGACGATGCGCCGATGACCAGTGCCGAGCGGCGCGTGGTGCTGGCCTCATCGGTCGGCACCGTGTTTGAGTGGTACGACTTCTACCTCTACGGCTCGCTGGCTGCCATCATTGCCAAGCAGTTTTTTGCCGGCCTGGATCCCACTTCGGCCTTCATCTTCGCCTTGCTGGCTTTTGCCGCCGGCTTCCTGGTGCGGCCCTTCGGGGCCCTGGTGTTCGGACGGCTGGGCGACATGATCGGGCGCAAATACACCTTCATGGTGACCATCCTGATCATGGGGGTGTCCACCTTCGTGGTGGGGCTGTTGCCCAACTACGACGCCATCGGCGTAGCCGCACCGGTCATCCTGATCGTGCTGCGCCTCCTGCAGGGCCTGGCGCTGGGCGGGGAATACGGCGGCGCAGCCACCTACGTGGCTGAACACGCGCCCCAGGGCAAACGGGGTGCCTACACCGCCTGGATCCAGACCACCGCCACGCTGGGCCTGTTCCTGTCCCTGATGGTGATCCTGGGCACACGCAACCTGATGGGTGAACAGACCTTTGCCGAATGGGGTTGGCGCATCCCCTTCCTGCTGTCGTCGGTGCTGCTGGGGGTGAGCGTGTGGATCCGCTTGTCGATGCACGAGTCGCCGGCCTTCCTGAAGATGCAGATGGAGGGCAAGGTGTCCAAGGCACCGTTGTCCGAATGTTTCGGCGAGTGGAAGAACCTGCGCATCATCGTGCTGGCCCTGTTTGGCCTGGTGGCCGGTCAGGCGGTGGTCTGGTACACCGGGCAGTTCTATGCCTTGTTCTTCCTGACCAGCGTCCTCAAGGTGGAGGCCAACACCGCCAACCTGCTGGTGGCGGCGGCGCTGCTGATCGGCACCCCCTTCTTCGTGATCTTCGGCAGCCTGTCGGACCGATTCGGGCGCAAGCCGATCATCCTCGGCGGGCTGGCCCTGGCCTGCCTGACCTACTTCCCGCTGTTCAAGGCCTTGACTGAGGCGGCGAACCCGGATCTGGCCCGTGCCCAGGCCACCGCCCGCATCGTGGTCAAGGCCGATCCGGTGACCTGCTCCTTCCAGGGCAGCCCGATCGCCCGGGAGATCGACTTCACCTCCGCCTGCGACATCGCCAAACGCACCCTGGCGCAGGCCGCGGCCAGCTACAGCAACGAGCCCCTGCCCTCCGGAGACGGGGCTCGGGTGAGCATTGGCGGCAAGGAAATTCCGGCCCCGAACGCCCGCCTGATGCCCGAAGGCGGCCGCTTCGAGGAGGCCAGCGTGCTGGCCATCGCAGCCTTCCGTGCCCAGGTCGCCCAGGCGATGACCGAGGCCGGGTACCCCAAGACGGCAGACCCGGCCAAGGTGAATCACCCGATGATCGTGGTCATCCTCACCGTGCTGGTGATCTACGTGACGATGGTCTACGGGCCGATCGCCGCCACGCTGGTGGAGCTCTTCCCCACCCGCATCCGCTACACCTCGATGAGCCTGCCATATCACATCGGTAATGGCTGGTTCGGTGGTTTGATGCCGACCATTGCCTTTGCGATGGTGGCCAGCAACGGGGACATCTACCACGGCCTGTGGTATCCCATCGTGGTCGCGGCCATGTCGCTGGGGGTCGGGCTGTTGTTCGTGCGAGAAACCAAGGACGTGGACATCTACGCCAAGTTTCTGTACTGGCATCCCAATCGCCGGGGCTCCTGAGCAACCCCAAGGGGGCGCAAGAAAACTTGGGGCGACCCGACGTTTTCTTGGGAGCACCTGCGGCTGACAGCTGGGGCAGGCCCGGATGCTTCGCACCTTGCCCCCGGTGCGTCATCGGCTGAGTTCTCCCGTACAGTGGGCGGCGTCGCCTGTGCGGTGCCGGATCGGCTCAAGCCTTTTCACTTGCGCAGTGCGGCCTGAACTGGATCCGCACTGCCCATGCTTGATAACAGAACCTTCCTGATCTCCAGCTTCGCTTTGGTCCTTCTTTCGGCCGGGGTGTGGTTCTCGAGAAGCCATGTCGCAGTTGCCGCGGCAGCCACAGCAGCCTCAGGGGTCACTTCAACCGGTAGCGCTCCTGGGGCGTCGGCATCGGCCGTTGTTCCGGCAGCTCAGTCGGTCACGGTGCTGCCGGTGCAGCGCCGGGATGTGCCGGTGATCGTCGAAGCGCCCGGCACGGTGGTGCCCTTGCAGACGGTGGAGTTGCGCGCCCAGGTGAGTGGCGTGGTGCGGGAGGTGCTGGTGCGCGAGGGCCAGGCGGTGCGGCGTGGTGAGCCGCTGTTCCAGCTGGACGACCGCAACGAGCGCGCCAACCTGGACAAGGCCCGCGCCCAACTGCTGCGCGACCGGGCCACCCTGGCGGACCTGGAGCGCCAGCTTCAAAGGGCTCGCGAGTTGCGGGGGCAGGGATTCATCGCCCAGAGTGCCGCGGACAGCAGCGCCACCCAGGTGGAGGCTCAGCAGGCGCTGATCCGCTCGGACGAGGCTGCGGTGCAGTCCGCAGAGGTGGCGCTGGGCTTCACACGACTGACGGCGCCGCTGTCGGGGCGGGTCGGCCAGATCGCGGTACATCCCGGCAGCCTGGTCCAGCCCGGCGGGGTGGCGCTGTTGACCATCCATCAGATCGATCCGGTCGGTGTGTCCTTTCCGGTGCCTGAGGCCCATTTGTCGCCTTTGCTGGCCCTTGCGGGCATCTCGTCGCCGGGTCCGGCGGCTGCCGCTGGCAAGCCCCGCAGTGGAGCAGCGGCCACGGAACTGGCGGTGCTGCTGCCCCTCGGCGGCGAGCGCCGCCGGGGCGAGGCGCCACACTCCCTGCCGGGGCGCCTGGTGTTTGTCGACAACGCGGTGGACACCGCCAGTGGCACCATCCTCGTCAAGGGCAGCTTGGCCAACCCGCGACAGCAGCTCTGGCCGGGGCAGTACGTCTCGGTGCGGCTGACGCTGCGCACGCTGGAGCAGGCGCAGGTGATTCCCCAGGCCGCAGTGATTCAGCGCGGCGCCGAGCGCAGCGTGTACGTGGTCGCGCCGGACGGCAGTGCAAGGCCGAAGGTGGTGCAACTGCGTCAGTCGCTGGGTGAGCTGATCGCGGTGGAGGGCCTGGACGACGGTGACCGGGTGGTGGTGGAGGGCAAGCAGAACCTGCGTCCCGGCACCCCATTGCGCATCGCGGTGCCTGCATCAGCGGGTGCGGCCTCGGGTGGGACCGCGGGTGGGACCGCGGGTGGGGCAACGGCCGCGTCAGCCGCCGCATCTGCTTCGCGCGGGGCCTCCCGATGAACTGGACGGAGCTGTTCATCCGCCGTCCGGTGATGACGGTGCTGCTGAACCTGTCGATCGTGCTGGCCGGCCTGGTGGCGCTGCCGAAGATGCCGGTGGCCGCGCTGCCGAGCTACAACACGCCGATCATCCAGGTCAATGCCTCGCTGCCCGGCGCCAGTCCGGAAACCATGGCCAGCTCGGTGGCACTGCCGCTGGAAAAACAGTTCTCCACCATCGCGGGGCTGGCCACCATCAGCTCGACCAATACGCTGGGGCAGAGCTCGCTGGTGCTGGAGTTCGAGGCCAGCCGCGACATCGACGCGGCTGCGGTGGACGTGCAGGCGGCGCTGTTTCGCGCCCAGCGCAGCCTGCCCACGGAGATGGCCACGCCGCCGTCGTACCGCAAGGTCAATCCTGCCGACGCGCCGGTGCTGTTCGTTGCGCTGGGGTCGCCGTCGATGGCGCTGTCGGAGCTCAACGAGTTCGCCGAGAACCTGATTGCGCCGTCGCTGTCGACCATCGATGGCGTGGCGCAGGTGTCCATCTTTGGCCAGAAGCGCTACGCGGTGCGGGTGCGGGTGCGTCCCGAGGCCCTGGCCGAGCGCAACCTGACGCTCGACGAGCTGCGCGCGGTGATCGCGGCGGCCAACGCCAACACCCCGGTGGGCGTGCTGGAAGGGCCGCGGCAAACGCTGACCATCCAGGCCAACCGGCAGCTGGTCAGCGCGCGGGAGTTCGGCCAGCTGGTCGTGGCGCAGCGCAATGGCGCCCCCGTGCGCCTGCGCGACGTGGCCGATGTACAGGACAGCGTCGAGACCCTGAGGAACAGCGCCGCCTTCAACGGCGAGCCCACCATCACGCTGGCGGTGCAGCGCCAGCCCAACGCCAACACGGTGCAGGTGGTCGACCGGGTCAAGGCCATGCTGCCGCGCCTGGCGTCGCAGCTGCCGGCCTCGATCTCGATGGAGGTGCGCAACGACCGTTCTGCGTCGATCCGAGAGGCGGTGCACGACGTGCGGCTCACCTTCGCGCTCACCGTCGCGCTGGTGGTGCTGGTGATCTTCGTCTTCCTGCGCCGCCTGGCCGCCACGCTGATCCCGACGCTGTCGCTGCCGATTTCGCTGATCGGGGCGCTGTCGTTGATGTACCTGGTGGGGGGCAGCCTGAACAACGTTTCCCTGCTGGGACTGACGCTCGCGGTGGGCCTGGTGGTCGACGATGCGATCGTGATGCTCGAGAACATCGTGCGCCACATCGAAGACGGCATGGACCCCTTTGCGGCGGCGATCCGCGGCGTGCGGGAGATGGCCTTCACCATCGTTTCGATCTCGATCTCGCTGGTGGCGGTGCTGATCCCGATCTTCTTCATGCCCGGCGTGACCGGCCTGCTGTTCCACGAGTTCGCGGTGGTGGTGGGGCTGTCCATCGGGGTGTCGGCCGTGGTGTCGCTCACGCTGGTGCCGATGCTGGCCAGCCGCTTCCTGCGCCACAAGAGCCCGCAGGAGGAGGGTGTGCTGGGCCGCTGGTTTGAGCGCGGCTTCGACGCCCTGCAGCGCGGCTACGGCCGCAGCCTGGACCTGGCCCTGCGGCACCGCTGGGCGATCGGCGCGCTGGCCATCGGCAGCTGCGTGCTGACCGCCTGGCTGTTGGTGAAGATCCCCAAGGGCTTCTTTCCGGAGGAGGATGTCGGCCAGATCCAGGTCACCACCGAGGCCTCCGAGGACATCTCGTTTGCCGCGATGGAGGCGTTGCAGGGCCGGGTGGCTGCCGTCTTCCAGACCGACCCCGCGGTGGTCAGCGTCGGCTCCTTCATCGGCGCCGGAGGCTCCACCGGGCTGATCAACGCAGGGCGGATGTTCGTGACGCTCAAACCCCGCGGCGAGCGTGCAGCGATGGCCCAGGTGGTGGAGGGCCTGCGCAAAAAGACGCGCGCCATCCCCGGCATCGCGGTGTACATGCGGCCGGTGCAAAACCTGCAACTGGGTGGCCGGCAGAGCAAGAGCCGCTATCAGTACACGCTGCAAAGCGTCAGCGCCGATGCCTTGAACGATTGGGCCGGAAAACTGCAGACAAGGCTGCGCGAGGACGGCGTTTTTCGAGACGTCACGAGCGATTCCCAGCTGCGCGGCCTGCAGGCCAGCCTGAGCATCGATCGCGACAAGGCGGCCCTGCTCGGCGTGCAGATGGCCGACCTGCGCAGTGTGCTGTACAGCGCCTTCGGCGAGCGGCAGGTGGCCAGCATCTACGCGGCGGCCAACACCTACCAGGTCATCCTGGAGGCGGCGGAGGCGGACCGGCAATTCGAGGACGCCTTCGCCCGCATCCACCTGCGCGGCCGCGACGGCCGACTGGTGCCGCTGTCGGCCTTCTCGAGCGTGCAGCGCAGCGTCGGCCCCACCGCGGTGAACCACCAGGGCCAGTTGCAGGCCATTACGCTGAGCTTCAACCTGGCGCCGGAGGTGTCGCTGGGCGTGGCCACCACCAAGCTGGACGGCTACGTGCGCGACCTGCAGATGCCGCCCACCGTGATCGGCACCTACGGCGGCGATGCGGCGGTGTTTCAGGACTCGCAGTCCGGCCAGCTCGTCCTGCTGGGGGTGGCGCTGCTGGTGATCTACCTGCTGCTGGGCATGCTCTACGAGAGCTATATCCACCCACTCACCATCCTGGCGGGCCTGCCCTCGGCCGCGGTGGGGGCGCTGCTGACGATCTGGGCCTTCGGCCTGGACCTGACGCTGATCGCCACCATCGGCATCCTGATGCTGATCGGCATCGTCAAGAAGAACGCCATCATGATGATCGACTTCGCGCTGGCGGCCCAGCGCGAGCAGGGCCTGAGCCCGGCCGAGGCGATTCGCCAGGCTTGTCTGCTGCGGCTGCGCCCCATCCTGATGACCACCCTGGCGGCACTGATGGGTGCGCTGCCCATCGCGCTGGGCCTGGGCGCCGGCGCGGAGTTGCGCCAGCCGCTGGGCCTGTCCGTGGTGGGTGGGCTGATCGTGTCCCAGGCGGTGACGCTGTACATCACCCCGGTGATCTACCTGGCGCTGGACCGTTGGAGCGGAAGGGGGCCGATTCTGGAAACCGCGGTGGCGTGAGACCCGGGGGTCGCCGCGCGCGTCAGCGGGACCGGCTGCCGCAAGTCACTGCAGGGCTTGCCGGGACAGGGCCAACGCTTCCATCGGGGAGCTGTGGCCTGCCAGCTTGACGTAGATTGAGCGGATGTGGTCGTTGATCGCGAACCCCTTCAACCCCATCAACCTGGCGATCTCCTTGAGTGTGAACCCCTTGCTGAGGTGAACCAGCACCTCGGCCTCCTTGGTCGTCAGGCCTTGCACAGGCGCGCTGCCGTCTCCCAGGGGCGCGGGGCGGGTCGAGCCGCCGAATTCGCTCAAGGACGCAAATCCCGACTCAAAAGAGCTGGGCCGCCCACCCGAAGCGCCGCGAAAAAAAGAAAGAATGCGCCGGGCGATCGCGGGTGACATGGGCGGGTGCCCCCGGGCGATGCGTTGCAGGCCTTCGACCAGCACCTCGAAGCGGTCCTCCTTGAGCAGATAGCCGCTGGCGCCGCACTGCAGGGCCGGAAAAAGGTGGTCGTCGTCCAGATGGAGCGTCGTGGCAATCTTCAGTGCGCGATGTTCCGACAGTTCGGCCAGCAGCTCCAGGCCGCTGCCGTCGGGCTGTTCCAGATCGCAGAGGATGATCTGGAAACCTGCTGCCCCACCGGAAGTTGCTTCGGCGGGAGCGGCGTTTGACGCCGCAGCGCTGCGCAGGGCGCGCCGGGCGGACTCCAGATTTCGGACCTCGGTGAACTCGAGTTCGTCGTTGAAGCTCTCGCGCACGACCCTGAGCAGGAAGGCGCTCGCCACGGTGTTGTCTTCAACAATGAGGACGCGGATCGACATGACGGGCAGACAGTGGCGCAAACAGTGGAAACGGCAGCATTATCCGCGCCGACGGATCCGCATGTTCCCCCGGGTGCGGTGGACTCGCAGCCCCCTGGCGGGGGTGGTCGAGCTGCCGCGTCCAACCCCGGGGTCTGCAGTGGGCACGCCACAGCAATGCAGGCCAGGCTGTCTCGAACGCACCAGATGAGGCATAATATCGTTTTCGATGAGTCGCTGAGTGGGCGGTGTAGGCCGGCCCATTTTTTTTGTTCGGGTGGCTGGTCCCCCGGCATCTGCGGCAGCCTGTGGATGCGTCGTGCTTCGGGTCGTTGGTGGCCTCGGGCTCGAAGGCATCGCCCAGGCTGCTTTTTGTACTGGCGAAGTCGTGTTGCTTCGTGGGTGCGTGGATGGATGTTTGGATGGCTGCCCGGATGGGCTTTGAGGGGTTGTTGGACTGATGAGTTGGCTGCAGGCGATCGAGCGTACCGTGACCGGACTGGGCTATGAGCTGGTCGATTGCACGCGCACTGCGGGTGGGTTGCTCACGGTTTTCGTCGACCGCGCGCCGGGTGTGGTGTATGCCACCGGCCCGGGTGAGTCGGTGACGGTGGATGACTGCGAGGTCGTCACGCGGCAGTTGCAGTATGTCCTGGAGGTGGAGGGTTGTGACTATGCCCGCCTCGAGGTGTCTTCCCCGGGTCTGGACCGGCCTCTGCGGAAGTCGGCCGACTTTGTCCGATTTTCGGGTTGGGTGATCGATGTCACTCTGAAGCGCCCGTTCCAGGGGCGCAAGAAATACCAGGGTCTGTTGCGTGCGGCCGAGGCCCTGGGTCAGGATTCATCTGAGGATTTGCCGGGAGGATTCGAGTTGGTCTTCCGTGACGGTGGTGAAGACAAGGTGTTGGGGTTTGCGCTGGATGAGGTCCGTGATGCCCGGTTGGTGCCGGTGGTGGATTTCAAGAAGGGGCGCAAGCGTGCTGAGAACGTTCCGGGCGGCTCGCGAGGGGCGGCTCCTGCGACGGAAGAATCCGGAGGTCACGAAGAATGAACCGCGAACTGTTGATGCTGGTGGATGCGATTTCGCGCGAGAAGAACGTCGATCGCGAAGTGGTGTTCGGTGCTGTGGAGCTGGCTCTGGCATCTGCGACCAAGAAACTCTACGAGGGTGAGGTCGATATCCGGGTGGCCATCGATCGGGAAAATGGCGTCTACGAGACCTTCCGTCGCTGGCATGTCGTGCCCGACGAGGCGGGCCTCCAGTTGCCGGAGGCGGAGATCCTTCACTTCGAGGCCAAGGAACAGATCGAGGACATCGAAGTCGGTGACTACCTCGAGGAGCCGGTGGAGTCGGTGCCGATCGGTCGCATCGGGGCCCAGGCGGCCAAGCAGGTGATCCTGCAGAAGATCCGCGATGCCGAGCGTGAGACCCTGCTCAATGACTTCCTGTCGCGCGGTGACAAGATCTTCGTCGGTACGGTCAAGCGCCTGGACAAGGGTGACCTGGTGATCGAGGCGGGGCGTGTGGAGGGGCGTCTGAAACGTACCGACCTGATCCCCAAGGAGAACCTGAGATCGGGTGACCGCGTGCGGGCGATGATCATGGAGGTGGACCCCACCCTGAGGGGGCCGCAGATCATCCTGTCGCGTTCGGCGCCGGAATTCATGGTCGAGCTGTTCCGGCAAGAGGTGCCTGAGATCGAGCAGAGCCTGCTGGAGATCAAGAGCTGCGCTCGCGACCCAGGCTCCCGTGCCAAGATTGCCGTGGTCTCTCACGACAAGCGCGTGGATCCGATCGGCACCTGCGTGGGTGTGCGCGGCTCGCGGGTGAATGGCGTGACCAACGAGCTCGCGGGTGAGCGGGTGGACATCGTGTTGTGGTCGGCCGACCCGGCCCAGTTCGTCATCGGGGCTCTGGCGCCGGCCAACGTGCAGTCGATCGTGGTCGATGAAGAAAAGCACGCCATGGATGTGGTGGTCGACGAGGAAAACCTGGCGATCGCCATCGGCCGCGGGGGTCAGAATGTGCGTCTGGCCTCTGAATTGACGGGCTGGAAGATCAACATCATGACGGCCGAAGAGTCGGCCGCCAAGCAGGCTCAGGAATCCGATTCCATCCGCAAGCTGTTTGTGGACAAGCTGGACGTGGACGAAGAGGTGGCCGAGATCCTGATCGCGGAAGGTTTCGCCAGCCTGGAGGAGGTGGCCTACGTGCCGCTGCAGGAGATGCTGGAGATTCAGGCCTTCGATGAGGACACGATCCAGGAGCTGCGCAACCGTGCCAAGGACGTGCTGCTGACGATGGAGATCGCCAAGGAAGAGCGCGTCGATGAGGTGTCGCAGGATCTGCGTGACCTCGAAGGTTTGAATGCGGAGTTGATTGCCAAACTCGCCGAAGGTGGCATCCATACCCGCGATGACCTGGCCGATCTGGCCGTGGACGAGTTGACCGAGATGACCGGCGTGGAAGAGGCTGCGGCCAAGGCGCTGATCATGAAGGCGCGTGAGCACTGGTTCGTTGCCTGAGCCCGCGAGCCGCGCACGAAACCGCTGACGCCCCGACAAGAGAGCTTCCAGACGCAAGCACGTCGCAAGGAATTCAAGACATGGCCGTGACCACCGTTGCCCAGTTCGCCACCGAGCTCAATCGCCCGGCGACGACGCTGCTCGAGCAACTTCAACATGCTGGCGTGAGCAAGGCTTCGACCAGCGATGCCCTCACCGATGCCGACAAAGAGAAGCTGCTGGCCTTCCTGCGCAGCTCCCATGGGACAGTGGGCGGCGATCGCAAGAAGATCACGCTGACCAAGAAGTCCACCAGCGAGATCAAGCAGGCCGATGCTTCCGGCAAGGCCCGCACGATCCAGGTCGAGGTGCGCAAGAAGCGCGTCTTCGTCAAACGCGATGATGCACCCGGCGGGGCAGTGACGGCTGTTTCGGAAGAGGAACTCCAGCGTGCCGAGTTGCTGCGCCGTCAGCATGAGGCCGAGCAGGAAGCGGAACGGTTGCGCCTGGAACAGGAGGCCGCCGAGCAGCGTCGCCGCGAGGTCGAGGAGCGCGAGAAGGCTGAAAGGGCCGAACGCGAGGCCCGTGAGCGCGCCCAGCGTGAAGAGGCGGAACGGGTGCGTCAGGAAGAAGAGCGTCAGGCCGCTGAACGGGCTGAGGCGCAACGCAAGGCGGCCGAGGCGGAAGCCGAGGCCGCTCGCAAGGCCCAGGCGACGCCGTCACCGGTGCGAGCCGCGGCTGCGCCCGCTGCAGCACCGGTTCAGCCGCCCGTGGCTGCACCTGCACCGATCCCGGTGCCACCGCGCGGCGCCGCGCCTGCCGCACCAGCGGCGACGCCACCCCTTGGGGCGCGGCCTGCGCAGCCGGCACCGGCAGGTGGCATGCGTGTGGTCAAGGCGGCAGACATTGCTGCAGGCGAAGCCCAGAAGCAGGTCGATCTGGAGCGTCGCCGCAAGGCCGCCGAAGCCGAGGCCGCAGCGATCCGCGCCATGATGGCCGCGCCGAAGAAGGTGCTGACGGCCAAGAAGCCGGAAGAGCCCAAGCCGGTCGCTGCCGCAGCACCGGGCGCCGCGGCAAAGGATGGCATCAAGGGCACCATCCACCGCCCGAAGACTGCGGCCGGGGCTCCGGCTCCTGCTGGGGCGGGTGCGGCCAAGCCGGGCGACAAGAAGTCGGTCAAGTCCGAGAAGCTGTCCTCCAGCTGGGCCGACGACAAGAAGAAGGGCACCACGCCTGCCAACAAGGGCACCGGCCGGCCGGGCGATGGTGCTCGTGGTGGCTGGCGCTCGCCGGCGGGTGGCCGAGGCGGCCGCCGTGGTGATCGTGATGGTGGCAGCAACTTCGCGGCGCCGGCGGAGCAGCAGATCCACGAGGTTCATGTGCCCGAGACCATCTCGGTGGCCGATCTGGCGCACAAGATGTCCGTCAAGGCTTCCGAGGTGATCAAGCAGCTGATGAAGCTGGGCCAGATGGTCACCATCAACCAGCAGCTGGACCAGGAAACGGCCATGATCCTGGTGGAGGAAATGGGCCACAAGGCCTTCGCCGCCAAGCTGGACGATCCGGACGCCTTCCTGGAAGAGGAACACGCCGCTCTGCAGACCGGCGAAGCTTCGCAGCGTCCTCCGGTGGTGACCGTGATGGGTCACGTCGATCACGGCAAGACCTCGCTGCTGGACTACATCCGCCGAGCCCGTGTGGCTGCGGGCGAAGCCGGCGGCATCACGCAGCACATCGGCGCTTACCACGTCGAGACGCCGCGCGGTGTCATCACCTTCCTGGACACCCCGGGTCACGAGGCGTTCACGGCCATGCGAGCCCGCGGTGCCAAGGCCACCGACATCGTCATCCTGGTGGTGGCAGCCGACGACGGCGTGATGCCGCAGACCAAGGAAGCCATCGCCCACGCCAAGGCGGCCGGGGTGCCGCTGGTGGTGGCGATCAACAAGATCGACAAACCCGATTCCAACCTTGAGCGCGTGCGCAGCGAGCTGGTGGGTGAAGGTGTGGTGCCCGAAGAGTTCGGCGGTGATTCGCCGTTCTGCTCGGTGTCGGCCAAGACCGGCCAGGGCATCGACGAGCTGCTGGAGCAGGTGCTGCTGCAGGCCGAGGTGCTGGAGCTGACCGCGCCCACCGAAGCCATGGCCAAGGGCCTGGTGATCGAAGCCCGTCTGGACAAGGGTCGCGGCCCGGTGGCCACGGTGCTGGTGCAGTCCGGCACGCTCAAGCGCGGCGACGCCGTGCTGGCCGGTCAGAGCTACGGCCGGGTGCGTGCGATGCTGGACGAGGACGGCAAGGCCTGTCAGGAAGCCGGACCTTCCATCCCGGTGGAAATCCAGGGTCTGACCGAGGTGCCGCAGGCCGGCGACGAGTTCATGGTGCTGGCCGACGAGCGCCGGGCCCGCGAGATCGCCACTTTCCGTCAGGGCAAGTACCGCGATGTCAAGCTGGCCAAGCAGCAGGCCGCCAAGCTGGAAAACATGTTCGAGCAGATGGGGGCCGGCGGCGACGTGCAAACCCTGCCGATCATCATCAAGGCCGATGTGCAGGGCTCGCAGGAAGCGCTGGGCTCTTCGCTGCTCAAGCTCTCGACCGACGAGGTCAAGGTGCAGATCGTGCACGCGGCGGTGGGCGGCATCAGCGAGTCGGACGTCAACCTCGCGCTGGCCTCCAAGGCGATCATCATCGGTTTCAACACCCGTGCCGACGCCAATGCCCGCAAGCTGGCCGAAGGCAATGGTGTGGACCTGCGGTACTACAACATCATTTACGACGCGGTGGACGAGATCAAGTCCGCCATGTCCGGGATGTTGGCGCCGGAGCAGCGCGAGGAGGCCCTGGGCACCGCGGAGATCCGGCAGGTGTTCGTGGCGTCCAAGATCGGCACGGTGGCCGGCTCGATGGTCACCTCCGGTCTGGTGCGTCGCAACTGCAAGTTCCGCCTGCTGCGCGACAACATCGTCATCTACAACGGCGAGGTGGAGTCGGTGCGCCGCCTCAAGGACGACGTCAAGGAAGTCAAGGAAGGCTTCGAGTGCGGCATCAAGCTCAAGAACGTCACCGACCTGGCCGAGGGCGATCAGCTCGAGTTCTTCGAGATCAAGGAGGTCGCGCGCACACTCTGATCCCGTTGTCGGGTTTCAGTGGGCCGGGAGTGCATCCTGGCCCCAGGCAGAGTGTGTGAACGATTCCGGCCCCGACGATCGTCGGGGCTTCGTTGTTTTGAGACAGGTGTTCCATGCGGCACAAGCGAGCCATCCCCAACCGCAGCTTCCGCGTTGCAGACCAGATCCAGCGCGATCTGGCCGAACTCATCCGCGAACTCAAGGATCCGCGCATCGGCATGGTGACCCTCAGCGCGGTGCAGGTGTCGCCGGACTACGCCCACGCGCAGATTCACTTTTCGGTCCTGGTGGGCGAACCCCCGGAGTGCGAAGCAGCGCTGAACGAGGCGGCAGGTTTCCTGCGCAACGGCCTGTTCAAGCGCTTGGCCATCCACACCGTGCCGACGCTGCATTTCCACTTCGACCGCACCACTGAACGTGCGGCCGAATTGAACGCTTTGATCCTGCGTGCCAATCAGCAGCGCGCTGCTGATTCGGCGGATTCGGAGGGCTGAGCGGGTGACCGGTTTGCGTCGCTTCGAGCAGATCACCGACGGGGGAACGCCCCGGGCGGCTGAGCTGGCCGACCCTGCGACGGCACAGGCACAGCCCCGCCGTCGCCTGCCGCGCCGGGCGGTGCACGGTGTGCTGCTGCTGGACAAGCCTTTGGGCTGGACCAGCAACGACCTGCTGCAGAAGGTGAAGAACCTGCTGCGTGCGGAGAAGGCGGGCCACACCGGCACACTCGATCCGCTGGCCACCGGTCTGCTGCCGCTGTGTTTTGGGGCGGCCACCAAGTTCAGCCAGGTCAGCCTGGAGGCGGACAAAACCTACCGGGCCATGCTGCGCCTGGGGCAACGTACCGAAGGGGGCGACCGCGAGGGTGCGGTCATCGAAGAGCGTCCGGTGAGTTGCAACCGCAGCCAGGTGGAAGCGGCCTGCGCCGCATTCACCGGTGCCATCTCCCAGCTGCCGCCGATGCATTCGGCCCTCAAGGTCAAGGGCAAGGCGCTGTACGAATACGCCCGCGCGGGTCAGTCGGTGGAGCGCCAGCCCCGTCAGGTGCTGATTCATCGCATCGACATCCTGGCGTGGGATCCTGCCCACCCGGAGGAATTGACGATCGATGTCTGCTGCAGCAAGGGCACCTACATCCGCACGCTGGCCGAGGACATCGGCGAGCGTCTGGGCTGTGGCGCCCACCTCTGCGCCCTGCAGCGCAGTGCCAGCGGGCCACTGCGGCTGGCCGATGCGGTCCGCCTGGAGCAGCTGCTCGACATGGACGAAGACGCGCGGATGGCCTGCCTGCAGCCCCCGGACGTCCTGCTGGCCGATCGCCCCGCCCTCAACCTGGGGCCCGACGATGCGGCCCGTTTTCTGTCGGGACTGCGCCGCCGCGGTGACTGGCCCGATCAAGCCGCCGTCCGGGTCTACGGGCCCGACGGGCGCACGCTGCTGGGCAGTGCCCATGTGCAGCACGGCGAACTGATCGCCGATCGCCTGTTGAGCCCGCCCGAAATCCAGGCTCTGACCTTTTCCTGAATTCAACCAGATCGCCCCTGCCGATCGCTTTCCGAGCGCCTTCCATGAGCAAGCCGATTCGCAACATCGCCATCATCGCCCACGTCGACCACGGCAAGACCACCATGGTGGACCAGCTGCTGCGCCAGAGCGGCACCTTCGCCGAACACGAGAAGGTGGTCGACACCGTGATGGACAGCAACGCCATTGAACGTGAGCGTGGCATCACCATCCTGGCCAAGAACTGTGCCGTGAGCTGGGAGGGCACCCACATCAACATCGTGGACACCCCCGGGCACGCCGACTTCGGTGGCGAGGTGGAGCGGGCACTGTCGATGGTCGACGGTGTGGTGCTGCTGATCGACGCCCAGGAGGGCCCGATGCCGCAGACCCGCTTCGTGACCAAGAAGGCGCTGGCCCTGGGCCTCAAGCCCATCGTGGTGGTCAACAAAGTGGACAAGCCGGGTGCCAACTGCGACAAGGTCATCAACGCCGCCTTCGACCTGTTCGACAAGCTCGGCGCCACCGATGAGCAGCTGGACTTCCCGGTGGTCTACGCCTCGGGCATCAACGGCTGGTCCTCGCTGGAGGAGGGGGCTCCCGGCGCCCAGTGGGGCCCGGACATGTCCGCGCTGTTCAACACCATCCTCAGCCATGTGCCGGCGCACCAGGGTGACCCGTCCGCCCCGCTGCAGCTGCAGATCTCCGCGTTGGACTATTCCACCTTCGTCGGCCGCATCGGCGTGGGCCGCATCAACGCCGGCACGATCAAGCCGTCGATGGACGTGCTGGTCTGCGAAGGTACGGACGGCAAGACCTACAAGGGCCGCATCAACCAGGTGCTGACCTTCCAGGGCCTGGACCGCATGCAGACCACCGAGGCCGGCCCGGGCGACATCGTGCTGATCAACGGCATCGAGAACCTGGGCATCGGCGTGACGGTGACCGACCCGGCCAACCCCACGCCGCTGCCGATGCTCCAGGTCGACGAGCCGACGCTGACGATGAACTTCTGCGTCAACACCAGCCCGCTGGCCGGTCGCGAAGGCAAGTACGTCACCAGCCGCCAGATCTGGGACCGGCTGCAGAAGGAGCTGCAGTCCAACGTGGCACTGCGGGTGAGTGAGACCAAGGAAGACGGCGTCTTCGAGGTGATGGGCCGGGGCGAACTGCACCTGACCATCCTGCTGGAGAACATGCGCCGCGAGGGCTACGAGCTGGCCGTCTCCAAGCCGCGCGTGCTGTTCCATGACGTCAACGGCGAGAAGCACGAGCCGATCGAGATGGTCACCGCCGACGTGGAAGAGCAGCACCAGGGCGGTGTGATGCAGGCGCTGGGCGAGCGCAAGGGTGAGCTGGTCAACATGGAGCCGGACGGCCACGGTCGTGTGCGCCTGGAGTACCGCATCCCGGCGCGCGGGCTGATCGGCTTCTCCAATGAGTTCATGAACCTGACGCGCGGCTCCGGCCTGATCAGCAACATCTTTGACGGCTACGAGGCGCACCGCGGCGACATCGCCGGGCGCAAGAACGGTGTGCTGATCTCCATGGACGCTGGTGAGATCTTCACCTACGCGCTGGGCAAACTGGACGACCGGGGCCGCATGTTCGTCAAGGCCAACGATCCCGTCTACGAGGGCATGATCGTGGGCATCCACAGCCGCGACAACGACCTGGTGGTCAACGCCACGCGCACCAAGCAGCTGACCAACTTCCGCGTCAGCGGCAAGGAAGACGCCATCAAGATCACCCCCCCGATCGACCTGACGCTGGAGTACGGCGTCGAGTTCATCGAGGACGACGAGCTGGTCGAGATCACGCCCAAGTCCATCCGCCTGCGCAAGCGCCACCTGTCCGAGCATGACCGAAAGCGTGCTTCCCGCGAGGCAAGCTGACAGCTGATGGCGCGGTACCCCAACGCCAGCGAATCGGGTGCGCATTGAACTGACCCACGGCCGGGCCGTGGCGGTCATGGTCCTGGTGACGCTCCTGTGGAGCATCGCCGGCGTCGTGACGCGCCATCTGGACTCCGCGCAGCCCTTCGAGGTCACTTTCTGGCGCAGTGCTGCCAATGCGGTGGCGCTGGGCGGGCTGCTGGTCTGGCAGCGAGGTGCCCGTGCACTGCTGAAGGATCTGCGGATCGGCGGGCGCCTGTTCTGGTTGTGCAGCCTGTGCTGGTGCGTGATGTTCACCGCCTTCATGCTGGCGATGACGCTCACCACGGTGGCCAACGTGCTGATCACCATGGCGACGGCCCCGCTGTTCACCGCGCTGATCGCCCGCGTGGCCCTGCACCAGAAGCTGCCGCTGCGCACCTGGCTGGCCATCGTGGCCGCGGGCTGCGGCATCGCCTGGATGTACGGCGCCGAAGTGGCTGGCGGCAGCCCGCAGGACCTGCTCGGTGTGCTGGTGGCGGCCATGGTGCCCCTGGCCGGGGCCACGATGTGGACGCTGCAGCAGGCCAACGCCCGGCGGGCGGAGGGCGAACGCATCGAGATGACCACCCCTGTGCTGGTGGGCGCCGTGGCCTCCGCCCTGGTGACCCTGCCACCGGCCTGGCCGCTGGCGGCGTCGGGTCACGACATCGGCTTGCTTGTCATGCTGGGGGTGGTGCAGTTGGCCATCCCCTGTGTGCTGGCCGTCGCTGCCGGCCGGGTGCTCAAGGCGCCGGAAGCTGCCCTGCTCGGGCTGCTGGAGATCATCTTCGGTGTGGCCTGGACCTGGCTGGGCGGCAACGAGTCGCCCACTGCCGCGGTGCTGGGCGGTGGCGGACTGGTGCTGCTGGCGCTGGCTGGCAACGAGGCGGTGGCTCTCTGGCGCGCTTCACCCGCCGGGCGGGCCCAAGCCGGCGCCTCCTGATCCTGCTGGACACTGGGGGTTCCGCGGCGCAGCGGGAACCTTGATCTGGATCCATGGCGGGCCAGCGGTGGGGCTGATCGAGCCCGCCTGACCCTTGAAATGTGGTTTGGCCGCCTCAAATCCCCCGCAACCCGGAGGATTTTCATGCGTGCCGACAAACTCACCACCGCCTTCCAGCAAGCCCTGCAGGACGCCAGCAGCGCTGCCGTGGCCCGCGACAACCCCTACATCGAGCCGGCCCACGTGCTGGCCGCCATGCTGGCCCAACCCGACGGGCCCCGCGCCATGCTGGAGCGGGCGGGGGCGAACGCCGCAGGCCTGACCGCCGCCATGGAGACGGCCTTGAATGCGCTGCCCAGCGTGCAGGTCAGTGGCGGCCAGCCGGTGCAGCCCAGCCGCGACCTGATGACCCTGCTGCAGCTGGCCGACAAGGAAGCCGTCAAGCGCGGCGACCAGTTCATCGCCAGCGAGATGTTCCTGCTGGCGGCGGCTGACGCCAAAAGCGACTTCGGCGGCGTCGTTCGCAGCCATGGCCTGACCCGCAAGGCGCTGGAAGCGGCCATCGAAGCGGTGCGCGGCGGCGCCAAGGTCGATTCGGCCGAGGCCGAAGGCCAGCGCGAGGCGCTGAAGAAGTACACGCTGGACCTGACAGAGCGGGCCCGACTGGGCAAACTCGACCCGGTGATCGGCCGTGACGACGAGATCCGCCGTGCCATCCAGGTGCTGCAGCGCCGCAGCAAGAACAACCCGGTGCTGATCGGCGAACCCGGCGTGGGCAAGACCGCCATCGTCGAGGGGCTGGCGCAGCGCATCGTCAACGGCGAGGTGCCGGAGACGCTCAAGGACAAGCGCGTGCTGGTGCTGGACATGGCCGGCCTGCTGGCGGGCGCCAAGTACCGCGGCGAGTTCGAGGAGCGCCTGAAGAGCGTGCTCAAGGAAGTGGCCCAGGACGAAGGCCGCATCATCCTGTTCATCGACGAGCTGCACACCATGGTGGGCGCCGGCAAGGCCGAAGGTGCCATCGACGCGGGCAACATGCTCAAGCCCGCACTGGCGCGCGGCGAGCTGCACTGCATCGGCGCGACCACGCTGGACGAGTACCGCAAGTACGTCGAGAAGGACGCCGCGCTGGAGCGCCGCTTCCAGAAGGTGCTGGTCGACGAGCCCAGCGTGGAGGCGACCATCGCCATCCTGCGCGGCCTGCAGGAGAAGTACGAGGTGCACCACGGCGTGGAGATCACCGACCCGGCCATCGTCGCCGCGGCCGAGCTGAGCCACCGCTACATCACCGACCGCTTCCTGCCCGACAAGGCCATCGACCTGATCGACGAGGCCGCGGCCAAGATCAAGATCGAGATCGACTCCAAGCCGGAGGTGATGGACAAACTGGACCGTCGCATGATCCAGCTGAAGATCGAGCGCGAGGCGGTGCGCAAGGAGAAGGACGAAGCCTCCATCAAGCGCATGGGCCTGATCGAGGACGAGATCACCAAGCTCGAGCGCGAGTACGCCGACCTGGAAGAGATCTGGAAGGCCGAGAAGGCGCAGGCCCAGGGTTCGGCACAGGTCAAGGAAGAGATCGAGCGCATCAAGCTGCAGATCGAGGACTGGAAGCGCAAGGGCGACTTCAACAAGGTGGCCGAGCTGCAGTACGGCAGGCTGCCCGAACTGGAGAAGCGCCTGAAGGAGGCGCAGGCCAAGGAAATGGGCAAGAAGGCCGGCGGGAAGGATGGAAGTTCAGGGCCGCAGCTGCTGCGCACCATGGTCGGCGCTGAGGAGATCGCCGAGGTGGTGTCACGCGCCACCGGCATCCCGGTGAGCAAGTTGATGCAGGGCGAACGCGACAAGCTGCTGAAGATGGAAGGCAAGCTGCATGAGCGCGTGGTGGGTCAGGAGGAGGCCATCGTGGCCGTGTCCGACGCCATCCGCCGTTCACGCGCCGGGCTGAGTGACCCCAACCGGCCGCTGGGCAGCTTCCTCTTCCTCGGCCCCACCGGCGTGGGCAAGACCGAGCTGTGCAAGGCGCTCGCCGGCTTCCTGTTCGACAGCGAGGATCACATGATCCGCGTTGACATGAGCGAGTACATGGAGAAGCACTCGGTGAGCCGCCTGATCGGTGCGCCCCCGGGCTACGTCGGCTACGACGAGGGTGGGGCGCTGACCGAGGCCGTGCGCCGCAAGCCCTACTCGGTGCTGTTGCTGGACGAGGTGGAAAAGGCCCACCCGGACGTGTTCAACGTGCTGCTGCAGGTGCTCGATGATGGCCGCCTGACCGACGGCCAGGGCCGCACGGTGGACTTCAAGAACACTGTCATCGTGATGACCAGCAACCTCGGCTCCCACATGATCATGCAGATGGCCGGGCAGGACAGCGAGCTGATCCGCGAGGCGGTGTGGGCCGAGGTGAAGCAGCACTTCCGCCCCGAATTCCTCAACCGCATCGACGAGACGGTGGTGTTCCACGCGCTCGACCAGACGCACATCAAGTCGATCGCGAAGATCCAGCTCAAGGCGCTGGAAGCGCGGCTGGCGAAGATGGAGATGAGCCTGGACGTGACGCCCGAGGCGTTGGCCGAACTGGCCAAGGTTGGCTTTGACCCGGTGTTCGGCGCGCGGCCGCTCAAGCGTGCCCTCCAGCAGCGCATCGAGAACCCGGTGGCCAAGCTGATCCTGGAAGGCAAGTTCGGGCCGAAGGATGTGATCCCGGTGGGCGTGAACGCCACGGGCGGCTTCGAGTTCGGCCGCACGGTGCACTGAGTCGCTGTCGAGCGGCGAGGTGCTTCAAGGCCGGACGGTGGCCGCTGTTGGCGCCATCGTCCGGTACCGCTTCACTTCCCGCAGGTAAGCGGCCTGAACCTGATCCAGGCTCATGGGGTCGAACACTGTGGCGCCGCTGCTCTGGACGGCTTGGCGGAGTTCCGGCCGCGCCAGGGCGGCATACGCAGCCTGATGCAACTGCGCGGCGATCTCGTCGCTGACCCGGGCGCTGACATGCAGGCCTGCCCAGACGGACATCGACAGACCTTCGAAGCCGCTTGTTTCGCCCACCAGCGGCAGGTCCGGGAAACGCGGATTCCGGGTCTCCCCGAAGGTCACCAGGGCCTTCAAGAGTCCCCTGTCCACGAAGCCGGGGAATGGCCCCGCCAGTGGCAGGAAGGCCACATCGACCTGACCGCCGATGACATCGGTGACACAAGGCCCGAGCCCACTGTAGGGAATCTCCAGCATCTTCACGCCCGCCAGGGTCTGGAACGCCTGGCCGACCAGATGGTTCAGCGTGCCACTGCCGATGCTGCACTGTGTGAGCGGTTTGTCCGGGTTGGCCTTGATCATCGCGATCAGTTCGGCCAGTGAGCCGGCGCCCAGACCGGAGCGGGTTGCCAGCATCAGGTCGGTACGGCCCAGCAGGGCGATGGCTCGTGCGTCTTCAGGCCGGTAGCCTGCCGATGGAAAGCTCTGCGGCGCCAGGATGACATCCAGCTGGGAGGTCAGCATCAGCGTGTGGCCATCGGCCGGTGCCCTCAGGGCCTTGCCGATGCCCAGGGAACCGCCCGCACCAGGCAGGTTCTCCACGAGTACCGTTTGCCCGAGGATCGGCGCCAGCTCCTTGCTCAGCATGCGCGCGACCGCATCCGCCGCGCCGCCGGCCGGCCAGGGGACGACCAGGGACAGCGCTCGGCTGGGGAAACCCTGGCTGCAGGCAAGCCCGCTTGCCAGACCCGAGAACACCAGGATCAGGAATCGGAGCAACGTCGGAAGGTGGGGCACGTGTTGGACCCTTTGAGGATGGCGGTTGGGGCTCGCGATGGTAGTAGTCCCGCTCTGCCCCGACAGGGGTGTCCCCCTAGAATCGGCGCGACATGGCCTCCCCCGTCGCAATCGCACCGATCGAGTCGAATCTGGTCGCGCGCCGTCTTGACGAAATGCGCCCGCTGTCCACCACCTCGCGGGTCGCGACGCTGTGGATCGTGCTCCTCGCGTTGTGGTCGCAGGGCGGCACCGAGGCCTGGGCCCTGGCTGTGGCGGGCCTGGCCCTGCTGTGGACGGCCTTCAACCTGTGGCGCGAGACCACGGGTCGGGGCTCGGCGCTGGGTGGCCCCGTCTTCTTCATGGCGGCCATCCCGATGATGCTGATCCTGGTGCACAACACGGTGCATGGCGGTCTGTTGATTCCCCTGGTCATCCACCCGTTGACGATGATCACCCTGCTGCATGGTGTGCGCCTGGGCATGACCGCCGCCACGGTGGGTGCTGTCGGGCTGTTGATGTCACTGCGCCCGCCGGGCATCGACACTCAGCACCTGCTGCCGGCTTTCGGTCTGCTGCTGCTGCCATTGATCGCGACCCTGGCCACCCGTCCCGTCGCGGCCCTGCGCCAGCGCGTCCTGCTGGCGGCGGAGCTCGAGCGCGAGCTGGACCCCCGGCGCGGCCTGCAATCGGTGGGCCTGGTGATCGCAGACCGTTTGCGACTCGCGACGGGTGCGCAGCGAATGATCGTCTGCCACCGCGACGCGGAGCAACCCACCGTGCTGGTGGCCGACCAGGACGACAGCGCCTACGAGGCCTCACCCGCGCTGGCGGCTCGCCTGCTGCCTCTGCTGGCGGAGCTGCCGGCTGAGCTGATGTCTCTGGTGGCAGGCCACGCTGCCGATGGCCTGAACTGTGACCTGCCGGTGGCGACGCGGCTGGCGATCGAGCCCCGCGTGCGGCAGATCGCCGACCTGCTGGAGGCGCAGACCCTGCAACTGGTGCCGGATGCCCCCCGCGAAGAGCGCTCGGGCTGGTTCCTGGTGGCCTACGGCCGCGACCGTCACAATGCCCCCAAGGACGGTTCACCCTGGCCTTTGCGCTCGTTGGCGGCCTTCGCTGCCGAGATGCGTCGCTTGCTGCAGCAGGCTTCCTACGTGGACACCCTGCAAGCTGAAATCGCGGCACACGAACGCGCCCGCATCGGCCGCGACCTGCACGACAGCGCAGTGCAGCCCTATCTGGGGTTGAAGTTCGCCATCGAGGTAGTGGCACAGCGCTGCACGCCCGACAACCCGTTGCATGCCCAGGTTCAGGACTTGCGCCAGTTCTGCGAGACCGAGCTGAATGAGCTGCGCGACACCGTGGCCGTACTGCGCAGTGGCGAGCTGCGCGGTGACAACAGCCTGGTGCCCGCCCTGAGGCGTCAGGCCGGGCGCTTTGCCACCTTGTTCGGCATCGAGACGACGCTGGAGGCGCCCGACCCACTCGTGGCCAGCCGGGCACTGTCCGGCGCTGTGCTGCACATGGTCAACGAGGCCCTGAACAACGTGCGGCGACACAGCAAGGCCAGAAAGGTCTGGGTCCGGCTGGCCCGCGACGAACATGCCCTGCAGTTGGTCATCCGTGACGATGCGGGTCAGCGCACCGGGTTTCCGTCGCCCAGTTTTGAACCCCGCTCGCTCACGGAGCGCGCGCGTGAACTCGGCGGAACGCTGGAGATGAGCCGGCACAACGGCCTGGACACGCAGATCCGCATCACCATTCCGGTCTGAGGCCGTCAGCATGCCCGCCAGCTCACCCCCATTGCCCAGTCCAATCATGCCCGCGCCACCGATCCGTGTTTTCCTGGTGGAGGACCATGCCATCACCCTGTGGGGCCTGCAGCGCCTGATCGAAAGCCAGCCGGACCGCAGCATGGTGGTGGGCACGGCCAGCTCGCGGGACTCGCTGTACAGCCATCCTGCGCTCGCGCAGGCCGATGTGCTGGTGATGGATCTGGACCTGGCCGGTGTGGACGGCCTGGACCTCCTGCCCGATGTCCTGCGCATGAGCGCGGCCCGCGTGCTGGTGCTGACGGCCTCGGAGGACAGGGCGAGACTGTGCCGCGCGATCGAGCGGGGTGCCAAAGGTGTGATGCACAAGTCCGAGCCGCCGCAGAGGATCCTTCAGGCCATCGATCAGGTGAGCCAGGGCGGGGCCTGGCTCGAACCCAAACTCATGGGTGAGGTGCTGGGCCGTCTGACCAGCGCGCAGGCCCGTGCTTCGGCACCGCAGGACGAGCAGCAGGCGCGCATCGCCGGCCTCACCGCGCGCGAACGCGAGATTGTCGGCGCGCTCAGCCAGAGCCCCAGCGACAAGCTGATCACGCTGGCCGGCCGACTGGGCATGAGCGAGAACACGCTGCGCAACCACCTCACCACGGTCTACAGCAAGCTGGGTGTGCGCGGACGGCTGGAACTGCATGTCTTCGCGGCAGAGAACGGCCTGACGGCGGGTTGATTGCCCCTGGATCCGGTGTCGATGGCCGTCCGACGGGCCGACGAGCGTGGTCGCGCGAGGCCCACGTCTGACGGTCGCCGGCTTCATGGGGCCGTGCCTGCTGCCGCGACCTCTGCCGGCGCCCGGCTCTCCCCTTGGGCCACCGGCATTCGCAGCGTGAACGTCGTGCCCTGACCGAGTGCGCTGCGCAGGCAGACCTCGCCGCCCAGCAATCCGACGATGTGGCGCGTCAGCGCCAGGCCCAGGCCCGTACCGCCGAACCTGCGTGTGGTGGACTCATCGGCCTGGCTGAAGGGTTGGAACAGCCTGGCCTGCTGCTCGGGCGACATGCCGATGCCGGTGTCGGCCACTTCGAAGACCACCCACTCACGCGCTTCTTGAGTGTCGCGGTGCACGCGCAGGTGGATTTCGCCTTGCTCGGTGAACTTGGCCGCGTTGCCGAGCAGGTTGAACAGCATCTGGCGCAGCCGGGTGGAGTCGGTGCGCAGGTGGTGCAAATGGCTGGAGGCTTCGTCCTGCAACAGCAAGCGGTTGCCCTTCTGTGCGGCCAGCGTCTGCAAGCTGCTCATCACCTGGACCAGCAGGGGACCCAGGGCGACATCCTCCCAGTGCAGCTCCATCTTGCCGGCTTCGATCTTGGAGAGGTCCAGCACGTCGTTGATCAGGCCCAGCAGGTGTTTGCCCGCACCGATGATCTTGTTCAGGTCGGCGCTGGTGGCAGGGTTGCCGGCATCCTGAGCGTCTTCCAGCAGCAGCTCGCTGTAGCCGATGATGGCGTTCAGCGGCGTGCGCAACTCGTGGCTCATGTTGGCCAGGAACAGGCTCTTGGCGCGGTTGGCGGCGTCGGCCTGTTCCTTGGCCAATTCCAGTTGGGCACTCTTTTCTTCGATCTGCCGGTTCCGGTCCTTCAGCAGTCTGCGGTTGTGCACGAAGCGCCGGCTTTGAACGTGCGACTGAAAGGCCCAGACGGAGGTGGTGAGGAAGATGCCGACCACGCTGGCCACCATGGGCCACAGCGGCGTATCGAGCTTGACTGCGAACCCGCTGGCCCACACGCCAGCGGCCATGCCCGCTGCAAAGCCAACATAGCCGCGCAGCAACAGGCGCAGGCCGCCCACGGCAATGACCGCCAGGTTGATGGCCATCGTCACCATGACGCTGGGCCACAGGCTGAAGTGCATGGTGGCGACCCAGGCGCCCACGAAGCCGGTGTCGAGCAGAAGGTTGCGCAGTTCGGCCTGCTTGGAGTCTCGGCTGCGACCGGCCACCCAGCGTGCCACCTGCGGCCACACCAGGCCCCACACCAGCAGACAGGTGACTACGACCGCACTGTCACGGCCGGCGGCCTGGAACACCAGATAGAAGACGGCCATCAGCGGTGCCATGCCCGCCAGTCGCACCATGTAGTCGACGCGGACGATGGGGTGCGGCTTCGGCCTTTCGGGGCTGCCTGGTTCCATGGGCCCGAGTGTGCAGAGCCGCGGCTGGACGCGCACCGGAGAATGCTCCCAACCCAAGAGGGGACTGAGCTCCCGGATGACCCGGCAGGAAACTCCCAGGCGACCTGTGACCAAGCTCCGATGCGGTGGCTGCGCCGGGCCTGCAAACTGCGGCGCATGAGATTGGGATATGAGGTCACGATGCTGCATACCTCGCTGAAGATGCCGCTGCGCGGGTCTGCACTTGGATCGCTCGTGCTGGCCTGCACGACCGCATTGGCAGACATCACGGTGGGCGCGCCCTTCGCACTCAGCGGATCGGTGGGCGAGCAGGCCCAGGCCATGCGCCAGGGGGCCGAGCTGGCCGTACAGCAGGTCAACCAGCAGGGCGGTTTGCTGGGCGACACCTACCGTCTGGACTTTGCAGACACGGGATGCGACCCCGACAAAGGCGTCGACGCGGTGCGCCGGCTGGTCCAGTCCGGCGCGGTGGCCCTGGTGGGGCCGGTGTGCTCCGGGGTGACCATGCGCGTGGCCCGTTCGGTGACCATTCCGGCGGGTGTGACCGTGGTGTCGGTGGCCTCGGCCTCGTCGCTGATCACAGGCTTGAATGACCAGGGCACGGTGTTCCGGACTGCACCGTCGGACGCACAGAAGGGCAGCGCCCTGGCCAGGCAGGCCTTCGGGATGGGCATGCGCAGCGTGGCCGTCAGCCACGCCAGCGATGCCTACAACACCGGTATGGCCCAGGTCTTTGCCGATGCCTTCAAGGCCCTGGGCGGCCGTGTCACCGTCAACCAGTCGCACGAACCCAGGCAGGCCGACTACCAGCGCGAAGCACGAGCCGTGGCCGCAGGCGCTGCCGATGTGGCGCTGTTTGCCTATTCGGGCTCGGGTGGGGTGCAGTACCTGAAGGACGTGCTGGCCCAGCCTGCCGTGAAGCGCGTGGTGGGCACCGACGGCCTGATGTCCAAAGACCTGGCGTCCGTCTTGAGCGCAGAGCAATTGGCGCGTCTGACGTTTGTGCTGGCCGCTGCCGACGCCGAGCGCGAAGGCTACAGGCGCTGGCTGGCCATGGCCGTGGCCGCCCGGATCAAGGCCGATGGGCCCTACGTGGCCCATGCCTACGACGCGGCGTTCATGATGGCGCTGGCCATCGAGGCTGCAGGCGCCGCCGACCGAACCCGTATCCCGGCGGCCCTGCGCAGCATCGCCGGCCCGCAGGGCAGGGTCATCTACCCCGGCGAGTTTGCCAAGGCCAAGGCGCTGATCCGGCAGGGCGCGCGCATCGACTACGACGGTGCGTCGGGCCCCGTGGACTTCGACGCGGCCGGTGACATCACGGGGCGCTTCAGCGTCAACCGCTACAGCAGTGGGGCGTGGCAGACCACGCTGCTCAAGTAAGCCACGAGACGGCCAGCGCCTTCCTGTCACAGCCATCGCACGGCCAGCACCATGACCTTTCTATCCCGCTTCTGGTACGGCGCCTCGGTACAGACGAAGTACCTGCTGATCATCGTGCCGGCGGCCCTGCTGCTGACCATCGGTGGCGGCGCGGTGCGCCAGAGCATTGCAGCTGAGCGCGTGTTGACGATGGCCTCCGAGCAATTCGAGGAAGTCGGGCGCCGAACCGCGCTGGCGCTGTCGCAGGAGTACTGGAACTACAACACCGCCCAGGCCCGGGCCATCATGCAGTCGCTCATGCTGATCCCTACCGTGGTCCGGGTGTCCAGTCAGGAGCTTGCTCAAGGCGTGGAGGTGGCCAACAGCCCGTTCACCTTCAACTTCGAGGATGTCGAACTGGTCGACGATGACCCGTCGGAGCAGCGCACGCTCCATTTCCCCATCCAGGTGAAGCGCGAACAGGCCGAGCCCGAGACCGTGGGCCGGTTCACCATCGTCTACAGCCTGGCCGAGCAGAATCGGCGCAACCGCTGGGTGATGATGGTGACCCTGATCACGACGGCCTTCGCGGCCAGCATCGTGATCGCGATCCTGACCTACGCGCTCAACCGGGCCATTCTCCTGCCGATTGGCAGGGTATCGGACAGCGCCGGGCAGTCCGACGCGGACTTCGTACCGATCCCGCTGAACACCGGCGACCAGCTGGGCCGGCTGGTCACCGCCTTCAACGAACTGCGCGCCCGCCACATCGAGAGCACGCGCCTGTTGCAGGCCGCGCGGGACGAAGCTGTGGCCGCCAACGCCGCCAAGTCGGCCTTCCTGGCCATGATGAGCCACGAGCTGCGCACGCCGCTCAATGCCGTGATTGGCTACAGCGAGATGCTCAAGGAGGAGCTGGCCGACGAGGGGGTCACGCCCACCACGATGAGCGACCTGGACAAGATCAAATCCGCCGGCAAACACCTGCTGGAGTTGATCAACAGTGTGTTGGACCTGTCCAAGATCGAGGCCGGCAAGATCGAGCTGGAGATCGGCAGCGTCAGCGTGCAGCAGCTGGTGGACTACGCCACCTCCACCGTGCACCCGTTGATCGAGCCCAACGGCAACCGCCTGGTGGTGCAGGTCCCCCCTGACATCGGTCAGATCGACTCCGACCCGACGCGACTGCGCCAGGTGTTGCTGAACCTGCTGTCCAACGCGGCCAAGTTCACCCGGCAGGGTGTGATCACGCTGACGGCGCGGCGTGAGCAGGCTCCGGGGCAGCCCGAGCAGCTGATCTTCGACGTGCAGGACACCGGCATCGGCATGACGCCCGAGCAGCAGGGCCGGCTTTTCCAGGCTTTTGTGCAGGCCGACAGCAGCACGACGCGCGAGTACGGCGGCACGGGCCTGGGCCTGGTGATCAGCCGCCGCCTGTGTCAGCTCCTGGGCGGCGATGTCACCGTGACCAGCGTGCCGGGTCAGGGCAGCTGCTTCACGGCCCGGGTGGCCACGCAGTCCCACACGCAGACCACCCGAGGCTGAGGTCAATATGCCCGCAAGGATCCTGCTCGTCGAAGACAACGAGATGAACCGCGAGATGCTGTCGCGCCGCCTGCTGCGCAAGGGCTACGAGGTGGTGATCGCGGTGGACGGCCTGCAAGGCGTGGAAATGGCCGGCGCACAGAGACCGCAGCTGATCCTGATGGACCTGAGCCTGCCGGGCATCGATGGTTGGGAGGCCACCCGACGCATCAAGGCCAGCCCGGCCACCCGCGCGATACCGGTGATCGCGTTGACGGCGCATGCGATGTCGGACGACCGGGCCAAGGCACTGGCCGCTGGCTGTGACGATTTCGACACCAAACCGGTGGATCTCGCAAGACTGCTGGACAAGATGGAGAGCCTGCTGGCGAGCACGGCGGGTGCCGTTCAAGCCCAGGGGCCCGTCCTCACTGCGGCGCCGGAGGCACCGGCAGCACAGTCGGTCAGCCTCACTCTGCCGGCCACGCACGCCAGCCTGCCGGGCTTCAAGACTGAACTGGAGCACTTCTGCATGCAAACGGGCGTGGCTGCCGGTGTGCAGGAAGACCTGCAGGTGGTGCTGGACGAGGTCTGCGCCAACGTGTTCAAGCATGCCTATCCACCCGGACAGCCCGGGATGTTGACACTCGAACTGCGCATGCGTCCCCGCCTGGATCCCGGCGATTCGGTACAGGCCCTGGAACTCACGTTGACCGACCAGGGTCGGCCCTTCAACCCTCTGGCCAAGGCTGCGCCCGATCTGTCGCTGACCTGGGAGAAGCGGCCCCTCGGCGGGCTGGGCATCCACCTCGTGCAGACGCTCACCGACCACCAGTCCTACCGCCACTCGCAGGCCGAGGGCAATCGGCTGACCCTGGTCAAGCGCCTGGCCTGACCCCCATCCCGTCCCCGAAGGAGCCAATCCATGGAACTTGCCACCACCCACCATGACCACGTGACCGTGCTCGCCATTGCCGGCAGCGTGGACAGCCTGACCGCCGACACGCTGACCGCTGCCTTGGTCGAACACGTGGGCACCGGCCGCGTGCGGCTGGTCTGCGACTTCAGCGCCGTGAATTACACCAGCAGTGCCGGCCTGCGCTCCCTGCTCGGTGCGCTCAAGGAAAGCCGGCGCCTGGGCGGCGACCTGCGCATGGCGGCGGTGCAGCCCTCGGTGCTGCGGGTGCTGTCGCTGTCGGGCTTTGCCAGCATCATCAAGATCTTCGACGATGTACCCGGCGCGGTGAGCAGCTTCGCGGCAGGAGCCTGAGATGGGCACCAACCTCGCCAAGTCCACGTCGGCACAATCCAGCGTTTCCCTGGTCATCGGCTCGGGCAGCGTGAAGTGTGCTGCGGCCATCGGCGTGGCCAGCGTGCTGCGCGAGGCGGGCATCCGCATCGAACGGGTGGTGGGCTGCAGCGGCGGCGCGCTGTTCGCCACCTTGATCGCCATGGGTCACGATGACGCCACGGCGCGCGACATGACCCTGCGCCTGTGGACCCAGGACATCACGGCCAGACGCAACAACCGGGCCTTGCTGAGCGCCCTGGCACCGAAGCTGATGGGTTTCAAGGCCAGCCGCTTCGGACTGCGTGATGACAGTCTGATCAACCACCGGCTGCAGGAGGCCTTCGGTGACGCGCGCATCGAGGAACTGCAGGTGCCGCTGCACATCACTGCCACCAACTTCATGGACGGCGAGCTGGTGGACCTCTCGCGGGGACCGGTCACCTCCGCCATCCGCGCCAGCCTGGCCATTCCCTTTGCCTTCGCGCCGGTGGAACTCGACGGTCAGCTGCTGGTGGATGGTTATGTCTCCGATCCCTTGCCGATCAGCGTGGCCATCAAGCATGGTGCGCGGGTCATCGTGGCGGTGGGTTTCGAAAGCCCGATGATGGAGCAGATCGGCAGCGCCGGGCGTTTCGCGATGCAGCTGAGTTCGATCATGTCGAACAACCTGCTGCGCGCCCGATATGCCTTCAACAGCGTGGCGCACCATGCCGAGGTCATCACCATCATCCCGGAGTTCAAGAAGCGCATCCGTCTGTTCGACACCGACAAGGTCCCCTACATCATCGATGCCGGCGCCCAGGCGGCCCGCGAGCAGATCGACTACCTGCGCCGGTTGCTGGACGTGGACGGCGCAGCCGGGGCGAGGGTGCAATGACCTCCCCGGGCCGACCCAGGATCGCCATGGTGCTCGGCGCAGGCGGCTTGCGCTGCGTGTCGGCCTTTGGTGCACTGTCGGTGCTGCGGCGCGAGGGCATCGAAATCGACATGATCGTCGCCTGCAGCGGCGGCGCTGCCGTGGGTTACTGGATCGCAGCAGGGGGCACCGACATCCCCGAGGGCATCGCCCGCTACACCGTGGGCATGGAGCGCAGCTTCGGTGCCTTCAGCTACCGCCAGGCCGTGCGGGCGGTGTTTGCGCGCTGGCTCGGGCACGATCCCAGGTTCGGGCTGATGAAGGACCGCTCCTTCAATGCCTACATGGCGGCTTCCCTGAAGGGTGTGCGCTTCGAGGACCTGAAGATTCCCTTGCACTGCGTGGCTGCCGACCTGCACCTTGGCGAGCAGGTGGTGTTGTCGCGCGGTCCGGTGCTCGACGCGATGCGGGCCTCGATGGCCATTCCCCTCCTGCTGCCACCCTGGGAGGTGGAAGGCCGGCTGCTGGTGGACGGTGGCATCTGCAACCCCCTGCCGGTGGACGTGGCCATGCGAGAAGGCGCCGACATCATTCTGGCCATGGGCTTTGAAGATCCCCTGCAGCCGGCGATCGATTCCGGCGTGGCCCTGGTCAGGCAGGTGCTGGCGGTCTCGGCCAACCACCTGATGCGCGCTCAGTTCGCCTTCCACAGCATGGCCCACCACGCCGAAGTCATCGCCGTCATCCCCGACTTCGGCCAGCAGGTGGGCCTGCGGGACCTGCACCTGATCCCGCACCTGGTGCGCCAGGGCGAACTGGCCACCGAGCGCGAGATGCCCTACCTGCGCAAGCTCCTGGCCGCCCCAGCGCAGGCCCTGACCGAGGCCTCGACATGACCTCTCCCGCCCATGTGCTGATCGTGGATGACCTGGAGGTCAACCGCGATCTGCTGGCCCGACGCGTGCAGCGCCTCGGTCACACGATCGCCTTCGCGGCGAGCGGGCGCGAGGCCCTGGTCAGGCTGCGCGCGACGAGCTTCGACCTGGTGCTGCTGGACATCACCATGCCCGACATGGACGGCTACGAGGCCCTGGCGCAGATCAAGTCAGACCCTAGTCTCGCGCCGATCCCGGTGGTCATGGTCACGGCCATCGATGGCGTGGACAGTGTGGTGCGCTGCCTGGAGCTGGGCGCGGAGGACTACATCACCAAGCCCTTCAACCCGGTGGTGCTGCGTGCGCGCATCGAATCGTCGCTCAACAAGAAGCGCGTGGCCGACTTGAATGCCCGGCTGCTGCAATCGATGTCGCGCGAGATGGCGATCGCGCAACGCATCCAGCTGGGCTTTCTGCCGGACTCGTTGCCGCAGCTGCCGGGCTGGCCGATGGCCGCGACCTGTGTGCCGGCCAAGCAGGTGGGGGGCGACTTCTTCGATGCCTGGGTCCTGGATGACGGCCTCCTGGCTTTCGCGGTGGCCGATGTCTGCGACAAGGGGGTGGGGGCAGCGTTGTACATGGCCCTGTTCCGCAGCCTGCTGCGCATCAGCCTGCAGCAGGCACCGCCGGGACAGCCTGCAGCGCAGCGGCTGGAGCGCGCAGTGGCCTTCACCAACGACTATGTCGCCACGGTGCATGCACGCGACAACATGTTTGCCACCACATTCGTTGCCATCGTGGATCCGGCATCAGGTCGGATGGACTACATCAACGCCGGGCACGACGCAGCGTTGCTGCTGC
>JADJCH010000021.1 GCA_016703325.1 Burkholderiales bacterium | reverse complement strand
CCAGCGAGCCCGGCCATGGCGAGTCCGTTGTCCGACTTGCGGCGGATTGCGCCGAAGCGCTGGGTGGACGGAGTTTTGTGCTGACCACCACATTGCGTGCGTTACAGACCATTGGCGCTGGACTGCGCGATCGGCTGGGCAAGCTGACGCCTCCGATCGAGGTACTGGTGCAGGGTGAGGCGTCAAAGCGGGCCCTTCTGGCGCAATTCCTGTCGCGACCCAGGGCGGTCCTGGTGGGGTCGCACAGTTTCTGGGAGGGCATCGATGTGCCTGGCACTGCCCTCCAGTGCGTGTTGATCGACAAGTTGCCCTTTCCTCCGCCGAACGATCCGCTGGCCGAGGCGCGGGCTCGCGTCATCGAGTCCGAGGGCGGCAGCGCATTCGATGACTACTTCGTGCCGGAGGCGGCCATCGCCTTGAAGCAGGGGGCCGGCCGCTTGATTCGAAGCGAAACCGACCGGGGCTTGTTGGTCATCTGCGACCGACGGCTCTTGGGCATGCCGTACGGACGGCGGCTTCTTGGAGCGCTCCCGCCCATGGGGCTGCTGGATCGTCCGGAAGCAGCCATGGCATGGCTCAAACTCCTGAACGACGGTTCGTCCGCTGCCGCCCACAGCACCCGTGCCGAGGCTGTGGGTGGCGATGGCCGATGATCCTGCCGCGTGCTGGCGCGCTCAGGGCTGTCGCAGCTGCCCCTGAGGCAGCCATGCGCTGTCGGGATGATTGGTCTTGAGCACACGAAGCGCATCGTCGCGTAGGTCGTTCAGCCCCAGGCGGTCATAGCTGGCTGCCATCAGGTAGAGGGCTTCTTCCGAAGCGGCAACGCCACGGAACTCCTGCACCGCCTGCTGAGCGCGGTTGACCGCCGCGACATAAGCACCCCTCCGATAGTAGTAGCGCGCCACATGCACCTCATAGGCCGCCAGCGTTCCCACGATGTACTTCATCCGTGCGATGGCGTCGGGTGCATAGCGGGACTCGGGAAATCGATCGACCAATTGTCGGAAGGCAGCGTAGGAGTCTCTTGAGGCCTGCTGATCCCGCTCGGACAGGTCGCGCGGAAACCAGCTGCCGAACAGTCCCAGATCGTCATTGAAATGGATCAGGCCCTGCAGGTACAGCGCATAGTCGGCCGCAGGGCTGGCCGGATGGAGCCTCAGGAAGCGCTCGACCACCGCCAAAGCCCGTGCGTTCTCACGCTGCCGATACAACAGATAGGCCTGTTCCAGTTGGGCCTGCTGGGACAGCAGCGTTCCAGCCGCACGGGCTTCCAGTCTTTCATAGAGTTTGATCGCCGGTTCGTAGGCGCCGGCGGCGGCCTCTTCCCTGGCGTCTTCGTACAATTGCGAAATGCTCTTGGCGTCGTCAATGGCCTTCTTCGGGTCGGTTCCACAGGCGCCCAGAAGCGCCGACGCGACGATCACCGCCACCAGGGCCTTGGCGCGCGGGCGCCTTGCAAAGTTGAGCTCAAGCATTCTTTTCCTGACCTGCCATTCGGCGCTGCCGCCTGCGGCCGACTTGACCGTGAATCAATTGATTATAGGAATCCATCGATGAGTGCTGCCCGCGGGAAGCGCAGCCGATCAGTCGTACTGGATTCCGCCGTGCCCGTGCCAGTGCCAGTGCCCGTGCACATGAACAGGGTGTTGGCGCCGGCATCTGGTGCTGAGCAGGCAGGCCCGGTCTTGGAGGGGGGTGACGACTCCGACGATCCGATGTCCTTCCAGCCGGGTGAGCTCCCGGCCCTGGTCGCTGAGCCCGGGGCGTCTGCGTTGCCTGAGAGCGAGCAGCGGCGGGCAAAGGTGGATGTGGCCCAGCATGGTCAACGCCTGGATCGATGGCTGGTGGAGCTGGCGCCGGAGTTCTCACGCAGTCATCTGCAGAGCCTGATCGCTGACGGACTGGTGAGCAGCGCTCAAAATGTGCTCAAGCAGGCCTCAAGGAAGGTGTCGGCGGGCGAGGAGATCGAGGTGCTGCTGCGGCCCACGGCCCAGAGCAGTGCTTTCCGGGCCGAGCCGGTTCCGTTGGACATCGTCTACCAGGATGAGCACCTGATGGTGCTGCACAAACCTGCCGGATTGGTGGTCCACCCGGCGGCCGGCAACTGGTCTGGGACGCTGCTCAATGGCCTGTTGGCGCACGATCCCAGGGCGGCGCTGCTGCCGCGTGCGGGCATCGTGCACCGGCTGGACAAGGACACCTCAGGGCTGATGGTGGTCGCGCGCACACTGCGGGCGCACACGGCGCTGGTGCGGGCGATCGCGGCTCGAGAAGTCAAGCGCGAGTATGTCGCGATCGCCCATGGCAGAGGGCGGCCGGGCTGGCAGCGCATCGATCGCCCACTGGGGCGCGATCCGAAGTCGCGGATTCGCATGGCCATCGTGGCTTCGGGAAAAGAATCCGTCACCGACGCCTTTTGCCTGACCAGTGCAGAGCTTGCGGGCGAGACCGGAGTTCCATCGACCGGTGTGAGTGCCTGGTTGTGCCGCCTGCACACGGGCCGAACTCACCAGATTCGGGTTCACCTGGCCTCACTGGGCCATCCATTGCTGGGTGACGTGCTCTACGGCGGGCGATCCGCACTGGGGTTGAACCGACAGGCGCTGCATGCGATCCGCTTGAGTTTTGTTCACCCGGTTGAAGGTGGCTCCCGTGTCTTTTCCGCTGCACTTCCTCCCGACTTGGCCGCAGCCTGGGCCCAGCTTGCGGGTGCGGCCAGCGAGATCTCTTCGGTGATCGCTACAATGAGCGACATCGACTGATAGCCATGCCCGTGCTGGGCAGCCTCGGAGTTGGGCCAGCTCTTGAAGGATGCTTGGGCCAGTCAGGGATCAACCGACTCACAGGTTTGTCGGGTGCGGCCCGGCGGGGTCCTTCCCAGTGGGAAAAGAAGATAACGTACCAAGCTTGCCTGCGCCTACTGAGCGTTTCCGGGGCGCGTGAGTTGAACTGAATCCGACTCCAAATCAGTTACACGGCTGCGAAGCAGTCCAACCCGGGGCCGTGGGGCCGACCAGGAAGTCAATCGACGGATGGATACGAGGGATGCGAAGCGCGTCCTTGAGACGGCGCTCATTTGCGCACAGCAGCCGTTGCCGCTGCGCGAGATGCGCGCCTTGTTTGATGGTGCGATAGGAGCTGACACCCTGCGCGGTCTTCTGGACGATTTGGTGCGTGACTGGAACGGCCGGGGCGTCGAACTGGTCTGTGTTGCCAGCGGATGGCGGTTCCAGAGCCGACCGGAGATGCGGGTCTTCCTCGACCGGCTGCACCCGGAGAAGCCGCCGAAGTACTCGCGCGCCGCCCTGGAGACCCTGGCGATCATCGCGTACCGGCAGCCTGTGACCCGGGGTGACATCGAGGAGATCCGCGGTGTCACCGTCAGCAGCCAGATCGTCAAGCAGTTGGAGGATCGAGGCTGGATCGACAGCATTGGATATCGGGAGGCGCCGGGGCGCCCTGCGTTGTACGCCACGACCCGGCAGTTTCTGGACGACCTGGGCTTGAAGTCGTTGGAGCAGTTGCCCGCCCTGGTCGGTGCCGGCGTGGTCAGCGCTGCGGCTGGGTTGGGCGAGAAACTGCCACAACAGGCCTCGTTGTTGGACGAGGCGCTGATCGAGGACGTCGAGCGGATGGAGGAGAGGGTTGCTGTGGGGCAGGAGAACCTGCATCAACGGCGCCCGGATGAACCAGAGGGGCGGGTCGTGGCCCCTGCGACCTATGAACCCGTGAGCATGGCCGCCGACCCGGCCCTGATTGAGGCCGTTGCGGCCGGCAACCCGCTGAATGGCAGTGGGTCCTCGGAAGCTCTCCGGCCGGACGAAGCACTGGGCCCCTTGGAGTGAGGCCACAAGATGAATGAGATGAACCCAGACGAATCCCTGCCGCAAGGCGCAACCGCCGATGCCTCTGCAGGTGCTGAACTGCCGAAGCGCCGCCGCGCCCCTCGCAAGACCGCGGTTGAGGCCGTGTCGGCTGAAGCGCCCGCCACGCCTGCGGATCTGACCCCGGTTGTGGCCGAAGAAGAGGTCCTGGCCAAACCCAAGCGTACCCGCAAGCCCAAGGCCGCGGCGCAGGCTGCTGAAGAGGGGGCCGTGGTGGCCGTTGAGGCCGTGCTTCCGGCAGTGGCCGAAGCCGTTGCACCGGTGGTGGTGGAAGTCGCCGCAGAGGTGCCGCCGCCCAAGCGTCCGACGCGTTCCCGCAAGAAGCCGGCAGAACCGGTTGCGGTGGAGGTCGTCGAGACGGGAGCGGTCGAGCCGACGCGCTCTGAGCCGGCTTCGGTCACCGTTGCTGCAACTCCGGCCCTGAGCACCGTCGAGGAAGCGGGCGGGGCGCCATCTGGCGAGGTCGAGTCCACCGTGTCGGAGGACGATTCGGAGTCCACGGCGGGACCCAACGGACGCCGCCGCAATCGCGGCCGCCGTGGTCGCGGCGGATCGAGCCGTCTCGAAGGGGCCGCGCAGCAGGCCGCCGCGGTTGCTGCGGAGCCATCGGAGACTCCCGCACCCGCCGAGGCGCCCTTTTTTACGCTGGGTGATGTGGACGAAGAAGTTCCTTCGGCGGCTTCCGAGCCTGCCCCGGTGGTCGACGCCGGGGCACTGTTCACCGAGGTGCTTTCGGGTGCCTACGACCAGTCGGCCGAGGGTGACGTCTCCGAAGAGTTGGGCAAGCGCGTTCTGCGCCCGGAACCCGAAGCCCCCAAACTGCACAAGGTGCTGGCGCAGTCCGGCATTGGTTCGCGCCGCGACATGGAGGACCTGATCGAGCAGGGCCAGGTCACCGTCAACGGTGAGGTGGCCCACGTGGGCATGCGGGTGGCCCGGGGGGATCAAGTCAAGATTGCCGGCCGGCCGGTCAAGATCCGCATCGCGCCACCGCCTGCCCGAGTGATCGCGTACCACAAGCCAGTCGGTGAGGTGGTCACGCACCACGACCCTGAAGGGCGTCCGACGGTGTTCCGCAACCTGCCTCGGCTGCCAAATGGGAAGTGGCTGTCGGTGGGGCGGCTGGACATCAACACCGAAGGCCTGTTGCTCTTCACGAATTCGGGTGACCTGGCCAACCAGCTGATGCATCCCCGGTTCGGCGTTGAGCGAGAGTATGCGGCTCGAGTGCTCGGGACGCTTGACGAGGCGGCACGAGCGAAGCTGCTCAGCGGCGTCGAGATCGACGGCCAGTCGGCAGCCTTCAAGTCCATCGAGGATGGTGGCGGAGAGGGGGCGAACCACTGGTACCGCGTGGTGATCAATGAGGGGCGCAACCGAGAGGTTCGCAAGCTCTTCGAAAGCATCGGCATGGCGGTGAGCCGGCTGATCCGCATCCGCTACGGTACCGTGGTGCTGCCGCGCGGTCTCAAGCGCGGCGTCTGGGTGGAGCTGGACGAGGACGATGTGCGCGCGATCCGGCGCCTGGCTGCGCCAGAGGCGGGTCTTCGCCAGGGCCAGAGCCAAGGTCAGGGTCAGGGTCAGGGTCAGCCGCAGCTCGACAAGGGCCGGGGGCGCGGTGCGCAGCATGGCGGCGCCATGCCCAAGGGCGGGGCGCCGGGTCCGCAGGGACAGGCGGGACGCGGCGCGCAGGGCGGGCAAGGCGGGCAGGGCGGGCAGGGCGGCAAGCAGCGTGGCAAGGCGGGGCCGGGTGGCTTCGAGCGCCGGGATGAACGCCGAGATGAGCGGCGAGACGATCGTCGGGAGGAGCGGCGTGAACCTCGCTCTGCGGACGACGACGACGACATCCCGCAGCGCATCCCCAATCCGCTGGAGCAAACCTTCGACCGGCGCTTTGCCACCGGCTCCAAGCGCATCACCTCCGGATTCGGTCGGCCGATGGAAGAAGACCGTGGGCCGCAGGGCGGCCGGGGACAGAAAGGGGGCGGGCCCAAGCAGCCCGACCCGATGCAGACCTCTGTGGGCTACATCGGTGCCGACGCCTACTTCAGCCGGCCGGGCCAAGGCGGCAAGAACCGCGGTGGCCGCCGTCGTTGAGTGAATCCCGGCCCGCTCCTCTGCGCGGCCGCAGGCTCCGCCTGAAGGCCAGTGGCGGGTCGGGTCTGCGGCCACCTGGGTGAAACCCTGGGTGGCTACAATCACGGGTTTTGTTCCTCGTGGCGGCGTCGTCTGCCACGGCCCACCTCCAGGAGAATTTCATGGCCATCGAACGCACCCTGTCCATCATCAAGCCCGACGCCGTTGCCAAGAACGTGATCGGTCAGATCTACGCCCGTTTCGAAGGCGCTGGCCTGAAGATCGCTGCGGCCAAGCTGGTGCATCTGTCGCGTGCCGATGCCGAGCAGTTCTACGCTGTGCACAAGGCTCGCCCGTTCTTCAACGATCTCGTGAACTTCATGATCTCCGGCCCGGTGATGATCCAGGTGCTGGAAGGTGAGAACGCCATCCTGAAGAACCGCGAACTGATGGGCGCCACCGATCCGAAGAAGGCCGAGAAGGGCACCATCCGTGCCGACTTTGCCGACTCGATCGACGCCAATGCCGTACACGGCTCCGACGCCGCCGAAACCGCTGCGGTGGAAGTGGCCTTCTTCTTCCCTGGCATGAACGTCTACAGCCGCTGAAGCGACGCTGCTTCGCGCAGCACCGCCTGTGCTCGGTTGTTCGGGTGAAGGGCGGTGCTCCCGCGGGAGGCTCGTGCGGGCTGTACATTGCGCATCTTCGACCTCCCGCTGACCATGACTGCGGTCAACCTACTTGATTTTGATCTCGACGGCCTCGCTGCCTTCTGCGAGCGGCTGGGCGAGAAGCGCTTCCGGGCTGTGCAGCTGATGCGCTGGATTCACCAGCGTGGTGAATCGGAATTCGAGCGCATGAGTGATCTGGCCAAGGCCTTTCGCGCCAAATTGGCCGGCGCAGCTGAAGTGCGCGCTCTGCCAGTGATCTCCGAGCACCGATCTGCGGATGGCACGGTCAAGTGGCTGTTCGATGTGGGGGCGGGCAACGCCATCGAGACGGTCTTCATCCCCGAGGACGATCGAGGCACGTTGTGTGTGTCTTCCCAGGCCGGTTGTGCGGTGGGGTGTCGCTTCTGTTCCACCGGACACCAGGGCTTTTCGCGCAACCTCAGCACGGGCGAGATCCTGGCCCAACTCTGGCATGCCGAACACAGCCTGAGGCGTTTGGGTGTTGGGCGTTCCGGTCCCGACCCCCGCGTCATCACCAACGTGGTGATGATGGGCATGGGCGAGCCGCTTCAGAACTATGCTGCCGTGATCCCGGCACTGCGCGTGATGCTGGATGACCACGCCTACGGTCTGTCGCGGCGCAGGGTCACGGTGTCCACCTCCGGCATGGTGGCCAAGATCGACACCCTGCGCGACGAATGCCCGGTGGCGCTGGCGGTGTCGCTGCACGCCCCGGATGACGAGTTGCGCAACGATTTGGTGCCGCTCAACCGCAAGGACGGGCTGGCGGCTTTGCTGCGGGCCTGCAAGCGATACTTGGAGCGAGCGCCCCGGGACTTCATCACCTTCGAATACTGCATGCTCGATGGTGTGAACGACAGCGATGCCCACGCTCGTGCGCTGCTGGAGTTGGTTTCCGCGCGAGGGCCTGCCGGGCGGCTGCCCTGCAAGTTCAACCTGATCCCCTTCAATCCCTTCCCGCAGTCCGGTCTGCGCAGATCTGCAGCCCCCAGAGTCCAGGCTTTTGCCAAGCTGTTGCTGGACGGAGGGATCGTCACCACCGTGCGGAAGACCCGCGGCGACGACATCGATGCGGCCTGCGGTCAGCTCGCTGGCGAGGTGCAGGACCGCACACGTGTGGAGGTGCGCATGCAGCGAGGGCGCGAGCGTCTGTCGACCGATGGCAAGGTGGCTGCGCCTGTGCGCCCCCTGGCTCCCGAGGGACCTCTGGCATGACGGCATCACGGCGATGGGTATGCCCCCCCGCGTGGCGGGACTTGGCTCCGTTTCTGGGGGCCGGCCTGATGTTGAGCCTGTGTGGGATCCTGGGGGGCTGCGTTTCCTCCTCCGATGTGTCGGGGTCATCCAGCTCCTCGAACCGTCTGGCGCGTTCGCCTGACAGTCAGGACCTGGTCACGGCGTCCGACGAGACCGACCATGCCAGGCGGGCCCGCATCCGCCTGGAGCTGGCCTCGGCCTACTTTGCCCAGGGGCAGTCCGCCACGGCCCTGGATGAAGTGAAGCGGGCGCTGGCGGTCGATCCCGAGCTGGTGGCGGGATACAACCTGCGCGGGTTGATCTATGCCAGCCTGGGCGAGCCGGTGCTGGCGGAAAGCAGCTTTCAGCGGGCACTGTCGTTGCGGCGCGATGACGCCGATGTCTTGCAGAACTTCGGCTGGTTCCTGTGCCAGCAAAGGCGCTACGAGGAAGCGCTGCGCCAGTTCAAGGCGGCGCTGGCCTCGCCGGGCCAACGTGAGCCGCAGAAGACCCTCCTGGCGCAGGGCATCTGCGAAGCCCGCAAGGGCGACTGGGGCGCAGCGGAGAAGTCGCTGCTCGCCAGCTACGAGCTCGACGCCGGCAACCCTGCCACCGCAGTCAACCTGGCGGAGGTGCTCTTGCGGCTGGGGCAGCCGGACCGCGCGCGCTTTTATGTGCAACGGGTCAATCAGACGGCGGAGTGGGTGAACGCGCAGACGCTCTGGCTGGCTGCCCGGATCGAGAGGCGTCGCGGCAATCGAGACGGTACCAATGAATGGGGGCAGCAACTGCGCACGCGCTTCCCCGGCTCACGTGAGGCTGCGGCCTTTGACCAAGGAAGGTTCGATGAGTGAGTTTGACAAGGCAGGCAGCACTGATGAAAGCGATGTGCCTGCTGTGCCTCCAGCCGGTGCCGGTGCTCTCCTGCGGCAGGCTCGGGAGGCGCAGGGGCTCGAGCTGGATCAGCTGGCCCAGTTGCTGAAGGTGCCGGTGCGCAAGTTGGCGGCGCTGGAGTCCGAGCGCTTCGAGGAATTGCCGGGAAATGCCTTTGTACGCGGGTTGGCCATGTCGGTGGCTCGGCAGCTCGGACTGGACCCTCAGGCTGTATTGGCGGCACTGCCGCAGTCTGTGCCCGCGCCTGCGGCGCTGGAGAGTGTGTCGCGCGGCCTGGCCACGCCCTATCGCGAGCCGGACGGGCGGGTGCAGGTCGGTGGTTGGCCCGAGTGGTTGCGACCCGGTGTTCTCGCGCCGGCGATCCTGCTGATCGGTGCCTTGTTGCTCTGGTTTGCACCTCCTATGCGGACGTTGTTCAGTGCCGTGGGCAGTGGGGTGGCCACAAGCGCGCAGGAGGCCGCCAGCCAGGCGGGGGCGTTGTCCGCATCCAGCGTGGAGCTGGTGGTGCAGGCCGCCTCGGCCGTGCCGGGGGTGGCTTCGGCGGCCGCGGCGGCCCTGGCTGCATCGGCACCTCAGGCGGCTTCGTCCGGCGCAGCCGGGATGGCCAGCGCGGTGGTCGATACGGTGCACTCTGCGCCGCCGGATGAGCCCGCGGCGTCCGCCCAGAAGGCGGCTGCGGCCGGCCCGGTGCTGCTGCGCACCTCGGCAGAGTCCTGGGTGGAAGTGCGCGACGCCTCAGGGGCCGTGCTGTTGTCGCGCATGCTGCTGCCTGGCGAGGTGGTCGGACTGGACGGCACGATGCCCATGAAGCTCAAGATCGGCAACGCCGACGGCACCCGCCTGAGCCTGCGTGGCCAGCCGGTGGAGCTGCAACCTTTCACGCGCGACAACGTTGCGCGTCTCGACCTGAAGTGAGTTCTCGATGGCGCAGGACCCAAGCAAGGAGCTGACGACCGAGGCTGCCTTTGCGCAGCCGGTACCGCTGGGCGAGCCCGCGCCCCGGGGCAGCCTGCAGGCCCGTGTGGCCTGGGGCACGCGCGTGGTCACGGTCGGCGGCGACGCGCCGGTGCGGGTGCAGTCGATGACCAACACCGACACGGTGGATGTGATCGGCACCGCCATCCAGGTCAAGGAGCTGGCGTTGGCCGGCTCCGAGCTGGTGCGGTTGACCGTCAATACGCCCGAGGCGGCTCAGGCGGTACCGGCGATCCGTGAGCAGCTGGACCGCATGGGCATCGACGTGCCGCTGATCGGCGATTTCCACTACAACGGCCACACGCTGCTGACCGACTTTCCGGCCTGCGCGGCGGCACTGTCCAAGTACCGCATCAACCCCGGCAACGTCGGCAAGGGTGACAAGCGCGACCGTCAGTTCGGCCAGATGATCGAAGCTGCGCTGCGACACGACAAGCCAGTGCGCATCGGCGTGAACTGGGGCAGCCTGGACCAGGTGCTGCTCGCGCAGCTGATGGACGAGAACAATCGCCGTGCCCAACCCTGGGATGCCCGCCAGGTGATGTACGAGGCGCTGATCCAGTCGGCACTGGACTCGGCGGCCCAGGCGGTGGAATTGGGCATGGACCCGGCACAGGTGCTGATCAGCTGCAAGGTCAGCGGCGTGCAGGATCTGGTCGCGGTGTACCAGGAACTGGCGCGGCGCTGCCGCTACCCGCTGCACCTGGGGTTGACCGAGGCCGGCATGGGCACCAAGGGCACCGTGGCGTCTGCCGCGGCGCTGGCGGTGCTGCTGCAGCAGGGCATCGGCGACACCATTCGCGTGAGCCTGACGCCTCAGCCGGGCGAGGCCCGCACCCAGGAGGTGGTGGTGGCACTGGAGATCCTGCAGGCCCTGGGGCTGCGCAGCTTCGTGCCCAGCGTGACCGCCTGCCCCGGCTGCGGCCGCACCACCAGCACCACCTTCCAGGAACTGGCCAAGCAGATCGACGACTACCTGCGCGCGCAGATGCCGGTCTGGCGGGCCCAGTACCCGGGGGTGGAGGCGATGAAGGTGGCGGTCATGGGCTGCATCGTCAACGGCCCCGGGGAAAGCAAGCATGCCGACATCGGCATCAGTCTGCCCGGGACCGGTGAGGTGCCGGCGGCGCCGGTCTTCATCGACGGTGAAAAAGCGCTCACGCTGCGTGGCGACGGGATTGCGTCGGAGTTCCAGCGCATCGTCGAACGCTATGTCGAGCGCCGCTTCGGTTCGGCGACCCCGGAATCGGCGGGCTGAATCCATTCCATCTGTGCCGGGTGGCTTCCGCTGCCCGGTGACTGAATCTCTGCGGGCGGCTGCTTTGGTGCCGTCCGACGCACCCCTGCTTTGACCATGAGCGAAAAACTTCAGGCCGTCAAAGGCATGAACGACCTCCTGCCGCCGGAATCGGCGCGCTGGGAGTGGTTCGAGACCACCGTGCGCGCACTGATGCGCCGCTACGGTTACGCCAACATCCGCACCCCGATCGTCGAGCCCACTGCGCTGTTCGTGCGCGGGCTGGGCGAGGTCACCGACATCGTCGAGAAGGAGATGTACTCCTTCGAAGACCGCATGAATGGCGACCAGCTCACGTTGCGTCCCGAGGGCACCGCCGGCGTGGTACGTGCGGTGAACGAGCACTCACTTCTGTACGAAGGCGGCAAGCGCCTGTTCTACATCGGGCCGATGTTCCGCCACGAGCGCCCGCAGAAGGGCCGCTACCGCCAGTTCCACCAGGTCGGTGTTGAAGCGCTGGGCTATGGCGGACCGGAGGTGGATGCCGAGGTGATCCTGATGGCGCGCAGCCTCTGGCGCGACCTGGGGCTCACCGACGTGCGCCTGGAGCTCAACAGCCTGGGCCAACCTGAAGAGCGCCGCGCGCACCGCGCCGCGCTGATCGCCCACTTCGAGGCCCACTCGGACCAACTCGACGAGGAAGCCCGGCGCCGCCTGCACAGCAACCCGCTGCGCATCCTCGATACCAAGAACCCGGCCATGCAGGCGCTGGTCGAGGCCGCACCGAAGCTGATGGACTTCCTGGGCGAGGCGTCACTGAAGCACCTCGATGCGGTCAAGGCGCAGCTGGACGCAGTGGGCCAGCCCTACCGCCTCAACCCGCGCCTGGTGCGCGGCATGGACTACTACAACCTGACGGTGTTCGAGTGGGTCACCGATCGACTCGGGGCGCAGGGTACGGTCTGTGGCGGCGGTCGCTACGACGGCCTGATCGCGGAGCTGGGCGGCAAGCCCGCGCCTGCGGTGGGCTGGGGCCTGGGCATCGAGCGCGTGCTGGCGCTGCTGGAGGAGGTTGGCGTGTCCACTCCGGTGCAGGCACCCGACGCCTATGCGGTGATCCCGGACGCCGCGGCGCTGCCTTTGGCCACCGCCTGTGTCGAGGCCCTGCGCGCCGAGGGTTGCGCCGTGGTGCTGCATGCCGGTGGCAAGGATGGCCTGGGCAGCATGAAGTCCCAGTTCAAGAAGGCCGACGCCAGCGGGGCCCGCCACGCGCTGGTGTTCGGCGCCGATGAGCTGGCGCAGGGGCAGGTGGCCGTGAAGCGGCTGCGTGACGATCCTGCCCAAGTGGCGGACGCGCCGCGGCAACTGCTGCAGCCGCTCGCCAGTGCCGCCGAATGGGCGTCGCAGCTGCGCAGCTGATCTCCAACCCGACCCATTGCCGGGCGCCGCGATAATGCCGGCGCCCGCCCACTGAACCCACCACAGCCCACCCATGGCCAATTCCCTCGACCTGCAGGAGCAGGAACAGCTCGACGAGCTGAAGCACTTCTGGCGCAAGTACGGCAACCTGATCACCTGGACGCTCACCCTTGTGCTTGCCGCCTACGCCGCCTGGATGGGCTGGCAGTGGTGGCAGCGCGACCAGGCCGGCAGGGCCGGCGGCATGTTCAGTGAGCTGGAAAAGGTCGTGCAGCAGGGAGACCTGCAGCGCAGCCAGCAGGTGCTGGGGGACCTGAAGGACCGCTTTGGTTCCACCACCTATGCCACACAGGCCGCACTGCTGACAGCGCGACTGCAGTTCGACAAGGGCCAGCCCGAGGCCGCAGCACAAACCCTGACGTGGGTGGTGGAGAAGGGTTCGGACAGCGACTACCGCACGGTGGCTCGCCTGCGCCTGGCGGGCCTGCTGCTGGACCAGAAGAAGTACGACGAAGCGCTCAAGCAGCTGGAGGGCGACAGCGGTGCCTTCTCGCCCCTGGCGGCCGATCGGCGCGGCGACATCCTGCTGGCTCAGGGCAAGCGTGATGCCGCCGCTGCGGCCTACCGCGCGGCGCTGGATGGATTTGAAGCCGAGTCCGAGTACCGCCGTCTGGTCGAGGCCAAGCTGATGGCGCTGGGTGCGATGGCGCCTGCGGTGGGCGCAGCGTCGCCGTCGGCTTCCGGAGCCCAGCGGTGATGGCAGGCGCGGTGGTGCGCAGGGGCGGGGGGCGTCCGCTGCGGCGCAGCGGTTGGGTGCAGCTTCTGGTCGTGGGGCTGTCTGCCTGGCTGGTCGGCTGCGCGGCGGAAAAGCCGGTGCCCGCCCCCTTGCAGGACTACGCCCCCAAGTTGAAGGTGGCCTCCGACTGGAGTCGCTCGATCGGTGCACCGCCGGCCTACCTGTCGATGGTGCGTGCCGGCCACCAGCTGGCCGTGGCCAACCGCGACGAGGTGCTGCTGCTGGAAGCCACCACCGGTGCCGAACAGGCCCGCCTGCCAGTGAACGGCCGCATCGAGACCGGGGTGGGCTTCGACGGACGTCACATGGCTGTGGTCACCGAAGCCAGCGATCTGGTGGTGCTGGATGCGAGCCGGGAGGTCTGGCGCCTTCGCCTGGCTTCCCCGGTGGCCACCGCGCCCTTGGTGGCCGGTGGGCGTGTGTTCGTGCTGACGGTGGACCGCCGGGTCGAGGCCTACGACCTGCTGGATGGGCAGCGCCTGTGGGTGCATCGCCGCCCTGGCGAGCCGCTCAACCTGAGTCAGCCGGGCGTGTTGATGGCGTACAAGGACACGCTGCTGGTGGGGGTGGGGGCGCGTCTGGTCGGTCTGGACCCCCTGCAAGGCTCGGTGCGCAGCGACCTCGCGGTGGCTGCTTCCCGCGGCGTCAACGAAGTCGAGCGGCTGTCCGATTTGGTGGGGCCCGCCGCGCGGGTGGGTGACACTATCTGCCTGCGCTCCTTCCAGGTGGCGGTGGCCTGTGTGAATGCAGAGCGGGCCAACCTGCTGTGGTCGCGCCAGCAGAGCGGCTATCAGGGCCTGGCGGCTGACGCCGACGTCGTGGTGGCGGCCGATTCCAGCGACCGCGTGACGGCGTGGAAGCGCAGCAGCGGTGACCTCCTCTGGTCCACTGAACGCCTGCGCAACCGGGGCCTGAGTGCACCGGTGAGCTTTGCCGGGGCGGTCGTCTTTGGTGACGGGGAGGGCTGGTTGCACTTCCTGGACCGCAGCCGCGGCGAGACGCTGCTTCGATTGCCCACCGATGGCAGTGCGGTGGCCGCCCCCTTGCTGCGCGATGCCCACCGGCTTTGGGTGCTGACGCGCGATGGGCGACTGCAGGCTTTTCGTCCCGAGTGATGCCCTGACTCGATGACCCTGGGGGGCGATGGTCCTGCCACCCTGCTGGATTTTTTCGAGAGACCCTGCGGGTCTCCCGTTTCGCTGGAGTACTGCGATGAAACCCGTGATTGCCCTCGTCGGTCGACCCAACGTGGGCAAATCCACCCTGTTCAACCGGCTGACCGGTTCGCGCGATGCGATCGTGGCGGACTACGCCGGGCTGACCCGCGACCGCCACTACGGTGACGGTCGGGCCAGCGGCCACGAGTTCATCGTGATCGACACCGGCGGCTTCGAGCCGGACTCCAACAGCGGCATCTACCAGGAGATGGCCAAGCAGACCCGTCAGGCCGTGGCCGAGGCGGATGCGGTGATTTTCGTGGTGGACGTGCGCGCCGGTCTGTCGGCGCAGGACCATGACATCGCGCGTTACCTGCGCAGCTGCGGCAAGCGTGTCCTGTTGGCGGCCAACAAGGCCGAAGGCATGAAGGATGGCCCTCAGCTGGCCGAGTTCCACGAGTTGGGCATCGGCGAGCCGATTCCGGTCTCGTCGGCCCACGGCCAGGGTGTGCGCAGCCTGATCGAGCTGGCGCTGGAGGGGTTCGAACCTCCCGAGGACGATGAGGAGGGCTCCGGCGCTGACGATGCCGATGATCGCCCCACCCGGTTGGCCGTGGCCGGGCGGCCGAACGTGGGCAAGTCCACGCTGATCAACGCCTGGCTGGGCGAAGAGCGCCTGGTGGCCTTCGATCTGCCGGGCACCACCCGGGACGCCATCCACGTGCCTTTCGAGCGTGGTGGCCGCCGCTACGAGCTCATCGACACCGCGGGCCTGCGCCGCAAGGGCAAGGTGTTCGAGGCCATCGAGAAGTTCTCGGTGGTCAAGACGCTGCAGGCCATCGCCGACGCCAATGTGGTGCTGCTGCTCATCGATGCGGTGGAAGGGGTGTCTGACCAGGACGCCCACATCGCCGGCTATGCGGCCGAGGCGGGGCGGGCCATCGTGATCGCCATCAACAAGTGGGATGCTGTGGACAGCTACCAGCGCGAACGACTGCAACGCTCCATCGAACACCGCCTGTCTTTCCTGAAGTACGCGCCGGTGCTGCACATCTCGGCACGCAAGCGCCAGGGTCTGGGGCCGCTGTGGAAGGCCATCGACGAGGCCTGGGCCTCGGCCAAGCGCAAGATGTCCACGCCGGTCTTGACCCGCTTGATCCACGAGGCTGTGCAGTTCCAGCAACCCCAGCGTGTGGGGATCTACCGACCCAAACTGCGCTATGCCCACCAAGGAGGGCAGAATCCCCCCCTGGTCGTGATCCACGGCAATGCCGTGGAACATGTGACCGACACGTACAAGCGCTATCTGGAAGGGCGCATCCGCGAGCACTTCAAACTCACGGGCACGCCCCTTCGGATCGAGTTGCGTGGTTCGAGCAACCCCTTCGCACAGAAGGACGCCTGAGCCCGGCAGCTTTCTGCCCGTGTGATAACGTGCAGGCTTGTGTTTCTTCTTCCAACACGGAGAATATCGTGAGCAACAAAGGGCAACTGCTACAAGACCCCTTCCTGAACCTCCTTCGCAAGGAGCATGTGCCGGTGTCGATCTACCTGGTCAACGGCATCAAGCTCCAAGGCCACATCGAGTCTTTTGATCAATATGTGGTTCTGCTGCGCAACACCGTGACCCAGATGGTCTACAAGCACGCGATCTCCACCGTCGTGCCGGGCCGACCGGTCAATTTCCACGCCAACGACAGCCAGGACGGCAACTGATCCGTCTCACGGTTCCGACCGAGCTGCACACGCCAACCCCGCCTTGACCGAACCGGGACTTCAACCAGCCCCACGGGCCGTGCTCGTGGGCGTGGACTTCGGGCCAGGTTCGTCCTTCGATTCGACGCTGGACGAGTTGGCGCTGTTGGCAGAGTCGGCGGGCGATCAGCCGGTGGCACGGTTGATCGCCCGGCGCAAGGCGCCCGATGCCGCCTTGTTTGTGGGCTCGGGCAAAGCCGATGAAATCAAGGCCTTGGTCCAAGAGCATCAGGCGCACTGCGTCATCTTCGATCAGCCGCTCAGCCCGGCGCAGCAGCGCAATCTGGAGCGACACCTGTCGGTGGAGGTCCTGGACCGCACCGGTCTGATCCTCGAGATCTTTGCTGCCCGTGCACGCAGTCACGAAGGCAAGCTGCAGGTCGAGCTCGCGCGGCTGCAGTACCTTTCGACCCGCCTGGTGCGGCGATGGACCCACCTGGAGCGGCAGCGCGGCGGGGTGGGGCATCGCGGTGGACCGGGCGAAACACAGATTGAGCTGGACCGCCGGATGATTTCGGCGCGCCTCAAGTCCGTCAAGGAGCGTCTGGAGAAGGTGAAGCGGCAGCGCAGCACGCAGCGCCGCGCCCGAGAGCGCCACGGCACCTTCCGCGTCTCACTGGTCGGCTACACCAACGCAGGCAAGAGCACGCTGTTCAATGCGCTCGTGAAGGCGCAGGCCTATGCGGCAGACCAACTCTTTGCCACGCTGGACACCACCACGCGGCAGATGTATCTGGAAGAGGCTGGGCGCAGTGTCTCGCTGTCGGACACGGTGGGATTCATTCGCGACCTGCCGCACTCGCTCGTAGAGGCCTTCCAGGCCACCCTGCAGGAAGCCGCCGATGCGGATCTGCTCCTGCATGTGGTTGATGCGGCGTCACCGGTGTGGTTGGACCAGATCCGGGAGGTGCAACGGGTGCTGCTCGAGATCGGGGCCGAGGGCGTTCCTCAATTGCTGGTGTTCAACAAGATCGATGCGCAGGAACCAACCGCCCGTTCGCGGGTCGATCACGACCACTACGAGGTGGAGCCAGGCCGACCGGTGGAGCGCTGTTTCGTGAGTGCGCGAACCGGCGAAGGCCTGGATCAACTGCGCCGACAGGTCACGGGAATGCTGATTCGATCGATGCAGGACCGCGATGACGTGGATAGCGAGGATCCCCGATTCGCGCGGTCTGTGGACGACGCTCTCGCGGGATCTGTCGCCGACGAGCGCAATGAGAGCCCTGCAGTGCTGCGCTACGATCCTGCGGTGGAAAACTGAAAAATCTGAACTCAAAATACGTGATGAACGCTAGGACACACCGAGAACCCGGGCCCTGGGGAGCGACGGCTTTGGCCGGCTGGCATGTGCTGGCGGCGGCGGTGCGTCAGGCCTGGACAGGGGCGGTCGGCCGAAGGGCTGCCGCGCACAACGACACCCTTGTGCTGAACAACGGTCGCAACGATGGTCCGCCGGACCTGGATGAGCTGTGGCGGGATTTCAACCGCAAGCTCGGTGGGCTCATCGGCGGGCGACCTGGTGGAAGCGCTCCTCGCCCTCCGGAGACGGGTGGGGGAGGCGATCCGGGGCCGTCGGACCGTCGCATCGCCGGCATCGGTGGTGGGCTGATCGTCGGGGTGGTCGCGCTGCTCTGGCTGGGCAGTGGTTTCTTCATCGTCCAGGAAGGCCAGCAGGCGGTCATCATGACCTTCGGCAAGTTCGGCCGCACGGTGGACGCCGGCATCCAGTTCCGCTGGCCGTATCCGTTCCAGGCTCATGAGGTGGTCGGCGTCACCCAGACGCGATCCACCGAGGTCGGTCGCAATGCCGTGGTGCAGGCCACGGGGCTGCGGGACTCGTCCATGTTGACCCAGGACGAGAACATCGTCGACATCCGCTTCACCGTTCAGTGGAGATTGAAGGATGCGAAGGAATTCCTCTTCGAGAACCGCAGCGTCGAAGAGGCGGTTCAGCAGGCTGCCGAGTCTGCTGTGCGTGAGATTGTCGGACGCTCGTCGATGAACTCGGTGCTGTACGAGCAGCGTGACGCGATTGCCGTGGAACTCGTCAAGATGATTCAGGCCCAGCTGGACCGGTTGAAGGCGGGCATCCTGGTGATCAACGTCAACATGCAAAGCGTACAGGCACCCGAACAGGTGCAAGCGGCCTTTGACGATGCGTTCAAGGCGGGTGCGGACCGTGAGCGCCTGAAAAACGAAGGGCAGGCCTATGCCAACGACATCATTCCGCGCGCCCGGGGCACCGCTGCTCGGCTGAAGGAAGAGGCCGAGGGTTATCGGGCTCGGGTCATCGCCCAGGCAGAGGGTGATGCGGAGCGCTTCCGTTCGGTGCTGTCCGAATACCAGAAGGCGCCGTCGGTCACCCGCGATCGCCTTTACATCGACACGATGGCGCAGGTCTATTCCAGCGTGACCAAGGTCTATGTGGATGCGCGTTCTGGAAACAATCTGCTTTACCTCCCGCTGGACAAACTGATCCAGCAGGCCGCGCCGCCTGCGGGAACGGCTGTGCCTGCACCGGCGACGACGCCGGCAGAAGCACCGTCTACCGGGGCGGCCGTGGATGTCCGCTCGCGCGACGGCGCACGCGGCCGTGACCGTGACAGCCGCTGAGAGGAGCAGCGCACATGAACCGAATCGGATTGATGGTGGTGGGGGTGGTGCTGGTCCTGATGACCGCCATGTCCACTTTGTTTGTGGTCGATCAGCGCAACTATGCGGTGGTGTACTCCCTGGGTGAAATTCGCGAGGTCATCACCGAACCGGGGCTGAAGTTCAAGATGCCGCCGCCGCTGCAGAACGTGGTGTTCATCGACCGCCGCACGCAGACGCTGGACAGCCCGGAGACCCGGCCCATCTTCACCGCCGAGAAGCAGAGCCTGGTGATCGACTGGCTGGTGAAGTGGCGGGTGACGGAGGCGCGCCAGTTCATCCGCAACACCGGGGTGGACCTGCGCTCGGCCGAAGCCCGCCTGTCGCCGATCGTGCAGGCGGCGCTCAACGAGGAGGTGACCAAGCGCACCGTGCGAGCGGTCCTGGCGACCGAACGCGAAAAGGTGATGCAGGGTGTGATGCAGCGCCTGGTGGACGACGCCAAGAACTTCGGCATCCAGATCGTGGATGTGCGCATCAAGCGGGTGGACTTTGCCTCCACCATCACCGAGTCGGTCTACCGTCGCATGGAGTCCGAGCGCAAGCGAGTGGCCAACGAGCTGCGTTCAGAGGGCGGCGCAGACGGCGAAAAGATTCGCGCCGACGCCGAGAAGCAGCGGGAAGTCATCCTGGCCGAGGCCTATCGCGATGCCCAGAAGGTCAAGGGTGAGGGGGATGCCAAGGCATCCGCTCTGTATGCCGATGCCTTCGGTCGGGATCCCCAATTTGCGCAGTTCTATCGCAGCCTGGAGGCCTACCGGGCCACGTTCCGAAGCAAGAACGACGTGATGGTGATGGATCCGTCCAGCGACTTCTTCAAGGCGATGCGAGGGGGGGCTGCGCCCGCCGCTGCGGCGGCCAAGGGACGCTGAGGCAGCCTCGGGATGGGGGACGCCTTCCTGCTGGCCTGCGCGCTGGTCCTGGTGATCGAGGGTTCGATGCCCTTCATCAGCCCGGCGCGTTGGCGCCAGGTCTTTCAGCAGGTGCTGCAACTCAGCGACGGGCAGATTCGCTTCATTGGCCTGTGCAGCATCGTCGTCGGTCTGCTTGCGCTGATGTTTCTCGGCGGCGACTGAGCGCGGTACCCGTTGCTGGCGTTGTGTGCGGCGCAATCGGCGCGGCGCTGGCCGGGACGTCCCTTCAGACCGGTAGAATCTCACTTTTAACACCCGGTCACCTATGTCTTCTGCTTGGCTCCTGCCCGAGCACATCGCCGACGTGTTGCCGCATGAGGCGCGGCGCATCGAGGAGTTGCGCCGAATCATGCTCGACGCCGCGCGCAGCTACGGCTGCGAGCTGGTCATGCCGCCGTTGCTCGAGCACCTCGAGTCGCTGCTGTCGGGCACCGGCCATGCGTTGGACCTTCGCACCTTCAAGCTCGTTGACCAGCTCAGTGGTCGCACCCTGGGCGTGCGGGCGGACACCACGCCCCAGGTGGCGCGCATCGACGCCCACTTGCTCAACCGCCGCGGCGTGACCCGGCTGTGCTACTGCGGCCCGGTGCTGCACACCCGGCCCAGCGGGTTGCACGGCAGCCGCGAGCCGCTGCAGTTCGGCGCTGAGTTGTTCGGCCATGCCGGCCTGGAAGCCGACCTGGAGATCCAGGAGCTGGCGATCGACTGCCTGGCCCGTGCTGGCCTGGATGGACTGGTGATGGATCTGGCCGATGCGCGGGTGTTGGAAGGGCTGCTCTGTGCGGTGAAGGCCGATGCGCCGAAGCTGCAGCGCATCCAGGAAGCGCTCGCGGCCAAGGATGCGCCGACGCTGGCCGAGCTCACGGCGGATCTGCCCGTCGAAGTGCGCGACGGCCTGCGCGCCCTGCCGGACCTGTATGGCGGCGATGAGGTGCTGGCGCAAGCCCGGGAACGTTTGCCCCGTCAGCCGGCCATCAGCGCCGCGCTGGATGATCTGACCTGGCTGGCGCAGCAACTGCGCACCAGCCACCCGGGTCTGCGGGTCGGCTTCGATCTGGCTGACCTGTCTGGTTATGCCTACTACAGTGGGGCGCGCTTCGCGTTGTACGCCCCAGGTGGGCGCGATACGCTGGCCCGGGGTGGCCGCTACGACGATGTGGGTGAGGTGTTCGGCCGCCGTCGTCCGGCGGTGGGTTTCAGCCTGGACCTGAAGTCGGTGGTCGAGCATGTGGGCTTCGACGGCCGGCACGCCGCCATTCGGGCGCCCTGGAGCGAGGACCGGGGCCTGCGCGCTGCGGTGCGGCGCCTGCGTGTGCAGGGTGAGGCCGTCGTCTGCGTGCTGCCCGGCCATGAGCAGGAAGTGGATGAATTCGAGTGCGACCGCGAGCTGGTCGCGGTTGACGGCCTGTGGGTCGTGCGCGCCTGCTGAGTGCCTGGGCACTTGGCGGCATTTCTCCCGAAGAGACGGAACCCGAGATGAACATGAGCAGCGCCATGCGCGGACGAAATGTCGTGGTGGTGGGCACCCAGTGGGGTGATGAGGGCAAGGGCAAGCTGGTCGACTGGCTGACCGAGAGTGCGCAGGGCGTGGTCCGCTTTCAGGGTGGACACAACGCCGGTCACACCCTGGTCATCAATGGCAAGAAGACGGCACTGCACCTGATTCCCAGCGGCATCATGCGCCCGGGTGTGAAGTGCTACATCGGCAACGGTGTGGTGTTGTCCGCCGGCAAGCTGTTCGAGGAGATCGTCGGTCTGGAGCAGGCCGGTGTCGAGGTGCGGTCGCGCCTGCGCGTGTCTGAGGCCTGCCCGCTGATCCTGCCGTTCCACGCGGCGCTGGATGTGGCACGGGAAGCCGCGCGCGAACAGGGCGGCAGCGAGAAGATCGGCACGACCGGCCGAGGCATCGGTCCGGCCTACGAGGACAAGGTGGCCCGGCGTGCGCTGCGGGTGCAGGACCTGAAGTACCCCGATCGCCTGGCGGCCCGGTTGCGGGACCTGCTGGCGCTGCACAACCACGTGCTGACCAGCTTCCTGGGGTCGAAGGGCTTCGCGTTCCCGGAGGCACTCAAGCCTTACATCGCCGATGGCGAGGTGCAGTTCCAGGCGGTCTACGACGAAGCCATGCGCCACGCCGAGCTGCTGCGGCCGATGATGGCCGACGTCTCGCGTGAGTTGAACGAAGCACACCTGGCGGGGCAGAACCTGCTGTTCGAAGGGGCGCAGGGCACGCTGCTGGATGTGGATCACGGCACCTACCCCTACGTGACCTCCAGCAATTGCGTGGCAGGCAACGCTGCGGCGGGTTCCGGGGTCGGTCCCGGTCTGCTGCACTACGTGCTGGGCATCACCAAGGCCTACTGCACCCGCGTCGGTGGGGGGCCGTTCCCGACGGAGCTGGATTGGGAGGTGCCGGGCACGCCCGGCTACCACATGAGCACGGTGGGTGCCGAGAAGGGCGTGACGACCGGTCGCTCGCGCCGCTGCGGCTGGTTCGACGCCGCCCTGCTGAAGCGCTCGGCGCAGGTCAATGGTCTGTCCGGCCTGTGCATCACCAAGCTCGATGTGCTGGACGGACTCGGCGAACTCAAGCTGTGCACCGGCTACCGGCTGGATGGCGAGACCATCGATCTGCTGCCGATGGGGGCCGACGAGATCGCTCGCTGTGAGCCGATCTATGAGACGCTGCCGGGCTGGACGGAGACCACGGTGGGGGTCACCGAGCTGGACAAGCTGCCGGCCCATGCCCGCCACTACCTGAACCGAATCGAGGCGGTCACTGGTGTGCCGATCCACGTCGTCTCGACCAGCCCCGACCGTGATCACACCATCCTGCTGCGACAGCCCTACCAGGCTTGATTCCTGATCCCCGATTCGCTGCGAACGAACCGCTCATCCACGCAAGGCTGCATGATGCTCACCGACGACGGCAAACACCTCTATGTGTCCTGGGACGAGTACCACCTGCTGATCGAGCGCCTGGCGCTCAAGGTGCATCACTCGGGCTGGGAGTTCGATCAGATCCTCTGCCTGGCGCGCGGCGGCATGCGGCCCGGTGACGTGTTGTCGCGGGTGTTCGACAAGCCGCTGGCGATCATGTCCACCAGCTCCTACCGCGCCGAAGCCGGCACGATCCAGGGTCGGCTCGACATGGCGAAGTACATCACCATGCCCAAGGGCGAACTGGCCGGACGGGTGCTGCTGGTGGATGACCTGTCAGATTCCGGTGTGACTTTGAAGGCGGTGGTGCAGCGTCTGCGCAGCATGCCGTCGATCGCCGAGCTGCGATCGGCGGTGCTGTGGGTCAAGGGGCTTTCGACCTACACGCCGGACTACTTTGTCGAGATGCTGCCGACCAGCCCCTGGATCCATCAGCCCTTCGAGGAGTACGACGGGCTTCGGCCCGAAGGTCTGGCCCGCAAGCTGTCGGTTTGAGGGACTGAAAGAGGCGGCGAATCGATGCAGGTCAACACAATGCAATCGATTCGAACGCCGCTGAAATCGATCCACGCCGTGTCTGCACGGGTCCGCATTCCGTTGCCGCCTCAAGGGCGACATTTCCTTGTTCTCGCAGCCGGCTGCCCTGAAGGCATGAAAAAAGCCGGCAACCTTTCGATTGCCGGCTTTCTTGCTTTGGTGCCCAGGAGAGGACTCGAACCTCCACGGAGTTACCCGCTAGTACCTGAAACTAGTGCGTCTACCAATTCCGCCACCTGGGCTTGAAACTTATCAGTTGTTTGCTGTGCTGTTTGCTGCAGCGATCAACCGAGACCGAAAGTATAAACCCCTCTTGAGGCAAGATACAAGGGGTCAACCAAAAAAAGGATGTTCTTTTGAACAACACAACTTTGATGAGTGAGGTCGAAGGCCTCGTGCAGGGTCACCGGGACGGGCACGGCTTTGTGATCCAGGGGGGGGGACTGCCGGACATCTACCTGGCGCCACAGGAGATGCGCGCCGTGTTGCACCGCGATCGGGTCAAGGTCCGCGTGATCCGGCACGACCGCAGAGGTCGGCCGGAAGGCCGGGTACTCGAGATCCTGGAGCGCAAGCGCTCGCCGATCATCGGCCGACTGCTGCACGAAGGCGGCATGTGGCTGGTGGCACCGGAGGACAAGCGCTACGGGCAGGACATCCTCATCCCGAAGAACGCCACGGCCGATGCCAAGTCCGGCCAGGTGGTCGCGGTGGAACTCACCGAACCGCCCTCGCTGTACTCGCAGCCGGTCGGGCGCATCACGGAGGTGCTGGGGGACATTGACGATCCAGGCATGGAGATCGAGATCGCGGTGCGCAAGTACGAGGTGCCGCATCGTTTCACCGCCGAGACGTTGGCGCAGACCGCCAAGCTGCCGGAGCGTCTGCGTGCGGCCGACATGCGACACCGCATCGACCTGCGCGACGTGCCGCTGGTGACCATCGATGGCGAGGACGCCCGTGATTTCGACGATGCGGTGTATTGCGAGCCTGCCAAGGTCGGGCGCTTCAAGGGATGGCGCCTGCTGGTGGCGATCGCCGACGTGAGCCACTACGTCAAGCCGGGCGAGCCGCTGGACCGGGATGCCTTCGAGCGTGCGACATCGGTGTACTTTCCCCGCCGCGTCATCCCGATGCTGCCGGAGAAGCTGTCCAACGGCCTGTGTTCGCTCAATCCGGAGGAGGACCGCCTCAGCCTGGTCTGCGACATGCTGATCAACCCGGAAGGCGAGGTGCATGCCTACCAGTTCTTCCCTGCGGTGATCAGCTCGCACGCGCGCTTCACTTACACGGAAGTGGCCACCGTCCTCGGCAACACCCGCGGGCCGGAGGCTCAGCGCCGCGCCGCACTGCTGCCGCACCTGCTGCACCTGCACGAGGTCTATCGAGCTCTGCTCAAGCAACGTGCGCTGCGCGGGGCAGTGGACTTCGAAACCACGGAGACGCAGATCGTCTGCGATGAGAACGGTCGCATCGAGAAGATCGTGCCCCGGGTGCGCAACGAGGCGCACCGGCTGATCGAGGAGTCGATGCTTGCGGCCAACGTCTGCGCGGCCGACTTCATCCACGGCGCCAAGCATCCGTCGCTGTTTCGTGTGCACGAAGGCCCCACGCCGGAAAAACGGACCACGCTGCAGAACTACATGCGCAGTCTCGGGCTGGGATTCACGCTCAGTGAAGAGCCCAAGCCGGCAGAAATGCAGGCCATCGCACTGGCCACCCGCGATCGACCGGATGCGGCCGCCATCCATCAGATGCTGCTGCGCTCAATGCAGCAGGCCATCTACACCCCGCGCAACAGCGGCCACTTCGGGCTGGCCTACGACGCCTACACCCACTTCACCAGTCCGATCCGCCGCTACCCGGATCTTTTGATTCACCGCGTGATCAAGGCGCTGCTGGGGCGGCACCGCTACCACCTTGAGATGAAGATCGAGGGCCTGCCGCCCGCACCGACAGGCCGTGGAGGAAAGGCCGCGGCGGCGACGCAGCAGGAGCAACTGGGCTGGGAGGCCGCGGGGGCCCACTGCAGTGCCAATGAGCGCCGTGCCGACGAGGCCTCGCGCGACGTGGAAGCCTGGCTGAAGTGCAAGTTCATGCGCGAACGCCTGGGCGAAGAGTTCGCCGGCACCATCAGCGCGGTGACCAGTTTCGGCCTGTTCGTCCAGCTGGACGAGCTGTACGTGGAGGGCCTGGTTCACATCACGGAACTCGGCGGCGAGTACTACCGCTACGACGAGGCGCGGCAGGAGCTGCGGGGCGAGCGCACCGGCGTGCGATATGGCGTGGGCGGGCGCATCCGCGTGCAGGTCAGCCGCGTGGACCTGGATGGCCGCAAGATCGACTTCCGTCTGGTGCGTGACACGCTGCCGGCGGCGGGGCGTCCTCCGGTCCGGGAGCGGGCCCACAGTTCAGCACAGGAGGAACTGGCCGCAGTGAAGGGCGCGGATCAGCAGCTGCGCCAGTCGGGCCGCAAGGCGAAGAAATCGGGCAGGAGGCCTGCGAAGTCCGACACCAAGACGGTGGTCGACAAGAACAGCGGCGCAGCCGTCCCGGACCTTGCCGCCGCTGGCATGGCCACCGAGACATCGCCGGCGCCCGGCAAGCCCGCCCGACGCAGTGGGGTCAAGGAGCCGTCTACCGGATCCGCCGGCGCGGTGACCAAGGGCCGCCGCAGCCGTCGCTGAGCTGTGCCGGCACGCCCCGGCTGGCGCCGCGACAGCCGCCAGGGCTCTGGTCTGCGTTGCTCGGTGGGCGGCGCTCCGAACGGATCAGTCGATCGCCATGGCCTGCCGGCTGGCGGACAGGGGCGACCCGTCCGGGCTGAGTCGCTCGGCCAGACGGCCGTGGCGGTAGACGGCTTGGCGGGCTGCGCGCAGCGCTGTGCAGCTGCAGGCGTCCCAGGGGCTCCAGAGGCCGGCCAGCCAGCCGGCCAACACGTCGCCGCTGCCGGGCACGGCCAGTGCGGCATTGCCGGTGGGGTTGATCCATGGGAGTTCATCCGGCGCCGCGAGCACGGTGCCGGAACCCTTGAGCACCACCACGCAGTCGAAGGCATCGGCCAGGCGCCGCGCACTGCCCAAGCGGTCGTACTGCACCGCGTCTCCCGACCGCCCCAGGCTTTCGAGCAGCCGTCGGGCTTCGAGCGGATGGGGGGTCAGCACCGTCGCTGCGCCGCGTGCCCGGCGAGCCCGCAGCTGCCGGCGCAGCTCGGCGCAGCGGGCCAGGGCATTGAGTGCATCGGCATCCAGGACGAGGCGGGGGCAGGGTTCCAGCAGGTTCTCCAGCACTTCGTCCATCGCCAGCCCGCCGCCGCAACCGGCCAGCACCGTGGTCTGCGCGGACCAGTCCGAGGGAGCGATTGCCCCACCGAACATCAGGTCAGGCTGCAGTGGATCCAGTCGCGGAGCCTGGGGGTCCAGGGGGTGCACATAGACCCGCCCGGCGCCGGCGTGGAGCGCGGCGCGCCCGGCCAGCAAGGCTGCGCCCACCATCTGGGCAGCGCCTCCCACCACGCGCACATCCCCGAAGCTGCCCTTGTGCTGTCGATGCTGGCGCAGAGGGGCAGAGCTCAAGTCCTCGTTCAGCCAGGCCGCAGGCGGCTGCATCACGAGGTCGACGCCGAGGTCGTCCCACCACAGTTCTCCGACAGCGTCCCGGCCGTGGCCCGTGAAGAGGCCGGGTGCGAGACTCAGCAGTGCCAGCGTGGCTCGGGCGCGCACCACTGCGGCGCCCGTGGGCACCACACCGTGGTCACCCGGCAGCCCGGAGGGAATGTCCACCGCCAGCACCGGTGCCGCACTTCCCTGCATGGCGGAGATGGCCTGTGCCAGGGCGCCTTCGGCCGGTCGGTTGAGGCCTCGGCCAAGCAGCGCATCGATCAGGAGGTCCTGCGGGCCCGCCGCATCGCCTCCCTGTGACAGATGGCCTCGCCAGGGTTTGACCACCACCCCGGCCTGCACAGCGCGCTGCAAAGAGGTCGCGGCATCGGTCGGCAGCCGAGCGGCATCACCCAAGGCCGCCACCCTCACGTCCAGCCCGGCGTGCAGCAGGTGCAGGGCCGCCTCGAAGCCGTCGCCGCCGTTGTTGCCTGGGCCGCAAACGATGTCGACGCGCCGCGCAAATGGGGCCATTGCCCGGGCCAGACGGGCCACCGCCAGGCCTGCGCGCTGCATCAAGGTGTGGGTGGGCAGCAAAGCCGCAGCCGCGGCCTCCAGCCGGCGGGACGCGGCAGCATCGTGCAGCGGCAGCGCCCCACAGCCCACCGGGTGAGGCATCAGTCGCGCCAACGCATGGCGAGGCGGGGAAATGGGGGCGACTGTGGACGGGGTGGAGAAGGCAGCGGAGATCTGCATCGGCATTCAGAGGAGTTCACCTGGCCGGAATGGCCTGACCCGCCAGCCAGGCGGCAGGGCTCAGGGCCTGTACCCCGAGCGGCCTGAGCCGGCGCGCCAACCGCAGGATCGCACGGTCGCGACTGAAGAGCCAGCCTGCCTGCTGCCCCACTGCCAGGTCGATGAACACCTGATCGTCCGGGTCGCTGCTGCGCAACGGCAGTGCAGGGGGCAGGCTGGGCGGATCGTCCACCGGACAGCCCCATCGTTGCGCGGCCTCCCAGGCCGCCGCGCTACGGTGGGCCCAGCGCCGGAGGTGGGGCATTCGTTCGAGCCGCCCCAGAACGTCCGCCAGCTCTTCCTGTATGCGTGGACAGATCAGCCAGCGCAACCGCCCGCTTTCCACTTGGGCTCCCAATGCGCGGCCAGCAGGGTCTTCAAACACCAGCCAGTCCAGTACCACGTTGGTGTCGAGAATGGCAGCGATCATTGGCGTGGTTCCCTCTGAGCGCCCCCAGGGCCGGGCTACGCCCAGCCCGCCCCCCGTGGGGGTCAAGGAAACTTGGGGCGGCCCGGCGTTTCCTTGAGAGCGCGGCATGGGCGATCGGTTCAACTCCATCCTCGGCTCGCCAGGGAGGCGAAGGGGGTGGCGTCGATTTCGCTGCTGCGTCCGGCGATCTGGTCGGCCAGCAGTCGGGCGGCGCCGCAGGCCAGGGTCCAGCCATGGTCCGCATGGCCGAGCTGCAGCCAGACGCCTTCCAGCGGCGCCGGACCGATGAGCGGAAGGCCGTCGGGCAGGGTGGGGCGGGCACCCTGCCAGATCTGCACATCTCCCCGGCGTGCAGCCAGGGGCAGCCAGCGGTCCAGGACCTGGTACAGCGGCATAAAAAGCTGCTCGACGTCGCCTTGCGGGAGTGCGCCCAGCACATGACCCCCGCCGACGCGCAGTCGCTGGCCCATTCGGGTGAGCCGGATGCCGGTTTCGGCGTCCACCAGGGCAGAACGCAGTGGCAACTGCGCCCAATCGTTGCGCAGACGGAAGGTGGCCGTTCTGCCCCACACCGGCTGCAGCGGCAGGTCCGCCCCCGCCTCCCGCAACAGTGGCAGGGCGTCGGGCCCTGTGGCCAGCACCACCGCGTCGAACTCCAACTGTGCAGGCAGCTCCATCGGCCGTGTGGGCAGGAAGGCCCGTTGTCGCGTCGGGGCGCTGTCGTCGCGGGCGTTCTGGCGTTGGCTCAGGCGCAGCTGGAGGACATCGCCCTTGCGTTGCAGGTGGCACACGGAGACGCCGAAGTGGTACTTCACGTCGTGGTGGGCTTCGTCGATCAGCCGGAGCTGGTGGACAAACTCGCGGCAGTTGCCTGCGCCGCCCTCCTCAATCCGGATGCCGCCTGCCAGGGGGGTATCGGGGTTCAAACCTGGCTCGATCTGCCGGCAGCCGTCCGCGTCCAACCGCGTCACACGTTGCCCTGCAGCCTGCACCCCCTCAAGCCGCGCCATCTTTCGATCCAGGCTGTCCGAGTCGCGTGCCACCACCAGCACTCCGTCGCTGCGTTCGTGTTCCAGATGAAGGGTCGAGATCAGGGCCTTCTGTCGCTCCAGGCTCCAGCGACCCAGATCGATCAAGGACAGTCGGGCCTGGTCCGAGCCGTTGGCGCAGGCGGACTGCCATTGCCGACGCCAGCGTCGCGAGGCGCCGCTCCAGTCGCGTGGAGTGTCCAGCGCGTCGGCGGTGGCCAGGGCGCGCCGCAGCAGTCCGCGCTTCTGATCTGCGCGGGCGACCGGCTCCAGCAGCGCCGGTGCGATCAGTCCGCTGTGGGCAAAGCTCGCACCCGCGGCCACGCCTTCCTGTTGTTCGAGTACGGTCACCTGATGGCCATCCACGGCCAATTCGTGAGCGGTGGTGATGCCGGCGATGCCTGCGCCGACGATGGCTATGCGCATGGGCCGTGGCTCCAGGGGCTCAAGCGGTCGGGAAGGCGGCGGGTCGTCGCGGTGGCAATCGGTGCGGGTAGCGGCGGTGTTTGCGCTTCCAACCGCGAGGTGGAGGGAGAGGGGAACAAGGCTGCTATACTCTTCAGGTTAACCCGCACACGGCACAAGCGATGCAACGCAAGAAGCGTCTCAGTGGCCGTGGGATTGAGGAGTGCAGTGGCAGCGTGAAGCTTCACTTCTTCCTGATCGCAGCGCGACAGGTCCGGTGGACCTGCGGCTGGCTGGGTGACGCAAGCCCGAATCCGGCTACCTGAAGGTGTTGCTCGGTCGGCACTCGAGGCCCTGTGCATGCGGATCGTTCCGCAACCCCGCGTTTCGTTTGTCGCTGTTTGCAATTCCAGTCGGATTCTAGATCCAACCTTTGGAGTCTCTCGATGTCCTTCACCATGCGCGAAATGCTGGAAGCCGGTGTCCACTTTGGTCACCAGACCCGCTTCTGGAACCCCAAGATGGCCCCGTTCATCTTCGGTCATCGCAACAAGATCCACATCATCAACCTCGAGAAGACGGTTCCGCTCTTCCACGAGGCCAACAAGTTTGCCCGTCAACTGGCGGCCAAGCGCGGCACCATCCTCTTCGTTGGCACCAAGCGCCAGGCGCGTGAGGTGGTGGCCGCCGAGGCTGCCCGTGCCGGAATGCCTTATGTCGACCAGCGCTGGCTCGGCGGCATGCTGACCAACTTCAAGACCGTCAAGGGGTCGCTCAAGAAGCTCAAGGACATGCAGGCTCAGGTCGAGGCGGGTCTGGAGCAGATGAACAAGAAGGAAGGCCTGCTGTTCCAACGTGAGCTGGCCAAGCTCGAGAAGGACATCGGCGGCATCCAGGACATGAACGCGCTGCCCGATGCGCTGTTCGTGATCGACGTGGGTTACCACAAGATCGCCGTGGCCGAGGCTCAGAAGCTGGGCATTCCGGTGATCGGCGTGGTGGACACCAACCACAACCCGGACGGCATCGACTACGTCATCCCCGGCAACGACGACTCCGCCAAGGCGGTGGCGCTGTACGCCCGTGTGATGGCCGACGCGGTTGTCGAGGGCAAGGCCAACTCGATCAATGAGGTGGTCGAGGCGGTGGCTGCGACGGGCGACGAGTTCGTCGAGGTCAGCGACGCCGCCTGAGTCCGCGCCTGCGAGTTCAGCAAGGGGGCTGCTTCAGCCCCCTTTTTTCCAGACATTTTGAAGATGATCCGGCTGCGCCCGACGCGAAGCTGGTTGCCAAGGAGAGATCGATGGCTGCAATTACCGCGAAGATGGTTGCCGACCTGCGCGCCAAGACCGATGCCCCGATGATGGAGTGCAAGAAGGCGCTGACCGAGGCCGATGGCGACATGGTGCGCGCTGAAGAGATCCTGCGGGTCAAGCTGGGCAACAAGGCCAGCAAGGCTGCCTCGCGCGTGACCGCCGAAGGCGTGATCGCCGTGGCTGTGGCCGGCAGCACCGGTGCCCTGATCGAGGTCAACTGCGAGACCGACTTCGTCTCCAAGAACGAAACCTTCCTGGCCTTCGTGAACGCCTGCGCCAAGCTGGTGGCGGAGAACAACCCGGCCGACGTGGGTGCCCTGGGTGCCCTGTCGCTGGCGATGGAAGACTTCGGTCCGACGGTTGAGGACGTGCGCAAGGGCCTGATCGGCAAGATCGGTGAAAACATGTCGATCCGCCGCTTCAAGCGCTATGAAGGCGGTGGCCAGCTGGCCCACTACCTGCACGGTGTGCGCATCGGTGTGATCGTCGAGTTCGAGGGTGATGCTGTCGCCGCCAAGGATGCTGCGATGCACATCGCCGCGATGAAGCCAGCGGCGCTGTCCTCCGCCGATGTGCCGGCTGCGCTGGTTGAAAAGGAGCGCAAGATCGCTGCCGAGAAGGCTGCCGAGTCCGGCAAGCCGGCTGAGATCGTCGCCAAGATGGTCGAGGGTTCGGTGCAGAAGTTCCTGAAGGAGGTCTCGCTGCTCGACCAGGTCTTCGTGAAGGCGGCCGACGGCAAGCAGACCGTCGCGGCGTACCTGAAGGGGGCCAAGACGGAGCTCAAGGGCTTCACGATGTTCGTGGTCGGCGAAGGCATCGAGAAGAAGCAGGATGACTTCGCGGCCGAAGTCGCTGCTCAGGTGGCCGCTGCCAAGGGGCAGTGAACCGCTTGTGACGCCCTGACGGAACCCGGGGTTGCTCCCGGGGTCCGTCTTCGAATCACCTAAACTGTCTGACCGACCCGATCCCTGAGGACAACGCATGCCGGCCTACAAACGCATCCTGCTGAAACTTTCCGGAGAGGCCCTGATGGGCGACGATGCCTTCGGCATCAACCGAGCCACCATCGTGCGGATGGTGCAGGAGATCCGGGATGTGACACAGTTGGGTGTCGAGGTGGCGGTGGTCATCGGTGGGGGCAACATCTTCCGCGGCGTGGCGGGTGGTTCGGTCGGCATGGATCGGGCGACAGCCGACTACATGGGCATGCTGGCCACGGTGATGAACTCCCTGGCGCTCGGCGACACAATGCGGCTGGAAGGGATGACGGCGCGCGTGATGTCGGCCATCGGCATTGATCAGGTGGTTGAGCCCTATGTGCGGCCCAAGGCGCTGCAGTACCTGGAAGAAGGCAAGGTGGTGATCTTCGCCGGTGGCACCGGCAACCCCTTTTTCACCACCGACACCGCAGCGGCGCTGCGGGGGGCAGAAATCGGTGCCGAGATCATGCTCAAGGCCACCAAGGTGGACGGTGTCTACACCGCCGATCCGAAAAAGGACCCTTCCGCCACCCGTTATGCCTCAGTGAACTTCGATGAGGCGATCTCGAAGAATCTGCAGGTGCTGGATGCCACCGCCTTTGCGTTGTGCCGGGATCAGAAGTTGCCGATCAAGGTGTTCTCGATCGTCAAGCCAGGCGCCCTGAAACGGGTGGTGTTGGGCGAGGACGAAGGTACGCTGGTGCATGTTTGAGATGCCTCCGGGTGTCCCATGTGGGGTGCCCTGTCTGATCCATTCCGAGGTGTGATGCGATGAGCGCTGCTGAGATCAAGAAGAGTGCTGAAGGAAAGATGGGCAAGTCCGTCGAGGCCTTCAAGCACGAGTTGACCAAGATTCGCACGGGGCGGGCCCACCCGGGCATCCTGGACCAAGTGCAGGTCGATTACTACGGCTCCATGCTGCCGATCAGCCAGGTGGCCAACGTGAGCCTGATCGATGCCCGCACGATCAGCGTGCAGCCCTGGGAAAAGGGCATGGGCCAGAAGATCGAAAAGGCCATCCGCGAGTCGGACCTGGGCCTCAACCCTTCTTCGATGGGTGATCTGATTCGTGTACCGATGCCTGCGTTGACCGAGGAGCGCCGCAAGGAGCTGACCAAGGTGGTTCGGCATGCCGGCGAGGATGCAAAGGTGGCTGTGCGCAACCTGCGCCGCGACGCGAACGAGCACGCGAAGAAGCTGCTCAAGGACAAGCTCTTGACCGAGGATGATGAGCGTCGCCTGATGGACGAGGTCCAGAAGTTGACCGACCGGACCGTGGCCGAGATCGATAAGCTGGTCCACGGCAAGGAAGCCGAGATTCTGGCCGTCTGAGCCGCCGTGGCTCCTCCATTGGTTGTCCCGCGGGAGTTCGATGATGTTGGCGGCTGAGTCGCGCGTGCCGCAGCATGTGGCCATCGTGATGGATGGCAACGGCCGCTGGGCCAACCGCCGCATGATGCCGCGGGTGGTGGGTCACAAGTTCGGCGTGGATGCCCTGGTCAACACCATCCACGCCTGTTCCGAGCGAGGGGTCGAGTACCTGACGGTGTTTGCCTTTTCCTCCGAGAACTGGAATCGGCCGGACGACGAGGTCTCCGGGCTGATGGGACTGGTGATGACGGCAGTGGCCAAGTACCTCGCCCGCATGGCGGAGGACGGGGTGCGCATTCGCATCATCGGTGACCGCTCGCGCGTTGCGGACAAGGTACGAGATGCCTGGGACCACGCCGAGCAGTTGACGGCCAACAACCGCAAAATCACAGTGTCGGTGGCCTTCAACTATGGCGGGCGCTGGGACATCCTGCAGGCCTGCCGCAAGGCGATCGCCGACGGCGTGGCGCCGCAGGACCTGGACGAAACCCGCCTTTCGCGTTATATGTCGCTGTCCTACGCTCCGGATCCGGACCTGTTCATCCGTACCGGCGGTGAGTTGCGCATCTCCAACTTCCTGCTCTGGCAGAGTGCGTACACCGAGTTTCATTTCACCGATTGTCTCTGGCCGGACTTCGACGCCCGGGCGCTGGACTTGGCCATTGAGGACTATGCTCGTCGCGATCGTCGCTTCGGACAGGTGAAGGTGGATCTGTCGGGCCCGGTTGAAAGCGGTACCGCGGTTGGCCGCTGAAGCGGTCGCACCGTGTTGTCCGGACCCTGACCTCGACCATGCTCAAGCAACGCGTCATCACCGCCGTCGTCCTTCTGCTGGTCTTGTTGCCTGCACTTTTTGCTTCGGACACCCGGCCCTTCTTTGGCTTGACCTTGCTGTTCATCGCCGCTGCCGGATGGGAGTGGGCACGGTTGAATGGCGCCGGTGCGCTGGCATCGGTGTGCTTCGGCGCGGTCGTGGCGGCGGGAGGCATCTGGGCCTGGAGCGGCGCAGGCTTGGTACAACCGCCGGGTTGGCTGTGGTCCGTGGCGCTGGTGCTCTGGGTGGCGGGCGGAACGCTTGCCCTGCGAGGGGGCGTTTCGGCCTGGCCCAGGCTTCCTGGGGTGTTGAGGCTGTCGATCGGGCCCCTGCTGCTGTGGCTGGCTTGGTTGGCGATGGTGGAGGGTCGGACTCGAGGGCTGAATTTCCTGCTGTCCACCTTCTGTCTGGTCTGGATGGCCGACATCGCGGCCTACTTCGGCGGGCGGGCCTGGGGTCGCCGCAAGCTGGCGCCGGCGATCAGCCCGGGCAAGAGCTGGGCCGGCGTCTACACCGGCATGGTGGGGGTGCTGGTGCTGGGGGCGGCATGGATGCTGCTGGATGCCTCCGGCCGCACCGATGCACCCAGCCTGTTTACGCTGTTGTGGCAGCGACTCGGGCCGGCCGGGTGGCTGTTCGGTTGCCTGTTCCTGGCCGCGATGAGTGTGGTGGGGGATCTGTTTGAATCCCTCATCAAACGCAGTGTCGGGGCCAAGGACAGCTCCGGTCTGCTGCCTGGGCACGGCGGTGTGCTGGACCGCATCGACGCCCTCCTGCCGGTCTGTCCCCTGGCGCTTGCCCTGATCCACGCATGACCACTGCTGCGCAAGAGTCTTCTGCAGGTGCCGCGCGACAGCGCCTGTGCATCCTGGGTTCCACCGGCTCCATCGGCTGCAGCACGCTGGATGTGTTGTCGCGCCATCCGGGCCGCTACCAGGTGCATGCCCTGACGGCGCACAGCCGCGTTGTCGAACTGGCCGAACAGTGCCTGCAGTGGCGCCCGGCCGTGGCCGTGGTGGGGTCGGCCGAGGATGCGGATCGGCTGGTCCGGTTGCTGCGGCCGGCGCATTGCCCGACCGAGGTCATGCACGGCCCGAAGGCCCTGGAGCAGGTGGCCAGCGCAGCGGAGGTCGACAGCGTGATGGCCGCCATCGTGGGCGCTGCGGGATTGCCCGCCTGTCTGGCCGCGGCACGTGCAGGCAAACGACTGCTGTTGGCCAACAAGGAGGCGCTGGTCGTTGGTGGTCAGTACTTCCTTGATGCCGTGCAACAAGGCGGTGCCACCCTGCTGCCGATCGACAGCGAACATTCGGCCATCTTTCAATGTCTGCCACCCGATCCGCTGGATTGGGCGGGGTGCATCGACCACATCGTACTCACCGCCTCAGGCGGGCCGTTTCGCCAGAGGGATCCGGACAGCCTGAGGGATGTCACGCCTGAGCAGGCCTGTGCACACCCGAATTGGGTGATGGGTCGCAAGATTTCGGTCGACTCTGCCACCATGATGAACAAGGCGCTGGAGGTCATCGAGGCGCGTTGGCTGTTCAATCTGCGGCCCCGCGATGTTCGGGTGTTGATCCATCCGCAGAGCATCATCCATTCGATGGTGGTCTGCCGGGACGCGTCCGTGCTGGCCCAGCTCGGCACGCCGGACATGCGCGTACCGATCGCCTATGGTTTGTCCTGGCCGCAGCGCATCGAGTCCGGCGCTGCGCAACTGAACTTCCTCAAACTCTCTTCCTTGACATTCGAGGAAGCCGATTCCCGACGCTTTCCCTGCCTGCCGCTGGCGTGGCAGGCCCTGGAGGCGCGCGGTGGCAGCACGGCGGTGCTCAATGCAGCCAACGAAGTGGCGGTCGAGGCCTTCCTCGATCGGCGGCTGCGTTTTGACCAGATCCACCGCATCAATGCCGAGGTGCTTTCAGCCTTGGTGGTGCCGGAGGGGGCGGATCGCTCGCTGGACGATCTGCTGGCGCTGGACGGACTGGCGCGCCGCATGGCTGCGGAACGCATCGCGTGCGGCGGGATCTGAGACCTTCATGTTGACCACCACTCTGGCTTTCCTGTTCACCCTTGCGGTGCTGATCGTGGTCCACGAATGGGGCCACTACCGGGTGGCGGTGGCCTGTGGCATCAAGGTGCTGCGGTTTTCGGTGGGTTTCGGCCGGCCGATCTGGCGTCGCCAGGTCGGGGAGACCGAATGGGTTGTCGGCAGCTTGCCTCTGGGTGGGTATGTGCGCATGCTCGATGAGCGTGAAGGGGCGGTCAATCCATCCGAGCGGCACCGGGCCTTCAATCAGCGTCCGTTGTGGCAGCGTTCTGCCGTGGTAGCGGCCGGACCGCTGGCCAACCTATTGCTTGCGGTGCTGCTCTACGCCGCGTCGTTCTGGATCGGCACCCAGGAGCCGCAGGCACTGCTGGCCACTCCGAGCTCAGGCAGCCTGGCTGAGCGCGCGGGGATGCGTGCGGGCGACCGGGCCCAGGCCGTGCGGGTGTATTCCCCCGGGGCTGCAGTGACGGCGGCCGATTGGGTGCCTGTGCATTCCCTGACCGACCTGCGGTGGCACCTCACCCGCGCAGCCCTGGATGGCGACGATGTCGAGCTGGAGCTGGCCGGTCTGACCGGGGGGCATCGACTGGTGAAGTTGCCACTTTCCTCCCTGGAAGCCGGTGATGCCGATGCCCGACTGATGCGTCGCATCGGTGTGGGCAGCCCGTTCAGCGAGCCGCTGCTGGGTGAGATCGTGTCCGGCGGTGCAGCGCAGCGCGCGGGATTGCAGCGGGGTGACCGCGTCCTGCGCATTGACGGTCAACCCGTGGCCGATGCGGCGGCGCTGCGCATGGCGATCCGGGCCTCCGCCCGTCCGCAGGGCGCTCAAGTGCAGCAGTGGCAGCTTCAGCGCGGTGCGAACCTGCTCGAGGTGCAGGTGCGACCCGAAGTGGTGGACGAAGGCGGTGAACGTTTCGGCCGCATCCTCGCGGGGGTCGGTGGGCCGGTGCAGATGCAGCAGGTGCAACTGGGCGGTTTCGAAGGCCTGGAGCGGGCTTTGTGGCGCACCTGGGAGATGTCGACCCTGACGCTGAAGATGTTCGGCCGCATGCTGATCGGCGAGGCCTCCCTGCGCAACATCAGCGGGCCGCTCACCATCGCGGATTTCGCCGGCCAGTCGGTGGAGCTCGGACTGGCCTACTACCTGGGGTTTCTGGCGGTGGTCAGCGTGAGCCTGGGGGTCCTGAACCTGTTGCCGCTGCCGATGCTCGACGGCGGGCATCTCCTGTATCATCTTTTTGAAGCGGTGACCCGCAGACCGATCCCTGAGATCTGGCTCGACAGGCTGCAGCGCGGTGGGCTGGCCGTCATTCTCATGATGATGTCGCTCGCTCTCTACAACGACGTGGCCCGGCTTTTGGGCCTGCACTGAACGCATGCTTTTTCCCGGTCTGCTTGACACCGGTGTTCCGGTGGTCCGTTTCCGTCCGGCGTCCATCGCCTGTGCTACGGTGGTTCTGGCGGCGAGCCTCGCGGCCGTGCCAGTGCGGGCGGCTGAGCCCTTTGTCATCTCGGACATCCGGGTGGAGGGGCTTCAGCGCACCGAGCCTGGCACGGTGTTCGCGTCATTGCCGTTCCGTGTCGGTGACAGCTACAACGACGACAAGGGGGCTGCCGCGCTGCGGGCGTTGTTTGCCACAGGTCTGTTCAAGGACGTGCGCATCGAGGTGGAGTCCAAGGTGGTGGTCGTGGTCGTGCAGGAGCGCGCCATCATCGCCAACGTCGACTTCACCGGCACCCGCGAGTTCGACCGCGACACATTGGTCAAGGCCTTGAAGGACATCGGCGTCGGGGAAGGGCAACCCTTCGATCGGGCGCTGGCCGACCGGGCCGAGCAGGAGCTCAAGCGCCAGTACCTCACCCGCAGCCTTTACGGGGCGGAGGTGGTGACCACGGTCACGCCGATCGAGCGCAACCGCGTCAACGTCACCTTTGCGGTGTCGGAGGGCGGCGTGGCCCGCATCGATCAGATCCGCATCGTGGGCAACCAGGCCTTTTCAGAGAGTACGCTGCTCGGCGAGATGGACCTCACTCCTGGCGGAGCGATGACCTGGTACACCAAGAGTGACCGCTACTCGCGCACCAAACTCAATGCCGACCTGGAGACCCTGAGGGCCTACTACCTGAACCGGGGCTACCTGGAGTTCAACGTTGAATCCACCCAGGTGGCGATCTCCGCGGACAAGCAGCGCATCTCCATCACGATCAACGTGAACGAGGGTCAGCGTTACCTGGTCACCGGCGTTCAGTTCACTGGCGACTACCTCGGCCGCGAGGAGGAATTTCACTCCCTGGTGACGATCCAGCCGGGCAATGCGTACCGTGCCGAGGACGTGGCCAACACTCAGAAGGCCTTCACCGACCGGTTCGGCTACTTCGGTTACGCCTTTGCCCGCGTGGAGTCCATCCCGCAGATCGACCGCAACACCGGCCGGGTCAAGGTGGTGCTGCACGCCGAGCCGAACCGGCGTGTGTACGTGCGGCGCATCAACATCTCAGGCAACACCCGTACCCGCGACGAGGTGATCCGCCGTGAGTTCCGGCAGCTTGAATCGGCATGGTACGACGGACGGCGCATCAAGCTCTCGCGCGACCGGGTGGACCGCCTGGGGTATTTCAGCGAGGTGGATGTCGATACACAGGAAGTGCCCGGTTCGCCGGACCAGGTGGATCTGACCTTCACGGTCAAGGAAAAACCCACCGGTGCACTGATGCTGGGAGCCAACTTCTCCAGCGCCGACCGGCTGTCCTTTTCCGGATCGATCAAGCAGGACAACATCTTCGGCAGCGGCAACTACCTGGGACTGGAGCTCAACACCAGCAAGAGCCTGCGCACGATCGTGTTGTCGACCACCGATCCGTACTTCACGGCGGATGGGGTGTCCCGGGCCTTCGATCTGTACTACCGCACCGTCAAGCCCTTGAACAGCCAGGGTGAGTCCTACGAGCTGGTCACTCCCGGTGCGGCGGTCCGCTTCGGTGTGCCGTATTCCGAGTTCGACACCATCTTCGTCGGCATCGGTGCGGAGAGCACCCGCATCAAGTCCGACACGGCGCTGCCGGAAAACTACTTCCGTCTGCGGGCCCAGTACGGCAACAGCATCACGTCGGTACCGGTCACTCTGGGTTGGCAGCGTGACGGTCGCGACAGTGCGCTGGCGCCCAATGCCGGCCGCTACACCCGCGTCAACTTCGAATGGGGTGTGGGCGGTGACACCCGCTACCTGCGCAGCAACTTCCAGTTCCAGCAGTACATCCCGCTGACCAAGCGACTGACCCTCGGCCTGAATGCCGAACTGGCCTGGGGCCAGGGTCTGAACGGACGTGAGTACCCTGCCTTCAAGAACTTTTACGGGGGGGGACTGGGCACGGTGCGTGCTTTCGATCAGAACTCTCTCGGACCGGTGGATGTAACTGGAGCCTACATCGGCGGCAGTCGCCGTGCCAACCTGAACGCGGAGTTCTACTTCCCGTTCCCCGGTGTGGGCAACGATCGCACGCTTCGCATCTTCGGTTACACCGACGCAGGCAATGTCTGGCGGGAAGGGGAGTCGATGCGCGACACGCCGGAAAACCCGATCCGCGTCTCCGCCGGCATTGGCCTGTCGTGGATCTCGCCGGTCGGTCCTTTGAAGATGAGTTGGGGCCTGCCGTTGCGCAAGGCCCGCACAGATACAATTCAACGTTTCCAGTTCCAGATCGGCACGGCCTTTTGACCATGAAGTTTTTTGCCCAACTGTGTCAACGTACCGTTCCTGCCGCCTGCGTGCTCGCTGGCCTGCTGCTGCCGCTGGGCGGCGTGGCCCTCGCGCAGGAGCTGAAGATCGGCTACGTCAACAGCGACCGAGTGCTGCGTGATGCGGTACCGGCCAAAGCTGCCCAGGCCAAGCTGGAGCAGGAATTCAGCCGGCGGGACAAGGAGCTCAACGACGCCGGTTTGAAATTCAAGACAACTGCCGAGAAGTTCGAGAAGGACCAGCCGACACTGTCCGAATCCGAACGCAATCGCCGCCAGCGGGACCTGGTCGAACAGGAACGCGACCTGCAGCGCAAGCGCCGCGAGTTCCAGGAAGACCTTACCCAGCGCAAGAACGAGGAACTGGCTTCCGTGGTCGAGCGCGCCAACAAGGTGATCAAGCAGATCTTCGAGCAGGAAAAGTACGACCTGATCCTGCAGGATGCGGTGTTCGCTGGGCCTCGGGTGGACATCACCAAGAAGGTGATCGACGCCCTGAACGCCGGCAAGTGACGAACACCGCATCGATGCGGCCACCCGGAGATCCGGCGGAAGGTGTGAGGCTTCGGGACATCGCCGATGCCCTGGGGGGTGAGGTCTGCGGCGAATCCGGTCGCCGGGTGCAGCGCATTGCCGCGCTGGCATCGGCCGGTCCTCAGGACATCAGCTTCGTCGCCCATGCCCGACTGCGCAGCGCAATGGCCACCACAGCTGCCGGCAGCCTGATCGTGCGCGCCGATCTGCGCGACGACGCCCTGCTGCGCTGCGGCGCCGTGCTGGTGGTGCCGGACCCTTACCTCTACTACGCCCGCCTCACGCAATGGTGGCTGGCGCGAGTCCGTCCGGCTGCAGCACAAACCGAGGTGCATGCCAGTGCGGTGGTGGACCCGACCGCCCGCCTGGGCCAGGGGGTGCGCATCGCTGCGCTGGCCGTGGTGGAGGCCGGTGCCGTGTTGGGTGACGGCGTGGAGATCGGCTCGCACTGCCACGTTGGCGAGGGCGTGGAGATCGGCTCCGGCAGCCGCCTGGCGCCGCATGTCACTCTCATGCCGGGAACCCGATTGGGGCTGCGTTGTCTGCTGCACAGTGGGGCGGTGATCGGTGCAGATGGCTTCGGCTTCGCGCCGGAGGCCGGCCGCTGGGTGAAGATTGAGCAGCTCGGCGGCGTGGTGATCGGCGACGACGTCGAGATCGGCGCCAACACCTGCATTGACCGGGGCGCACTGGACGACACCCGCATCGGCAACGGCGTCAAGCTCGACAATCTGATCCAGATCGGCCACAACGTGCAGATCGGTGACCACACCGCCATGGCGGGCTGCACCGGCGTGGCCGGCAGTGCCCGCATCGGCAGTGGTTGCACCATTGGCGGTGCGGCCAACATCCTCGGCCACCTCGAGCTGGCCGATGGTGTGCACATCTCCACCGCGAGTGTGGTGATGCGATCGATCCGCCAGCCCGGCCTGTACAGCGGCGTGTTCCCGATCGATGACAACGCCTCCTGGGAGAAGAACGCGGCCACGCTGCGTCAGCTCCATTCCCTGCGCGAGCGCGTGCGCGCCCTCGAGAAGAAGACGACGACATGAACTCCACGAAGTTGATGGACATCCATCAGATCCTCAAGAAGCTGCCGCACCGTTATCCGCTGCTGCTGGTGGACCGCGTGGTGGAGCTGGAGAAGAACCAGCGCATCCTGGCTTATAAGAACGTCACCATCAACGAGCATTTCTTCACCGGTCACTTCCCGCACCGGCCGGTGATGCCCGGCGTGCTGATCCTGGAGGCACTGGCCCAGGCTTCCGCGCTGCTGTCCTTTGCTTCGGCGGTCGAGGAGCCGGGCGACGACTCGGTGGTGTACTTTGTCGGCATCGATGGCGTGCGCTTCAAGCGGCCGGTGGAGCCGGGCGACCAGCTGATCCTTGAATCCACCATCGAGCGGGTCAAGGGCGGCATCCACAAGTACAAGGCCCGCGCCTCGGTGGACGGGGAAACCTGCACCGATGCCGAGCTGATGTGCACGATGCGCCGCATCTCCTCCTGACCGCAGGGCCGCGGCCATGGCTCAGATCCATCCGACGGCGATCGTCGATTCCCAGGCCGAGCTGGACGACAGCGTTCAGGTCGGTCCGTACACCGTCATCGGGCCGCAGGTGCGCATCGGCGCAGGCACGGTGGTCGGACCGCATTGCGTCATCGAAGGTTGCACCACCATCGGTCGCGACAACCGCATCTACCAGTTCGCGTCGATCGGGGCGATGCCCCAGGACATGAGCCACGGTGGCGAAGTCACAGAACTCGTCATCGGTGACCGCAACACGGTGCGCGAGTTCTGCACTTTCAACACCGGCACCTTCAAGGAGCAGGGTGTCACCCGGGTCGGCAGCGACAACTGGATCATGGCCTACGTGCACCTGGCGCACGACGTGCAGTTGGGCAGCCATGCCGTGCTGGCCAACAACGCCACGCTGGCCGGCCACGTGCACGTGGGCGACTGGGCGGTGATCGGCGGACTCACCGGCGTGCACCAGTTCGTGCACATCGGCGCACACGCGATGATCGGCTTCCAGGGCCATGTGGCGCAGGACGTCGCACCCTTCATGACGGTGGACGGCAACCCGCTGGCGGTGCGTGCAGTCAACCTCACCGGTTTGAAGCGTCGGGATTTCTGTGCCGAACGCCTGGCGGTGGTGCGGCAGATGCACAAGCTGATCTTCCGCAGCGGCCTGACGCTGGAGCAGGCGGTGGCCGAGGTGGAGGGGTTGCGTGGCCAGGGTGGTGATCAGGACCTGCAGCTCATGCTGGACTTCCTTGCCAGCTCCCGCCGGGGCCTGGTGCGCTGAGCTCCAAACGGTCCCTTCTGTTCATGAACCCCAACTCCGCGCCCCGCCTGGCAATGGTCGCCGGTGAGGCCTCCGGCGACCTGCTGGCCAGCCTGCTGCTGGGCGGTTTGCGTGAGCGTTGGCCGGGGCTCATTGCCCAGGGCATTGGCGGGCCGAAGATGGTCGCCGGTGGTTTTGACACCTGGTGGCCTCAGCACAAGCTGGCGGTGTTTGGTTACGTCGATGCGCTGAAACACTACCGCGAGATTGCCGGCATCCGCCGTCAGCTGGGTGACCGCCTGCTCGCCGATCGGCCGGAGGTCTTCATCGGTGTCGATGCGCCGGACTTCAACCTCGGCCTGGAGGAGCGGCTCAAGGCTGCCGGTGTGCCGACGGTGCACTTCGTCAGCCCGTCGATCTGGGCCTGGCGGGGCGGTCGCATCGAGAAGATCCGCCGCTCGGCGGACCACGTGCTCTGCCTCTTCCCCTTCGAGCCGGAGATCTACCAGCGCGCAGGCATCGCCTCGACCTTTGTTGGCCATCCGCTGGCAGACGAAATCCCTCTGCAGCCTCCGCGCGCCGCAGCGCGTCAGGCGCTGGGCCTGGGCGACACCGACACGGTGGTCGCCTTGATGCCCGGCAGCCGCCGCAGCGAAGTCCGCCATCTGGCGCCGCGCCTGCTGGCTGCCGCAGGCCTGCTGGCGCGCGAACGCCCCGGGCTGCGGTTCCTCTTGCCCGTGGCGCCAGGCTTGCGGCCGCTGATCGACCCGCTGGTGGCCGCCCATGCCCCGGGGTTGAATCTGCAACTGCTCGACGGTCGCTCGCACGAGGCGCTGGCCGCCTGTGACCTGACCTTGATCGCCAGCGGCACCGCCACGCTGGAAGCGGCGCTGTTCAAGCGGCCCATGGTGATCGTCTACCACTTGCACTGGCTGAGCCACTGGCTGATGAAGCGCATGGCCTACCTGCCCTGGGTCGGGCTGCCCAACATCCTGGCGCGCGAGTTCCTGGTGCCGGAGTTGATCCAGGACGCGGCCACACCCGAGGCGATTGCGGCCGAAGCCCGGCGTTGGTTGGATGATGCGGCCGCTTGTGATCGGCTGGCCGCACGCTTTACCGACATGCACCACCTCCTGCGGCAGGGCACGGCCCGCCGTGCCACCGATGCCCTCGCGCAAGTCCTCGGCCGTTGAGTCTGCGGGGCCGGTGGGGCGGCTGCTGGCGCAGCAGTTCGATCTGGGCTTCTCGCACCGCGGCCTGGTGGCCGGGGTGGACGAAGCCGGGCGGGGTCCGCTGGCCGGTCCGGTGGTGGCTGCGGCGGTGATCCTGGACGACCAGCATCCGATCGCCGGCCTGGCCGACTCCAAGCGGCTGTCCGCGCGGCGGCGGGAACTGCTTTTCGATGAGATCCGTGCCAAGGCTCTTGCCAGTGCCATCGCCGAGGCCAACGTCGAAGAGATCGATCGCCTCAACATCCTGCAGGCCACGATGCTGGCGATGCGCCGGGCGGTGGAATCCCTGCGGCTGCGCCCCGGCCTGGTGCTGGTGGACGGCAACCGGCTGCCGGTGTTGAAGGTGCCGGCCGAGGCCATCGTGCAGGGCGACGCCAAAGTGCCTGCCATTTCTGCTGCATCCATCCTGGCCAAGGTGCACCGCGACCGGCTCTGCCTGGACATGCACCGCGACCACCCCGACTACGGCTTCGACGTGCACAAGGGTTACCCCACGCCCGCCCACCTGGCGGCACTGCAGGCTCTGGGTGCGACCACTGCACACCGCCGCTCCTTCGCCCCGGTACAGGCTGCGCTGGCCACCGGCGTGCGGGCCGCGCCAGCACAGGATTGATGATGCTGCAGGAACGCCACATCAGCTCACGCAGCCACGCACTGGTCAAGGACCTGCGCCGGCTTGCGCAGGATCCCGGCGCCTACCGCAAGCTGGGGCGTGTCTGGCTGGAGGGAGACCATCTCTGCAGTGCGCTGCGCCAACGCGGGGGCCGACCGGCCGCCGCAGTGATCTCCGCTGCGGCCTGGGGGCAGCCGACAACCCGTGCCCTGGCGCTGGCCGCGCCTGAAGTTTTTGTGCTGGACGATGCGCTGATGGCCGACATCAGCTCCCTGGAGTCGCCGGTGCCGATCGGCTACCTGATCCCGGCCCCTGCGATGGGTGATGAGTGCGTGCAGCTGGATCAACCCTCGGTGGTGCTGGACCGCCTGCAGGACCCGGGCAATGTCGGCACGATCCTGCGCAGCGCCGCCGCGCTGGGCGTGCGGCAGGTGCTGGCGCTCAAGGGCAGCGCAGCGCTGTGGTCGCCCAAGGTGCTTCGCGCCGGCATGGGGGCCCATTTTGGTCTGCACCTGGTGGAAGGTTTGACCGAAGACGACCTGGGCCGCCTGAAGCTGCCCCTGTTGGCGACCAGCTCCCACGCCGACACCGAACTGCCGGATGTGGCACTGCCCTGGCCCTGTGCCTGGGTGTTTGGCCATGAGGGACAAGGGGTGGGTGAGCGTTTGCTCTCCCGTTGTGCCGCGACCTTGCGCATCCCGCAGCCTGGCGGTGAAGAATCGCTCAATGTGGCCGCAGCAGCGGCCATCTGCCTGTACGAATCGGCCCGCCAGAGGCGGGCCGTTCAGGGCTGACTCGAGCCGGGCGAACCCGGCCCCGGTGGCTGCGGATCAGCTCACCGCAGCGATGGCGCGGGCGACGTCGTCGATGTTCTTGCTGTTGAGCGCGGCCACGCAGATGCGGCCGGAGTCCACGCCGTAGACGCCGAACTCGCTGCGCAGGCGAACCATCTGCTCCTTGTTCAGGCCGGAGAAGCTGAACATGCCGCGCTGGCGGGTGATGAAGCTCAGGTCGCGGGTCACGCCGGCCTCCTTCAGCTTGGCCTCCAGCGCCGAGCGCATGGCCTTGATGCGCACGCGCATGCCGGCCAGTTCCTCTTCCCACTGCGCGCGCAGCTCGGGCGTACCCAGCACCTTGGCCACCACCTGGGCACCGTGCGTCGGCGGGTTGGAGTAGTTGGTGCGGATGACGATCTTCAACTGCGACAGCACGCGCGCGGCTTCTTCCTTGTCCACGCAGACCACCGACAGCGCGCCCACACGCTCGCCGTAGAGCGAGAAGCTCTTCGAGAAGGAGGTGGAGACGAAGAAGTCCAGGCCCGCGTCGACGAACTGCTGGATCACCGCGCCGTCCTCGGCGATGCCGTCACCGAAGCCCTGGTACGCCATGTCGAGGAAGGCCACCAGGTTGCCGGCCTGGACGGCCTCGACCACCTGGCCCCACTGCGCCGGGGTGATGTCGTAGCCGGTGGGGTTGTGGCAGCAGGCGTGAAGCACCACGACGGTGCCTGCGGCGGCGGCCTTCAGGTCGGCCAGCATGCCGTCGAAGTTCACGCCCAGCTTCTGCGCGTCATAGTAGGCGTAGCTGCCGACCTCGAAGCCGGCGTTGGTGAACAGCGCGCGGTGGTTCTCCCAGCTCGGGTCGGAGATCAGCACCTTGGCGCCAGGGTTGACCTTCTTCAGGAAGTCGGCGCCCACCTTCAGGCCGCCGGTGCCGCCCAGGGCCTGCACGGTGGCCACGCGCCCGGCGCGCAGGATCTCGCTGTCGGCACCGAAGACCAGGCCCTGCACCGCCTTGTCGTAGGCGGCGATGCCGTCGATGGGCAGGTAGCCGCGCGCAGCAGGTGCCTCGATCATCTGCTGCTCGGCGGCCAGCACGCACTTCAACAGCGGCAGCTTGCCGTTGTCGTCGTAGTACACGCCCACGCCGAGGTTGACCTTGGCCGGGTTGGTGTCGGCAGCGAACTGCTCGTTCAGACCCAGGATGGGGTCACGCGGGGCCATCTCGACGGCGGAAAAGAGGGACATGGAGGAACTCGACGTGTCGGTGGAGGAAGCGGCGGGCGCACGCTGGAAACCGCAGGTCCCCTGAGGTAACCTGCGCGATTGCCCGAATTTTACGGGCCATCGGAAGTGGGCATGGCGAAACAGAAAGTGAGCAGCAGCCGACCCGGCAGCAAGCCCGGATCGACAGCATCCACCGCAGCGGTCAGCACCGCCGAGTTGGCGGCCGTGGTGCCGGCGGCCGATGCCTCCGGGGAAGCATCAGGGGAAACTTCGGGGGAAGCGTCAGGGACCTTCGTCAGCTACCCGGACTCGCCCTTCCAGCTCTTCCAGCCCTATCCGCCCGCGGGCGACCAGCCCACCGCGATCGAGCAGCTCGTCGAGGGTGTGCACGACGGGCTGAGCTACCAGACCCTGCTGGGCGTGACCGGCTCGGGCAAGACCTTCACGATGGCCAACGTGATCGCCCGGCTGGGCCGCCCGGCGATCGTCTTCGCGCCCAACAAGACGCTGGCCGCGCAGCTGTACAGCGAGTTCCGCGAGTTCTTTCCGAAGAACGCGGTCGAATACTTCGTCAGCTACTACGACTACTACCAGCCCGAGGCCTACGTCCCGCAGCGCGACCTGTTCATCGAGAAGGACTCGTCGATCAACGAGCACATCGAGCAGATGCGATTGAGCGCCACCAAGAGCGTGCTGGAGCGGCGCGACACCGTCATCGTCGCCACAGTCAGCGCGATCTACGGCATCGGCAAGCCCGAGGACTACACGCAGATGCGCTTCATCGTGCGGGTGGGCGACCAGATCGGGCAGCGCGATGTGATCGCCCAGCTGATCCGCATGCAGTACACCCGCAACGAGACGGACTTCTCGCGCGGCACTTTCCGGGTGCGCGGCGACACGATCGACGTCTTTCCGGCCGAACACTCGGAGCTGGCGATCCGCATCGAGCTGTTCGACGACGAGGTCGAATCGCTGCAGCTGCTCGACCCGCTGACCGGGCGCATCCGCCAGAAGATCCCGCGCTTCACGATCTACCCGTCGAGCCACTACGTCACGCCGCGCGAGCGCGTGCTGGCCGCCATTGACGGGATCAAGGAGGAGCTGCGCACGCGCACCGCCGAGTTCGTGGGCCAGGGCAAGCTGGTGGAGGCGCAGCGCATCGAGCAGCGCACCCGCTTCGACCTGGAGATGCTTCAGGAAGTGGGCCACTGCAAGGGCATCGAGAACTACAGCCGCCACCTCTCGGGCGCCAAGCCGGGCGAGCCGCCGCCGACGCTGGTGGATTACCTGCCGAACGACGCGATGATGTTCCTGGACGAGAGCCACGTGCTGATCGGCCAGCTGGGCGGTATGTACAACGGCGACCGCGCCCGCAAGACCACGCTGGTGGAATTCGGCTTCCGCCTGCCCAGCGCGATGGACAACCGACCGCTGCGCTTCGAGGAGTTCGAGACCAAGATGCGCCAGGCGGTCTTCGTCTCGGCCACGCCGGCGGACTACGAGAAGACCCACGCCGGCCAGGTGGTCGAGCAGCTGGTGCGGCCCACCGGGCTGGTCGACCCTGAGGTGGAGGTGCGCCCGGCCACGCACCAGGTCGACGACGTGCTCGGCGAGATCCGCCTGCGTGTGGAAATCGGCGAGCGGGTGCTGATCACCACGCTGACCAAGCGCATGGCCGAGCAGCTCACCGATTACCTCGCGGACAACGGCGTGAAGGTGCGCTACCTGCACTCGGACATCGACACCGTCGAGCGCGTCGAGATCCTGCGCGACCTGCGGCTGGGCAGTTTCGACGTGTTGGTGGGCATCAACCTGCTGCGCGAGGGGTTGGACATCCCGGAGGTGTCGCTGGTGGCGATCCTGGACGCCGACAAGGAAGGTTTCCTGCGCGCCGAGCGCAGCCTGATCCAGACCATCGGCCGGGCGGCACGCAACGTCCATGGACGCGCCATCCTCTACGCCGACAAGATCACCGACTCGATGCGGCGCGCCATCGACGAAACCGGCCGCCGCCGCGAAAAGCAGATCGCCCACAACGCGGAGCACGGCATCGTGCCGCGCGGCATCCGCAAGCAGATCAAGGACCTGATCGACGGTGTCTACAGCGAGAAGTCCGGCAAGGACGAGTTGAAGCAACTCGAGGCCGCCGCCGAGGTCGAAGCGCTGTCAGAGAAGGACTTGGGCAAGCGCATCAAGCAACTCGAGAAACAGATGCTCGAACACGCCAAGAACCTGGAGTTCGAAAAGGCCGCGCGCGTGCGCGACCAGCTCGCCCTGCTGCGCGAGCAGGCCTTCGGCTCGGCGGCACACGACAACCTGTCGGTGCTGCTCCCGGGCTCGGGAGGGCGCGCCGCATGAAACCCGCTCCCGTCGTCAGCTTGCCGGTGTTGCGCTGGCCAAAAGAAGGAGAAGGGGCCCGGCGCATCCTCATGGTCTGCATGGGCAACATTTGCCGCTCGCCCACCGCTGAGGCGGTGCTGCGTCACCGCATTCACCGGGTGGGTCTGCAGGGCCGGGTGGAGGTGGATTCCGCCGGCACCCACGCCTGGCACAGCCAGGATCCGCCGGATGAACGCAGCATCGCCCATGCGGCCAGGCGGGGCTACGACCTCAGCACCCTGCGCGCACGCCGGGTGCGGGAGGAGGACTTCGAGCGCTTTCACCTCATCCTTGCGATGGACCGGGACAATCTGGTTCACCTGAGCGGAATGTGCCCCGAGCCGTTCCAGGATCGCCTGCGCCTGCTGATGGACTTTGCCCCCGAGTTGCCTGAGCGCATCGTGCCCGATCCCTACTACGGCTCGTCTGCCGGCTTTGAGCGTGTGCTGGACCTGGTCGAGTGTGCCTGCGACTGCTTGGCCCGATGCCTGCATACCGCAACAGGGCCGCGCTGAAGTCTCTCCCTGCAGATTCGTTGAGCCTCCTTTATAATCGAGTAAAACACTCGGGATCTGGAGCGAGGGTCCAACCGACCGAAGCCGAAGGTGTGCCAACCCGGAGCACACCGTGCCCGAAAGACTGGAGTTCGATGTCATGAGACTGACCACCAAAGGCCGTTTTGCGGTCACAGCGATGATTGATCTGGCCCTGCGTGAGCACAGCGGCCCGGTGGCGTTGGCGGCAATCAGCGCCCGTCAGCAGATTTCGTTGTCCTACCTGGAGCAACTGTTCGGCAAGCTGCGTCGTCAGGAACTGGTCGAGAGCACCCGCGGGCCGGGAGGGGGGTATTCGCTCGGCCGCAAGGCGGAGGACATCACGGTGGCGGACATCATCGTTGCGGTGGACGAGGCCATCGACGCCACCGGCTGCGGCGGGGGCGAGAACTGCATGGGCGACGAGAGTGGCCGCTGCATGACCCACGACCTGTGGTCGAGCCTGAACGCCAAGATGCTGGAGTACCTGAACTCCATCTCGCTGAAGAGCCTGGTGGATGATCAGTTGTCTCGCGGCGTGTCGGTGGAAGAGGCTCCCATCAAGCGGGCCATCTCCACCCAGCCGGTGGTCAAGCCGATCAAGGTGACGGCGCCGAACTCGGTTTTTGCCTTGGCAGGTACGCTGAGCAAATAAGCATCCCCTTCGTTCTTCTTCTTCTTCTTCTTCCTGTCCGGACACAGTCGCGCGCGGTTGCGTGACCGTGTGAGGCTGTGTGACCCGAAAGCCGATGCACATGACCCCGCACTTTCCCATCTACATGGACTATGGAGCCACGACGCCGGTGGATCCGCGCGTTGTGGACGCGATGATCCCCTGGCTGCGTGAGCACTTCGGCAACCCGGCCTCGCGCAGTCACGCTTGGGGCTGGGAGGCGGAAGAGGCGGTCGAGAGGGCGCGTAGTCAGGTGGCCGAGCTGATCGGTGCCGACCCACGCGAGATCGTCTGGACCTCCGGAGCCACCGAGTCCAACAACCTTGCCATCAAGGGGGCCGCACACTTCTACGCCCCCCGCGGAAAGCACCTGATCACGGTGAAGACCGAGCACAAGGCGGTGCTGGACACGATGCGCGAGCTGGAACGTCAGGGCTTCGAGGTCACCTACCTCGACGTCGAGGCCGATGGCCTGCTCGACTTCGACAAGTTCAAGGCTGCCTTGCGCCCCGACACCATCCTCGCATCGGTGATGGCCGTCAACAACGAGATCGGCGTGATCCAGGACCTCACGGCGCTGGGCGGGCTGTGTCGCGAGCGAGGTGTGATCTTCCACGTCGATGCGGCCCAGGCCACCGGCAAGATCGTCATCGACCTGAAGACCCTGCCGGTGGATCTGATGAGCCTGGCATCGCACAAGACCTACGGGCCCAAGGGCATCGGTGCACTCTACGTGCGCCGCAAGCCCCGCGTGCGGCTGGAGGCGCAGATGCATGGTGGCGGCCATGAGCGCGGCATGCGCTCGGGCACGCTGCCCACGCACCAGATCGTCGGCATGGGCGAGGCCTTCCGCATCGCACGCGAAGAGATGGGCACGGAGAACGAGCGCATCCGCATGCTGCACCGCCGGCTGGTGGACGGGCTGCAGCAGATCGATCAGGTCTTCATCAACGGCGACATTGAGCGCCGTGTGCCCCACAACCTCAACATCAGCTTCAACTACGTCGAAGGCGAGTCGCTGATCATGGGAGTCAAGGGTATCGCGGTGTCCTCCGGTTCGGCCTGCACCTCAGCCAGCCTGGAGCCCAGCTACGTGCTGCGGGCCCTGGGCCGCAGCGATGAGCTTGCGCACTCCAGCCTGCGCATCACCATCGGTCGGTTCACCACCGAGGCGGACATCGACTATGCCGTCGCCACGCTTCAGGACCGGGTCGCCAAACTGCGCGAACTCTCGCCCCTGTGGGACATGTACAAGGACGGCATCGACATCAGCACGATCCAGTGGGCGGCCCACTGAACCGGAGAAGCACATGGCATACAGCGACAAGGTCATCGACCACTACGAGAACCCCCGCAACGTGGGCGGTTTTGACAAGGGCGACGAGGACGTGGGCACCGGCATGGTCGGCGCGCCGGCCTGCGGCGACGTGATGAAACTGCAGATCAAGGTCAACGCGGAGACCGGCCTGATCGAGGATGCGCGTTTCAAGACCTACGGCTGCGGCTCAGCCATCGCCTCGAGCTCCCTGGTCACCGAATGGGTCAAGGGCAAGTCGCTGGACGAGGCTCTGACGATCAAAAACACCGCCATCGCAGAGGAGCTGGCGCTGCCGCCGGTGAAGATCCACTGCTCCATCCTGGCCGAGGACGCCATCAAGGCAGCGGTCAACGATTACAAGGCCAAGCACGACGCCGCACAGGCGCATTGAAACCCATCATGGCAGTCACCGTCACCGAAGCCGCCGCCCGGCACGTCACCCGCTACCTCAGTCGCCGCGGCAAGGGAGTGGGCGTGCGCCTGGGGGTCAAGACCACCGGTTGTTCCGGCCTGGCCTACAAGCTGGAATACGCCGATGAAATTGCCCCCGAGGACGTGGTCTTCGAGGGGCATGGCGTCAAGGTTCTGGTGGATCCCAAGAGCCTGCCCTACCTGGACGGCACGGAGCTGGACTTCGTGCGGGAGGGCTTGAACGAGGGCTTCAAGTTCCGCAACCCCCGGGAGAAGGATCGCTGCGGCTGCGGCGAATCTTTCCGGGTCTGATCCCGGCGTCGGTCGCCAGCGCCTGGGTCGGGCATGGCGTCCGGCAGGCCACAATGCAGGGTCTGCGCGGGTCACTTTGCTTCGGCAGCCTGAAGGCGCGGCTCTTGCGGCCGCGCTTTTTCGTTGCCGCACGCCGGGGGCGTCCGGCCTGAACCTGCAGGCGGGTTCGTTGCCTCTGCGACAAAGCCGCCACGCCGTGCAGCTTCGTTACCCAGCTTCGCCACCATGCAACTCAGCGACAACGATTTTCAGATTTTCGGCCTGCCCGAGCGCTGCGAGCTGCAGCGCAGCGAGCTCGATGACCGCTGGAAGGCGCTGCAAAGCGAAGTGCACCCCGATCGCTTTGCCGCCGAAGGCGCCGCCGCGCAGCGTGTGGCGATGCAGTGGTCGGTGCGGGTCAACGAGGCCTACCAGCGTCTGAAGGATCCGCTGCAGCGTTCAGCCTACCTCTGTGGCCTGCATGGCGTGCCGGTGCAGGCCGAGAACAACACCGCCATGCCGGCGGCCTTCCTGATGCAGCAGATGGAGTGGCGCGAGCAATTGGACGAGGCCCGCGATCTGCCCACGGTGGAGGCCTTGGCCGATGCGGTGGCTGAGCGCCAGCGGCAGATGCACACCGAACTCGCCCAGGCCATCGACGGCCGGCAGGATTGGCCCGCTGCCGCTCAGACCGTCAGAGCCCTCATGTTTGTGGCGCGATTCGCTGCCGATGTCGATCGGCGGCTGGATGCGCTGGGACAATAGTCTAGTGATTCTCTAAAGCTTCCCCAGCAGCACCGACGCGTTTTGCGGTCGAGCTCAGCGCTTTCCTTCCATGGCACTCCTGCAGATCTCTGAACCCGGCCAGAGCCCGGACCCCCACCAGCGCCGTGTGGCGGTGGGCATCGACCTCGGCACCACCCATTCTCTGGTGGCTGCGGTGCGCCATGGCGTGGCGGAATGCCTGCCGGATGCGGCCGGGCAGGTCATCCTGCCCTCGGCGGTGCGGTACCTGGACGGAGGGCGGCGTCAGATCGGTGCCGAGGCCCTGGCGGCTCAAACGGACGACCCCGTCAACACCCTGGTGTCGGTCAAACGCTTCATGGGCCGGGCGCTGCGCGACATCGCGCACCCGGAGCGGTTGCCGTACCAGTTCGTGGACCGTCCCGGCATGCTCGGCCTGATGACCCGGGAGGGAGAAAAATCCCCGGTGGAGGTGTCTGCCGAGATCCTGGCCAGCCTGCGTCAGCGCGCCGAAGACAGCTTCGACAGTGACCTGTTCGGTGCGGTGGTCACCGTGCCGGCCTATTTCGACGATGCCCAGCGCCAGGCCACCAAGGATGCTGCCCAGCTGGCCGGCCTGAATGTGCTGCGACTGCTCAACGAGCCCACCGCTGCGGCCATCGCCTATGGCCTGGACAACGGATCCGAAGGGCTCTATGCCATTTTCGACCTGGGGGGCGGCACCTTCGACATCTCCCTGCTGCGCTTGACGAAGGGCGTGTTTGAAGTGGTGGCCGTGGGGGGGGATTCGGCCCTGGGGGGCGATGACTATGACCATGCGCTGGCGTCCCACCTGCTGGCTGCGAACGGGCATCCGCCGATGGAGGCGCTGAGCGCCACGGACAAGCGGCAGGTCCTGGTGGCCGCGCGCGCTGCCAAGGAGGCCTTGTCGTCGATCGACCAGGTACGGGTGTCCTGCGAACTGTCCACTGGCCGCCTGGCGATCGACGTCGGCATGCAGGACTTCGAGGCCGCCACGGCGGCCTTGACCGATCGCAGCATCCAGTTGCTGCGCCGGGTGCTGCGCGATGCCAAGGTCAAGCCCGGCGAGGTGGAAGGCGTCGTGATGGTCGGTGGCTCCACCCGCATGCCGCAGGTGCGCCGTGCCGTGGCGGTGGCGCTGGACCGTGAACCGCTGGTGAACCTGAATCCGGACGAAGTGGTCGCTCTCGGCGCTGCCATCCAGGCCAATGCACTGGCCGGCAACTCGGTCGATGGCGAGCTGTTGCTGCTCGATGTGATTCCACTGTCCCTCGGTCTGGAGACCATGGGAGGCCTTGTCGAGCGGGTGATCGAGCGCAACGCCCCCCTGCCCACCGCCAAGGCGCAGGACTTCACGACCTACAAGGACGGCCAGACCGCCATGGCCATCCATGTGGTGCAGGGTGAGCGGGAACTGGTGGCCGACTGCCGATCGCTGGCGCGCTTCGAGCTGCGCGGCATCCCGCCGATGTCGGCCGGCGCTGCGCGCATCCGGGTCACCTTCCAGGTGGATGCCGACGGGCTGCTGTCCGTGGGAGCCGAGGAGCTCACCTCCGGTGTCAAGGCGGCCGTCACCGTCAAACCGAGCTACGGGCTGTCCGACGACAAGATCACGCAGATGCTGCAGTCCGGTTTCAGCGAGGCGGAAGCGGACATGCAGCGCCGAGCCCTGCAGGAGGCCCGGGTCGAGGCGGACCGGATGGCGCTGGCCACCGAGTCCGCACTGGCCGCCGATGCCGACCTGCTGGATGCAGCCGAGCTGGCGGAGGTGCGAGAGCTGATCGTGGCGCTGCGCCAGAGTGCACTCGGTAGCGATGCGGCGGTCATCGAGGCGTCCACCCAGACCCTGGCCGCCGGCACCGAAACCCTGGCGGCCCGCCGCATGAACCGCAGCATCCAGCAGGCTCTCACCGGCCGCCGACTGGACGAGCTCTGAGCCGCCGACTGCGACTGTCTTGCGTCACGAACACTCTGAGAAACCCCTCCCCATGCCCGTCATCAAGATCCTGCCGCACCAGGAACACTGCCCCGAGGGCAAGACCTTTCAGGCACCCTCCGGCACCAGCCTCTGCGAAGCGCTGCTGGAGCACGACATCCAGATCGAACATGCCTGCGACATGAGCTGCGCCTGTACCACCTGCCACGTCATCGTGCGGGAGGGCTTTGCCTCCTTGAATGAGCTGGATGAGACCGAAGAAGACCTGCTCGATCGCGCCTGGGGCCTGGAGCCCAACTCCCGCCTGAGCTGCCAGGCCATCATCGGCCGGCAGGATCTGGTGGTGGAGATTCCCCGCTACACGATCAACCACGCCCGCGAGAACCACTGAGCCTTTGCTGGACCATCACCCGACCATTGCCGGGTCATCACGGAGCGCAACGATGCGACAGGTTTTCCTGGATACCGAAACCACCGGCCTGAGTCCCGACAACGGCGACCGGTTGGTGGAACTGGGTTGCGTGGAGATGGTCAACCGCCGTCTGACCGGTCGCAACCTCCACTTCTACCTCAACCCGCAGCGACCCAACAGCGAAGAGGCGGTGCGGGTGCACGGCCTGACCGACGAGTTCCTGGCCGACAAGCCGTTGTTTGCGACAGTGGCCGAGGAGTTCATCGAGTACCTGCGGGGGGCCGAGGTCATCATTCACAACGCGGCCTTCGACGTCGGCTTCCTCGATGCCGAATTTCGGCGTGTCCATCGGCCCGGGGTGGCGACACTGGCCTGCGGCATCGT
>JADJCH010000020.1 GCA_016703325.1 Burkholderiales bacterium | reverse complement strand
GCCTGCTGGAGGCCCTGTACGCCAGCATCCCGCACGATTGGTACCGCCGCAGCCCGCTGGCGGGCTTCGAGGGCCACTACGCCAGCGTGTTCTACAGCCGCTTCGCCGCGCTCGGGCTCGACCTGCGGGTGGAAGACGCCACCAGCCACGGCCGCATCGACCTGACGCTGCTGCACGCCGGCCAGGTGTTCCTGTTCGAGTTCAAGGTGGTGGAGCAGGACGCCACCGGCGAGGCCCTGCGCCAGCTGCAGGCCCGGGGCTATGCCGACAAGTACCGCGCCCGCGGCGAGCCGATCCACCTGATCGGCATCGAGTTCAGCCGGGCGCAGCGCAACGTCGTCGGGTTCGAGGTGGAGACGATCGCGGCGGGGTAGCCCGCCGCCCGGCAGTCCGCCGGGTGTCCGCCAGCTGTCAGAGCCTGCTGGTGGACACCCTCAAAGAGCTGTTCGAGGGCAGCCGGGCATTGTTCGAGGGCTGGCGGCCGAGCCGCGCTGGGACTCAGGTCGCGGCAGCACCCGGTGATCCGCATCGATCTGGGCAGGGGAGGTGCGCAACCGGGCGAGCTGGACCAGCGCCTGCATGAGCAGATCGACGACCATGGCGCGCCCTGGGGGGTGAAGCTGCGTCACCAATCACTCAGCGGCCGCTTTGGCGAACTCATCCGCGAGGCCGCACAACAGGCCGGCCAGCGCACCGTGGTGCTGGTGGACGAATACGACGATCCTGGACAACCCATGGGCGACCCCGCCATGCCGCAGAGATGCGCGACGGCCTGCGCCGCCCCTGAACTCAGTGCTCAAAGGTCCGGACGCGACTTGAAGTTCGTCTTCCTGACGGGGGGGTGTCCAAGTTCAGCAAGGTCAGCCTGTTCTCCGGGCTGAACAACCTGCAGGACCTGACGCTGGACCCGCAGTTCAGCGCCCTGTGCGGCTACACCGATGCGGACATCGACAGCGTGTTTGCGCCCGAGCTGCCGGGCCTGGACCGCGAGCAGATCCGTAGCTGGTATAACGGCTATAACTGGGGCGGGCAGGGCGTGTATAACCCCTTCGACATGCTGCTGCTGTTCCGCAACCGACAGTTCCGCCCCTACTGGTTCGAAACCGGCACGCCCACCTTCCTGACGCGCCTGCTGGCCGAGCGGCAGTTCTTCACCCCGGACCTGCAGCGGCTGCAAAGCGACGCCGCGCTGCTGTCGAGCTTCGACGTTGATCACATCGAGCCTGAAGCGCTGCTCTTTCAGACCGGCTACCTCACACTGCACGGCAGCACGCAGGCGAGCCCGCACGACGAGCCGATGTACACCCTGGGCTACCCGAACCGCGAAGTCGAGCTGGCGTTGAACCGGGCGCTGCTGCCGGCCTACGGCGTGCCGGCGCGCCAGGTGGTGACCTCCCGGGTGGAGCTGGGCGAGCTGCTGCAGCGCAGCGACTGGGCCGGCCTGCAGCGCCTGCTGGAGGCCCTGTACGCCAGCATCCCGCACGACTGGTACCGCCGCAGCCCGCTGGCGGGCTTCGAAGGCCACTACGCCAGCGTGTTCTACAGCCACTTCGCCGCGCTGGGGCTGGACCTGCGGGTGGAGACGCCACCAGCCACGGCCGCATCGACTGACGCTGCTGCACGCGGCCAGGTGTTCCTGTTCGAATTCAGGTGGTGGAGCAGCAGGCCAGCGGCGGAGGCCCTGCGCCACTGCAGGCCGGGGCTATGCCGACAAGTACCGCGCCCGCGGCGAGCCGATCCACCTGATCGGCATCGAATTCAGCCGGGCGCAGCGCAACGTGGTCGGGTTCGCGGTGGAGACGATCGTTTCCTGAACCTCGCCGCTGGTGGCCAGCTGCACCACTCATCGGGCAGCTGCCTGAAGCGCGGCTGGATGATCTGTCCGACGCGCTTCTGATCGGCCAGTCCTGTCGGGCCGGATGCCCAGGGTTCGCCCAAGACCAGATGCCGTCCGTTCGCACAGCCGCCGTTCCCACCGTGCAGATCGAGGCCGCGAACATTCTCAGCATGAGATAGTCGATGAGCATGGCCCACCGGGATTCTTCCCTATGACACGCCGCTTGACCCGCATGGTCGGGTCATTCGCCTGACTACCGCGATGCCGGCGGGTTGATTTTGGGCTGAGGTGGAGCCCGGATGCGCGAACAAGGAGTCTGGACATGACAACGACACCCACGGCGACGATCACCCCGCCACGACGCTGAAGGTCGGAATTGCCTCCTGGGACATGAAGGCGCGCACGATGGCGATTGCCCGTGGCAACTCCGGCCGAAGGCGGGCGACCCCAGGTCTGGTTCACCTCGCCGGGCTTTGCCCGGCTGCTGTCCAACAAGAACCGGGCGCTGTTGGCCCTCATCGCCGAAACCCGGCCCGAGTCCCTGCACGAACTGGCCGACCGCAGCGGGCGCACGCCCGGCAACCTCTCTCGCACCCTGCGCACGATGGAGCGCTACGGCCTCGTGCGGCTCCACCGCGGCTCGCGGGGCATGGTTCGCCCGGAGGTGGCCTACCGGGACGTGCAGCTTCAGATGACGCTGGGTTGACGGCCTGGGGCCATCCAGGCCCCCCAGACGGCGCCGCGGCCTCCCCCGCCGTCCGGGTATGAAAACACCTTGTTACGACTCGCCCCGTGCAGGGGCTTTCGCGCCAGTGAGGACTCGCTAGCATCGTCCGCACAAGAGTCACACACCGTGGGAGGAACCACAGACCATGCCCCGCCCCGCCGCCACGCCCAGGCGCCGCCGAACGGCCCGCGCTTCCGGCAGCAACCCCCTTGACCGGCTCGGGACGGCCTTTCTGGGCACCGGGGCCCTGCTCGTCATCCTGCCGATGGCCTTCAGGCGCCTGCCGGGCATGGCGGCCGTGGCCGACCTGCAGCGGTTCGGCTGGCTCCTGCTGCTGTTGGGTGTGGGGCTCATGGCCTTGCGCCTGTGGCGTCAGACCCCTCGTCCAACTGCCGCAGCGGCGGAACCCGCCGACACCTCCTCCGCGACCGGCCCTTCTGCCTCATCTGCCCCTTCTTTCCCCTTTTCCCCGTCCGCCCGGTCCGCCCGGTTCGCCGCCCCAACACGCGCACAACCCGCCTGGCGCCGCAGCAAACCGCACCCCGAGCCAGCCCCGGCCCCCGCTGCCGCCGCCACACCCACCTCGGCCGAACGCCCCTCCGGCCCCACCCCGGACACCCCACCCGCACGCCCCTCCGCCTGGGGCTCCGAGGTGTTCCGCCTCATCGAATGGCGCCGCTTCGAGGTCCTGGTCGCCCAGGTCTGTTTCTGTAACGCGGCCAGAGCCGTGGTTCGAACGGCGGCTTGTTTGAGAACTTTCTCCCTGAAAGCCCAAACTGCCGATCTTTAGTGGGTAATTTTCTGTTGCTTGATTGGAGATGGCGTTTTTTACCTTGGATTGCCTCTAAGTTGATCTGGGGTTACTGTTTTTCCGCATCTTCGTCATAGTTGCATTGGTAGTATAAAAATTTTGGCCTGCGAAGGATATCATGTATGCAAAGCGTGCCCTATTTAATCGGATGGACAATATATAGAAGAAGATTTGTCTTGGTGGTATTTATTGTTGTGGTTTTGCTAAATCCTATATTGTCGCATCTTGTTCTTTTATTGGATTTGTGGGTGCAGGTTATCTGGCGCGCGATGGCTCATCTATCAAAGAATTCACGACAATTATGGATTGGGCCTCAAGATGAAGCTCAAATAGATGAGCTAATAAATCTGGAGGTGGCGAACGGTTCTTTGTCGAATCGCGATGTGAGTGGAAAAATTTATATTGCAATTGGAGTGGCTCTGCTATTTGCGTTGTTGCTTTGGAAATATTATGGTATTCGTGTGATCCTTCCTATCGTTGTGTGTTGGGTGTGGGTGGCATATAAGATTGCTCCAGTTGGTAAATCCCTGTGTGACGTCGGAATTGTGTTTCGTAGATTTTCTAAAAATGCCGATAGGGATGGAGTGTGTGAAGGTATTTCTCGTGCCGCAAGTAGAATGGTCCGGCTTGTGACTATTCAGGATAAATCGTTTCGAGGCTATGGATCTATTTTGAGGTATTCCTTGATTGCTTGGGCTGTGCTCTTGCTCCCTGTTGTGGTCATTGCTCTTGCCGCTCTTGGATGGGTGATTGTTGCTTGGTTGGTGGTTGTATTCATATGGATGTCTGCTGAGGTCTGGAGGACAAGAGATTTTTTTCCTGTTGGGGTGGATGGTATTGAGAGGGTGGTGTCTGATTTCCTGAGAACCAAAGAGCGAGTTGGTGGAGAAAATGGCGTCACTGCACTTAGGTTTGATGATGGGGCCTGGCAGAAGGCGGTAATTGCAATGCTAAATCACGCAAAGATGGCAGTTTTTTGTATATCTGATACCTTTATGAGATCTAGTATTGAAATGAATCGACACGTGATTTAAAAAATGAATCAAGCACTCAAGTGTTTGGGCGATGATCACATCATATTTATCTTTGCGAATGATTCTGGTGAGGGTGAGTCGCCAAGCGTGGAGGAGTTCTTTCGGAAGGTAGTGCTATTGGGTGTGGTATCTGATTCTGGTGATCTGGCAAGAGCAAGATTTGTTAACTTCCGGAGTGAAGGAGCTTCACGTGCCTGTGACTCGAGATCTTCAGTATTCCTTGGTAAAAGGTGTTATGTTCCGCTAAGTAGTTGACTACTGGCAGCCCGTGCGCTTGGCTGAGCGCGACCGGGAAGGAAGGAACGTGGCAACGCAGACAAACAAGTATGCCGCTGGCGAGCAGGCCTAGGCTACGTCTATCAAATTCGGTTTGCATTGGTGCACCTGATGAGGCAGGACGACGAGAGTTCGTCCCTGCTCATCGGGCCGACGACGATGTACAAGTGATGGACGTCAACGGCAAAGATACGCTGATCTCCCTAAAGCACAAGCAGGAAGGCGACGCCGTGGGTACCCTTTCTGTTGACTTTTGGAAGTCCGTGCGAATTTGGTTGGACCGCTACAAAAGGGATGGCAAGCTGGCCTGCAGCCATGCCTATTGCATAGCCTGACGTCTCGTGTCGGTCCGAAGTCGATGCTCAAGCACTTCCTGGGAGGGGCAGAGCCTAAGCCTCCAGACTTCGTCGCCAAGCTACATACCGAGTTGCAGAGTTCCTCAACAGAACTGAGCAAAGAAATCAATGAATCGATGGCCGGCCTGAGCGACGTCGAACTCAGCGACTTCTTTTTCCGCATCGTCATTGCGGACTGCTCTCTTCGTATCAACGAGCTCGAGGCCGCTGTCGCCAGCCGGCTGAAGTCGGTTCCTCAAAGTTCCGCGCAGACGTCTGTGAGCGACTTGAAGGCTGGTGGTTAAGGCAGGCCATTGAGCTCATCCGAAGGAAGCGCACACCCATCACGTCTTCGGAAGTCTGGCTGATGGTCTCATCCATATCCAGTCAGTACCACGATGAGCGGCTGCCGGTCATGTTCGAGGACGAGGTGCCGTCTGAAGGGGTTGATCCTTTGAACGATCCGCGCCAGTTCGTGCAGCAGCTTCGAGCGATCGGTATCGAGACCGTCGGGCTCGAGATGGCCATCCTTGACTTCTACCGCGCGGTTTCTCAGCGGTCGCACTGGGCACGAGTTGACGTACTGGTTGGTGGCGAGATGAAGAGGTTCGAAGCTCGGCTTGTCGAAGAATGGAAGCGTATGAAGGCGTGGGTTTCTATCAAAGGCCTTGGCAATGAGGCTCAAGTCCTCGAAGCTGGGCAGCGCCTGTACCAATGGGCTGAGAACGAGTCGAGACACATTCAGATTCGCAGGCAGGTCACGGAGGACTTCATTCGGCGAGGCAGTTTTCACATCTTGGCTGACGAGAAGCCGGAACCGCGGGTTTACTGGCATCCGAGGTTTCTCGAGATTCTGAAGGTAACGGTCGAGGTGGTATCGTGATCGACTGGAGACAACGGCCATTTGAGGAGCGCAACCTCTTCAATCCCGCGTTCTGCGCGCTCGTCATCGCAGCAGGCATCCGTGAGTACGAACGCAATGCGGGAAAGCCGATGCCGTACTCCCTCACGTTGCTGGTGCTACCGCTTTGCCTGCACCCAACGACCCGGGATGAGATCCTCGGCAACAAGACGATCTCTGTCCTGCGGGTCATCGCCCTGCGCCCTGAGCTGTTGATTCACTTCGCGCAGCGTGCCAAAGCTCTCGTGCAGTACGCCCTTGAGGCGTTCGCCCTGCTGTCGAGTAAGGGTTGCATCACGGTCACCGACGACGGATGCATCAGTTTGCTGCCTAGGAAGGTGTCACCCAAATCGCTGCCTACAGCAGACGCCGAAGCATGCCGCTCGGCCGCTAAGATCGTCGGCCGCGACTTCGCTCGCATCAATGACCGTGTGACGATCTACACAAGCCTGTCTATTCGACCATGAAGATTGCCTCAATCCATATCTACAGCCATGACGGGCGCCGGCGGGATCTACCATTTGAAACCGAAGGCCTGAACATCATCACGGGCCTGGCATCCACCGGGAAATCGTCGCTCTCCGACATCGTCGAGTACTGTATGGGCGAGGCCGACTGCAAGATTGCAGAGGGCTTCATTCGCGAGAAGGTGTCCTGGTTTGCTGTCATCTTTCAGTTTCCTGGCCAGCAGGTGTTTGTTGCCAAGCCGAATCCGAAGCCCGGGCGTGTCCAATGCTCCCTCGCAATGCTGCTGCGCGGTGCACAAATCAGTATTCCTGCCTTCGAGAATCTCGCCCACAATGGCGGCGACGAACTCGTGCAGCAGGTACTTTCTTCGATGCTCGGTATCCCCGAGACAAAGACCGCGGTGCCGGAGCGCAGCAGCCGCGTCAGTTACTCAGTGAACGTCAAGCACACCACCTACTACCTGTTCCAGAAGCAGGGACTTGTCGCCAACAAGGATCTCCTGTTCTACAGGCAGAGCGAAGAACACCTCCTCAGGCTATCCGCGACACCTTCGCGGTGTTGTTTGGGATCTCGCAGCTTGCCGACATGGAGACGGAGGCCAATCGTCGGGCCACACAGCGTGAGTTGAGGATCGCCACCAAGGAGCTGCGTACCGCAGAGGAGGCTGAGGACGCACTCGACACCAAGGGTGTGGGGCTGCTTGCCGAAGCGCGAGCAGCCGGCATCCCATTTGGCAGCGCGCTGCCTGCGGATGTGCCTGAGGGCACAGCCCCGACCAGCGACTTGGTTGCATCCTGCATCAGGTGCTGAGCTGGAGGCCTGGTTCCATTCCGTTGATGGCCAACAGCCAGATGGCTAAGCTGCAGGCGCGCCGGCTCAGCTTGCGCATGCAGCGCAACGACGTGCAGGGGGCGATTGCCGCCGCGCAGCGGTACGTGAAAGGCGCCGCCGAGTTCGAGAGTGAGGTTCACGAGCAGTGGGCGCGCTTGGCATCCATCAACGCCCTACCCCGCAGCCCAGACGGAGCTCAGGCGCTTCTGGGCGAACTCTCCAGCCTCAGTCAGGAACTCCAGACCGTCGGTGGCGCCCGTCCGCGGCTGGATCAGCGACTTGCGAGCTTGACCGAAAAGTCCAGCAGCCTAGCAGCCGAAATTCGCCAGGTAGAGCAGAGCATCAACGCGGCGGTGCTGATCGAGGAGAGGGCCACAGCGCTGGAGGATGCCAATGCCCAGGCGATCAGGGTGCAGGGCCGTGTGAGCTTCTACCTTGAAAATCTACAGCCCAGCGACGCCATCGACACCTTGAAGCTCAAGGTGCAGCGTCTCCAGGCCAAACTTGATCAGCTCGTTCTCGACGCTGGCGCCGACGACGATGCTGAAGCACGGATGCACTCGGTTCTCACGAATATCTCCTCAGAGATGACTTCGCTCATCGCGAAGTTCAAGCCGTTCTTCTGGGAGTTTCCGTTCTGGCTGGACATGCGCGACCTCACAGTTGTGGTTCAGAGGCCCGGCAATCCGGTGCCCATGAAGCGGACGGGTGGTGGAGCCAACTGGCTCGCGTATCACATGTCCGCACTGCTGGCGATGCATCACTACGCTTACAAGAACGGTATCCCGATCCCACGCTTCTTGATGCTCGACCAGCCAACGCAGGTGTACTTCCCCACACAGATTGCCTATGAGGCGGCCGCCGGCGACATCCAGCGCGTGCAGCAGACAAAGGACGCGGACCTAGTTGCCGCAAGGCGCTTGTTCGAGATCCTGCTCGACTACACGAAGACCGTGGTGCCTGGGTTTCAGATCATCGTCACAGAGCACGCGAACTTTGCGGACGAGTGGTTCCAGGATGCGCTCGTGGAGGAACCTTGGATGAATCCGCCAGCGCTGGTGCCGCAAGACTGGCCCAGCTGGCAGCAGTAGTGCCGACACCTACAGACAGCGCCAAGTGTGACCGAGAACCCGTCCGAGACGGTCGCCTGGGGTCGGGTCTTGCCTTCTGCTGTATCAGAACTAACTTTCATGAGCAGGCCGGCGCACCCTGGATGATGGAAGAGACTTGAAGGTGTGCGGGGCGGCGTGGGTAGAGGTCGGTCAATTTTTTGATGGCATCGTGACCGCGGTACCTAACTTGAAGTTCCGCGCCAATGCCTGAGGCCTGGCGCCGATAAGTCCCTGTCGCCGCTCACGAATCTGGCCTCCGGCTTTTTGCTGTATCACTAAATGATTGCATTTGCAGCGTAATCAGCACAAAACTGCAGCCCTCCAGGACCCGTCGCACCACCCGCGCGCACAAGGACAAGGTCACGCACCCACCGTGCGCCGCAGCTACCGCGAACGGCAACCGGAGCGAGGGACCCTGGGCAACCTGTCTCACCTGCCCGATGCGCTGATCGACATCATCCGGCGCTCGCTGAATCGTTCCCGCATCACAGGCCTTCGAGGTTGTGCGTCGCGTGCCCACGGCACGGCAGGCGGTTGCCGGCCGGGCGCGCCTGGCATCGGTGATCGCCTCGACCCCCAGGGGACGCGACCTGGTTGGCACGCACGCAGCCCGACACCAGCGGCCACCTCAGGCACTGGCACTGCTCGACCCTGGCCGAGGACTTCGGCGGCCGATGCGACCGAGGACGACCTGTACGAGATGGATTGGCTGTTGGCCCGCAGGATGCCATCGAGCAAAGCTCGCGCGACATCTGCGCGAAGGCGCACTGGTTCGACCTGTCATCAGTTACTTGAGGCAGTTGCCCCCACTGGCCAAGCGCGGGCCACAGCCGCGATGGCCCCGGCACGCTGCAGTCAACTACGGCTTGCTCACCCGACGCGCGCGGCTGCCCGGTGGCTGTCTCGGTGTTCGAGGCAATACCTGACAGCCTGACATTCCTGCCCGCCGCAGCGTGCGTGAGCGCTTGGCTTGACGGTGGTGGGGTGACCGCGGCATGGTCCCAGAAGGCCATCGACGAGCTTCGCGCTGGGTTGCTGGATCACCGCGCTCAAGAGCGTCTCGCCGTCTGGCGAGCAGGGCCATCTGCAGTTGGGCCTGTTCGACCAGCGCAACCGCCGAGATCACCTCGCCAGACATCGCGAGCGCCTGGCCTGCCGCAACGACGCACTGGCCGGCGCACAAGCGCGAGTTGCCGCACCGAGGTTTTGCTGGCCGTGATCAAGGCCACGTGGACGCCGCCGCCCACCGCAGGACAGGCCGGCGGGCAAGATCGCCCACCGCCCGGTGCCAAACACTCGAGCTGAGCGTGGCGGCCGACCGCGCGAAGGCGCCGCCGCGCCCCCGCTCCACCCCCCGCCGGGCAGCAGCACCACCTGCGTGCGCAGCCGCGCCCCAACGTGGACGTGCGTCGACCATTGAAGACGGTGGACCTCGGGGTGCGGCCATCCACCACCGCCTGGCCGACCGGGCGCGCACATCCTGCGTGCATGCTGGCGTGCCATCGAGTGCACATGCCGAGGCCTGCGCGAGGCCCGACACGGATCAGGCCGCCAAGGCCACCCGCGACCCGCCACCGGCCAGGCCGCCGACCTAACTTGACCCGCTGCCGACCACTCGTACCCAGGATTGCCTGCGAGCGCTGCCCAGCCCCGTGAGGGGCAGGGCACGCCTGACAGCCCACATTAAAGAGAGCCGCCGGGCTTGCCCGGCAGGCCGTTGGTCGGCGGCACCTGCGTCGCCCCGCACGCTTGTGATTGTTGTTCAAGCTGCAGGAGTTCAGGTATGCAATTGCCCCCGATGCACAAGCGCGCCATCGCGCTGGACGTTCACCAGGCCAAGATCACGGCCTGCGCCATCGTCGAGCATGACGATGGGCGGGTGGAGGTCACCATGCGTGAGTTCGGCGCCTTCAAACGCGACCGCCGCGCGCTGGCCCAGTGGGCTCTTGAGATCAGGCCCGAGGTGGTGGTCATGGAGAGCACGGGCGTGTATTGGAAGAGCCCGTTTGCGGCACTGGAGTCGGTGGGCATCACCGCGTGGGTGGTCAACGCGCGGCACGTCAAAGCCGTGCCCGGTCGCAAGACCGACATCGCCGACGCGCAGTGGCTGGCCACTCTGGCGCGGGCCGGACTGCTGCGGGCGTCGTTCATCCCACCGCTGCTGATGCGGCAGTTGCGACTGGTGGCGCGCCAGCGTCAGAAGCTGGTGGGCATGTGCAGCGCCGAGAAGAACCGGCTGCACAAGGTGCTGGTGGATGCAGGCATGCGCATCAACGTGGTGGTGTCCGACATTCACGGCGCCAGCGCGCGGGCCATGGTCAAGGCGCTGATCGCCGACAAGCCCATGCACGAGGTGCTGGATTGCAAGGGGCGTCTGCGGGCCAGTCGCGACGAGTTGTTCGAGGCCTTGAGCACCGAGCAGTTCAGCGCCGTGCACCGCTTCGTGGCCGATGAGATCGTGCAGCACATCGAGCAGATCGAGCAGCGCATTGCGCGGCTGGACGCGTATCTGCTGGAGGGCTTGAAGGCCTACGGGCCCCAGCTCAACTTGTTGCAGACCATCCCCGGCATCGACCTGCAGGGCGCAGCGATGCTGCTGGTGGAGATTGGTGCGGACATGAGCCCCTTCGGCAGCGCCGAGCGGCTGGCCAGTTGGGTGGGCATCTGCCCAGGCAACAACGAAAGTGCGGGCAAGCGCAAGACCGGCAAGATCCGCAAGGGCAATGCCTGGGTGCGCCGACTACTGTGCGAGTTTGCGCAGGCGGCGGCGCGAACTCGCTGTGCGCTGCGGGCCAAGTTCGAGGCGCTGGCCATTCGCAAGGGCCACAAGAAGTCCATCGTGGCGCTGGCGCACAAGATGCTGCGCACGGTCTACGCGATGCTCAGCACCGGCACTCACTACCAGGACAAGACCGTCGACTACGAGGCCCTGAGCGTGGCTCGCAACGCCCCGCGCTGGATCAAGATGCTGCGCAAACACGGCTTCATCGCCACACCCGCCGCCGCCTGATCCCTTCGTCTTCGTCGCGCTTGCAGCTCCGGCCGGCTTCAGGCCAGGCCTCGCTGCGCCTGGGATGGCTGTTCTTCCACATTAAGCCGCGCCCGCGCCACTCACCCCACCAAGCTCACACACTCCATCCCATCCACCCCCGGAAACCGCCGATCGTTCGACACCAAACAGGCCGCTCCCGCCTGAAGCGCCGTGGCCATTTGCAGCGCGTCCGGCATCTTCAGGCCATGCTGGGCGCGCAGGGCGGCGGCGCGTTCGAAGGTGGCGCGGTCGTGTGGCAGCAGGGTGATGGCGCCGTCGTCGATCAGGAGTTCGCGCACGGCTGCGACGGCGGCGGCGTTGTTCTGGCGCAGGGGGAGCACCAGCAGTTCGGCCAACGTGAGGTCACCGGTGATGCCCTGGATGGCGCCTTGGGCGCAGGCGTCAAGCAACTGGACGCAGGGAACGCTCAGGTCGGGCGTGCCGTTGAGAACGTAGATGAAAACGTTGGTGTCGAAGTAGACCTTGCGGCCCGCGTGGCGGGTGAGCAGGGCGGGGACGTCGAGCATCGGGGCGCTGCCAGTGGAGCGGTCACCACTCATCGCGCTGCTGACGCAGCTGGGCGTCGGTCTCCTCCGCGGTGGCGCCGTACAGGCCCTGGGCGGCGCCGAGGAAGCGGCTCATCGACCGGGGCGCCGACCGGGCCGCGTGGGTGGGCGCCAGCACGATGTTGCCGTTCACGAGGCGAACTTCCAGCGTGTCGTTCGTGCTCAGGCCGGCCGCGCTGACGATCTCTGCCGGCAGGGTGATCTGGCGGCGGTCGCGCAGGCTGACGGTGGCGGCAGGGGGGCTGGACATCGCGAAGCTCCGGTTTCTGACAGTGTAGGGCGCTTCTGACGGATTGGTCAGGTCGGGATCGACCGCCACGTCCCGATGCAATGCCCCGCCAGCGCCGTCACCCAGCGCGACGTGTCGGGCACGCAAGTTCTGTCGTTGCGCAATCCATGCTCGGGTCACCGGCCGCAGTGTCCGATTGCCTTTGACGGCTGTTGAGCGGCAACGTCAAATCTCGCATGCCCATCCTCCTGACCATCTTCGCCATCGCGAGCTGCGCCATCGCACTGGTCTTCTGGCTGCGAAATCAGCGACTGCGCCGCGAGGATTTCATCCGTCATGCGGAGTTGCCGCGGGGGCTGTTCGAGAAGCTGATGAAGCGGCACCCGCAGCTGTCGTTGAAGGACTGCCAACTCGTGGCGCATGGTCTGCGGCAGTTCTTTCTGGCCCATCTGAAAAGCGGGCGGAAGTTTGTGTCCATGCCGAGTCAGGTGGTCGATGACCTGTGGCACGAGTTCATTCTCTACACGAAGAACTACGATCTGTTCTGCAGACGGGCGTTTGGCCGGTTCATGCACCACACGCCTGCGGTGGTCCTGTCGAGCAACGCGGCGATGAATGAGGGCCTGAGGCGCTGCTGGTGGTACTCCTGCAAGGAGGAGAACATCGATCCTGCCTCGCCGACACGGCTGCCGCTCCTGTTTGCGCTGGACGCGAAGCTGAGCGTTTCAGGCGGGTTCACCTATGTGCCGGACTGCAAAGGGGTCCGGCGGACCGACCCGGGATCCTCCGCGGGGGCCGCCTACTGTGGCGGTGACTTCGGGAGTGATGCCTTCGACGGTGGGACGGCCGGTTTCGATGATGCCGGCGGCGACGGGGGCGGGGGCGGCTCTGGCGATGGCTGCGGCGGTGGCGGTTGTGGGGGCGGCGATTGAGGCTGGGGCCCCGAGTGCGGCCCCTCGCAGCGCACAACAGGCGGTCAACGGGCGGTCAACAGGCGGTTAACGGGCGGTTAACGGGCGCCTGGGGCGTCACGGTCTCATGGGGCGGGGCAGCGGCGCATCGGGCCGGCCGGGTATGGCGATCAGGGGATCAGGGGATCAGGCCGATTCCAGCCACTGCAGGCCGACGATGCCCGCCACCACCAGGGCGATGCAGGCCAGGCGTGCCGGGCTGGCGGGTTCCTGGAAGTAGAGCATGCCGGCCAGCGCGGTGCCGGCCGCGCCGATGCCGGCCCAGATGGCGTAGGCGGTGCCCAGGGGAATGACCTTCAGCGTGAGGCTCATGAGCCAGACGCTGAGGATGGCCGCGGCCACCGAGATCAGCGAGGGCAGGGGGCGGCTGTAGCCCTCAGACAACTTCATGCCCACCGAAAAAATGACCTCCAGCAGCCCGGAGACGAGCACCACAAACCAGGCGGTGGTGGGGTGGCTGATGGCGGTCATGGTGCGGCAGGGGACTGTGTGGGAGGGAGGGCGGCGGTCGGGGCGCAGTGTCTCCCACGATTTTCGATCTGCTGGAGTGCTTCGGCTGCAGTGAGGATCATGACCCCGGGCAGTGGCACCAGGACCAGCAGGTCCTGATCGCCGCTGATGAGCCAGTCGACCCGCGCGGCCAGGGCGAGGTGGATGAACTTGTCGTCGTCTGGGTCCCGGCTGTAGGTTGGCAGTGGTGCTGAGGGCAGCGTGACCCATTCGCTGGCGGCCCGCAGGTCGTGCAGCAGTTGGCGCCGGCGTTCCAGGCTGAGGTAGCGGTCGAACTTTGGACGCCAGAGGCGCGTTTCCAGCTCCGCGAAGGTTTCCTCGCAGAAGACGAGGCGGCCCTGGGCCAGCAGATGACGCAGCACCTGCGCGGGGGCCGAACCCGCAGAGAGAGCGGCGCTGATCAGGACATTGGTGTCGACGACGGCCCGGCGATCAGCTTTCATCGGCGAGCAGGCGCTGGAGTTCCTCGTCGGTCAGGCCTTTTGCGGCGGCCTCCTGAGCGGTCTGGTCCAGCGTCCGCTGCAGTCGATCGGCGTAGAAGGCGCGCATCGCCTCGTAGTCCTCCGGCGAGACCATCACGCCGACCACCCGGTTGTGCCGCGACACCTGAACCGGCTCGCGCTGCACCCGGTCGAGCAGTTCGCCGAAGCGGGTCTTCGCTTCATTGGCGGTGAAGGTCAGCATGTCAGAGACTCCGGATCCAAGAATGGAGATCGGTCATTTTAGTCGAATCGTTCGATTTGATCGGTCATCGGTGAGCAAAGCCCTCACCAGTTCCCACGCTGGCAGCGCACCTCGTTGTCCACCTCTTGGGCCGAGTCACCACAGACCCCGCGTGCCGCGCCGAGAACGCAGCGGCTCATGGGCTGGGGGTCTGAACAGCGACAATCCACCCTCTGCTGCGCTCGCCCGGCGGCGAGCCTGCGCGCCAGCGGCGCCCACCCATTGCCCACCCTGTCTGCCATGCCCCAACGCGTCCTCACCGGCATCACCACCACCGGCACCCTGCACCTCGGCAACTATGTCGGCGCGGTGCGCCCCTGCATCGAAGCCAGCCGCGAGTCGGGGGTGGAGAGCTTTTTCTTCATGGCCGATTACCACGCACTGATCAAGTGCGATGAGCCGGACCGCATCGAGGCGTCGCGGCTGCAGATCGCGGCCACCTGGATCGCCGCCGGGCTGGACACCGACCGGGCGACGTTCTACCGCCAGAGTGACATCCCCGAGATTCCGGAGCTGACCTGGCTGCTGACCTGCGTGACCAGCAAGGGGCAGATGAACCGCGCGCATGCCTACAAGGCCAGCGTGGACGCCAACATCGCCGCGGGCGAGGAGCCGGACGCGGGCGTGACGATGGGGCTGTACTGCTACCCCATCCTGATGGCGGCGGACATCCTGATGTTCAACGCGCACCGCGTGCCGGTGGGCAAGGACCAGGTGCAGCACATCGAGATGGCGCGCGATGTGGCGCAGCGCTTCAACCACCTCTTTGGCAAAGGAAAAGAGTTCTTCGTCCTGCCCGAGGCGCAGGTGGACGAGGAGATGGAGCTGCTGCCCGGGCTGGACGGGCGCAAGATGAGCAAGAGCTACGACAACGTGATCCCGTTGTTCGAGGGCGGCAGCAGGGCGCTGCGCGAGGCGATCGCGCGCATCGTGACCGACAGCCGGCTGCCCGGCGAGCCGAAGGACCCGGAGGGTGCGCACCTGGTGACGATCTTCGATGCCTTTGCCAACGCCGAGGAGCGCGCCGCCTTCCGCGCCGAGCTGCGAGCGGGCCTGGCCTGGGGGGAAGCCAAGCAGCGGCTGTTCGACCAGATCGAGCGGCAGATCGGCCCGATGCGCGCGCGCTACGACGAGTTGATGGCGCACCCGGAGAAGATCGAGGCCATTCTGCAGGCGGGCGCCGCCAAGGCCCGCGCGATTGCCCGGCCGTTGCTGGACGAGCTGCGCCACGCGGTCGGCCTGCGCAGCTTCCAGCCGCTGAAGGCCGCTGCGGCGCCCACCGCCAAGGCGAAGGCGCATCTGCCGGTGTTCAAGCAGTACCGCGAGGCGGACGGGCAGTTCTACTTCAAGCTCAGTGCCCACGACGGCCGGGTGCTGCTGCAGAGCCAGGCCTTTGCCGGCGGGCGCGATGCAGGCGAGTGGGTGAAGAAGCTCAAGACCGACGGCGCCGCGGCGCTGGCGGGCGCGCCGGTGGGGCTGCTGGCCCTGGGCGAAGGCGTCAGCGAGGCCGAGGTGGCCGAGGCGCTGGCCGCGCTGATTGCGGCGGCGGCGGAGAGCTGATCGGCACGCCGCGGGATGAAGCCGGTCTGGCGCAGGCCCTCTCCCCTGGCCCCTCTCCCGAGGTGGGAGAGGGGCGTGATGCGCCCCGGCCTGAAGCCCCGCCCCCCTCGTGGGGGAGGGGTTGGGGAGGGGGCTCGGCCAGGTGGCGGGGTGGTGGCCTTGCCCTCACCCCCAACCCCTCTCCCAAGCTGGGAGAGGGGAGCAGAGCCCGGGGCGCGGTGCGGATGCCCATGAGCGCCGACCTTCCCGCCGACCCTTGTACCGATCCCTTCGCCGCCGGCTGCTGGCTGGAGCGGCCTGCGGTGGGGGGCGTGTCGCACCGCGTCTGGTTCTGCGAAGGTGGTGACCCCGCCGGCCGGCCGGTGCTGGTGATCCACGGCGGGCCGGGGGGGCGCAGCCGGGTGGAGTCGGTGGCGGGTTTTGCAGGGTTGCCGCTGCGCTGGATCGCCGTCGACCAGCGTGGCTGCGGGCGCAGCCTGCCGCTGGGTGAACTGTGCGGCAATACCCTGGAGCATCTGCTCGACGACCTGGAGGCGCTGCGCGGCCACCTGGGCCTGGAGGGCTGGGCGGTCGCCGCGGGGTCCTGGGGCGCCTTCGTGGCGTTGGCCTATGCGGCGCGCCACCCGCAGCAGGTGCAGGGGCTGTTGCTGCGTTCGGCCTTCCTGGGCAGCGTCGAGGAGCTGCAGCACTACCTGGTCGGTTGGTCGCCCTGGCTGGGCGAGGCGGGCCGCGGCTGGTTGAGCGGGGAAAGCGGGGAAAGCGGGGAGGGCACAGCGCTCACCACGCCGCTGGATCTGGCCGATCTCTACCTCGGCCATCGATACGACCTGGCCCGGCTGAGCCCGGCGGGCCAACCGCCGTCCAGCGCGGAGGACCGGCTCGCCCTGGCCGCGCAGGCCTACGACGATGACCAGGGTGTGCCCGGCGGCGTGCGGGCCAGCGGCGCGCGCTGGTCGCTGGCGCGCATGCTGCGGCCGGAGGCGCGCAGCGAGGCCGCGCTCGCCAGCTGGCGGGTCCACGCCCACTACGGTGTCAACCACTGGACGCTGGGCCACGACGCCTGGGGCTGGGCCGCAGAAGTGCTGCCGGCGCTGGCCGTGCGCGGCCTGCCGCTGGCGCTGGTGCACGGGGAGGCGGATGCCGTCTGCCCCGTGGCCACCACGGACCGGCTGGAGGCGCTGGCCGGTCTGGGGGCCGCCGGCCCCCGCGGCCCCGGGGTCGGCAGGGGTGTCGAGGTCCACCGCGTGCCCGGCGGCGGCCACCGCATGGGCAGTGAGCCGATGGCCGCCGCGCTGCGGGAGGCGGCGCAGCGCTGGGGGCGGCGGCTGACGGGGTTGGACAGGGATAGCATCCCAGGGTCAGATCCACCGGTTGGCTTGCCATGACACCCCGGTCCTTGCCACCTTCTGGCGCAACCACCTCCCCAACACCCGCAGCGGTTGCCCAGGCCCGCTTCTGGGACCGGATCGCGCGCAAGTACGCCGCCGACCCGATCGCCGACCTGGCGGGTTACGAAACAACGCTGCAGCGGGTGCGTGAACTGCTCGCGCCACAGCATTCGGTGCTGGAGGTGGGCTGCGGCACCGGCAGCACCGCGCTGCGGCTGGCCGCCTGCACCGGGCGCTGGCTCGCCACCGATGTGTCGCGGGAGATGATCGCCATCGCGGGCGAGAAGCTGGCGGCCGCGCAGTTGCCGTTGCCCCAGCTGCACTTCGAGGTGGCCGATGCAGAGGCCGGCGTGCCCGGTGGCGGGCCGTACGACGTGCTGCTGGCCTTCAACCTGCTGCACCTGGTGTCGGATCTGGATGCCGCCTTGAGCAGCCTGTTGGCCGCAGTGAAACCCGGCGGTCTGTTCATCTCCAAAACCGCCTGCCTGGCAGAGATGAACCCGCTGATCCCGTACCTGCTGCTGCCGCTGATGCGTGCCTTCGGCAAGGCGCCCCATGCGCTGATCTTCGATGCGGGCCAACTGCGCTCGGCTTTCGAGCGCCACGGGTGGTTGGTCGAGGCGGTCGAGCGGCACGGCAGCACACGCAAGGACTTCCGCGTGGTCATCGTGGCGCGCAAACCCCACTGACCGTTGAGTGGCACCTTTCCGCAGCGTTTTCGGGCCGCAGTGTCAGCGGTGCACCGCCAGGTGCCGCGGCGTCCACGCGTGCGGCTTGCGGTGCACGAAGTAGTGCCGCGCCACGTGGTAGCTGGGGTCGAAGCCGTAGAAGTTGCGGTGCATGCGCTGCAGCTCCTCGTCGCGGTGGCGCTGCAGCGGTTTGGCGGCTTCGTCGGCGGCGCGCCGGGCGGCCTTGGCGGCGATGCGTTCGGCCAGGTCCGGTGAGGCGGCCAGGGTCAGCGCCTGCTGGCGGGCCAGTGCTTCCAGCTCGGCGGCGTCCTCGCCCAGCACCGCGTCGAGCAGGCCGATGCGCTGCGCCTCCACCGCGCCGATCGGCAGGCGGCCCTGCATGATCGCTTTGGCCTGCGCGGCGCCGACGCGCTTGGGCAGGGTGTAGGTCCAGTACTCCGAGCCGTAGAGGTTGCCCATGTTCTTGTAGTGCGGGTTCTGCACCACGCCGGCATGGGCCCAGACCTGGTCGGCGGCCAGTGCCAGGAAGCAGCCGCCCGCACCGGCGTTGCCGCGCAGCACCGCGACCGTGAGCCGGTCCGTCATCGTCAGCAGCTCCAGCGCGGCGTCGTCCATCGCGTGGATGTTGCGCCAGGAGGCGTCGGCGGCGCTGTCGCCCGTGCTGTTGCCAGGCGTGAGGCCCATCTCCGGCGCTGCGGCCTCGATGTCGTGCAGGTGGATGCCGTTGGAGAAGAAGTCCGCACCGCCCGCCAGCAGCAGCACCTTCGTCGGGCGCTGGCGCAACTCGCGCAGGGTGTCGCGCAGGCGCTCGCATTGGCGGGTGCTCATCGCGCCGTTGTGGAAGTTGAACTCCAGCCAGCCGACGCGGGCGCCTGTGCCGTCTGCGGGGCCGAATTCCTCGTAGCGAAGCTCGGCCCAGTCGGCGTTGGGTCCGTCGGTGGGGCGTTCGAGCGGCGCGGGCCATTCCGGCAACGCGGCGCTTTCGGCGGCGAAGGCGCGGGTGGCGGCCAGCTTGAGCGTCAGGCCGTCGGTAGTGGTCGCCGCTCGGCGCACGTGGCCGATCCAGACCGCACCGTCCACCGTGCGCACCAGCACGCCCGGCCCGCGGCGGGCGATCACGTCACCTGGCTGCCCGAGCCCGGCGGCGCGCGCCCGCGTGGCGGCGTTGGCCGGATGCGCGTCGAAGAGTTGCGCTGGCTGGCCGAACAGCGTGGCGGCCACGCCGGGAAAACCGTCCGCCGCGCGCAGGTGGCGCAGGACGGTGGCGCTGTGGTCGCGCCGCCAGTCGATGGCGCGATCGGCCTGGCGCATCAGCGGCTGCCAGCCGTTTTGACCGGCGGGGGCTTCGGGCGTCGCGGTCGGCTGCGAGACAAGCTGGGTGGCCGACTGGGGGAACGACAACCGCTGCAGCGCCTCGCGCACCGCACCCACGGCGGCGCGGGTCACCTCGCGCCGGTACAGGCTGGCCTTGGTGCCGGAGCGCATCACAAAGCCGGCGTGCGCCAGCACCGGCCCGGCGTCGAACTCCGCGGTGGCCTGCAGCACCGTCACGCCCCAGTGCGTTTGTTCGCGCATCACCGCCCAGTCCAGCGCACTGGGCCCGCGGTCGCCCGGCGGCCCGGGGTGGATGATCAGGCAGGGCAGCCGCCGCCAGGTGGCCTCGGCGATGCGCCGCTTCAGGAAGGGCGCGATCAGCGCATCCGGCCGGAACAGCTCGATCGCCTCGTCGGTGACGTTGTCGGCGATGTCCAGCTCGACCGACAGCGTGTGCCCGTCGTCTCGCAGGGCGGTGAACAGGCGTTGGCTGAGGCTGTTGAAGCTGTGGCAGAGCAGGAGGATGCGCATGGGGAGGGAGGGTCGGTGCCGGAATCAGCTCACCGCCCAGAGCCTGAATTCGACATGTCGGGCGGCGAAGCGGAAGTCCGGGTCGGTGGACAGCAGGGTCAGGTCATGGCGCCGGCAGAGCTGGATCAGCAGGGCGTCGATGGTGCCGATCTGCACGCCACCACGGCGGCAGGTGTTGCGAAGTTCGGCCGCTTCGATGTGGTCTTGCCGGTCCGGCTGCACGCAGCCCAGCGCCGCGAAGTGCTCGATGATCCGTGCACTGTCCTTGGGGCCGGCAAAGCCCTGCAGCAACTCCTGCAGCACCTGGCCGGTGACGAACACCTGGTCTGCGCCAAGGATCGCCTCGCGCAGTGCCAGTACCTCCGGCGGCTGGGGCTGGGTGGCCTGGCGCCGCAGGGCCAGCGACCACACGCTGGTGTCGACCAGCAGGCTCATGTCAGCCCCTTGGCCAACGGGTACGTTGGCCGATCCCCCGTGGGGATGGCCGGCCGGCTTGGGAGCGGCCCGGCGCCCGGCCCGCTGGCATCGGTTGGCAAAGGTGTCTCATGGCTCAGCGCGATGGCGTTCGGCCTTGAAGTCGAAGCCGCTGTCCCACTCCAGTTGGCCGAACAGCTCCGCCACCCGCCGCTGCTCGCGCCGGGCGATGAACTCCTGCAGGGCACGGGTGACGGCGGCCTTCTTGGTGGGCTCGCCGCTGACCTGAAAGGCCCGCTCCAGAAGATCGGGATCGAGGGCGAGGTTGGTGGCCATGTGTGACTCCTTCGGTTCCAGTCTACACATCTGTCACCGGCGGGACACCCGGCGGGACACCCGGCGGGACAAATCGGCGGGACAAGTCGCGAATCGACCCGGCGCTCAGCAGATCTGCGGCGGGCGGGCGCGCATCGCGGCCAGCAGGGCGTCGGCCGCCTCCTGCAGCACCATGCCCACGCGGGACCGGCTGCATCGTCCTCGGCGGCATCCGCGGCATTGCAGATTCCTCCAGTGACGGCGAGTACAAGCCCGGAAGGATTCCAGCGTGCCGAGTTCTCCAGGACCGGCAAGGGCTGGCCGGTGCCGGGGTTCGGCGGACGCGCGGAACCTCGACTCAACCGCGCCGCGCCAGCAGCGACGCCACTTCAGCGGCCGAGCGCACGCTGAGCTTGTCGTAGACGCGGGCACGGTGAACTTCGATGGTGCGCACCGAAACGCAGAGTTCGTCGGCGATGACCTTGTTGAGCTTGCCGGCGGCGACGCGCAGCATCACCTCGCGTTCGCGCTCGGACAGGCTGGCCAGGCGCTGGCCGAGTTCGTCCTCGGCGGCGCGGCTTTGCTGCCGGAGGGCGGCGGCGTCGAGTGCGCGCAGCACCCGGCGCACCAGTGCGTCGTCGCTGAAGGGCTTCTCGACGAAGTCGAAGGCGCCTTTGTGCAGTGCATCGACGGCCATCGGGATGTCGCCGTGGCCGGTCAGAAAGATCACCGGCAGCTGCACGCCGCGTGCGATCAGCTCGTCGTGCACCTGCAGGCCCGACAGCGGCTCCATGCGCACGTCGAGCAGGATGCAGCCGGCCAGACCTCCACAGTCGACTGCGGCCAGCAGCGCCGGCCCGCCGGCGTAGCTGTACACCGTCAGGCCGTGCGAGCTGAGCAGGAATTCGAGCGCGTCACGCACGGCAGCCTCGTCATCGACGAGGTGCACCGGCAGCAGGGCAGGGGCGGGCGGCGGTGGCGGGGTCATCGCGAGGTATCGGGTTCTGTGGAGGCAGAGCTGGGGTCAGGGGCGGCGGCAGGGGCGGCGGCAGGGGCTGCGGCAGGGGTGGGTTCGGGCGGCGTGGCCACCTCTGCCCGCGGCAGCGTGAACGAGAAACGCGCGCCGCCGAGCGGGCCTGCGCTGGCGTCCATCGCGCCGTAGTGGGCTTCGATGATCGAGCGGCAGATCGCCAGGCCCATGCCCATGCCGTCGCACTTGGTGGAGTAGAACGCGGCGGTGAGCTGTTCGATGCTGCGGCCGCGCAGGCCGGGTCCGCTGTCGTCGACGTCAACGCGCAGGTGGCGCTCACCGGCCAGCTCGGCATGCAGGCGGATGCGGCGCGAGCCGCCGTGCTGCGCCAGCTCGTCGGCCGCATTGCGCACCAGATTGATGACCACCTGCTCGATCAGCACCGGGTCGGCCAGCACCTCGGGCAGTGGCTCGTCCAGCGCCCATTCCAGGGTGATGTGCTGGCGCTGCAGATCGCGCCGCAGCAGCTCGACGGCTCGACGCAGCGTGGCGGGCAGGTCGCAGGGTTCGCGCTGCGGGCTGCGGCGGGTCAGGAACTGGCGGATGCGCTGCACGATGCGCCCGGCCTCGCGCGCCTGCTCGCCCTGGCGCTGCAGCGCGCGCAGCACCGGTGCGTGGTCGAAGCCGGCCTGCTGCAGCGAGCGCAGGACGCCGCCGTTGTAGCTGGCGATCGCGGTCAACGGCTGGTTGAGCTGGTGCGCCAGCGCGGAGGCGATCTCGCCCAGCGTGGTCAGGCGGGCCTGGTGCGCCATGGCCTCGGCCTGATGGCGTTCGCGCTCCTCCAGGCGCTTGCGCTGGGTGATGTCGATGATCGAACCCATCCAGCCGATCTGCCGGCCGCTGGCGTCGATCAGCGGCGACTCGAACACCATCACGTCGAGGGTGTGGCCGTCGCGGTGGCGCCAGCGCGCCTCATAGCCCTCGCGCGGCGCCAGGCCCGCAAGGTTGCGGCGGTTGCGCTGCTGAGCCTCAGCGATCTGGTCGGCCGGCCAGTAGGGCATCGGCGGCAGGCGCCCGACGAGCTCCTTGGGTGGCAGCCCGACCATCTCGCAGAAGGTGCGGTTGACGTAGAGCAGCCGGCCCTCGATATCGCGTGCGCGAAGCGCCACCAGCGCCGAGTCCTCCATCGCGCTGCGCCAGCCGGCTTCGGTGCGCCAGGCGGCTTCGGCGCGCGAGACCTGCCGCACCTGGCGGCGCAGCAGCCAGGTGGCGACGGCAATCAGCAGCAGGAAGCCGCTGGTCAGCACCAGCGGCAGCTCGGCCAACTGCGAGGCGCTGCGTTCGCGCAGGACCAACTCCAGGAAGGCACCGGGCATGCCATCACCGACCAGCACACGGTGGCTGACATGGGAGTCGTCGAGGTGGACGCCGGCTTCGTCGGCCCCGACTGCGGCGAGCACGGGACCGGACGCATCGACCAGCCGCACGATGTACTTGCTGGTAAACCACCAGGGCGTGTCGCGCTTGAGCAGCACCGCCGGCGAGTAGCGCACCACCAGGCGTTCGGCAGCGCGGCCATCGAGGCGGTCGAGCCGTTCAGGCTCGGGCTGCGACGCGGTACCGACTCCGACGACCAGGTGCGACGACAGCCCTTCCCAGTCGTCCTCCACCGAGGCCCGGCGCTTCGGCAGGCCGTCGTGCACCTCGGCGATGATGCGGTTGCGGGCGTCGAGCCAGGTCACGCTGATCCACAGTCGCCGGAAACCCGCGGCAACGCCTGGGTGCGACTCCAGCACGTCCTGACGGTGTGGCCGCCGCGCGAGCTGCGCGGCCAGCGTGCGCAGGTGAGCGTATTCCAGATCGATGCGGCCACGCAGTTGAGCCTCCAGGCTGAGCGTGTCGGCCACCAGCGAGCGCTGCTGCTCGGCGCGTTCGTCACGTTCGCGCTGCGCAGCCCACAGCACGACCCCGATCGCGAACAGCACCGACAACAGCATCGGCAGCGCCCAGAGTCCCTGGCGCCATGCGGTGGCCGGGCGACGGCCCGGCGTCTCTCGGCGATGCGGCACAAGGGGTTCGGTCTGGGAGCGGGGCGGGACGGGGGGCATCGCGCCCGGATCGTGACGATGCATGGACGCCACAAGAATCAGTGCAAACCCTGTGCGCAGAGCGCGCTGGCGGCTTGGATCTGTCCAAGCCTGATCGGCATGTGGAAGTCCACAGTTTCGCGCAACGACAGGAAATTCCACACTGGCGCTGCATTGTGCTTGCCGCGTTGCGCAGCCCTTCCACGTTTTCATCCCACATAGAGAGTGAGACAACCCATGACGAACATCTCCCGCCGCTCCTGCCTCGGTGCTGCCGCTGCCGCGCTGGCCCTGTCGCTGCCGCTGGCCGCACAGGCCCAGGCGCCGATCGTGATCAAGTTCAGCCACGTGGTCGCCATCGACACGCCCAAGGGCAAGGCCGCCGACATGTTCGCGAAGAAGGCCGCCGAGCTGACCAAGGGCCGCGTCAAGGTCGAGGTCTACGCCAATTCGACGCTTTACAAGGACAAGGAGGAGATGGAGGCCCTGCAGCTCGGCGCGGTGCAGATGCTGGCGCCGTCGCTGGCCAAGTTCGGCCCGCTGGGCGTCAAGGAATTCGAGGTCTTCGACCTGCCCTTCATCTTCGACAACACGGCCGAGCTGCACAAGGTCACCCAGGGCCCGGTGGGCAAGCTGCTGCTCTCCAAGCTCGAGCCCAAGGGCATCCGCGGGCTGGCCTTCTGGGACAACGGCTTCAAGTCCTTCTCGGCCAACAAGCCGCTCAGGGCGCCGGCCGATTTCCGCGGCGTGAAGATGCGCATCCAGTCGTCCAAGGTGCTCGAGGCGCAGATGCGCGCGCTGGGCTCGCTGCCCCAGGTGATGGCCTTCTCCGAGGTCTACCAGGCGCTCCAGACCGGCGTGGTGGACGGCACCGAGAACCCCATCTCCAACCTCTACACCCAGAAGATGCACGAGGTGCAGAAGCACCTCACGCTGTCCGAGCACGGCTACCTGGGCTACGCGGTCATCGTCAACAAGAAGTTCTGGGACGGCCTGCCCGCCGACGTGCACGCACAGCTCGAGCAGGCCATGAAGGAAGCCACCGAGCACGCCAACAAGATCGCCCAGGCCGAGAACGAGGCTTCGCTGGACGCCGTGCGCAAGTCGGGCAAGACCACCGTCTACTCGCCCACGCCGGCCGAGCGCCTGGAGTTCAAGAAGGCCACGGTCAAGGTGCACAAGGAGATGGAGTCGCGCATCGGCAAGGAAACGCTGGACGCCGTCTACAAGGAAACCGGCTTCGACCCGGCCAAGCTGTAAGACCCACCATCCGCCATCCGCCGCCGCCCGGCGCGGCGGCGCGGCGGCGCGTTTCCACTTTCCGATTCGCCAGGAGCAGGCCATGCTGATGAAAGCGCTGGACCACCTCGAAGAATGGATGATCACCTTCCTGATGGGGGCGGCCACGGTGATCATCTTCGCCGCCGTCGTACACCGCTATGGCACGGGGCTGCCCATCCCCGGGCTGCAGGACTGGCTGATCCAGCTGAACTTCGGCTGGGCACAAGAGCTGTGCATCATCATGTTCGTGTGGATGGCCAAGTTCGGCGCCGCCTACGGCGTGCGCACCGGCATCCACGTGGGCGTGGACGTGCTCATCAACCGCCTCAACCGCCGGTACCGCGGCATGTTCATCCTCTTCGGCCTGTGCGCCGGCGCGCTGTTCACCGGCATCATCGCCACACTGGGGGGCGCCTTCGTCTGGGAAAACGGCGCGCACTACGCCAGCTTCCATGCGCTGGGCTTGAACACCGGCGACCTGCCCGAAGGCCCGACCACCCCCGACCTGGAATGGCCCACCTGGATCGTCTACGCGGTGGTGCCGGTGGGCTCGGCGCTGATGTGTTTCCGCTTCCTGCAGGTGGCCTGGACCTTCAAGCGCACGGGTGAGCTGCCGCACCACGACCACGGCCACGTCGACGGCCTGGAAGAAGGCGAAGCCCTGCCCGCACCGGGCCAGGAAGACGCGATCTACCGCATGCGCGACGAACTGCACCCGCGCGACATGCCCGGCGGCGTGGACCGAAGGCGCCAGGACACGGGCCCGCCGCAAGGCATGGCCGAACGCCGCCGCCCGCCCGCCGCCCGCAACGACAGCCAGGGAGCCGACAAGCCATGAACGCCGTCCTCATCTTCGGCCTGCTGGTGGTGCTCATGCTCACCGGCATGCCCATCTCGATCTCCCTGGGCCTGACCGTCCTGTCCTTCCTGTTCTTCCTGACCGAAGTACCCATCGAGTCGGTGGCGCTCAAGCTGTTCACCGGCATCGAGAAGTTCGAGATCATGGCGATCCCGTTCTTCATCCTGGCAGGCAACTTTCTCACCCACGGCGGCGTGGCCAAGCGCATGATCCGCTTCGCCACCTCGATGGTGGGCCACTTCCACGGGGGCCTGGGCCTGGGCGGCGTGCTGGCCTGCGCACTGTTCGCCGCGGTCTCGGGTTCGTCGCCGGCCACGGTGGTGGCCATCGGCTCCATCCTGTTGCCGGCCATGGTCAAGGCCGGCTTCCCGCCGCGCTTCGGCGCCGGTGTCATCACCACCTCGGGCGCCCTGGGCATATTGATCCCGCCGTCCATCGTGATGGTCATGTACTCGGTGTCCACCAACACCTCGGTGGGCGCTCTGTTCATGGCCGGCGTGATTCCGGGCCTGATGCTGGCCTTCATGCTGGGCCTGACCACCTGGTACCGCGCACGCAGCAACAACTACCCGCGCCTGCCCAAGGCCAGCTGGGCCGAGCGCTTCCAGGCCTTCCGTGATTCCTTCTGGGGCCTGGCGCTGATCGTCATCGTGATGGGCGGCATCTACACCGGCCTGTTCACGCCCACCGAGGCCGCCGCCATCAGTGCGGTCTGGGCCTTCATCTGCGCGGTCTTCATCTACAAGGACCTGGGCTTGAAGGACATCCCGCGCGTGCTGCTGTCGTCGGCCAACATGAGCGCGATGCTGCTGTACATCATCACCAACGCGGTGCTGTTCAGCTTCCTGATGACGCACGAGAACATCCCGCAGGCCATGGCCGACGCGATGATCGGCACCGGCGTGGGCGTGATCGGCTTCCTGATCATTGCCAACATCCTGCTGCTGGCCGCGGGCAACTTCATGGAGCCCAGCTCCATCGTGCTGATCCTGGCGCCCATCCTCTTCCCCATCGCCATGAAGCTGGGCATCGATCCGGTGCACTTCGGCATCATCATGGTGGTGAACATGGAAGTCGGCATGTGCCACCCGCCGGTGGGCCTGAACCTGTACGTGGCCTCGGGCATCACCAAGATGGGCATCACCGAGCTCACAGTGGCCACCTGGCCCTGGCTGCTGACGATGCTGGTGTTCCTGGTCGTTGTGACCTACTGGCCGCCGCTGTCGATCTGGCTGCCGCAGCACCTGGGCATGATCACCGCGCGTTAGTCGCGCAGCGGGCCGCTGGCGGTCCGCCTTGTCCCCCGCACAGCCCGCGTCCCCACGCGGGCTGTGTCATGTGCGCGTGCGGTCCAGGGTGCCGTACGCACTGCATGCACCGCCTGCCCGCGGGCGTCGGTGACGCGGGTTGGTGCCGGATCCAATCCCATCTGCGGCGATGAGCTTCAGATCGGCGAGCGGGAAGGCCACCTCGATGATGAAGCTGGTCGACAGGTCGAGCGGTGTCGCTCCCTGTAAGCTGCGCGGCTTCGCCCGTCAAGGACCGTCCCGGATGAACGAAACGCCCGCATGGCCACCGTCGCTGCACGATCGACTGCGGCAGCGCCTGCCCAGGCTGCGGGTGACGCCGCTGCTGATCGCCGGCAATGGGCTGGTGTTTGTGGCGATGCTTCTTCAGGGCGCCGGGCTCTGGCATTCGCCCAACGAGGTTCAACTGGCCTGGGGGGCCAACTTCGGTCCGGCGACGCAGGACGGGCAGTGGTGGCGGCTCGCCACCGCGATGTTCCTGCACTTCGGGCTGCTGCACCTGCTGCTGAACATGTGGGCGCTGTGGGACAGCGGTTCGATCGTCGAGCGGCTGTTCGGGCCGGCCCGATTCATGGTGCTCTACCTGGTCAGCGGCGTCGCGGGCAATCTGCTTTCATTGGTTGTCCAGCAGGGGCAGGCGGTATCGGGAGGGGCCTCGGGGGCGATCTTCGGGGTGTTCGGCGCGCTGCTGGTCGGCCTGTGGCGCGAACGCCAGGCCTTGCATCCGCGCGAGTTCCGCTGGCTGTTCTGGGGAGCGGCCGGTTTTGCGGCGCTGTCCATTGCCGCGGGGCTGTTCATCGCCGGCATCGACAACGCCGCGCATGTCGGCGGCTTTGGGGCCGGCGGGCTTCTCAGTCTGGTGCTGGCGCAGGTGCTGGACCGGCAGGCGACGGTGTCGGCCCAGCCTGTGCGGGTGGCAGCTGCGTTGGCCCTGGCCGCGGCCGTCGGGCTGCTGCTGCGCCTGATCCCGCCGCCGGCCTACCTCTGGCATGAAGAGCTGCAGCTGCGCCAGGAGATCAGCGTCTTCCTCCGCACGGAGGCCGAGATCGGGCAGTCCTGGCAGGACATCGTGCGGGACAGCCAGGGCGGGGAGGCCAGCTTCCATGAGCTGGCCGGGCGCATCGAAGCGTCCATCGGGGAACGGTATGCGGCCAGTTTCGAGCAGCTCTCACAGGCCCCGGGTGACCCGGCCCTGCCTTCCGCCGCCAAGCTGAGTGCCCTGCGCCAGTACGCGCAGACGCGTCGGGACGCCTCGCTTTCGCTGGCCGAACGGCTGCGTGTGCCTGCCAGTGCCGGCAGTCAGCCCGATGTGGCGCCAGACAAGGTCAGGTGAGGGTCTTGCCGATGGCGGCAAAGATGCGGCGCCATCGCTGGAGCCCCTCCTTCAGCCGAGGTTCTTGGACGTGCTGGTGTGAGGACAGCAGGGCGGCTGCCGGGTTCATCCGGCCTTGAACCGCGCCAGTGGCACGATGAGTTGGCGGCTCTGGCCGCCGAACGGTTCGAAGCCGTGGCGGCGGTAGAAGGCTGCGGCTGCATCGTCCTTGGCGTCCACCACCAGGGCGTGGACGGCCACCTCCGATCGGGCGGCGCGCAGGGCCGCGTCGGCCAGCAGGGCGGCGCCGAGCTGGCGGCCCTGGAAGGATCGGTCGACCGCCAGCCGGCCGATCCGGGCGACGGGCACGCTGGGATAGCGGGGCAGGCGCCGGATCAGGTCGGAGGCCAGGTCGTTCAGCGGGACGCCTCCAGCGGCCAGGGTGTAGTAGCCGGCCACGCGTCCCGAGGCTGCCTCCACTGCCACGTAGCAGGCGCTGACGCGGCGGCGGATGTCCTGCGTGACCTGACTCACCAGGTACTGGTCCAGCGCCTCGACGCCGCAGGCGAACACAGTGCGGTCGTGTGCAGCGCCGAGCACCTCGACGCGGAACGGGGAGCTCACTTCGCCGTGTCGCCCAGCAGCTCCTGCCGGGCCTGGAGCGCGCGCTCCATGGCCGGTGCGACCGGCGGCGGATGGAGCAGCAGATCGGCAAAGCGCTGCTGGTCTTCCACCGACAGGCGGATGATCTGGGCATCCTCGATGGTGCGCTGGGCGTCCTTCAGGGCTGCGGCAACCAGGAAGTCACTGATGCTGCGCCCCTGCAACTCGGCGGCGCGGCGTACCACGGCCAGCGCTTCCGGCGCGATGCGCGCTTCGACGCGGGCGGTGCGGGTGGATTCGCTGCTGGGCATGGGGGTTCTCCGCGACGGGACTCCAAACTGTACGTTACTTTACCGTACAAATGGAGTGTGCAGAAAGCAGAAGTCGGCGAAGGGCACGCAGAGGACGGAGCCAATGGGGACCTGACGCGAAGCGGCAGGTCTTGGGACGCCTTCAACAGATCCGCGGCAGCGGCTCCCCGCTGAGCCAGTCCACCACGCGCTGGCCGCCGAAGGCGGTGGTCATCTGCACGAAGTGGTGCGGGTCCTCGGTCACCACGCCGATGCGCGCAGCCTGGGCGCCCAGCGGGTGGGCGCGCATCGCGGCCAGCAGGGCGTCGGCCGCTTCGGGCGCGACGATGGCGATCAGCTTGCCCTCGTTGGCGATGTAGAGCGGATCCAGCCCCAGCAGCTCGCAGGCGGCGGCCACCTGCGGGGCGATGGGGATGGCCGCCTCCTGCAGCATCATGCCCACGCGGGACTGGCGGACGATCTCGTTGAGCGTGGTGGCCAGGCCGCCGCGGGTGGGGTCGCGCAGGGTGCGCACAGCGCCTTCCGGAACGGCGGCCAGCATCGCGGCGACCAGGCCGTTGAGCGCGGCGGTGTCGGAGACGATGGCGGTCTCGAACTCCAGCGACTCGCGCTGCGACAGCACCGCCACGCCGTGGTCGCCGATCGTGCCGGACACCAGGATCACGTCGCCCACCCGGGCGCGCGCACCGCCGATCTGCCGGCCCTCGGGCAGCGCGCCGACGCCGGTGGTGCTGATGAACACCCCGTCGCCCTTGCCCTGCTCGACCACCTTGGTGTCGCCGGTCACCACCGGCACGCCGGCCTCGCGTGCGGCGGCGGCCATCGAGTCGACGATGCGCTTGAGGTCGGCGAGCGGAAAACCTTCCTCGATGATGAAACTGGCCGCCAGGTACAGCGGCGTCGCACCCAGCATCGCCACGTCGTTGACCGTGCCGTGCACCGCGAGGCAGCCGATGTCGCCGCCGGGGAAGAACAGCGGCGAGATCACATGGCCATCGCAGGCCATCACCGGCCGGTGCCCCGCAGGCAGCGCCGGCAGCGCCGCGCCGTCGTTGCCCTGGCGCAGGAACTCGTTGTCGAAGGCGCGGGCGAACACCTCCTCGATGAGCTGCAGGCTGGCCCGGCCTCCGGCGCCGTGGTTCATGTCGACCCGGCCGTGCCTGAGGTCGAGGGGGCGGATGTAGTCTTTCTTGGGGGTGGTCATGGCTTGTTTGTCGGTGCTGTCGCGGGCGGGATCGTGGGCGGGGTGGACCTGCGCCGACGCGCCGCAGCGGGTTTGACCGCTGGGGCAGCCAGCGACTGGTGACCCTCGGGCAACTCGTCGCCCTCGCGCGGCGGTTCACCGTCGGTACGCGACAGGATGGCCATCAGCGCGCTCGGCTCTCCGCGCGTGGCGCGTGCCCGGGCGCGGCCAGCGCGTGCTTCGAAGAAGGCCGCGGTCTCCATCACTGCGATCTTTTCCGCCACCGCCGTGGCCACGAACTGGTTCAGGCTGGTGCCGTCGGCCTTGCTGAGTTTCTCTGCCGCAGCCTTGATGGACTTGGGCAGGCGAAGGGGGTAGGTCGTCAGGGTGGTCATGGGCCCAGGCTCCTCAGGAACTGGCCCGGCGTGGCCAGAACAACACCAAAACGTGCCGGCGCGTCGCCGAAGTCGCGCCGGTTGAACGAAATCAAGGCATCGGCCCGGCCGTTGACGGCGGCTTCGAGCACCATTTCATCACCCGGGTCCCTCAATTGAGGGCGCCACTGATACCAGCCGGTGACGTGCACGATCAACTCGGCCAGTTCGTCCAGCAGGCACTGCATGGCTGCTGCACTTTGCTGGGTGGCATGCAACTGCTCCGGACGGGTCAGCACGGCTTCGTACTCGGTGAACAGCGGCACGCTGGCCAGCATCAGCAACTCGCCACGGTGCACACGCCGCAGGATTTCCGCAGACGCGCCTGCCGGGCTGCGCAACGCGGCCACGACCACATCGGTATTCAGCACGACCCGAGCCATGATGCGATGATATCGCAGGCGATGCCAAATCAGGTCTTATGCCTCGTTCACGGGGTGCAGCGGAATATCCCGGAACCGCCCATAGCTGTAGTGCGCGGCGCAGGCGCCTTCGCTGGAGACCATGCAGGAGCCCATCGGGTTCTCGGGAGTGCAGACGGTGCCGAAGAGCTTGCAGTCGGTGGGGCGCTTGACGCCGCGCAGGATGGCGCCGCACTCGCACTGCTTGTGGTCGGGCACGGGGGCGTAGGTCAGCTCGAACTTGCGCTCGGCGTCCCAGGCGGCGAAGGCGGGGCGGATCTTCAGCGCGCTGTAGGGCACCTCGCCCAGGCCGCGCCATTCGAAGCTGCTGCGCAGCTCGAAGACCTCGCGGACGACGGACTGCGCGGCCAGGTTGCCTTCGGGGGTCACCGCGCGGGTGAATTCGTTCTCCACCTCGGCGCGGCCCTCGTTGACCTGGCGCACCAGCATGCGGATGGCCTGCATCACGTCCAGCGGCTCGAAGCCGGCGATCACCACCGGCTTGCGGTACTCCTCGGCGAAGTGCACGTAGGGGTCCGAGCCGATGATGATGCTCACATGCGCCGGGCCGATGAAGCCGTCGATCGGCACCGTGCCGTACTGGCGCACCTCGGGGCTCTCCAGGATGTGGGTGATCGCACTGGGCGTCAGCACGTGGCAGCAGAGCACGCTGAAGTTGGCGATGTTCTCCTTGGCGGCCTGTCGGATCACCAGCGCGGTGGGCGGGGTGGTGGTCTCGAAGCCGATGGCCAGAAAGACCACCTCGCGGTCCGGAAACTTGCGCGCCAGCCCCAGCGCGTCCGCGGCGGAATAGACCATGCGGATGTCCGCGCCGCGGGCCTTGGCCTTCATCAGCGACAGGCTTTCTGACGCGGGCACCCGCATCACGTCGCCGTAGGTGCAGAGGATCACTCCCCGCGGGATGTGGGCCCCCAGGTCCGCCTGCGGCGTCCCGCCCCCCGAGGGGGATGGGGAACTTGGGAGCGGCCCGGCGTTCCCCATCGCGAGCCGGATGGCCAGGTCCACCCGGCCGATCGGCAGCACGCAGACCGGGCAGCCGGGGCCGTGGATCATGCGCACGTTGGGCGGCAGCAGTTCGGTGACGCCGTAGCGGGAGATGGCGTGGGTGTGGCCGCCGCAGAACTCCATGAAGCTGTACTGGCGGTCGGGCCGGGCTTCGGCGGCCAGGCTCTCGGCGATGCGGCGGGCGAGGTCGCCGTCGCGGAATTCGGTGACGTACTTCACTGCGAGGGCTCCATGGCGGCGGCTTGTTCGGCGGCGGAGAGTTCGGCGAACAGCGCCAGCGTCTGCGCGGCCTCCTCGGGGTCGATCACGCCGATGGCGTGGCCGACGTGGACGATGACGTAGTCACCGACCTGGGCCTCCGGGGTCAGGGCGCCGCTGACGCGCTTGCGCACGCCACCGAGGTCGATCAGCAGCTCTTCACCATCGAGTCGTTCGATGACACAGGCAGGGAGGGCCAGGCACATGGTGGGTGGATCCAAAGAAGGAGAACTGGGAGATTCGAGGGGTCACAGGGCCGCAGGCGGCGGCCGTTCGGCGCGCAGCGCGTCCAGCGCGATGGCGGCCTGGCCCAGGGCGATGCCGCCGTCACCCGGTGGTGCCTGCCGGGCTTCCAGCGGGAACAGGCCGCGGTGGGTGAGTGCAGTGACCAGGCCGTTGCGCAGGCGGCGGTTGATGAAGCAGCCGCCACCCAGCGCGACCTGGGCCAGGCCGGTGGCGCGGGCATGGTGGTCCACCCAGTCGGTGAGCGCGGCGACCAGCGTGGCGTGGAAGGCGGCGGCGACCTGGGCGGCGTCGGTCATCGGACCGGCGTTGGCCAACCGGGCCCACAGGCCCGGCCAGGTCAGGCGGCCGTCGGGGTCGATCTGCCAGGCGTCGGGCCAGGGTTCGGCCGCCAGGTCGCCGGCGACGGCCTCCAGCCGCATCGCGGCTTCGCCTTCGTGGCGGTGCACCGGGCACAGGCCGAGCAGGGCGGCGGCGGCGTCGAAGAGGCGGCCGGCGCTCGGCGTGGGCGGGCAGTTCAGGCCCCGCGCCAGCAGCCGGGCGATCTGGCCGGCGCCGGCCTGGCCGGCAAAGCGGGTGGCGATCTGCTCGCCGCGGCCCAGGGCGTGCAGCAGCGCGGCGCCGAGGCGCCAGGGCTCGGCTGCGGCCCGGTCCCCGCCGGGCAGCGCCAGTGTCGGCAGGTGGCCGAGGCGCTGGAAACCCATCCGGTCCACCCGCAGCAGCTCACCGCCCCAGGGGGTGCCATCGTCGCCCAGGCCCACGCCGTCCAGCAGCAGGGCCAGGCTGGGGCGTTCGATGCCCTGTTCGGCCCGCACCGCGGCGGCATGGGCGTGGTGGTGCTGCACCGCCAGCGTCGGCACGTTCCACTGCACCGCCAGCGCCTGGGCGTGCTGGCTGCTGAAGAAGTCCGGATGCAGGTCGTGCGCCACCAACTGCGGCCGCACGCCGAGGAAGTCGCGCAGCCGCTGTACCGCCTCCACCAGCGCATGCCGGCAGGCGGCGCTGCCCAGGTCGCCGATGTGCGGGGACAGGAAGGCCTGGTTGCCGCGGGTCAGGCAGACGGTGTTCTTCATCCACGCACCGGTGGCCAGCACGGGTGGCGCGTCGGCCGGCACGCCGGGCAGCTCGATCGGGTCGGGCACATGGCCACGGGCGCGGCGCACGAAGGGGGCGAAGAACGGGCCATCCGCGGCGCGCATCGGCCGGCGCACGCTGTCGTCCACCCGGCCGAGGATGGGGCGGTTGTGTACGAGCAGGGCGTCGCACAGGCCACCCAGACGTTCGACCGCCTCGCCTTCGTCCACCACCAGCGGCTCGCCGCCGGGGTTGGCGCTGGTCATCACCAGCAGCGTCGGCTGGGCGGCCTCGCGCCAGGCGCTGCCCTCGGGCCGGCCCAGCAGCTCGTGGATCAGCAGCCAGTGCAGCGGTGCGGCCGGCAGCATCAGGCCCCAGTCGTTCAGGCCGGGGGCGATCAGCGGGTGGCGTTCGGCCACGCCGGCGCGGGTGGGCAGCAGCAGGATCGGTGCGGCCGGGCTGCTGAGCAGCCGGGCGGCATCGTCGTCCACCTGCGCCCACTGCCGTGCGCTGGCGACATTGGGCAGCAGCAGCGCAAAGGGTTTGCGCTCGCGCTGCTTGGCCGCACGCAGGCGCTGCAAGGGCCCAGGATGCGTGGCGTCGCAGACCAGGTGGTAACCACCCACACCCTTGACCGCCAGGATCTGCCCGGCGGCCAGCCGGCGTGCGGCCTCGCTGAGCGGATCGACCGTGTCGATCGCCGTGCCGTCCGGCTGCCACAGCGCCAGCTGCGGGCCGCAGACCGGGCAGGCCACCGGCTGGGCGTGGAAGCGGCGGTCGCTGGGGTCGCGGTACTCGCGTTCGCAGGCGGGGCAGAGCGGGAAACCCGCCAGGCTGGTGTTGGGCCGGTCGTAGGGCAGCCGCTGGGTGATGGTGAAACGTGGGCCGCAGTGGGTGCAGTTGATGAAGGCGTAGCGGTGGCGGCGGTCCGCGGGGTCGAAGAGTTCGTCCAGGCAGTGGATGCAGGGTGCGGCGTCGGCCGGCAGGCCGGTGTCCAGCGCAGCACCGGCCTGGCTGGCCAGGATGCTGAAGCCCCGGTCACCGGCCAGCACCGGCCGGGGCGTCTGCTGCAGGGCGTCGATGCGTGCCAGCGGCGGCGGGGCGGTGCGCAGCCGCAGGGTGAAGGCTTGCACCGCTGCGGGCGGGCCCTGGATTTCGCACTGCAGACCGGCCGCGTCGTTGCGCACCCAGCCACTCAGGCCCAGCTCGGCCGCCAGCTGCACACAGTACGGCCGAAAGCCCACGCCCTGCACGGCACCGCGCAGATGCAGGTGCAGCCGCAGCGCCGCCGCCCAGGTGGGCAGCGCCTCGGCCGCGGACGGGGCGGCCAGGGAGGCGGGAGCAGTGGGGGAGGAAGGGGAAATGGGCACGGCGCAGCGCCTGGCGCGTCAGCCCTGGGCGGCGAGCTTCGCCTCCAGCTCGGCGACGCGGGCACGCAGCCGGGCCAGTTCGGCGGCTTCGGGCGACAGTGCCGGCTGGTCGCCCTGCAGGAGCCAGTCCAGCCAGGCGTCCATGCCCTGGCCGTTCCTGGCCGAGACCAGCAGCACCTCGATGCCCGGGTTGACGCGCCGGGCGTAGTCGATGCACTTCGCCACGTCGAAGTCCAGGTGCGGCAGCAGGTCCACCTTGTTGAGCAGCATCAGCTTCGCGGCGGCGAACATGTCCGGGTACTTGATCGGCTTGTCCTCGCCCTCGGTCACCGAGAGGATGGCCACCTTGGCGCGTTCGCCCAGGTCCCACATCGCGGGGCAGACCAGGTTGCCGACGTTCTCGATGAAGAGCAGGGCGCCGGGGCCTTGGTCCGCCGCATGGCTGTGGCTGTGGTCGGCGCTATGCGAATGTTCGTGCACATGGACCGATCCGTCCGCATGGGTGTGTGCGTGCGCGTGGCCATGGGCCTGCTCGGCAGCATGCACATGGCCGTGCAGCGACAGGCGGCCGAAGGCGTCGGCCACCATCGGCGCGTCGAGGTGGCAGCCCTTGCCTGTGTTGACCTGGATCGCTGGGGCACCGGTGGCGCGGATGCGGTCGGCGTCGTTGCTGGTCTGCTGGTCGCCCTCGATCACCGCCACCGGCAGCTGCGGTGCGCGGGCCTTGAGCGCCTCGATGGTGGCGCACAGCAGCGTGGTCTTGCCCGAGCCGGGGCTGGAGACCAGGTTGTAGGCCACCACGTCGTGCGCGGCGAAGTGGGCGCGGTTCTGCGCGGCGATGCGGTTGTTGGCGCCGAGCACGTCCATCTCGATCTTGATCGCGCGGGCCTGGCTCATGCCGGGCACCGAGACGTGCGCGCTGCCGGCACCGTAGTGCAGGTCGCCGGTGGCGGCGTCCACCTGCGGGGCGCCGTCGGGGCGGATCGATTCGACATGCGCTGGTTGGTCATGTGCGTGGTCGTGGTGCGGATGCGCGTGCGTGTGGTCATGGCCATGGCCATGCCGGGCGTCGTGCTCCGGGTGGTGGTGGGCGTGGTTGTGCACCTCGCCGTTCTCATGGCGGTGCTCATGAACATGAGAAGCACCGGTGGAGGGCTGGGCGCCCGGGGTGCCGGTAGAACATCCGCAAACGACACACATGGGGAACTCCTTGGGCAGAAATCAGGTGGGTTGGCCCGCCGCAGCCTGGGGCTGGGTGGGCTCGTCGTCGTGCACGATCAGGTCGACCACCCGCAGCTCGGTGCCGCCGGTGGGCTGGATCTGGTGGCCGCCGCAGAGCGGGCAGGGGTCGGCGCGGGTCTGGATCTCGACCGTCGTGCCGCAGGCCAGGCACCAGGCGCTGCCGGGCGGCTCGTCGATCAGGATCTCGGCGCCCTGCAGGACGGTGTCGTGGGCGCAGGCTTCGAGCGCGAAGCGCAGCGCGTGCACGTCCACGCCGGAGAGCGCGCCGGCCTCCACGCGCAGCTGCGAGACGCGGCAGAAGTGTTCGCGTGCGGCGGCATCCTCGACCACACGCACGATGCCGCCGGCCAGACTCAGTTCATGCATCAGCGGGTCCTTCCTTGGCCGCGTCCAGGCGGTCCACGATGGAGAAGGCGACACAGGGGTCGAAGGCCACCGCCAGCCGCTGGGCGGCGAGGCGGCGCTCTTCGGCGGGGCGCGCCGACAGCCCGGCCAGTGCCTGCGCCAGCACGCCGCGGGGGTGGAAGTTCCATTCGGTGGGCGCCAGCACCCGGCAGGCCTCGACGGTCTGGCCGGTGGCATCGAGCTTCACCCAGTGGATCAGCAGGCCGCGGGCCATTTCGGTCCAGGCGATGCCTTCGCCCGGGCTCAAGGTCCGGGCGCCGCGGTTCAGACATTGCCCACCCTCCGGGCCGGCCAGGCGCAGCAGGTCGGCCGCGCGGGCGACGAGCCGGGCCCAGGCGCTGTCGATGTTGCCCTGTGCACCGTGGTGCCGGCTCCAGGGGCCGGTGTCGGGGATGGCGCCGTTCAGGTGGGGGGCGGCCCAGAAGCCGGGCTCGCTGACCAGGCACGCGCCCAGGCGGCGCAGTTGCGCCTGCCCGGCTGCATCGTCACTCGCCGGCAGTGCCGGGGTGATGGCGGGAGCGATCAGGGCATCGGCCGGTGCCGGGCCGTCGAGCTGGCTGGCCAGCAGGCGAGCCATCAGCGGCGGCTTGGCTGCAGCCGCCTGGTCGCGCGCCCAGGTCATCGCCCAACGCTGCGGGTCGGCATCGTGGGCCTCCAGCCATTGCGCCACAGGCTGGCCGAGCAGGGCATGGGCCAGCCAGTCGGGCAGGTCGGCCAGGCGTTCCTCGGCCGTCCACTCGTTGCGCCAGAGCGGGCAGGAGCGCAGCAGCAGCGCGCTGGCCGCGTCGCGGGCGGCATCGCTCAGGCCGCGTGGGGTGGCGCCGGGCAGCTGGCGGGGCCAGTCGTGCACGATGCGCAGCAGCTGGTCGCGGGCGGTGGCCAGGCGCAGCGCCTGGGCTTCGGCGCTGAGATCCAGGTCGGTCAGGCGGTCGCGGGCAGCGGCCACCGCACGGCGGGCGGTCAGGCGGTGGGCCTGCGAGCACAGGCTGTGCAGCGCGGCCAGCAGCTCCGGCAGCTGATCGGCGGACTTGCCGGGAGCCAGCCGCGGCGTGAGCTCGGGCCGGCTGCTGGCGATGGTCGGCAGCCGGCCGCCGGCCGACAGCCGCACCGCACCGGCCAGGTCGGCCATATCGGCGGACGGGCTGGCAACGGGTGTCACGGCGGGACTGCTCATGGAACGATTGTGAACCTGCGAGGGTGCCGCCCGGGTCAGCGCCCGGTGGACGTGGGGTCCACTCGCCCCAACAGGAAGCCACGCCTGGCGGGGCGGGTGACCTGCGCGCTCGGGGGGGCGGGCATGGGGGACGGCATGGGGGTAGCTATGGGGGAGGTGTGGGAGAAGAGGAGATCGCGGCTTGGGCTGCCGGCGGGTTGCGCAGCAGCTTCATCACCTCGGCCGCCGTGGCCACGGCGGCGGCTTGGTCGGCAAAGTGGAACATCGGCGAGTACAGGGAGCACTGCTCGAAGTGGCCCAGCCTCTCCTCGTGCGCGCCGACGAAGTACAGCGCCTCACTGCCGATGCGGCGCTGCAGGTCGTGTCCCACCTCCAGGCAGCCGGCTGCGCTGGCACTGGCGATGTCGGCCAACGGCTGCAGCGGCAGGCGCAGCAGGTTCATGAACCAGGGCGTCACCAGCACGCCGCAGAGCCAGCCGGGTGCCTCCGGCAGTGGCGCAAAACCGACCGCGCGCACCTGCAACGGCGCATGCAGCACCGGCACGCCGGCCATGCGTGTCGTGGCGATGTGGCGGAAGGTGCGCTCCAGCAGTTCGATGCGTTCGTTCAGCATCGGCTGGTTCTCACTCGGCCAGGACCATGAACTGGTCGGCGGCGCCGTCGCAGCGCGGGCAGCGCCAGTGCGCGGGCAGGGCCGAGAAGGGCGTGCCCGGGTCGATCTGCCAGACCGGGTCGCCTTCGGCCGGGTCGTAGACATACCAGCAGATCTTGCACTCCAGCTTCGTCTCGGGCGCCAGTTTCGAGGCGTCGCCCAGGTAGCTGCCTTCGAAACTGCTCATCCGTTCTGAACCCATTGCAGCACCTCCACCAGGCGTTCGGCCGAGTCGGCCAGGTCTTCCGTGGCGGCGCAGGCCACCTCCGGCAGGTCCACCACCTCGACGGAGTTGAGGATCACCGCGTCCTGCGAGTTGTAGTAAACGACCCGCCAGGTGTGGTTCACCGCCGCGTTGGTGATGCGGCAGTTGCCGTAGCCGCGCGAGAGGATCACCACCCGACCGGTGCCGATGATGTGGTCCAGGTAGGCGATGTCCTCCGGTGTGACCGGCAGCAGGGTCAGGTTGACCACCTGCGCGGCTTCACCTGCGCTCCAGTGCCGGCGGTGTTCGGCCAGCTCGGCCAGGATGGCCGGTGCGTTGAGCACACCCAGGGGCAGCGGGTTCATGGAGGCGCGGGCGGCGCGGGCGTCTTCGCGGGCGGCCAGGCGCAGCACCTGGGGGATCGGGCCGACCTCGATCTGGTCCACCACCGAACCGTCGTCGCAGCGTTCGATCACTCGCCACACGCCGGCGAAAACCGATTCCTGGATCTGCACCCGCGGCACACCGGAGGCGTCGCCGGGGCTGCCGGGCTGGGCCAGCACCTGGGCGCTGACCTCCCCTTCGCCCAGCACCTGGTGGATCAGGGCCAGGTCCTCGGCCCCCAGGCCGGCCAGGCTCACCGGCGCAACGGCCTCTCCCGCCAGGCGACGCTGCAGCCGCCCCAGCACCTCGTGCAGGGCGGTCAGCGCAGCGCCATGGCCGGCAAAGGCCTCCGGCTCGGGCAGGGCAGGCGGGTGGTAGGTGGACATGCCCGAAGGCATGCTCATGTACTCCAGTCCCTCGTCTTCGCTCTGGCTGCCGGCCCCCAGGGCCACCACAGGGATCGGGAAGGGTTTGGCGTTGTCGAAGGGCAGATTCATGGCGGGTTCCTTCTGTGTGCTTGGGGCTGTGTCGCTTCAGTGGCAGGTCGACGCCGGGGTGGCCGACACCAGCGGGATGCCGATGGTGGGTGCGCGGCCGATGGGGGCGGCCAGCGCTTCGCCCACCTTGGCGACGTAGTCGGTCCAGTCGTGCATGCCCGACAGGGTGGTGACATAGGCCCCGTCGCGCAGGAAGACCAGCGAGGGCCAGCGGTTGCTGCCGAAGCGGCGGGCCACCGCGTCCTCGTGTTCCCGGGCGACCACGCCGATGGCGAAGCGGCCGGCATGCGCGGCCTGCAGTTCGGGCAGCACCACGGCGACGTCCAGCGCCTCGGGGAAACGCACCGGGTCGCCGCCCAGCAGCAGCACCCGGTCGCCGGGTTGGGCCAGGAAATCATCCAGCGTGTCGGTGGTGACCCAGGTGGCACCGAACTGCTGGACCAGGCGCTGTTGCAGGGGGTGGGCGTTGTCGTGGCTCATGGGGTGTTGTCTCTCGGGAATTCAGGGCGGGTGACCGGGGTGCGGGGTGGGATCAGCCCCGGGCGGGTGCGCCGGTAAGCGCGGCCAGCTGTTCGGCGCTCATGGCCGAGGGCAGTTCAAAGGCGGCGCTGCCCTGGGCAGTGTTGTCCAGGCCGGCCATGGCGGCGTCGAGCAGGTCGAGCGTGGCGTTGACCTCGGCGGCCCGTGACGGGCTGAGGGCCTCGCGGGCGGCGTCAAGGAAGATCAGCAGCCAGTCGCCCTGCCGGGGCTCGCCGACCAGGGCGGTGTTGACGCGCCGGACCTCACCGCGGCCCTGCACCAACGCGTGGCCGGGCTGGGTCTCGATCACCTGCATGGGGATGCCGATGCACATGTTGGAGGTCCCGCTCAGGTGCCGCCCAAGTGGGCAGGGTTGGGGGCAGGGACGGTCATCAGGAAGCGTTCATCCCCGACCCGGCAGGCCAGTTCGGCATCCGGCCGCCCCGACTCGTAGGCGGCCAGCGCCAGGGTCGGCAGGGTCACCACCTCGCTGCCGTCCGGCGGGGCCCGGCGGGGGCGGGGTTCGGCGCCCCATTCGCGCAGGCGGGCCACACCCAGGGCCAGGGCGTCTTCCATCGCCAGTTTGACGATCTCGCGCAGGCTGCCGCCATAGTCCTCCAGCTCTTCGGGCTGGCAGCCGATCAGCAGCACCTCCTGCGGGTAGTCGCCGGTGAGCTGCGCCAGCATCAGCACCTCCTGGAAGCCGGTCTGGTGCAGGCTCATCTTCTTGGCGCCGAGAAACTTCGGCACCTCCTCGTTCTCGACCACCTTCAGCGTGCCGGGCGGCAGGCCGTAGTCCACCGCGTCGAAGATGATGAGCTTCTTCGCCGCCTGCACATGCTGGATCAGGTACAGCCCCTGGGTGCCGCCGTCGATCAGCCGCACGTGCGGCGCAAAGTCCCAGCGCTGCTGCAGGGCCTCGACACAGCGCACGCCGAAGCCTTCGTCGGCCCAGAGCACGTTGCCGATGCCCAGCACGACGATGCAGTTGTCGTCGTCCTCCAGCAGGGTGTCACGGGTGGGGTGACAGGTGGTTTCGGGTGAGGTGGGGCTCATGGCTTGAAGAATGTGCGATCGGGAAGGGAGGGGTGGGTCTGTCGGGGCCGGGCGCGTCAGTTGCGCCGGTCCGGCGACGGGCTCAGGCGAGCGGCGTCGCAGCGGCCGTTCATCGCACGGCGCAGCAGCTGCCAGTGCTGCCAGCTGTCCCAGCGGGCCTGCTGCTCCAGCCAGAAGCCGGCATCCACGCCAAAGGCCAGCGCGCAGCGGATGGCGGTGTCGGGCGACATGGCCCGCTGGCCCTGCACCAGCTCATTGACGCGCCGCCGGGAAATGCCCAGCAGCCGCGCCGCAGCGCTCTGGTTGATCGCCAGGGGCGTGAGCACAAGGTGATCCAGCAGTCGCCCCGGGTGGATCGGCCGGCGCAGCGGCACGCCACGCGGCGCATGTAGCACCCCCTGCCACGCGACCTCCGCGGATGCGGCTTCGCCGGGCCGCTGGAGGTGCCCCCTTGAGGGGGCGCGCGAAGCGCGCAGGGGGTGGTCCATGTCCTTACCTTTTGAAGGTCCTGTAGCCGGAGATCATCGTGCTGACGATGCTCTGACGGCCCATGATGTCTTCGCGGATCGCGGCGTAGATGTGCAGCGTCACGAACATCACCATGCCCCACATGCCCATGCGGTGCCAGGTGTGCAGGTTCTGGCTGTTGTGGTCGAACAGGGTGATGACCCAGCCGAACATCAGCTCCTGCCAGGAGCCCATCTGCGCGCCCTCGCCGTACATGGCAAAACCGGTGCAGATCATGAACACCGAGAACAGGAAGTAGCCGAAGAACATGGCCAGCCGGGCCATCGGGTTGTGGCCGACGTACTGGCTGGGCTGGGGGATCAGGAAGGCGTACCACTTCAGCATGGTGATCACCTCGCGCCAGTAGGCGGGGGTGAACAGCGGCAGCGTGAACAGCTCGCGCGCATGGTGATTGCCCGCAAAGGCCCAGTAGATGCGGCCCAGCAGGCCGACCACCAGGATGTAGGCTGCAGAAAAGTGGGCGAAGCGGATGTAGCCCATCAGGAAGTGGTCACTGGCCTCGCCGGGCATCGTCGGCAGGGGCGCGCCGATGAAGTAGCCGGTGATGGCCAGCACGGTGATGGCCAGGGCGTTCACCCAGTGCCACAGCCGCACCGGGGCTTCGTAGACGTACACCGACTTGGTGGTCGCGCCGTGTTCGACGGCGGCGGTGTCGATGCCGGTGGCATCGGCCAGTTTCTGTGTGGAGCTGCTGCTCATCTCGGTCTCCTCATGGCAGGCAACATGACAGGGGGACGGTGGCCGCGTGTGCACCGCAGCGGGTCGCGGACCCGCTCACGTTGGCAGCGCACGGCCACTGGCTGCAGGACTCAGCGCACCTTGACGGTGGTGAGTTCCTGGCCGTCCGGGCTCATCACGTGGGTGGAGCAGGCCAGGCAGGGGTCGAAGCTGTGCAGGGTGCGCAGGATCTCCAGCGGCTGTTCCGGGTTGGCCATCGGGGTGTTCATCAGCGAGGCCTCGAAGGCGCCGATCTGGCCCTTGTGGTCACGCGGCGAACCGTTCCAGGTGGTGGGCACCACGCACTGGTAGTTGTCGATCTTGCCGTCCTTGATGCGGATCCAGTGGGCCAGGCCACCGCGCGGTGCGGCGGTGCAGCCCACGCCCTTGGCTTCCTTCGGCCAGGAGGCCGGGTCCCACTTGTCCACGTTCGCAGTGGCGGTGTCGCCGGCCTTGATGTTGGCGATCAGCTCCTTGAAGTCCTCCACCATCATCTCGGCGCAGTACTCGGCCTCCAGGCAGCGTGCCAGGGTGCGGCCGATGGTGCTGGGCAGCATCTGCTTGAGGGTGTACTGCGTTTCCGGCAGGCCCAGCGCCTTGGGGATGGCGCTGTTGACCATCTGTGCGGAGAACTCGAGCTGCTCCTTCGGACGCTGGGCGTACTTGTTGCCCTTCCTGGCGTGGGCGTAGGCCAGGATGTAACGCGACAGCGGGCCGACCTCCATCGCGTGGCCGCGCCAGCGCGGGGCCTTGATCCAGCTGTACTTGGCGCTTTCGTCCACCTGTTCGATGGCGGTGCGGGTGCCCTTGAACTTGGGGCCCTCGGGCTTGTAGTTCGGCTCGGTGACGCCGTCCCAGGGGTGCAGGCCCTTGGTTTCGTCGGCGTACTTGTACCAGCTGTGGGTCACGAACTCCTGCACCTGCTCCGGGTCGCGCGGATCGACCGGCAGCACCTCGTCCCAGTTGCCATTGATGATCGCGCCGCCGGGCAGCTGGTCGGTGGACTTGTCGTAGTTGACCTTGGGGAACTCGCCGTAGTCCAGCACGTTGGTGGCCGACAGGCCGCCGCCGTGCAGCCAGCCGGCGTGCTTGTAGAGGGTGCCGATGGCCAGCACGTCGGGCAGGTAGACGTTCTTGCAGAACTCCACCATCTCGTTGATGCGCGCCTGGATGAAGTTCAGCCGCTCCATGTTGATCGGCGCACCGGCGGCGCCATTGCCGTCGATGTTGATGGCGCAGGGCATGCCGCCGACCAGGAAGTTCGGGTGCGGGTTCTTGCCGCCGATGATGGTGTGCACCTTCACCCATTCCTTCTGCAGGTCCAGCGCCTCCAGGTAGTGGGTGACGGCCATCAGGTTGGCTTCGGCGGGCAGCACATAGGCCTTGTTGCCCCAGTAGCCGTTCATGAACGGACCGAGCTGGCCGGACTCCACGAACTTCTTCAGTCGGTTCTGCACGTCGCGGAAATACCCCGGCGAACTCAGCGGGTGGCTGGGCGACACCAGCTGCTGCAGTTCGCTGGTCTTCTTGGGGTCGGCCTTCAGCGCGCTGACCACGTCCACCCAGTCCAGCGCATGCAGGTGGTAGAAGTGCACCGCGTGGTCGTGCACCTGCAGCGTCTTGTTGAACAGCTCGCGCAGCAGGTGGGCGTTCTTGGGAATCTTGATGCCCAGTGCGTCCTCGACCGCGCGCACGCTGGTCAGTGCGTGGGTGCCGGTGCACACGCCGCAGATGCGTTCGACGAAGGCCCAGGCATCGCGCGGGTCGCGGCCCTTCAGGATCACTTCGAGGCCGCGCCACATCGTGCCGGTGGAGACGGCGTTGCGGATGACGTTGTTGCTGTCGAGGTTCACCTCGCAGCGCATGTGGCCTTCGATGCGGGTGACGGGGTCGACGACGATGCGGCGGCCGCTGTCGTCGAGCTTGAACCCTTGCGTTTCAATCGCGCCCATGGATGTTCCTCAGTGTTCTCGGTGTTCGGTGTTCGGTGCAGGCCAGGTGGGTCATTGACCCGTGGTTCTGCGTGGCCTGCGGCTTGGTGGCGGCGCGCTTGATGGCGGAGACCGCCGCGTGCGCTGCCACACCCGCACCCACCACCGCCGCGGCGGTGCCGCCGATCTGGTCGGCGTTGCCCTCGATGCCGAACTGGTGGATCGTGGTCAGGCGGTCGTAGAACGATCCCTTGTCCCAGAAGCCATCTTCCGAGCAGCCGATGCAGCCGTGGCCGGCCTTGATCGGGAAGCTCACCCCCTCGTTCCACATCACGGTGGAGCAGGCGTTGTAGGTGGTCGGGCCCTTGCAGCCGACCTTGTACAGGCAGTAGCCCTTCTTGGCGTACTCGTCGTCGAAGGCCTCGACGAACTGGCCCGCGTCGAAGTGCGGCCGGCGGTAGCACTTGTCGTGGATGCGCTGGCTGTAGAACATCTTCGGGCGGCCCTGGCGGTCCAGTTCCGGGAACTTGTCGAAGGTCAGCATGTAGGTGATCACGCCGGTCATCACCTCGGCGATGGGCGGGCAGCCCGGCACCTTGATGATGGGCTTGTCGGTGATGACCTTGTCGATCGGCGTGGCGCGCGTCGGGTTGGGCTTGGCGGCCTGCACGCAGCCCCAGGAGGCGCAGGAGCCCCAGGCGATGATGGCCTTGCAGTCCCGGGCCACGCGCTTGAGCTTCTCGATGAAGGGCTTGCCCGACTGGATGCAGAACATCCCGTCCTCGTTGAGCGGCGGGTTGCCCTCCACGGCCAGGATGTACTGACCCTTGTACTTGGTGATGATCTCGTCGAGGATGGCCTCAGCCTGGTGGCCGGCGGCGGCCATCAGGGTGTCGTCGTAGTCCAGCGAAATCATCGACAGCACCACGTCCTTGGCCAGCGGGTGGGCCGAGCGGATGAAGCTTTCCGAGCAGCAGGTGCATTCCAGCCCGTGCAGCCACAGCACCGGGGTGCGCGGCTTGGTCTCCATCGCATGGGCGATCTGTGGCACGAAGGCGGGGCCCAGGCCCAGCGAGGTCGCGGTCAGCGAGCAGTACTTCATGAGGCTGCGGCGCGAGATGCCCTGGCGTCGCATCACCTCGTAGAAGGTCTCCATCGTCCTCGTCTCCTTGTTTGTCGACGCGGGTGATGGACACAAGAGGCGTGCCGCTTTCCGGGCCTCCCCGGGTAAACACCGCCGGTGCCTTGCAAGTGCTTGCGGGCGTTGGACTTTTTTGCCGAGGATCGCCGCCGGCGCAAGCCGGCGAGAGGCGCTGGTCAGCGGCTTGCCGGTGCCGCGATCAAAGCGGAAGGCGCGCTGTCGGTGTCGCCGCGACAATGCGCAACCATGCGCCTCGCCCCCGACAATCGCCGCCGATGAACCACCTGCCCGGCCTGGATCTGCTGCGCGCCATTGCCATCGTCTGGGTGATGCTCTTCCACTCTTTTCTCGTCGGCGGGCTGGGGGCGGACTTCACCTGGTTGTCGCGCTTCGGTTGGGCCGGCGTGGACATCTTCTTCGTGCTCAGCGGCTTCCTGATCGGCTCGCAGGTGCTTCAGCAGCTTCAGCGCAATGGATCGGTCTCGCTGAGCGGCTTCTATGCGCGGCGCGCCTGGCGCATCCTGCCGGCGTTTGCGGTGGTGCTCGCGCTCTACGTGGCCTTTCCGGCGCTGCGCGAGGTGCCGGGGCTGCAGCCGTGGTGGCAGTTCGCTACCTTCACGATGAACCTGCTGATCGACTATGAACGCAACGCGGCCTTCTCGCATGCCTGGTCGCTGTGCGTGGAGGAGCACTTCTATCTGGTCTTTCCGCTGCTGGCCTGGGCGCTGTCGCGCCGATGCAGCGTGCCTCGACTTCTGCTCTCTGCGCGGCCGTGATGCTGGGCGGCACCGAGCTGCGCGGCACCACCTGGCTGCACTTCGCGGCGTTCGATCCGCCGCGCAACTGGTTCATCGAGGAGATCTACTACCCGACGTGGATGCGGCTGGACGGCCTGCTCGTGGGCGTGATGCTGGCCAGCCTGCGCGTCTACCGGCCGCAGCGCTGGGAGAGGCTGCAGCAGCATGCCAATGCCGGCTTGCTGGGCGGCATGCTGATGTGCGCCGTGGCGCTCTGGCTGTTTCGCGAGCGCACCGGGCTGCTCGCCAACACACTGGGCTGGCCGGTGCTGTCGGCCGGGCTCGGGTTGCTGGTGTTTGCCGGGGCGGGCCGCCGCAGCTTGATCGGCCGCTGGCCCGTGCCGGGCATGGCCTGGCTCGCCGCGATCTCCTACAGCCTGTACCTGAGCCACAAGATCGCGCTGCATGTCGTGCACGTGACGCTGGCACCGTCGCTGGAGGGTTCGCGCGTGCTGATGTTCCTGAGCTACGCGCTGGCGGTGCTGCTGCTCGGCGCGCTGCTGCACTACCCGGTCGAGCGCCTGTTCCTGCGCTGGCGCGACCGGCGGCAGGGCACGCGCTTTACTGCCGCGTCACCCTCCGCCGGGTAGTGCGGGCGTCTCAGAAAACCAAGCGATTGGTCCTGCCGCTCCCGGCCACAAGCGGTCCCTCGTTGCTTCGCCTGAGACCCGACAGTCAGCGGACGCGCAGCAAGGGTTTGACGTCAACCAGGGACTGTGGCCCTCGCCAAATGACGTCCTGATCGCCTTGGCGGTCAATTCTCGAACGAAAGGCGGAGGGATCAGTGCCTTTGCGGCAAGGTGCCGCACGGCCAACGTTTCCAGCGAGCGTCAGGGATGCCGCCAGGCTGCGAGCACGAGCCGCTCCAACGCCGCCACAATGGTGCGTGCCGGTCAACTTCGACGCTAGGCAGCACACAGAACCAGCGTGCCTCCTCACAGCTTTCAGATGCATTTGAACGCAACGGTAGAACGGATCGCTGGATCCCGAGCGAGTCGGGTGGCAAGATGGCACGCAGGCAATCAAGCCGGGTCCGGGAGACTGACGCTATGTCCGCATGCGAGGCGCCTGGGGCGACATCCATCCGCGTTGCGCTAAACCTGCCTTTTCCTGCTGCCGAGGCGGCCGCGTGTCTGTTGTTCCCCGAGGTTGCGGCCTACTGGATCGGACGAGACTGCAACTTGAGCTCGCAGTTGTTCGAGCGCGTGCATCTTCCGATGTGGACGTTCTCGCAGTCCGGTCGAGTCCAATTCGATGACTTGCGAAGCGGCAGAGTTGTTGAGTCCGATTGGTCTGTCGCAGTCGAGGGCAAGGCTTACTACCTGGTGACCGAGTTCGACGCTGCAGTTTCTCCCGCATCAGCGCCTGCGCCGGTTGCTGATTCCACTTCAGCGGATCTGACGCCACAGCCCCCCGCGGAAAGCCGTGGTGCGCCACAGCCACCACAACGCGTCGCGTTCCGTCTCTCGTATTGCACCGATACCAGCAGTCGGCTGCGCATAGAACACAGCGGTTTGCTGCTTCTTCGCGATCGCAGAGCCGCCGTGAAGATTTGGCAGGGCGCGCTGCGCCGGCTCGAGCGCCTCATGACCCGGTGCATGCGCAGCTTTCGACATGATCGGCAGGCCGTCATCCTGGTTCACGGCATCGGCGAGCAACGACCTGGTCAGCTGCTGCGCGAATTCATCTCCAACGTCTTCGACCACCGAGCCGGCGAGAGGTACTACATCAAACCGGATCTTGTCTCCTCCCTTTTCGAAATGCGCATGGCCAGCGTCCCGCGCATCGACGGGCAGCGTCCGACAACGGATGTCTACGAGCTGTACTGGGCGCAACTTTATCCGCGACACGACGATTACTCAGGTTTGCGGCTGGATGCTGCGCCTTCTCTTGTCGAAGGACACAAAGATCCCACAGACGCTCCTTCGATTGGTTTGGATCGTGCGCGTGGTGCTCGTTGTGGCGCTTGCGCTGGTCGCGTGGACGGCGACCAAGGACATCTCCGGCTGGCTCAAGGTCTTTGCAGGCGGAGCCTTCGTCGCGCTGCCAAGTCTGCTGGCGATCGGCATGAAGGCACTGCGCGACGAGTACCTCGTCAACTTCGCCGGAGATGCGGCCCGATATCTGGAGCCGCGAGCTGACAACGTTTCCAGGCGACAGGAGATTCGAGAAGCTGGCGCCAAGCTGATCGAGGCGCTCCACGAGAAGCGCCGCTATGAGCGCATAGTCGTCTACGCGCATAGCTTGGGCAGCGTCATCGCCTACGACATCCTTAGCAATGCCTGGGCACGGCATTCACGGACGCGCGACCCGGTGGCGCGCACCAGCAGCAGGGCGTTGCGCGCCCTGGAGGATCTGTTGAACAAGCATTCATGCCCCCAGCCGGCACCCGACATCGATGCCGTCCAGGGCATGCAGCATGCGGCGTGGGCCGAGTACCGGCACAACGGCTTTCAGTGGCGAGTCACCGACTTCGTGACGGTCGGCTCGCCGCTGGCCCATGCGCGCTGGCTGCTGAATCTGGATGTGAAGACAGAGTTCGCCGACCTGGTTCGCGAGCGCTCGTTACCAACCTGCCCGCCTGTGACGGAAGAAATCAATGGCCCCGCGAAGTCGGAAAAGCGCAAGGTCTTCACGTTCACCTACGCGTATGCCGACCCGGACAACTCGCGCGCAAAGCGATCGGTCCAGGTTCCGCACCACGGAGGTCTGTTCGCGCTAACGCGCTGGACCAATCTCTTCTTTCCCTACCGAGGCCTCGTCGACGGCGATCCGGTGGCGGGCCCGGTGGCGCCGTGCTTTGGCCACTGGGTTAAGGATGTCAGCCTTCGGCTCACCAAGGGGTTCGCCCACTGCCGCTACACGGATCGATCGCTCGAACCGCAGGCAGTCGAGCAGGTTCGTCTCGCGTTGAATCTGCCGATGCGCAGGCCGCTCGCCGAGCATCTGCCAGCCAAGCTGCATCCAACGGTCTTGCAGTAGGAACCGGTGCTGCCAGTGCGCCGGAGCTTCATGCCGGGCGGGGCATGAAACAGAAGAGTGCGTGACTCGCGGCTACAGCTGGCAGCGACGGCAGTGTAGACGAACGCGCACTGGCTTCGACAGCCTCAGTGTCAAGCGTTCTCACACGGCCTCAGCCGAGTCCGGGATCGCGCTGATGTCGCCGCAAGTTGACCTTGGCCGGCGGGTCGGTCGAATCGAACGTCAGGTTCCTCGCACGGACTCGCACTCACACATTCGGCCAGGAGCTGTCGTCAACGAACGTCTGCTTGAAGGTGTGCATCAACCACCGTCCAACGGCATCGCATTCAATGCCTTGCATCCGCCTTGGCGAGTTCCACCATGCACGCCTGCATTGTGAAATCATTGGGACGGCGACCAAGCGGCTACAGCCGGGCGAATCAAGTTCTGCCACCGATGCCGACATCGACTAGGAGTGACAGGCGCCATCGAGCACTTGAATGCTGGCGCAGGTGCCTTTTGGGAGTTCGATATGTGCTTCGTGTTCCCCGTCAAGTTCGTCAACCTTGCCGTTTTCCTCACAACGAAGTCCACGCGCGTCCCGCGCGTGGAAGCTAGGCCGCTTCGCCAGTTCCTGGAGAACGTTGCCAACGAAGGTCAGACGCGGACCTGGACATCGGAAGGCCGCGCCCAACTCGCGGCCGCAGCCGAGGAGTCACTACAGCTTCTGGGCCGAGAGGAGTCGAACGTCCTGCTCAAGCCAGCGCGCCTCGCTGCGATCACCGCGCCGGTGCGGGCATTGTTCGAGAAGCACATGCTCTTCGCTCTTCCGGCGGGCGGCGGGCACGGCAGCCTGGCCGCACATAAGCTCAACGCTGCACTGCACTACATGGCTGCCGCGTCAGGAAAGCATGCTTTGGTACTCATTCCCGACGTCTACGATGACCGGTGGAGTCGCACCATCGTCGATCCGATGCCGGCCGTGGAACTCTTGTGCAGCTACGTCGAACAGTGGCCGGGTGTGTTGTTTTGGTCGAGCAGCGGCACGGCGGCATTCGCAGGACTGGAGGATGTGATGCCCTTGTATTCGCAGCTCGAGACGCACTTCGAAGGAGGGCTCGACGCGATAGATCGAATACTGCAGACGCATCGCCCGAGGAAGCGCTCCAGGCGAATCCTTCATCTGAGCGATCTCCACTTCGGCACACCTGCGGCGCAGCGAAACCTGGAATGCCTCCGCGAGGGTGTGATTGCGGAGTCTCACGACATCTCACGCGTCGTCATTACCGGCGACCTGATCGACACGCCCCGTGACGCGGATGACGATGACTTTGCAGAGTTCAAGGAGTTCCGGCGTTGGTTGTCCACACAGGTTGGTAAGGACGTGATCGTCGTACCCGGCAATCACGACCAGCGTTGGCGCGGCAACAGACTCGGATTTCTGGGAGACAACAAGAGCGCCGTCGCCGACTTGGCATGGCAAAGGGCCGTGGCAGATGATGATCTGATGTGCAGCTTCCTTTGCCTGGATTCGTCGCGCGACGGGAGTTCTGCGCGCGGAAAGCTCTCGCAAGCCCAACTGGATGACGTGGCTAACGAGTTCGAAGCACTGTGTGCCCGTGAGCCGGCAGCGAAGTCCTATCGCCGCGTGGCTGTCTTGCACCACCATCCCAGGAGCTACAGCCAACATGAGGATCTGCTGGTTCAGCCACTAGTTGAGGGCGGCCTTCTGGACCAGGAATCCTTGCTCGGCCTTGTAGATGCCGAACGGTTTCTGGCCTGGTGCAGCCGCCTGGAAATCAGCGTGGTGCTGCACGGGCACAAGCATCTGCAACGTTTGCGGCCAGGCCGAGCCTCGGAGCCAGCTATCGTGGGTTGCGGCACCTCTCTCGGGGCCGAGAACAAGCCCCTGTCCTATAACCTGCTGACTGTCGATCCACTAACGCGGCGCGTATCGGTCGCAATGTATTCGGATGATGGACATCAGGGAGGATTCAGAAATCTCGCCAGTTCTGTCGTGCATCTCAGCTGACAGGGTTACGTCCATTGTCAATGCTTCAACTGCTTTGACCACAGCGAACGGAAGCAAGCAGTCGTTCGCCGGAGCGATTGAGCCAACGTCCGCTGCTTGGAGGAAGCAACTACTGGCGATGCCGGCCAGGAAGAGGCACAGGCCGCCGCCGCCGCGAGCAGTCGCTCCGGACTCGCTGGTTGCCGGCGGCCGGCACCCGCTGCCTCATCCACGAGTGGTGGGTCGCCACGAACTCAGCGCAGGTGACCCTTCATCGCCCGATGCTTCGGCCCGATCTCGCCGCCTCGCCGTGGAGCCAGGCGAGGAAGGCTTCGACCGGCGGCCTCCGAGCATGACGGGCTGGATACACCGCGAAATGGGCCTTCACCCTGATGGCCTTGTCCAGCCCGAACACCGGCCTGAGCCTGCCCTCCGCCAGATGCTGCTCGGCGTTGGTGGTGCTCTCCAGCGCCACTCCCAATCCTTGCGTCGCGGCGTCGAGTGACATCTGCGCGCGATCGAAGCGCAGCGAGTAGCGATCCGGCGCCCGCAGGTCGGCGAAGCGCTTCAGCCAGTCGGACCACTGCACCACGCTGACGTTGCTCTGGATCAGCGGCACCTCGAGCAGCTGCGCGATGCGCTTGAGCCGGTGCTCGCGGACGAAGGCCGGGCTCGCCAGCGGCACGATGCGCTCCTCGAACAGAGGCTCCACCACCAGGTCGCCCCACTGCGGCACGCCGTAGCGGATGTCGAGGTCGGCCTGGCCCAGCGCGAAGTCGCTGTGCGTGTGGGCGGCAGAGAGGTTCAGCGAGATGTCCGGGTGCGCCTCCGCGAAGCGGCGCAGGCGCGGCATCAGCCACAGGCTCGCCAGCGTCGGCGCCGAGTGCACGTACAGGCTGTTGCCCACGCCCTGGCGCAGGTCGTCGGTCGCCGAGGCGATCGCCTTCAGGGCGCCGGCCACGCGCTCGAGGTACTGCTCGCCGGCCACGCTCAGCCGCACGCCGTGCGCGCTTCGCTCGAACAGCTTCACGCCGAGGTCCGACTCGAGCCGTGCGACCTGGTGGCTGATCGCCGAAGCCGTGAGGTGAAGTTCAGCGGCGGCCACCGCGAAGCTGCGCCGCCGCGCGACCGCCTCGAAGGCCAGCAGGTTGGTGACGGGGGGCAGGGAGGCCATCGGGTTGACCCTCACGTTGGATGACGAAACGTCATCTTAGGGTGAAAAAACATCGCTTGTCGTCAAGCCGCTCGGCGCCGACCATTCGCAGCACGTTCCCACACGAACCCGGAGATGGAAGACATGCTGCTCAAGGACAAGGTTGCCGTGATCACCGGTGGCGCCGGCATCAACGGCCTCGGCTATGCCACCGCACGCCAGATGGCCGCCCAGGGGGCCCGCGTGGTGATCCTGGACCTGGCCCGCGCCGAGCCCGCCACCGCGGCGGCGCGCCTGGGCGAGGGCCACCTCGGCCTGGTCGCCGACGTGACCGACAAGGCGGCCTGCGAGGCCGCCGCCGCCGCGGTGCTGAAGGCCTACGGCCGCATCGACATCCTCGTCAACAACGCCGGCATCACGCAGCCGGTGAAGACGCTGGAGATCACCGGCGCCGACTACGACCGCATCCTCGACGTCAGCCTGCGCGGCACGCTGTACATGTCGCAGGCGGCGCTGCCGGCCATGCGCCAGCAGCGGTCGGGTTCCATCGTCTGCATCTCGTCGGTCTCGGCGCAGCGCGGCGGCGGCATCTTCGGCGGCCCGCACTACTCCGCCGCCAAGGCGGGCGTGCTCGGCCTGGCACGTGCGATGGCGCGCGAGTTCGGGCCGGACAACATCCGCGTCAACTGCATCACCCCGGGCCTGATCGAGACCGACATCACCGCGGGCAAGCTGTCCGACGCGAAGAAGGCCGAGATCAACTCGACCATCCCGCTGGCCCGCCTGGGCCGTGCCGACGACGTGGCCGGTGCCTGCGTGTTCCTCGCCAGCGAACTGTCCGCCTACTGCACCGGCATCACGCTCGACGTGAACGGCGGCATGTTGATCCACTGATCCCTCCACCACCACACCCCAGGAGACAAGCGACCATGCATCGCCAGACTTTCGTTCGCACCCTGCTCGCCGCCGCGGCCGGCGCTTTCTGCCTCGCCGGCGCACAGGCACAGGCCGTGAAGCTGACCCTCGGCCACGGCGCTGCCGTCGGCAACCCGCGCCATGAGGCGGCCGTCAAGTTCGCCGAGGTCGTGAAGGCCCGATCGGGCGGCCGCATCGAGGTGCAGGTGGCGCCCTCGGCACAGCTCGGCGACGACGCCGCGATGGTGACCGCGCTGCGCACCGGCGCGCTCGACATGAGCGCCAACTCGCAGGGCGCGGTGGCCAACGCGGTGCCCGAGTACGCCGCGTTCGGCATGCCGTTCCTGTTCTCCAGCCCGGCAGCGGCCTTCAAGCTGCTCGACGGCCCGCTCGGCAAGGAGCTGGCCGACAAGTCGGCCGAGAAGGGCCTGGTGCTGCTGGGCACCTGGGACAACGGCATCCGCCAGATGACCAACAGCAAGCGCCCAATCGGCAAGGTCGAGGACATGAAGGGCCTGAAGATGCGCGTGCCGCCCGACGCGACGCTGGTGGACATCATGAAGTCGCTGGGCGCCGAGTCGCAGCAGATCAAGTTCGCCGAGCTCTACGTGGCGCTGCAGCAGGGCGTGGTCGATGGCCAGGAGAACCCGCTGGTCAACATCCATGCCAGCAAGCTCTACGAAGTGCAAAAGCACCTGGCTCTTACAAACCATCAGTTCCAGATGACGCCCTTCCTGATGAGCAAGCGCAGCTGGGACCGCCTGTCCGACGCCGACAGGAAGGCCGTGCAGGAGGCCGCCGCCGAGGCCACCGCGCTGCAGCGCAAGCTGTCGCAGGAGGCCGACGAGAAGCTGGTGGCCGACCTGAAGGCCAAGGGCGTGCAGGTGACGACGCCGGACAAAGCTGCCTTCGCCAAGGCCACCGCCGACGTCACGGCGAAGTGGGAAGCCGGCCCGATCGGCGCCTACGTGAAGAAGGTCGTCGCCGCCGCGCAGGCGCAGTGACCCCGCGCGGGCGCCGCCGGCGCCCGCGACACAACAAGGAGACAACGATGCAAGCTGCCGAGCCGGGGCCTGTCGATCGCGCCATCACGGCCGTCTGTCGCGGCGTACTGTGGCTGTCTACCAGCGTGATCTTCGCGATCCTGGTGGCCAACACGGTGCTGCGCTACGCCACCGGGACGAGCCTTCAGTGGGCCAACGAGGTCCCGGAACTGCTGTTCCCCTGGCTGGTCATGGCCGGGGTGGTGCTCGCGGCCCAGCACGGCGCGCACATCGCCACCACCTTCCTGATGGAAGCCCTGCCGACGGCGGCCAGGCGCGTCGTCGCCACCCTCGCCTGGGCCGTGGTGGCCGGCCTGTACGCGACGCTGGCCTGGGCCACCTTCCGCATGCTCGAGATCGTGCACGACGAGAAGTCGCCCATCCTGCAGCTGCCCGGATCGATCACCTACGCCTGCGTGATGGCCGGCATGGTGCTGCTCGCGGTGCTCGCGCTGCAGTCGGCCTGGCGCGCCTGGCATGCACGGCCCGCCGACGAAGCCACCCGGCCGAACCGCCCGTGCCGGCGGCCCACTGGTGAGCGCCAGACCCTCGAAGGAGTCGTCATGAGTGCATTGATCCTGCTCGTCTTCATGGTCGCCGCCGTCGCGGCCATGCCCATCGCCCACGCGCTGCTGGTCGCGGCCATGGCCGCGGCGGCCAGTTCCGACAAGGTGCCGCTGGACCTGCTGGTGCAGCAGATGGTGGCGCAGGTGCAGAGCTTCCCGCTGATCGCCATCCCTTTTTTCATGCTCACCGGCGCGCTGATGATGGGCGGCAAGCTCGGCGAGGCGCTGATCGGCGTGCTGTCCACGCTGCTCGGTCGCTTCCACGGCGGCCCGGCCCAGGTGGGCGTGTTGTCGTCTACGCTGTTCGGCGGCGTCTCGGGCTCGGCGGTGGCCGATGCCTCCGCGATCGGCTCGCTGCTGATCCCGTGGCAGAAGAAGCTCGGCTACCCGCCGGCGTTCTCGGCGGCGACGCTCGCCGCGGCCGCGACCATCGACATCCTGATCCCGCCGTCGATCCCGATGATCCTGTTCGCGCTGACGTCCAATGCGTCGATCGCGTCGCTGTTCGTCGCCGGCGTGCTGCCGGGGCTGCTGATGTGCGGCGGCTTCATGGCGGCGTGCTGGTGGGTCGGCCGCCGGCGCAACTTCCCCCGCGAGACGGCGCCGTTCGACGCCGCCGCGTTCCGCCGCCACCTTGCCTATGCCTCGCCGGCGGTGATCCTGCCGGTGCTGATCATCGTCTTCCTGCGCTTCGGCATCGCCACGCCGACCGAGGTGGCCGTGCTGTCCACGCTGTACGCGGGCCTGGTCTCGGCACTGATCTACCGCGACCTCGGCTGGAAGCGCCTGAACGACGCCATCGTGCATGCCGGACTGGCCACCGGGGTGGTGCTGCTGGTGATCATGGCCTCGGCCGCCATCGGCTGGCTGCTCACCTTCGACCAGATGCCGCAGGGCGTGGCGCAGTGGGTGCAGCAGAACGTGCACGCCAAGTGGCTGGTGATCCTGTTGATGAACCTGATGATGCTCTTCGTGGGCATGTTCATCGACCTGCCGGCCGCCGTGCTGCTGCTGACCCCGGTGTTCATGCCGCTGGCCAACGCCATCGGCATGGACATGACGCAGCTGGGGATCATGATGGTCGTCAACCTCGCGATCGGCCTGTACACGCCGCCGGTGGGCACCACGCTGTTCATCACCAGCGCACTGGCCAAGGTCAAGGTGGGCCACACGGTGCGCGAACTGGGGCCGTTCTACCTCGTCGCCTTCGGCGTGCTGGCGCTCGTGTCCTACGTGCCGGCCTCCATCCTCAAGTGACTTCATCCAAGGAAACTCGAATGAACCAACGACTGCAAGACCTGTCGCGCTCGGCCTGGCGTATCCGCCGCTACGCCGTGCGCATGGGCGAAGTGCAAGGCCAGGGCTACATCGGCCAGGCCCTGGGCTGGGCCGACGTGCTGGCGGTGGCTTACCGCCACGCGCTCAACCTTCGCCCGGCCGAACCCGAATGGGAAGGCCGCGACCGCTTCCTGCTCTCGCACGGCCATTACGCCATCGCCCACTACGCCGCGCTGATCGAGGCCGGCGTGATCCCCGAAGCCGAGCTGGAAAGCTACGGCAGCGACGACAGCCGCCTGCCCATGTCCGGCATGGCCAGCTACACGCCTGGCATGGAGATCTCTGGCGGCTCGCTCGGCCAGGGCCTGGTGATCGGCGTGGGCATGGCCCTCGGCCTGAAGCAGAAGAAGAACCCGGCCTTCGTCTACAACTCGATGTCCGACGGCGAGCTCGACGAAGGGTCGACCTGGGAGGCCGCGATGGCCGCGGCGCACCACCGGCTCGACAACCTGATCTGCCTGGTCGACATCAACAACCAGCAGGCCGACGGCCCCTCGACCAAGGTGCTGGGCTTCGAGCCGCTGGCCGACAAGTGGGCGGCCTTCGGCTGGCACGTGCAGCGCGTGGACGGCAACGATCTGGCGGCCGTGCTGCAGGCGTTCGACACCGCGCGGACGCTTAAGGAGGCCAAGCCCCGCGTGATCCTGTTCGACACGCTGATGGGCAAGGGCGTGCCCTTCCTCGAGCAGCGCGAGAAGAACCACTTCATCCGCGTCGACCCGCCCGAGTGGCAGCAGGCCCTCGACATCCTCGACCAAACCCGCCCCGAAAGAGCCCTGGCATGAGCAGCGCCACCGTGACCGAGAAGAAGCCGAAGCTGACCACCTCGGCGATGATTGCCTCGATCGCCTCGGAAGGGCAGCGCGTCAAGGCCGCGCCGTTCGGCAAGGCGCTGGTCGAGTGCGCGGCGAGCCGGCCCGAGATCGTCGGCCTGACCGCCGACCTGGCCAAGTACACCGACCTGCACTTGTTCGCGCAGGCCTACCCGGAGCGCTTCCACCAGATGGGCATGGCCGAGCAGCTGCTGATGGCCGCGGCCGGCGGCATGGCCAAGGAAGGCCTGACGCCCTTCGCGACCACCTACGCGGTCTTCGGCACCCGGCGCGCCTACGACTTCATCCACCAGGTGATCGCCGAGGAGCACCTCAATGTCAAGATCTGCTGCGCGCTGCCCGGTCTGACCACCGGCTACGGCCCCAGCCACCAGGCCACCGACGACCTGGCGATGATGCGCGGCGTGCCGGGCCTGACCATCGTCGACCCCTGCGACGCGCTGGATATCGAGCAGGCAGTGCCGCAGATCGCCGCGCACCCCGGTCCGGTCTACATGCGCCTGCTGCGCGGCCAGGTGCCCTTGGTGCTCGACGAGATCGAGGGTGGAATCGAAAACTACAGCTTCGAGCTCGGCAAGGCCAAGACGCTGCGCGAGGGCGACGACGTGCTCGTCATCTCCAGCGGCATCCTGACCATGCGTGCGCTCGAGGTGGCGCAGGACCTGGCCCAGGACAACATCGGCGTCTCGGTGCTGCACTGCCCGACCATCAAGCCGCTGGACGAGGCCGCCATCGTCGAGGCGGTGCGCTACAAGCACCGGCTCGTCGTCGTGGCCGAGAACCACTCGGTGGTCGGCGGGCTCGGCGAGGCGGTGGCCGCGGTGCTGCTGCGCCACCGGGTGCAGCCGGCGGGCTTCCAGCTGGCAGGGCTGCCGGATGCCTTCCTCGATGCCGGTGCCTTGCCGACGCTGCACGACCGTTATGGCATCAGCCGACAGGCGCTGGGCGCGCGGATCAAGGGCTGGCTGGGCTGAAGCTCGGCTGCCGCGAGTACATCGCGGTGGACTCGAGCGGGCTCAGTGAACGACTGTTCCCATTTGGGTCGGGCGTCTGCTAAGGGTCGATAGCGGACGTTGCGGACCAGCCCGTGCCCCGATCCATGACCGCGATCCGTCTCAGGCCGAGCCGGCGCGTGCCACGTCGCCTTGAATCAGCGTCTCCAGGCACTGCTCGCGCAGCCCGTAGAAGCGCTTGATCTCGGCAATCTGCGCCAGCAGTTCGGGCTTGCGCTTCTCGGCCGCCGCCAGCGCGGCGCCGCTCTTCTTCACGGCCAGGATCATCTTGTTCTTGCTGGTGTGCTCCAGCGCCACGAACTCGAACACCTGCGTCTCGTAGCCTTGCGCCTCGAGTAGCAATGCGCGCAGCGAATCGGTCACCATCTCGGCTTCCTGGCCGAGGTGGATGCCGTGCTGCAGCATCGGGCGCAGCAGCGGCGGCGTCTGCATCTGCGGGCGGATCTGCTTGTGGCAGCACGGCGAGCACATGATGATCGCGGCCCCGGCACGCAGCCCGAGGTGGATGGCGTGGTCGGTGGCGGTGTCGCAGGCGTGTAGCGCGATCATCACGTCCAGCCGCGCCGGCGTGTAGCTGCGCACGTCGCCCTGGTCGAAGTGCAGGCCGGCCAGGCCGTGCCGAGCGGCGGCCGCGTTGCACAGGCGCACCATGTCTTCGCGCAGTTCGACACCGGTGACCCGCGCCTGCTTGCCCTGGCCGAGCAGCCAGTCGTGCATCGCGAAGGTCAGGTAGCCCTTGCCGGAGCCGAAGTCGACCACGTGGACCTCGGGGCTCGCCGCCAGCGGGCTGCTCCTCAGGGCCGCGCTCATCACCTCGATGAACTTGTTGATCTGCTTCCACTTGCGCGACATCGCCGGCACCAGCTGGCGCTCGCCCTTCACTTCGTGGGTGAGGCCCAGGTCGGTCCAGAAGGGCGCGTCCAGCGACAGCGGGCGCTGCTTGGCCTTGTCGTGCGCTGCGTTCTCGGCGGGCTGGTCTTCAGCGGCGAGCGCGCCGATGCGCAGGCTGGGCTTGCCCTTGCGGCTGAAGACCAGCTGGATCTCCTGCGAGCGCGTGTGCAGGTGGGCGTTGAGGAAGTCGCGACCCAGCAGCGCGGCGACCTGCGCCAGGCCTTCGTCCAGCGGATGGTTCTTGGTGACGTCCTTCGTCTGGTGGCGCCACAGGAACGACAGCTGTCGCTCGCCGCGCAACTGCACCTCGCGCACCGTCAGGCGCTCCAGCGTGTCCGGCGCGCCGACGTGCCTGCTCAGCAGCAGCCGGACGAAACTGCCATCGGCCAGCGCCGTGCGCAGCAGAACGACGAAGCGCTCCCGGGCATCGGCCTGGGCGGCGGGCGGCGGGTCGATCAGGGTGCTGAACATCGCGGTCAAGAGGACTGGAGCGGATTCTCGTTCATCGACGACACCATCCGCACCACCGTCCCGCCCGCACCGCTGTCGATTTGCAGCGCCACCGGGATCTGAGCGGCACGCGAGCGCATGTTGCGCAGGCCGTCGCCGCGGCCCTGGAGGGCTTGCGGGTCGAATCCTTCGCCGTCGTCGCCCACCGCCAGCGCCCAGGCGCCGCCGGGCAGGTTCTCGAAGTGCACGCTCAGGCAGCGCGGCCGTGAATGCTTGAGCGCGTTGGTGAATGCCTCCTGCACGATCCGCAGGGTGTGCAGCACCTGGTCGGAGCTCAGTTGCGGGCTGTTGCCATCGGCGGCAATGCGCCAGTCCAGCCTCACGCCGGCGTTGGCCAGGCGCGGCTCCATGCGGTAGCGGAAGTTGCCCAGCACCAGCAGCAGCTCGTTGCCGGCGGGCTTGAGCGAGTCGATGGCCAGCCGCAGGTCGTCGACGCACTCGCGCAGCACGCCGGCCACGGCCGGCCCGGCCAGCGTGCCCGCCTCCACCAGAAGGATCGAGCTGATCAGCTGCGATCCCAGGCCGTCGTGGATGTCGCGCACGATGCGCTCGCGCTCCTCGGCCGCCACGCGTTCGCGCTGCAGCTCCAGCACGCGGGCATGCTCGATGGCGATCTCGCGCTCGCGTTCGGCCAGGCGTGCATCCAGTTCCTCGTTGATGCGCTCCTGCTGCGTGCGCGCCCTGGCGAAGGCATCCACCAGGTTGGCGCCCATGACCAGCGAGAAGACCACCATGCTGTAGGGCGTCAGGTAGATGCGCGCCTCGCTTTGCCGGATGCCCAGTTGCAGCAGCAGATCCATGGCGCCGAAGGCCTGCGCCACCAGCAGTGCGAACAGCAGCAGCACCAGCTCCAGCCGGGGCGTGCGCCGGTATTGCAGGGCCACGAAGCCGATCGTCGCGATCCACAGCGCCGTGAGCCAGACATAGCCGAGCCCGAAGACCTGCGGGTAGGGCACCGTCAGCACCACGATCGTCCAGGCCACCGAGGCCAGGAGCAAGGCCCGCTCGGCCCGCGGGAACGAGCGCCGGCACAGGCGGAACGAAAAGAAGATCAGCGAGATCAGCATCCAGTGCAGCGGCACGCTGGCCCAGGCCTCGTACCAGCCGCTCAGGCTGGGTGCGACGATGAACAGGTGACCGTTGCGCACCGAGGCCAGCACGCAGGCCAGGCCGAACCAGCCGTAGGCCGCGTCCTGGCGCCGCCGCAGCCAGTACAGCAGCGCCGGGAAGCCCAGCAGCAGGGTGACGAGGCTGGTGATCTGCGGCCCGGTCACGCGCCAGAACAGCACGTGGTCGTACTGCTTCTGCAACTCGGCGTGCGGCCCCAGGCTCATGCCGTTGACGACACCCTTGCCGAATCGGTTGACGCTCAGGCGCACGTCGATGGTGTTCTCGCCGCTCTTCAGCAGCGCCGTCGGGATGCTGTAGAAGAGCGGGTGGTTCCAGCCGAAGGACTCGGCGTTCGACACGCTGGTGTTGCCGACCTGCGCCCCGTTGACGAACACGCGCGCGCGGTTGGCCGACGACACGAACAGGGCCACCGCGCTGTCGGGCACGGCGTCGAGTTGCACGCGCGCACGCAGCCAGCGGTGCGCGCCCTCGGCCGGCCGGGGCACCAGGATGTTGCCGTCCGAGCGTTCAGGCGAGGAGGCACCAGGGGGCGGCGGCTGGAGCCCGCTGTGTTCTGCAAAGACCTCGAACTTGCGCACGGCGATGGGCGGCACCGCGCCCTGCGCCCAGGCCGCCGTGGCCTGCAGCAGCAGCGCCAGACCGATCAGCCAGGCGGCGGCGCTACATCTCGATGAGGCCCAGGCGCGAGGCCTCGTGCACGGCCTGCCCGCGCGAATTGACGCCCAGCTTCCGGTAGGTGCGATTGACATGGGTCTTCACGGTGTTCACGGTGATCGACAGCAGATCGCAGATCTCCGCGAAACTGAATCCCTTGGCCACGAGCGTGAGGATCTCGGCCTCGCGCTCACTCAGCGCCACGCCGGCGTCGCTCGGCATGCTCGATGGCGGCGCCGGTGCGCGCAGGCGGCTCAGTACCAGGCGCGCCACCATCGGGCTGATCGGCGAGCCGCCGTCGAGCAGGTCGTGCAGTGCGCCGAGCATGTCTTCGCCACTCGAGTCCTTCAGCAGGTAGCCGATGGCGCCGGCCTCGATAGCGCCGACCACGTGCTCCTCGTCGCCGAACACGGTGACGACCATCACCGCGCATTGCGGCTGCAGGAGCGCGGCGGCGCGGATCAGCTCGGTGCCGTCGCCGTCGGGCAGGCCCAGATCGACCACCACGGCGTCCAGGCGCGTGTGCTCGAGCGCCTGCAGGCCCAGAGCCAGCGTGTCGACCGCACCGACCACTTCGAAGCTCGCGTCCGAGCCGAGGATGGCCTGGAAGCGCGCACGAAAGGCCCGATCGTCCTCGACGATGAGCACTGCACTGCGATCGGCCGAGTCCATTGGTGGGCCACCCCCTGCGAGCGCAGTTTAGCCACGCCGGCGCTTCTAGGGGTCGCCCGTGCGGGCGACAGACCGCGGCGAGTCGGCGACCTAAGCTGAACGCGAGGCTGATGGCCCGCACATCCGATGCAGGGCTGCAGACCGCGACAGGGAGTCGACATGGAACGGATATCGCAGTCCCCCGGCGCCGCGTGCCGGGCTGCCGCGGCGGCATGGCTGGCGGCGCTGGTGCTGGCGGCCTGCGGAGGCGGTGGCACCGCAGACGGGGCCCTTGGCTTCAGCGTGCAGCTGAACGCGCCTTCGGCGACGCCGCAGCCGCGCCAGCTCTCGCTCGATTTCAGCGCTTCTGGCCCGGCCAGCGCCGCCATCGCGGTCTACCGCGTGCAGTGGCGTGCCGATGCGCAGACCGACTACGCACCGCTGGGTGCGGACCTCGCCGCGAGTGCCACCACCGCACTCGTCGAACTGCCCGGCCTGACGGGCCTTCAGTGGGTGCAGGCCAGCGTGCGGATGCAGGCCTGCGACGCGGCCGGCGACTGCGTCGTGAGCAACGAACAGCCGCTGGCGGCCGTGCTCGGCGCGGCCGTGGGCTACTTCAAGGCCGGCAACGCCGGCGGCGAGGATGTGTTCGGCAGCCGGGTGATGCTGTCTTCCGACGGCAGCACGATGGCCGTCTCGGCCTGGCACGAGGACAGCGGGGCCGACGGCGTCAACGCTGACGGCGCCGACGACAGCGCGCCCGAGAGCGGCGCGGTCTATGTGTTTGCCCGCGGCGCTTCGGGCTGGGCGTTGCAGGCTTACCTGAAGGCCTCGAACAGCGACGCGAACGACCAGTTCGGTTTCGCGCTGGCCCTGTCGGCGGACGGCAGCACGCTGGCGATCGGCGCCGATGGCGAGGGCAGCGTCGCCACCGGCCTGGGCGGCAACGAGGCTGACAACAGCGCGCCCGCCAGCGGCGCCGTGTACCTGTTCGCGCGCCAGGGTGGTGCGTGGAGCCAGAGCGACTATGTCAAGGCTTCGAATACCGTGGCGGGCGACCGCTTCGGCCGCAGCCTGGCGCTGTCGGCCGACGGGCGGCGCCTCGCCGTGGGGGCGCTCAACCAGGGCAACGGCGGTGCCGCCTACGTGTTCGAGCGCAATGCCACCGGCTGGGTGCAGACCGCCCTGCTGAAAGCCTCCAACGAGGACGTCAATGACTGGTTCGGCCATGCGCTGGCACTCTCGGCCGACGGCGCCACGCTCGCCGTCGCGGCGCGCGAAGAGGCCAGCGCGGCCAGCGGCGTGAACGGCGACCAGTCCGACGATTCGACGGCGGCTGCCGGGGCCGTCTATGTGTTCGCCCGCAGCGACATGGGCGTGTGGTCGCAAGAGGCCTACGTGAAGGCCTCCAATCCCGGATCCCTCGACCGCTTCGGCCACGCACTGGCGCTCTCGGCCGACGGCGCCACGCTGGCCGTCGGAGCCTTTGGCGAAGACAGCGCGGCGGCCGGCGTCGACGGGGATCAGGCCAGCGATGCCGCGAACAGCAGCGGCGCGGTCTACGTCTTCGTGCGCGACGCAGCGGCCTGGGTCCAGCAGGCCTACCTCAAGGCGTCGAACACGGGCTCCAGCGATTCATTCGGACTGGCCCTGGCCTTGTCGGCCGACAGTCGGACGCTCGCTGTCGGCGCCTACAACGAATCCGGCAACGCGCGCACGGTCAATGGCGCACAGGACAACGACCAGGCCAGCGAAAGCGGCGCGGTGTACCTGTTCACGCGCGATGGCAGCTCGTGGGCACAGCGCGCGTACGTGAAGGCACCCGACAACCGCGCGCGAGACCACTTCGGCCAGAGCGTGTCCCTGTCCGCGGACGGCAGCACGCTGCTCGTGGGTGCGCCGGACGAGGACAGCGACGCCACCGGCATCGCTGGCAATCGCGACTCCGTGGCGGCGCCTGAGAGCGGTGCCGTCTACCTGTTCTGAATCCATCACGAAAGGCACTTCCCATGAAGCCCATCTCGCAACTGACCCGTGCGGCCGGGTTTGGCGCACTGGCCTCCGTCATGGCGGCATCGCTGCTGTCGGCCTGCGGCGGCGGCGGTGGCGGTGGCGGTGGCGCCGTTCCGGGCGTGGCGCCGCCGGCACCGGTGATCTCGCTGAGCAGCGGCATCAAGACGCTGGTGATCGACTGGGCGGCCGTGCCCGAGGCCACGCACTACCAGTTGCTGGAAGAACTCCAGGGGGCGACTACGTTCAGGTGGGCAACGACATCCCGGCCGCCGCCACGCGCTACGAGCACACCGTGCCCTTGTGGACACGCGTGCTCGCGCACTACGTGCTGCAGGCCTGCAACGCCGCTGGATGCAGCAAGTCGGCCATGCAGACCTGGAGCCTCGGGGGGCTGGGCGCGTCGATCGGCTACGTGAAGGCGAGCAACACCGGCGCCAGCGACACCTTCGGCCGTACCGTGGCCGTGTCGGCCGACGGCAGCACGCTGGCCGTGGGCGCTCCTTTCGAAGACAGCGCGGCTGCAGGCATTGGCGGCAATGGCGCCGACAACAGCGCCGGCTCCGCCGGTGCGGTGTACCTCTACGCCCGCCAGGGCAACCAGTGGGCATTCCAGGCCTATGTGAAGGCCTCCAACCCGGACGGCGGCGACAACTTCGGCATCTCGGTCAGCCTGTCGGCCGACGGCAACACGCTGGCCGTGGGGGCCAGCGGCGAAGACAGCAGCGCTTTCGGCAGCAATGGCGACCAGGCCAGCAACGCCTCGGTCAACAGCGGCGCGGTGTATGTCTTCCAGCGCAGTGCCGGCACCTGGAGCCAGGGCACCTACCTGAAGGCGAGCAACAGCCAGCCCCAAGCACGATTCGGCGGCGCGGTGGCCCTGTCGGGCGACGGCAGCACGCTCGTGGTGGGCGCGCCAGACGAGAGCGGCAATGCCATCGGCGTCAATGGCGTGCGCGCCGACTTCAACGCCACCGGCAGCGGTGCCGCGTACGTGTACCGCCGCACCCAGACCAGCTGGATCGTGCAGGCCTACCTCAAGTCCAACCAGGCCGACAACGGCGACAACTTCGGAACCGCGGTCGCGATTTCGAACGATGGCAACCGTGTGGCCGTGGGCGCGCCTTTCGAGGATGGCGCCGCCACCGGCGTGGGCGGTGCGGTGAACAATCTGGCCCTGGACAGTGGCGCAGTGTTCCTGTTCGTGCGCAACGGCAACGCCTGGAGCAACGAGGCCTACGTGAAGGCGTCGAACACGTCGGCGGGCGACGCGTTCGGGTTCGGGCTGGCCCTGTCGGGCGACGGCGCCACGCTGGTGGCGGGAGCGCCCGTCGAAGACAGTCGCGCCGTGGGTATCAATGGGGACGAGGCCGACGAGTCCATCCAGGATTCCGGGGCAGCGTACGCCTTCGGCCTCCAGGGCGGCGTGTGGAGCCAGCGTGCCTACATCAAGGCTTCGAACACGGCGGCTAATTCGCAGTTCGGCGGCTCGATCGGCCTGTCGCACGACGGCCAGCAACTGGCGATCGGCGCCGAGCTCGAATCCAACAGCGGGCTCGGCTTCGATGCCAATGGCCTCGCCGACGACAAGTCGGTGGGTGGGTCCGGCGCCGTGTACATGCTGCAACGCGTGGGCAACGCCTGGCAGATCCGCCGCTACCTGAAGGCTGGCAACGCCAATGCGGGAGACGGCTTCGGAAACGCGCTGGCCTTGTCCGCAGATGGATCGACGCTGGCTGTCGGCGCGCAGCACGAGGACAGCAACGCGACTGGCCTGGGCGGCAACCCCAACGATGCGTCGTCGTCGTCGTCCGGTGCCGTGTACCTGTTCTGAGCCGAGGCGCGTCCCGCTCAGTCCTGCCGCCCGCCGAAGGACGCCAGGAAGGCCTCGACGAATCGCGGCGAGCCCGTCACCGTGAGCGTGACGGCATGCCAGCGGCCGTCTTCCACGCTGATCTGCAGGTCGTGGTCCCAGTCCATGCCTTCGTCGGCCGGGCCGTGCGTGTGCGCAAAGTGTCGCCAGGCCCAGTCCAGCACCTGCTGCACCTCGGCCATCACGGCGGCGTGTTCATCGGCGGAGGTGGCGGCCATCGCCTCGAGCGTGGCGACGCCGTCGCTGCCTTCGCTGAGATCGAAGCTCAGGTAGTTCACGCGCCGGCCTTCGGTCGCGGCGGCCGGTCGCCCAGCAGGTAGCGCGGCCCGCTGCCCAGCCGCGCCGCGCAGTCCGCCGGGTTGTAGAGCTTGCAGGTCTTCAGCGACAGGCAGCCGCAGCCGATGCAGGAGTCGAGCTGGTCACGCAGGGCGGCAAGCGAGGCGATGCGTGCCTCGATCAGCGGCTTCCAGGCGCGTGACAAGCGGGCCCAGTCGGCCGGCGTGGGCGTGCGCTGCTCGGGCAGCGTGGCCAGCGCCGCGCGCACTTCGTCCAGGCTCAGTCCCACGCCCTGCGCGATGCGGATGAAGGCCACGCGGCGCAGCGTCTCCTTCGCGTAGCGGCGCTGGTTGCCTTCGCTGCGGCTGCCGCGCAGCAGGCCCTGCGCCTCGTAGAAGCGCACCGCGCTCGTGGCCACGCCGGCGCGCTGCGCCAGGGCGCCGATGGTCAACCAGGAATCCTTGCCTTGCATGCCGGCCCCGCCGCCCGAAGTGACTTGACTTCAAGCTTACTTGAACTTCGAGAATACGTGCAGCCACCCCTTCCCACCCGTTCCTTCAAGGAGAACCCGGCATGAATGGCACCATCCTCGAACACATCAACATCACCGTGCGCGACGTCGATCGCAGCACGCGCTTCCTGCTGGCGGCGCTGCCCGACTGGCGCGTGCGCGGCGAAGGCCGCATGGACTGGTTCGGCAAGCCCATCACCTGGCGCCATGTCGGCGGCGAAGGCTTCTACGTGGCGCTGCAGGGCGGCGGCGAAGGCGACGTGACCGACTGGCGCAGCCATCGCCTCGGCCCCAAGCACGTGGGCCTGGTGGTGCCCTCGGTGGACGCGGCGGTGGCGCGCCTGGCCGCGGCCGGCTACCCGCTGGACCACTGGGGCGGCACCTCGGCCGGCCGGCGCAGCGTCTATGTGATCGACCCCGACAGCGTGCAGTTCGAGTTCGTCGAGTACCTCAGCGACGACATCGGCGTGCGCAACGCTTACGACGCTGCTTGAACACGGTGTCGATTCCGACGATCTTGAATCGTCGTGGTTTGACAGGGCCGATCGGCTCGGCTCTCGAACCCAGGAGAAACGACGATGCGTGTGATGGTGCTGGTGAAAGCGACGAAGGAGTCCGAGGCCGGCGTGATGCCGGGCACCGAGCTGATGGCCGCCATGGGCGACTTCAACGAGCAGCTCGTCAAGGCCGGCGTGATGCTGGCCGGCGAGGGCCTGCACCCGAGCGCCAGGGGCAAGCGGGTGCAGTTCTCGGGCAGCCGCCGCACGGTGGTCGACGGGCCGTTCGCAGAGACGAAGGAGCTCGTCGCCGGGTTCTGGCTGTGGCAGGTGAAGTCGATGGACGAAGCCGTCGAGTGGGTGCGGCGCTGCCCGAACCCGATGCCCGGCGACTCCGAAATCGAGATCCGCCCGCTCTTCGAGGCCGCCGACTTCGGCGCCGAGTTCACGCCCGAGTTGCAGGCTCGGGAGGATCGCCTGCGCGCCGAGGTCGACGCCGCGGCGAAGCGGGCCGGATGAGGCGCCTCTCAAGGAAACGCAGGGCCGCCCCAAGGTTCCTTGACCCCCGCGGGGGGCGGGCTGGGCGCAGCCCGGCCCTGGGGGCGCTCAGAGTTCGCCGCGCTCGCTGGCCGGCCGCGCATGCTGCAGGCACAGCGCGAACAGCTCGCCGGCGCTGTGGATCTGCAGCTTTCGGTAGGCGCGCTCGCGCAGCGTGGCCACGCTGCTGGCGGCGATGCCCAGCGCCAGGCCGACGCCCTCGCGCGAGTGGCCGGCCAGCGTCAAGGCACAGACCTCGCGTTCACGCGGGCTCAGGCGCACCGGCAGTTGCCCGAGCAGCGCGGCGGCCGTATCCGGCGCCACGCGAGGCACGGTGCCGCCCGCGGTGGGCGGCCGCAGCGCGGCGAGGTGACGGCGCAGCACTGCGAGCAACAGGGCGCAGCGGCCGGCGAAGCGCTGCGCATCTCGCGCAGCGAAGGCGCCCACGCTGGCGTCGCGGTAGACGTTCAGCGCTGTCCAGTGGCCGTCGAGCAGCGCCAGCGCCGAGAGCCGGTCGACCAGGCCGAAGCGGTCCCACAGCTGCTCGCCGTAGGCCGCATCGGCGATGTCGGCGCGGCGCAGGCGCACGATCGCCGGGGCCTCGTCGCCGGCGCTGGCCCGCTGGCGCATCGTGTCGAGCAGGCGATCGTGCCGGTACAGGCCGCTGCCGCCATAGACGCGTGCCGACTGCGTGGCGATGGCGCTGCCGTCGGTGCTGGCCGTCATCACCACGCGCACCTGCAGCGTTGCATCGAATCTGAACGCGGTGACATGCGCGATGCGCAGCGTCGGGGCCAGCCAGGCGAGCAGCGCTGGGCCGAAGCCCTCGTCGCCCAGCCGGTCGACCACGCGGGCGAGGGCGGCAGCATCGGCGGCGTCGGCAGGTCGGTTCATCGCCGCGGCATTGTCCGCCAGCCGGGGGACAGACGCGGCCCGCTGCGAGGCGCAGGATGCTCGCCTTCGAGACAGCGGGGCCGACCATGGACAACACCGACCGCGTGCGCGACGCCGCGCTGCGACTGCAGGCCGAGCTGGCCGACGAGCGCACCCCTTTCGTGAGCGACGAGTGGTACGTCGCTGCCTTCGCCGACGAGGTGACTCGCACGTCGTTGGCGCGCCGGCTGCTCGGCATCCCGGTCGTGCTTCTGCGCCGTACCGACGGCGGCGTCGCCGCGCTCGAAGACCGCTGCCCCCACCGCTCGATGCCGCTGTCGCTGGGCACGCTGGAAGGCGACACGCTGGTCTGCGGTTACCACGGCGCACGCTTCGGCTGCGACGGCGTGTGCAGCGGCGTGCCCTCGCAGGCCGTCGTGCCGCCGGGCGCGCGCACGCGCGCCTTCCCGGTCGAGCAGCACGGGCCGCTGGTGTGGATCTGGATGGGCGCCGGCGCGCCGCCGCAGGCGCCGCCGCACCCCGGCTGGATCGACGATGCCGGCTGGGTGGCCTCGCGCCAGAAGCTTCACATGAAGGCCAGCTACGTGCGGCTGCACGAGAACCTGCTGGACCTGACGCACCTGAGCTTCCTGCACGCGCGCAGCTTCGGCACGCCGGACTACGCCAGTGCGCCCTACGAGACGGCGATCGACGCCGAGGCCGGCCGCTTCGTCATCACGCGCAGCGTGGTGCCGACGCGGCTGCCGCCGATCTGGGCGAAGCCGACCGGTCTGGACGGCGTGGACGCAGCGCGCATCGCCAGCTCCACCTTCGTGTCACCGGCGCTGCACGAGGTGCGCGTGTCCTTCCATGCCTGCGACCGGCCGGCCGCCGAGCAGCCTTCGCGCGCCATCCGCACGGCGCACATCGTGACGCCGGAGTCGGCCACCAGCACGCACTACTTCATCCACCATGCGCGCAACTTCGCGCTGGAAGATGGTGCCATCACCGCCTTCATGCACGAGCAGCTGCTGGCGGCCTTCCAGGAAGACATCGACGGCCTGGAGGCGATCGAGCGCAACCTCGCCAGCTACCCGCCGGGCACGGCGCACGAGATCTCGTTCCATGCCGACCGGCCCTCGCTGGCCATGCGCCGCTGGCTCAAGCAGCGCGCTTCGAGCCAGACGATCGAGCGATAGCGGCGAGCCGGCCCCAACCCAGCAGTCGCCACGGATCCGGCTTCGCCGGTCCGTCGGCGGCGCCCCCTGGGGGGAGCGCCGCAGGCGCTACGGGGGTCAGTTCTGCAGCTTCCAGGTGCCGCCCTCGATGCGCACCATCACCTGGCTGCGCTGGTCGACGCCGTTGTGGTCGGCCGGGCTCATGTTGAACACGCCCTGCGAGCCGACGAATTCCTTCGTGCCCTCGATCGCGTCGCGCAGCGCCGTGCGGAATTCCGGCGTGCCGGGCTTGGCCTTCTTCAGCGACTGCGCAGCCGCCTGCTGAACGATCAGCAGCGCGTCCCACATGGTCGCGGCGAACAGCGAGCGGCTGCCCGCGCCGTACTTGCCCTCGAAGCGCTGCACGAAGTCGACCGCCGGCTTCTTCACCGGGTTGCTGTCGGCCAGCTGCTCGGCCACCAGCACCGGCGCCACGGTCATGTAGCCGCCTTCCAGGTCCTTGCCGCCCACGCGCAGGAAGTGGTTGTTGGCCACGCCCTGGGTCTGGTAGACCGGCCCCTTGTAGCCGCGCTTGGCCAGCTCGATCTGCGGCAGCGCGCCGGGCGTGCCGGCGCTGTGGATGAACACCGCGTCCGGGTTGGCGGCGAGGATCTTGACGACCTGCGCCGTCACGCTCTGGTCGGTCGGCGCGTACTTCTCGCTGGCGACGATCTTCACGCCCTTGGCCGCAGCCACCTGCTCGGTGACCTTCAGGAAGCCGTCGCCGTAGCTGTTGGCCACGCCGATGGTGGCGATGGTCTTGCCCTTGTTCTTCAGAACATGGTCGATGACCATGTTGGTCGAGATCAGCTCGGTGGGCGAGAGCTTGAAGGCCCACTTGCGCGGCCCGTCCTGCGGCAGCACGATGGCGCCGCCGCCGGCCAGCGAGATCACCGGCACGCCGGCCTGGCCCGCCGACTCCACCACCGCCAGCGAGGGCGGCGTCAGCGAGGAACCGAGGATCAGGTCGACCTTCTCTTCGGTGATCAGCTTCTGCGTGTTCTTCGCCGCGGTGGTGCTGTCGGTGTTGTCGTTGAGCACGGTGAAGCGCACCTTCTCGCCGGCCAGGTCGCCGGTCCACAGCTTCAGGGCGTTCTCCTCGGGGATGCCCAGCGAGGCGCCGGGGCCGGTGAGCGACAGCACCACGCCGATGTGGATCTCGGCGCGCGCGGCCGGGCCGAAGGCGAGAGTGGCCGCGGCGACGCCGGGCAGGAGCAGGCGGCGCACCGCGGTGAGGGAAAACGACATCGGAGTCTCCTGTTGGAATGGGGCATGGCGATGCGCCGGCCGGGATAGTCCCGACGGCACAGGCCCGCGCCGCAGGCTAACGTGGCGACTGTCGCCTGTATGTCCTCCGAGCAGAGGACAGCGCGCCGCCCCTGCCGACCCGCCGCCCCCGACTTGCCTGACCTGCCCGATGGAATTGCGCTCGCTCCGACTCGACCCCGGCATCCGCCTGCCGCGCAGCGAGGCCACGGGCGCGCTCGCCGGCCTGATCGGCTGCATCGGCGACGAGGCCTTCGGCCAGCGCGGCATCGAGCAGCTGGCGCGGCTGCTGCCGCTGGGCTGGTGGACGGTCTACCGCATCTTCGACGACGCGCCGCCGGCATTGCACTTCGGCGGCTGCCTGCAGCCCGAGGATTGCGTGGCCGAGGCCTTCGGCGCCTACCGCGCCGGGCTGTGGCGGCATGACCGCGCGCTCGACGGCGTGCGCGAGCATGTCGCGCGCGGCGACGCGGTGCTGACGCACCTGCATGCGCTGGAACTGGCGCCCGAGCACCGGCGACGCATCTTCCAGCGCCACGGCCTGTCGGAGCGGCTCTCGCTGGCCTGCGAAGACGCCGACGGCGCGCTGCTGGCCATGAACCTGTACCGGCACGAGAGCCAGCCGGCCTTCAGCGACGAGGAGCGCGACACGCTGCAGGCGCTGGGCTCGCTGCTGCTGACCTGCGTGGTGCGCCACCTGGCGCTGCGGCCGCAGGGCCCGGCGCCGATCCTCGAGTTCGAAACGCTGACGCGGCGCGAGCGCGAGGTCTGCGAACGGCTGCTGCGCGGTTGGACGCACGACGGCATCGCCGCCGACCTGCAGCTCTCGCCGACGACGGTCAAGACCTACCGCGACCGCGCCTTCGAGCGGCTGGGCATCCACCAGCGGCACGAACTGTTCGCCCTCGCGCTCAAGCGCTGAGGGCTTGTCGGGCCGACATCGGCTTCGAGGCATCAGCGGTGCGATTCAGTTGGCGGCGGCTCGCGGCCCTTTGCTGACTTTCGATGTCTGCTGTGCGGGTCTTGGGTGGCGCGGCAAAGGCACGCCCGGGCAGGCTGCGGCGCTTCGCCTCGGCGGTCGGTGCTGCGCACCGACTCCCCTGCGATGCTCGGTCTCATGGCCCCCGTCGCCGAACTCACTACGCTCCCTGCGGTCGCTGCGTTCGACAGCGTCGACGAGTCAGACCACGAAGCGCGCTGCGCGCGCGGCCACGAGCCCTGGCCTTGCAGGCCGCGCCGGGCCGGAGGCCCGGCCGTTCGCAAGGCACAAGCAGTCCCCGACTGCTTGTGTCCCCTGCTCACCTTCTCGGCACCTCAGAGGCGCGCCTCCACCTGCCCGGGCGCGCCTTTGCTGAACCAGCGGTGGCCTGCGAGGCGAGACGAACCAGCGGTGGACTTCGCGGCAGGCGCTGCCCGCGGGGGCGATTTCTGTGGCGACGAGAAGCGCAGCGCCGGGGTCGGCGCGCGCCAGCGCGCCTCGTGGTCTGACTTGCCGCGGCTGTTCGAACGCAGCGACCGCAGGTCGCGCAGTGAGTTCTGCGGCACGACCCTGGCGCGAGCATCGCAGTGGAGTCGGCGCACAGCGCCGACCGCCACAGCATGAGCCCCCCGCGGGCAGCGCCTGCCGCGATGCGCGAACCAGGCACGAAAGCGGCCACGAGCGAACGTCAGCAAAGGGCCGAAAGTTGCCATCTCGCCCAACGCAGTCCTTCAATCCTGAACGCCGTTCTCGGCCGCGCGCTCATCCCGGCGCGTGCTGCCCTCCGCGCGCAGCGCCTCGTCGACGATGCGGCGGAACTGGATCAGCGCCGAATCCATCGCCAGCGGCAGCATCGGCGCGTCCGGCTTCATCGCGATGGTGCGCGCCTGCGCGGTGATCATCGCGCGGTCTTCCTCGAAGGCCTGCTCCAGGCTGGCGTAGACGGTGTCGGCCAGGCTCATGCCGCCCTGGTCGGTGGGCACCGATTGCTGGAAGAAGTAGTGCGTGCTGTGCTCGGTCTCGGGCGTCAGTGTCTGGCAGGAGTGCAGCCGCACGGTCTGCGGGCCGCTCGCCTCGGCGCTGCCGGTGGGGCGGCCGCCGGAGTGCATGAGCAGCGTGGCCGGCAGCAGGAAGTCGTAGACGAAATGGCGGTCGAGATTCGTCGTGAACTCGCGCATGCGCTTGTAGAAGGGCGGCGGCGGCACGTCGGTGACGAAGCGCGACACACGCAGGCCACGCGGCACCGGCTCGATGGTCGGCCGCGCCTGCGCGATCGCGGTGGAGCCGCCCAGCGTCTTCTCGTGCACGTAGCTCAAGTGCGAGAAGTCGAGCAGGTTGTCGGCGATCAGCAGGTAGTTGGTGTCGTAGTGCAGGTAGCCGGGCTTGTGGTGCCAGTCCGGGTGGTCGCAGGAGAAGTTGTCGGGCAGCTGCGCGGTGTCGGCCCGTTCCGGGTCGCCCATCCAGACGAACACCCAGCGGTTCTTCACGGCAACGGGATAGCGGCGCACCTTCGCCTTGGGCGGCACCTTGTCCAGGCCCGGCACTTCGACGCAGGTGCCGGCGGCGTCGAACTTCAGGCCGTGGTAGCCGCAGCGCACGCAGTCGCCTTCCTTGCGGCCCTTGGACAGCGGCGCGAGGCGGTGGCAGCAGCGGTCTTCCAGCGCGACCACCTCGCCGGCGGCGGTGCGGTACAGCACCAGCGGCTCGCCGATGACGGTGCGGGCGAACAGGCCGTCGGCGGGGATCTCGTGGTCCCAGGCGACGACGTACCAGCAATTGCGGATGAACACGATGCGCTCCAGTGCCGAGTCTCGTGGCGGCACTGTAGGGCGCGTCGGCCGCGCCGTCTGTCCTCCGCGCCGAGGACAACGGGGATTCAGGAGCGAGGCTACTTGTAGCTGCGCGCGTCCTCGATCACCTTGCCGTCGTTGGGCAGGCTGCCCGGCGCGCACAGCACGATGTCGGCACGCAGCTTCGTCACGTCGCGCACGCTGTCAGCCAGACGCGCGGCCAGGCCGTCGGGAGCGCCGGGCACCTCGACGTGCAGCGTCATCGTGTCGTTGGCCATCTCGCCGGCAACGACCAGGCGCGCACGCTGCACCTCCGGGTGGCGGCGGGCCACCTCGGCCACCTGGCTGGGGTGCACGAACATGCCGCGCACCTTGGTGGTCTGGTCGGCGCGGCCCAGCCAGCCCTTGATGCGGGTGTTGCTGCGGCCGGTGGGGCAGGCGCCGGGCAGCACGGCCGACAGGTCGCCGGTGCCGAAGCGCAGCAGCGGGTAGTCGGCCTGCAGCGCGGTGATCACCACCTCGCCGACTTCGCCCTCGGGCACCGGGTCGCCGGTGCCGGGGCGCACGATCTCCAGGATCACTCCCTCGTCGAGCACCAGGCCTTGCCGCGCGCTCGTCTCGTAGGCGATCAGGCCGACATCGGCCGTCGCGTAGCACTGGTAGCCCTGCACGCCGCGCTCGGCCAGCCAGTCGCGCAGGCTGGGCGGGAAGGCCTCGCCGCTGACCAGCGCCTTGGTCAGCGAAGGCAGCGTGAGGCCGGCCTCGGCCGCCTTCTCGAAGACGATGCGCAGGAAGCTCGGCGTGCCGCAGTACCCGTGCGGGCGCAGCTCCTGCATGGCCTGCAACTGCAGCTCGGTGTTGCCGACGCCGCCAGGGAACACGGTGCAGCCGATGGCATGCGCGCCGGTTTCCATCATCGACCCGGCCGGCGTGAGGTGGTAGCTGAAGCTGTTGTGGATCAGGTCGCCGGCGCGAAAGCCCGCGGCGTGCAGTGCACGGGCGATGCGCCAGTAGTCGCGGCCCTCGCCCTCGGGCTCGTAGATCGGGCCCGGCGACTGGAACACGCGCTTCGCGCCGCGCGGCGCGCGCAGGCCGGCCCAGCCGATGGCGGAGAAGCCGCCGAACGGATCCTGCGCGCGTTGCGCCTTCTGGCGCTCGAGCAACTCGTGCTTGCGCAGCACCGGCAACCGGGCCAGCGCGGCGCGCGTGGTGACGCCGGCGGCATCGACGCCGGCGAGCAATTCGCCGAACGCGGCGGTGCGCTGCGCAACGGCCACCTGGCGCGGCAGCGCGGCCAGCAGCGCGGCCTCGCGCTCGGCCGGCTCGCGGGTTTCCAGCGCGTCGTAGTGGTCAGTCATCTCGGTCCGTCCAGGTGGCGAGCTTCTTCTTCAGCTCGGCAACGAAGTCGCGCACTGCTGCGGCATCGCGCAGCGTCTTCTCGGTCCATTCGGGGCTGCGGCCGGGGCGCTTGACGATCGCCGCCTTCAGCGTCGCGCCGTCGACCGCGAGCTTCGCGACCTGCTGGCCACTGCGCTCGAAGCGGCCCTCGCGCTCGCTCAGGCCGAGTTCGCGCAGCTCGCGCTTCGCGCGCTGCAGCGCTTCGTCGGCCTTGAACGGCGGTGGCGCGAAGCCGAAGGAGTCGTCGCTCATCGGCGCGGCCTCAGGCCAGCCAGCGCTTGCGGCGCTTGTAGCTCTTCGCGTCGCGGAAGCTCTTGCGGTCGCCGCCGCCCACGCCGAGGTAGAACTCCTTGACGTCCTCGTTCTCGCGCAGCGCCTTGGCCTCGCCGTCCATCACGATGCGGCCGTTCTCCAGGATGTAGCCGTAGTCGGCGTAGCGCAGCGCGATGTTGGTGTTCTGCTCGGCGAGCAGGAAGGTGACCTTCTCCTTGGTGTTCAGGTCCTTGACGATCTCGAACACCTCTTCGACGATCTGCGGCGCCAGGCCCATCGAGGGTTCGTCGAGCAGCACCATCTTCGGGTTGGCCATCAGCGCGCGGCCGATGGCGCACATCTGCTGCTCGCCGCCCGAGGTGTAGGCGGCCTGCGAGGTGCGGCGCGTCTTCAGGCGCGGGAAGTAGTTGTAGACCTTCTCCAGCGTCTGGGCCACCGCGGCCTTGCCGTCGGTGCGCGTGTAGGCGCCGGTCATCAGGTTGTCTTCGATCGTCAGGTGCGCAAAGCAGTGCCGGCCTTCCATCACCTGGATCACGCCGCGCTCGACCATGTCGGCCGTGGACAGCTTCTCGATGCGCTCGCCGCGCAGTTCGATGCTGCCCTTGGTGACCTCGCCGCGCTCGCCGGCCAGCAGGTTGCTCACCGCACGCAGCGTCGTCGTCTTGCCCGCGCCGTTGCCGCCGAGCAGCGCCACGATGCCACCTTCGGGCACCTGCAGCGACACGCCCTTGAGCACCAGGATCACGTGGTTGTAGATGACCTCGATGCCGTTGACGTTGAGGATGATGTTGCTCATGCGCGTTCCGATTTGACTTGCTTCAGCGCCGTACCCGGCGTTGGAAGCAAGGCTCCTTCAGAGCCCGCCCCTCTCCCTGGGGGAGGGGTTGGGGAGGAGCGAACAGGCGCTGACGCAGTCAGTCCTGATCGCCCCGGGCGATCAGGACCGGCAGTCTTCAGGCGTGCGACGCGTCAGCTTCTTCTCGGTCGCGTACTTGGCCGCCGCGGCCTTGACCATCGGCTTGATGATCGTTTCGTCGGCCTGGTACCAGTCGGAGCTGAAGTTCCACTTGGCACCGTCCCAGGTGTGCAGGCGCGCCCAGGTGGCGCCTGCGGTGGTCGGCGCACGAGGTGCTGATCGGCCGCATCACGCCGGCGAAGCCCAGCGCCTCGAGCTTCTTCTGGTCGAGCGCCAGGTTCTCGTAACCCCAGCGGGCCTGCTCACCGCTCATGACCTTGCCCTTGCCGTAGCGCTCCTGCGCGCGGCGCACGCCTTCGACCGCCAGCATGGCCGCAGACAGGCCGCGCATGTAGAGGACCTGGCCGACCTCGTCCTTCGGCCCGGTGCCCTGGCCCTTGCCATGCACCTGCGCCAGAACGTCCTTGACGATCTTGGAGTTCGGCTCGGCCCCGTGCTGCAGCGCCAGCGCGTTGTAGCCCTTGGCGCCGTCGCCCACATCCTTGACGTCGGGCTCGGCGCCGGCCCACCACACGCCGTACATCTTTTCGCGTGGGTAGCCGGTGGCCACGGCCTCCTTCAACGCGGTGGAGTTCATCACGCCCCAGCCCCACAGGAACACGTAGTCGGGGCGGTTCTGGCGGATCTGCAGCCAGGCGGCCTTCTGCTCGACGCCCGGGTGCGTCACCGGGATGAGCTGCAGGTCGAAGCCGTGCATCTTGCTGCGCTCCTGCAGCAGCGGGATCGGCTCCTTGCCGTACGGGCTGTCGTGGTAGACGAGGGTGACCTTCTTGCCCTTGAGCTTGTCGATGCCGCCTTCCTTCTTGCCGACGTGCTGCAGCAGGATGTCGGCCGCGTCCCAGTAGGTGCCGGTGAGCGGGAAGTTCCACTTGAAGACGTTGCCGTCGGTGCTCTCGCTGCGGCCGTAGCCGGCGGTGATGAGCGGGATCTTGTCGCCCGGCGCCTTCTCGGTCAGCGCGAAGGTGATGCCGGTGGACAGCGGCTGGAACACCGTGGCACCCTTGCCCTTCAGGCGCTCGTAGCACTCCACGCCCTTGTCGGTGGCGTAGCCGGTCTCGCATTCCTCGAAGCTGACCTTCACGCCGTTGATGCCGCCCTGCGCGTTCACCAGCTTCAGGTAGTCGACATAGCCGTTGGCGAACGGGATGCCGTTGGGCGCGTAGGCCCCGGTGCGGTAGACGAGCACCGGGAAGAACTGCTCCTTCGCCTGCGCGAAGGCGGCGGGTGCCGTGGCCAGGCTGGCCAGTCCGGTCGCGGCGATCGTCGCGGCCATTGTCAGGGACTTGAACTTCATGTCTGCCTCCAGGAGGGGTGGAAAGGGCACTCGTCGGTGCGTGGGTAGAAACGGGGCGTCAATGCGGGAAGGGCCACAGGCGCAGCTTTTCCTTGCCGATGGACCACAGTCGCGCCAGGCCGTGCGGCTCGACGATCAGGAAGAACACGATCAGCGCGCCGAAGATCATGAAGGTCAGGTGCGAGGCCAGCGCGGTGTCGATCGGGATGCCGAACCAGTAGGGCATGTTGTCCAGCACGATCGGCAGCACCACGATGAAGGCCGCGCCGAAGAAGCTGCCCATGATCGAGCCCAGCCCGCCGATGATGACCATGAACAGCAACTGGAACGAGCGGTCGATGTTGAAGGCGGCCGGCTCCCACGAGCCCAGGTGCACGAAGCCCCACAGCGCGCCGGCCACGCCGACGATGAACGAGCTGGACGGCGAACGCGGTGAGCTTGGCGTACACCGGCGGATGCCGATCACCGCGGCCGCCACGTCCATGTCGCGGATGGCCATCCACTCGCGGCCGATGTGCCCGCGCACCAGGTTCTTCGCCAGCATCGCGAAGACGATCAGGAACGCCAGGCAGAACAGGTACTTCTGCACCGGTGTGTCGATGGGCAGCCCGAGCACCTTGAGGTCGGCGACGCTGACCGAGCCGGAAGACGAATCGTTCGTGAACCACTTGATGCGCAGGAAGGCCCAGTCGGTGAAGAACTGGGCCGCCAGCAGCGCTACCGCGAGGTACAGGCCCTGATGCGCAGGGACGGAATGCCGAACAGCACGCCCACCGCCGTGGCGCACACGCCGCCCATCAGCAGCGAGACGATCAGCGGCATGCCATCGATGCGCACC
>JADJCH010000019.1 GCA_016703325.1 Burkholderiales bacterium | reverse complement strand
TCGTGCAGCGACTTGATGCGCAGCAGCGAGCGCACCCGCGCCATTAGCTCGGGCCGGTTGATCGGCTTGCTCAGGAAGTCGTCGGCGCCGGCCTCCAGCCCCTTGACGCGTTCGGCGGCCGGGTCGAGCGCGGTCACCAGCACGATCGGCAGCAGCGCATGCGCCGGGTCGGCGCGCAGCCGCCGGCAGACGTCGTAGCCGCTCAGGCCCGGCATCATGACGTCGAGCAACACCAGGTCGGGCGCTTCGGCCGCGATGCGCTCCAGCGCCTGCTCACCCGACATCGCCGTGCTGACGCGCCAGCCATGGAACACCAGCAGGTCGGCGAGCAGGCGCACGTTCTGCTCGACGTCGTCGACGACCAGGATGTGCGCGGGCTGCGCACCCTTTGCGGCCGCAGCGCGCGGCGTGTCGCGCGTTGGTGCGCTGGCGGGCAGGTTCACGGGCGCGACCCCGGCTGCAGGAACTGGTTGATCATCGCGACGAAGGGTTTGAGCGACAGGGGCTTGGTGATGTAGGCGTCGAAACCCGACGCGGCGATGCGCTGCTGGTCGTCGGGCATCACCGAGGCCGACACCGCCAGCACCGGTGTGGCCGACAGCGCCGGATCGGCGCGGATGCGGCGCAGTGCCGTGATGCCGTCGATGTCGGGCAGCTGAATGTCCATCAGGATCAGATCGGGGCGGTGCGCCTGGGCCAGCCGGATCCCCTCGGCCCCGGTGGCCGCTTCAAGCGTGGCATGCCCGTGGTGCTGCAGGATGTCGCGCACCAGTTTCATGTTGCGCTCGTTGTCCTCGACGATCAGGATGGTGCTCACTTCAGCCCCTCGTCCGACGGGTACGTCAGCCGATCCCCCGAGGGGATGCGGGCCGGCTTGGGAGCGGCCCGGCGCTCGGCCTGCCAATGGGGCGTCATAGGATGTTTCATGAGACCGCCTCGCTGCGATCGGCCAGTGTGAACGAGAAGGTGGACCCTTGGCCCATTGCGCTGTCAAGCCGGAGGGTGCCGCCCTGCAGTTCGACGAAGCGGCGCGCCAGCGCAAGGCCGAGGCCGGTGCCCTCGGCCTTGCGCAGATGGTCGGTGCCGGCCTGGCGGAACTCCTCGAACACCAGGGCCTGCTCGCCGGGCGCAATGCCCACGCCGGTGTCGATCACCGCGATCTCCGCCAGGGCGGGGCCGATGCGGCGGGCACGCAGCGTGACGCTGCCGCCGGGGGGTGTGAACTTGACGGCGTTCGACAGCAGGTTCAGCAGCACCTGCTTCAACTTGCGCGGGTCGGCCACCCAGCTGCCGAGGCCGGCCTGCACCTCCAGCACCAGGCGCACCCCTTGCCGCGCCGCGCGCTCGCGCACCAGCGTGAGTGTGTTGTCGAGCAGTTCGGCCAGGTCGAAGCGGTTGTCCTCTAGCTCCATGCGGCCGGCCTCGACCTTCGACAGGTCGAGTACGTCGTTGATCAGCGTGAGCAGGTGTTGGCCCGAGGCGTGGATGTCGCGCAGGTATTCCAGTTGCTTGGCGTTGACCTTGCCGAACATCTGCTCGATCAGCACCTCCGAGAAGCCGATGATCGCGTTCAGCGGCGTGCGCAGTTCGTGGCTCATGTTGGCGAGGAACTCGCTCTTGTGGCGGCTGGCCACCTCGACTTCGTGTGTCTTGGCCTCCAGGGCATGGAACAGCCGGGCGTTCTCGATTGCGATGGCGGCCTGGTCGGCGAAGCTGCGCAGCAGCCCGATCTCCTCGTCGCTGAAGCCACCGACCGCCGGCCGGGCGATCGAGATCACGCCCAGCGCATGGTCGTCACGAAGCATCGGCGCGAACACCACCGAACGGTGCCCCGCGCGGCGGCAGCCTTCGCGGGTCAGTGCCGGCACGCCGTCGGGTGCCTCGACGTCGACGATGTGCAGCACCTGTCGGGTGCGGGTGACCAGCGAGTTGCCCGCATCCGCATCCTGTGCGATCGGGAAGAGGGCATGGAAGCGCTCCGGCACCGGGCCGTCGTAGCCGACCAGTTGCAGCCAACCGTCGGCGTCAAGTTGCGCGATGGAGTTGCTGGTGCCGACAAACAGCCGCGCACAGCTGCGCAGGATGGCGTCGAACACCGGCTTGACATCGGCCACCGAGCGGCTGATGACGTCGAGCACCTCCGTGGTCGCCGTGTGGTGCCCGTGCAGCCGGGCCAGCTCGGCGCTCATGCGGTTCAGGTTGGTGGCCAGCGCACCGAGCTCGTCGCGGTTGGCCACCTCAATGTGGCGCTCGAATTGCCCCGCGGCGATCTCCCCGAGCCGGGCATCCATCTCGCGCACCGGTTCGACCAGCGACCACGACAGCGCAGAGCCGAGCAGCAGGGCCAGCAGCGCACTGCCCGCAGCCATGGTCAGCACGATCGCGCGGGAGCGCCCGTAGGCGGCGGCACCCTCATCCACCTGGGCCACCATGTCGGCCTCGGCGCGGTTCACCAACTCGTTGGTCATGCGCTCCAGCCGCTCGGCCAGCGGCACGGCACGGCGCGCCTGGGCTTCACGCGCCTCACTGAGGTTGCCGGCCCGCACCTTGGCGATCACCGTGCCGACTTCGCTGATGAAGACGTCGTAGTCGCTGCGCACACGGGCATACAACTCGGCCTCGTCAGCGGCCACGAACCGCAGCCGGTCGAGGTCGTAGCCGAACTGGCTCAGCTGCCGCAGCGTGGTCTCCAGCACGCGTTCATCGGGCGCCAGCATCACGTTGGCGACGTTGTGCAACTGGGCCATCGTGTCCTGCTGGAGCTGCCGGAACGCGGCGACCTTGCGCTGCAGCCGGATCAACGCTTCGGTGCGTTGATTGACCTCGCCGAGCTCGTAGAGCCCGACGCCGCCGATCGCGATCAGCAGCCCGACGATGGCGAGCAGCGCCCCCGCCAGCTTGCTGCGGATCGACAGTGGCAGGCGTGCGATCGCGTGCGGGATGTGCCGCAGCCGCCACGGGTTCATTCGGCCAGCAGCGCGCGCAGGTCGCGCAGCAGCTCGTCGTCGCGGAACCGGGTGCCCAGGTACTGCACCCGCAGCCGGCCGAGCTTGTCGACCAGCGAGGTCAACGTGAGGTGGTCGACCTGGCCGGCGCGGTTGCGGGCGGCGTAACTGCCGTACCCCCGCACGGCGGCCTGCACCCCTTCCGCCGAGCCGGTGAGAAAGCTCCAGCCGCGCAGGTTCGCACGGTAGCTGCGTGCGTAGTCGCGCAGGATCGCCGGGGTGTCGTACTCGGGCAGCACCGAAATCGAGACGAAGCGCAGGCGCGGGCCGAAGGCGGCGCCGAGCAGGTCCTGCAGCGTCGCGAGCCGGGCGGTCAGGAGCGGGCAGCTGTCAGAGCAGACGGTGTAGATGAAGGTCAGCGCCAGCACCTTGCCGCGCATGTCGGCGAGTGCAAGCCTGCGGCCATCCTGGTCGGTCAGGGCAAAGGGTGGTGCCGTGCCGATCGTCGGCAGGCGGGCGTTGACTTCGTCGTCGGCCGCTTCGCGCCGATCGGCCTGGCCGCCCGCCCGGGCCTGTGCCGATCCCGCCAGGTCGACCCACGGCGCCAACGCGCCGCAGCCCAGCGGCCCTGTGAGAAAGCGGCGGCGGTCCATCACCGCCTCCTAGGCCTTCAGCTCGCGCTTGAGCTCGTTGAGGAAGCGCCAGTCGGTGCCGCGCTCGATCAGGCGCTGCGGCGTCGACTTGATGACCCCCACGTCGCGCAACCTCAGCGCATGGAAACGCAGCGTGTCCGCCGGGTCGGCCGCGCGGTAGTCGTAGCGGATGCGCTTGAGCGCCGTCAGGCCGATGTCGTAGCGCGGCTCGTAGCCGTGGTCACGCAGGTAGCCGGCCACCTGCACCGGCTGCGACACACACAGCTCGGTGCCCTTCAGGATGGCCCGCAGCACATGTTTGGTGGCGATCGGGTTGCGCTCGACGAAGCTGCGGTTGGCGCCGACCATGCAGCAGTAGTACTGCGACCAGGGCTTGTCGACGTTGGTGTCGAGCAGCACATGGCCGACCCCGCGCAGGCGCAGTTCCTGCGGTTCCGGCGGGAAACCCAGGAAGGCGTCGGCCTGGCCGGCGATGAAGGCGCTCATCGCGCTGCCCGGCGGGCGGCTCAGCCAGGTCACTTCGCCCGGATGGATACCCACATAGGCCAGCATGCTCGACAGCAGGATCTGCTCGCCGCCCTGCATCTGCTCGCACACCACGGTGCGCCCGCGCAGGTCGCGCAGCGACTTCACCTTGTCATTGCCGAACAGCTCCCAGCAGCCCAGGTGCAGCCCCGCCAGCAGCACGACCGGCAGGCCCGCATCCAGGGCTGGCAGGAAGCCGGTCGTGTACCACATGCCGAAGTCGATGCGCCCGTCGACCAGGGCCTCGGGTGCGGCACGCGAACCCACCGGCAGGTAGCGCACGTCGTCGAAGCCCTCGTTGCGAAGGAACTCGGCGGCCAGGTACTGCGGTGCCAGGCAAATCGACGGCGCATGGTTGAAGCGTATCCGGCGCGTTTCGGGCCGCTCCTGCGCAGCCACCGGGCCGATGGCGCCGGCCAAAGGCCCCAGGGCTGCCAGCGCAGCGGCACCTTGCAGCCACTCGCGACGGGTCGGGGGGAGGCGGAAGACGGAATGCATGGCGGACTCCTCGTCACCTGGGTGAACTTGAAGCAGCGGCACTGACAGGATGCGCCGCCCCGCTGGCCAGTTCAGCCAGGAATTCCCTGATCGCCTTCGACAACGCCACCGTCGCCTGGGGGTCGGCGTTGTACCAGACGGTGTGGCCGGCGATCGAGTCGAGCATGATTGCGCGTGCGCCTGGAACGAGGGCCACCTCAGCGGCGGCCTTCGCCGGAGGAAAGATCTCGTCCTGCTGCGCGTGGATATACAGTGCCTTGGCTTTGATCGACCCGAGCACGGCTCGCAGGTTGCCGCCGAAGCCGGGGGTGTCGTTGATCCAGCCCCGGCTGTACGACTGGTTCAGGAACCAGAGGTCTCGCGTGTCCTGCACGTCGATGTAGTAGGCGCCGAAGGCGACGCGCCAGCGCTCGAACGCCTCGGCCGTGTCAAGGTTGCGTTCCCACCAGTCGCGCGTGTAGAAAAAAGGGATCTGCACCATCAGCGCGTTGGTAGCGCAGATCTGCGGGTTTTTCTCGTACTGGCCGCCGTCCCAGCCGACGCAGTTCTCGATGATGGATGTGCCCCAGGGCCTGCGCAGTCGGCCGTTGACAGCGAAAACCGTGCCACCGGAAATGGGGATGATGCCGGTCATCGCCTGTGGATACTTGACGGCGTACTGAACCGCAAAGCTGGCGCCCGACGAAATGCCCGCCACCGCCAGCAGGCGCTGGATGCCGAAGACCTGCGTCACCAACCGATGCTGAACTTCCACCTGGTCGCGCAGGTTGTAGAACGGAAAGGCCATCTTCAGCCCGGTGCTGGTCGCGCTGCTCGTATGTTCGTAGCCCGTCTGAGTGGCGCCCAGCGCATCTGGGCAGATGACGAAGTACCTTTCGGTGTCGAAAGCGAGGCCCGGCCCGATGAGCAGGTCGTGGTTGTGGTGGCTGCCGGCGTAGCCATGCATGACCAGCACCGCGTTGTCCTTGGCCGCATTGAGCTTGCCGTGCGTGACGTAGCTGATGCGCAGATCCGGGATCGAGCCGCCGCGCTCGAACTTGAACTCGCCCAGGCGCGCCACCTGGTGCGGCGGCTGGTCGGGCCAGTGCGCGGCGGCGGTGGTGCCCACGCTGATCAGCAACGCGGCCAGCAGCACCTTCGCGGTACTGGTGACGCGGAGAATGCAGGAACGGTGCATGGTGTTGCCCCTCTTCCGAGAGGGACCGGTCCCGCTGCAGATGTGCCGCAGGGTCTGACGGCCCACATCCATTGCATCACCAAGTGACCCGGCTGACACGCGGGTTGACCACGATTTCAGAAGGCTTGGGAAGTTTTCAAAACTGGGGCGAGTTGACCTTCGGAACGCTTAGGGCGGGTTGGGGACAGCGGGCGGGGTGGTGCAAGACACTGTATTTGCACTGGCAACCCAGGACTGCCACTACCCCAGGAGTACTGCAATGAATACGAACGTTCAACGCGTCACGGCAATCGCAGCGACGCTCACCCTGACATTGGTGAATGGCAGTGCCTTTGCCGGCATGGACGGACCCGGTGAGAAGCGCATCCAGCGCGGTGCGGTCGATCCTGCCCGGGTGGAGCGCTCGGCTGTGTCGGCGCGGTCCGCGTATTCCAGGGGCCATTGGCAGCAGCGCGCATTGTCTCAATGGGTAGAGGGTTTCACACGCTGGATCTACTCGGTTCCGCTGGGTGTCAGCCCGGTGACGGACACCACCGGCGTGCACTGCGGTGCCAGCCAGGAGGGACCGGTGTGGTTCCTGACGGTGCCCATCGGGGTGGCATCGCCGTTCAGCCGCACCTGTGTCGTGCCGCATGGGAAGGCGATCTTCACGCCGATTGCCGCCTACCCGAACACCTATCCCTGCCCGAACCCGGCCTTTCAGCCGGCGCCGGGGCAATCGATTGACGACTTTCTGGCGGGGGACGCAGCGCTGGTGGCCGAAAGCTACAGCCTGATTGAGGCCACCCTCAATGGGGTGCCGCTGCAGCCACGGCGCGTCACCACCCGCAGCTTCCGGGTCAGTGCGGCGGCCGACCTGAGCGCCGTCGACGGCTGCGTCACGGGCTCCACGCAGACCGTGCTGGTGGATGGCCACTTCGTAGCCATCGACCCTTTGCCGCGCGGGGATCACGTGCTGCAGGTCCGTTCGAACAGCGCCTTTTTCGGGGTGACCGAAGGCAGTTTCCTGCTTCAGGTGAGGTAGTGTTTCAGGAGAACATCATGAGCCAGTCTCAGTCCCTTTGCGAACGCCTCGGTGGCGAGGACCGCATCCAGCGCCTCGTCACTGATGTCGTCGACAATCACTTGCGCAATCCGCTGATCCGACCCGCTGCGAGAAATACGACGATGCCGAGCGGGCGGTGATTGAGCGCCACGTGGTCGAGTTCTTCTGCATGGGCAGCGGCGGGCCGCAGCCCTATACCGGCAAGGACATGCTCACCACCCACAAGGGCATGAACATCAGCGAGCAGGAACTGATCGCGGCCATCGATGACATCGTTGCGGCGATGGCCAAGAACGGCTACGGCGACACCGAGAAGAACGAGGTTGTGGCGATCCTCTATTCGCTCAAGGAGGATGTCGTGCGCGTGTGAGTGACGGCTTCAGACCGCATCGGGGCGGGCTTCACCAGACCCGCGGGGCGGGCTGAAGGTGCGTTGTTGTGCAACCGCTCGGTGCTGCTGCTACGGTCGGCCACCGAGAAACCAGGAACAAGGACATGTTCACCATCGTCAGAAGAATCCTCCCAGTGCTCGTGTGCGCGCTCGCGGCCTGCCAGTCGCATGAGCTCGCGCGGCCCGGCTCGGCCACGGCTCGCACTGTGCAACTGCCCGGCGTGCAGTTGAAGGTCGTCGAGCAAGGTGCCGGTGAACCCGTGGTGCTGGTGCACGGCGCATTTTCGGACCATCGCGCCTGGCAGGGTCAACAGGCCCTGCTGGCGCGAAGCCACCGGGTGATCGTCCCCGACCAGCGCTACTTCGGCAGCCAGGCCTGGCCGGACGACGGCAGGCAGTACGCGCTCTCGACCCACGTGGCCGACCTCATTGCGCTGATCGAGGCCCTGAAGCTCGGGCCGGTCCACCTGGTCGGCTGGTCCTACGGCGGCGCCATCGTGCTCACCACGGCGGTGCAGCGGCCCGACCTGGTCAAGAGCTTGTTCGTCAACGAGCCGTCGCTGGGCACGATCGTCACGCAGGCGGCGGACCTGGCCACGCTGGCAGAAGAGCGCAAGGGCCTCGGTTCCGCGGTGGCCGCCTCGAAGGCGAACGACCAGGCCCGGGCAGTGCGGCTGTTCGCAGAGTGGGTCAATGCCACGCCGGGGGGCTTTGACCAGCTCTCATCGGAGCTGCGCAGCGTCTTCCTCGACAACGCCAGGACGCTGCCGATGCACTTCAGCTCACCACCGCCACCGTCGGTGAACTGTGCACAACTCGGTGCGCTACGCATGCCGGCAACGGTCTCGAAAGGTGAGAAGACCCGGCGCTTCTTCGCTATCCTGGCCGACACCGCGCACGCCTGCATGCCGGCCTCGCGGCTGGAGGTGATCGCGCGGGCGACGCACATGGCCCCTGCCGAGAACCCGGCCGACTTTAACGCTTCCTTGCAGCGCCATCTGGCGGCACGGTGATCGAAGGGTGACCGAAGCGCGGTGCGCTTGAATCGGCAGCACGACCCAGCGCGCTGCCGTCAGAGAGGACTGCGTCTTCAGTCTTCGGCGCGGCGGCGGGGGCGGACCCGCGCAGCGGCCGCCTTGGCGGTGACGCGGGCCGCCTCGACGTCGGCATCGCGTGCCAGCGCCACGCCCATGCGGCGCTTGACGAAACTCTCCGGCTTGCCGAACAGGCGCACTTCGGTGCCCGGCAGGCGCAGCGCCTCGTCCACGCCGTCGAAGGCGATGCCCTGGGCATCCACGCCCCCGTAGATCACCGCACTGGCGCCGGGTGTCTTGAGGGAAGTGTCCACCGGCAGGCCCAGGATGGCACGGGCGTGCAGCTCGAACTCGTTTTGCCACTGGGTGGTCATCGTGACCATGCCGGTGTCGTGCGGGCGCGGGCTGACCTCGCTGAACCAGACCTGGTCGCCCTGGACGAAGAGCTCGACGCCGAAGAGCCCCTGGCCTCCCAGGTTGTCGGTCACCGCCTTGGCGATCTGGCGCGAGCGCTCCAGCGCGGTGCCGCTCATGGGGTGCGGCTGCCAGCTCTCGACGTAGTCGCCTCCAACCTGCACGTGGCCGATCGGGTCGCAGAAGTGCGTCTCAACCTCACCTGAGGCACCGAGGGCACGCACGGTGAGCTGGGTGATCTCGTAGTCGAAGGCGATGAAGCCTTCGACGATGATGCGGCCCGGGCCGACGCGGCCACCGGCCATGGCGCAGTCCCAGGCCTTCGGGACGTCGTCCGGGCCGTCGATCTTGCTCTGGCCCTTGCCGGAGCTGCTCATCACGGGTTTGACGATGCAGGGGTAGCCGATGCCCTTGTGCCCATCCGCACCGTCGATGGCCGCCTGCAGCTCGTCCAGCGAGTCGCAGAAGCGGTAGGGGCTGGTGGGCAGGCCCAGGGTTTCGGCGGCCAGGCGGCGGATGCCTTCGCGGTCCATCGTCAGTCGGGCGGCACGTGCGGTGGGGATGACACGCACGACGCCCTCGGCCTCCAGGGCCTGCAGCACGGGCGTGGCGATGGCCTCGATCTCCGGCACCACCAGCGCGGGGCGCTCGGCACGGATCAGGGCCTCCAGCGCGGCAGGATCGCTCATCGCGATGGTGCGGGCGTGGTGTGCCACCTGTTGACCCGGGGCCTGGTCGTAGCGGTCCACCGCAATCGTCTCGACACCCAGGCGCTGCAGCGCGATCAGCACCTCCTTGCCGAGTTCACCGGCGCCCAGCAGCATCACACGCGTGGCGCAGGGGGACAGGGGGGTTCCGAGGGTGGGCAACTGGCTCATGGCGGGACCGGGCGGCAGGACCGGGTGGGGACGGGGTGGGTGCAGCTCCGGGCAGCAGGGTCACCGGGGCCGGGGAAGGAAGGCGTCGAAGGCGGGCGCTGCCGATCAGGGAATCAGCGGCTGAGGGTCGGTGTCCTCGAAGCGCAGGATCTCGAAACTCACCGTCGGCGCATTCAGCACCGCCGGGCTGACGCCCAGGCAGATGACGCCCTTGCCATGCAGGGTGCAGGCGCCGCGGCGCAGCGTCACCACCTCCGACTGGCGGCCAAAGCGCACGAAGGTGCCGTTGGAGCTGAGGTCGGTGAGCTGGAAGTTGCCGCCGTGCCACTCCAGCCGGGCGTGCAGGCGCGAGACGCGGCTGTCGTCCAGGCAGTAGGTGGCCTCGTGGCTGCGGCCCAGGATCACCGGCAGGCTGCGCACCGTGTGCACCTTGGTGATGCCTTCGCAGGACAGGCGGATGCCCTCCGGAATGGCCGCCGGTGCCGAGTCGCCGAACAGGGTGGACATGGCGTCCTGGCCACGGCGCGGCTCCAGCCGCCAGGCTTCCACCGGTTCCAGCCGGCCGCGCAGGTGCAGCCGCTCCAGGCGGCGGAACCGCTCGCGAATGTCGGGCGGCAGAGGTGCGCGGGTCTGGGCGGTCACCAGGGTCTCGTTGTCGCCCGCGTGGTCGAGCAGGCGGGCGGCCACGTTGACCGCGTCGCCGAAACAGTCGCCCGCCACCTCGATCACCTCGCCGTGGGCAGCGGCGATCTGCACCCGCAGCACCGGGCGGCGCGGGGACCGGGTGGCGCCGACCATGCGGTCCAGCGACTCGTGTACCTCTTCGGCCGCCAGCACCGCGGGACAGGGCTCGGAGAACACGGCCATCAGCCCGTCCCCCAGCGTCTTGATCACCCGCCCGCCGTGGTGCTCCACGATGCGACCCACCAGGGCGACACTCTGGGTCACCACCGATGCGGCCTCCGCGTTGCCCAGGCTTTCATAAAGCGAGGTGCTTCCGCGCAGATCGGCAAAAAGGACGGTGCAGGTGACGGTCTGCGGCATGGAGACATTTTAGCTTCACGCTTCGTGACGCAGTCCACGCCTGCAAATGCGAGAAACAACAAGGCCCGGCATGGCCGGGCCTCATTCAGGGGGGAGGAACAGGGGGGCGCTGACTTACAGGTTGTCCAGATACGTGCGCAGCTTGTGGCTGCGCCGAAAGCTGCGTTGCCGATGCGCGGCAGCCCACTGGCGCGGGCCACGCATCCGGACAACCAGATTACAGGTTGTCCAGATACGTGCGCAGCTTGTCCGAGCGGCTCGGGTGCTTGAGCTTGCGGATGGCCTTGGCCTCGATCTGGCGGATGCGTTCGCGGGTGACGTCGAACTGCTTGCCCACTTCCTCCAGCGTGTGGTCGGTGGACATCTCGATGCCGAAGCGCATGCGCAGCACCTTGGCTTCGCGCGGGGTCAGGCTGTCGAGGATGTCGCGCACCACATCGCGCAGGCCGGCGTGCATGGCCGCCTCCACAGGGGCCACGTTGTTGGTGTCCTCGATGAAGTCGCCCAGGTGGCTGTCGTCGTCGTCGCCGATCGGCGTCTCCATGGAGATCGGCTCCTTGGCGATCTTCATGATCTTGCGGATCTTGTCCTCGGGCATCTCCATCTTTTCGGCCAGCGAGGGCGCGTCCGGCTCGTAGCCGAACTCCTGCAGGTGCTGGCGCGAGATGCGGTTCATCTTGTTGATCGTCTCGATCATGTGCACCGGGATGCGGATGGTGCGGGCCTGATCGGCGATCGAACGGGTGATGGCCTGGCGGATCCACCAGGTGGCGTAGGTCGAGAACTTGTAGCCGCGGCGGTATTCGAACTTGTCCACCGCCTTCATCAGGCCGATGTTGCCCTCCTGGATCAGGTCCAGGAACTGCAGGCCGCGGTTGGTGTACTTCTTGGCGATCGAGATCACCAGACGCAGGTTGGCCTCGATCATCTCCCGCTTGGCCTCGCGCGAGGTGGCCTCGCCCTCGTTCATGCGGCGGTTGATTTCCTTGAGGTCCTCGATGGGCACCACCGCCTTGGCCTGCAGGTCGATCAGCTTTTGCTGCAGCTCCTGGATGGCAGGCAGGTTGCGGCCCATGATGGCGCTGTAGCCCTTGCCCGCGGCAATCTCGCCCTCGGCCCAGGCCAGGTTCAGGATGTTGGGCGGGAACACCTTGATGAAGTGCTCCTGCGGCATGCCGCAGCGGTCCACCACGATCTTGCGCAGTTCGCGCTCATAACGGCGCACATCGTCCACCTGCGAACGCAGCAGATCGCAGAGCTTCTCGATGGTCTTGACGGTGAAGCGGATGGTCATCAGCTGCGTGCTGATGCCGTGCTGCGCTTCGTTGTAGGCCGCGGACTTGTAGCCTTTTCCGGCAGGCTCGGTTTCGAGCGCCTTTTTCATCTTCTCGAAGTCGGCCTGCAGCGCGCCGAACTTGGTCAGCGCGTGGTTCTTGAGCTCTTCGAGTTTCTTGGTCAGCGCCTTGGAGCCGCCGGCCCCGTCGTCGTCGTCGCTGTCGTCGAACTCGTCGAAGTCTTCTTCGGCCACATAGTCGTCGGCCTCTTCGTCGGAGACGAAACCGTCCACCACGGCGGAGATCTGGTCGGTACCGGCGCGGATCTTGTCGGCCATCGCCAGGATCTCGGCGATGGTCATCGGCGAGGCGGAGATGGCCAGCATCATGGCCTGCAGGCCGCCTTCGATGCGCTTGGCGATCTCGATCTCGCCTTCGCGGGTGAGCAGCTCCACCGTGCCCATCTCGCGCATGTACATGCGCACCGGGTCGGTGGTGCGGCCGAATTCGGAGTCCACGGTGGACAGCGCGGCCTCGGCCTCTTCCTCGGCCTCTTCCTCGGTGGCGGTGCTGGTGTTGTTGCCCGAGATCAGCAGCGTGGCCGCATCCGGGGCCTGCTCGTAGACCGCGATGCCCATGTCGTTGAGCATCGAGACGATGGCCTCCAGGATTTCGTTTTCCACCAGCTTTTCGGGCAGGTGGTCGTTGATCTCCTGGTGCGTGAGGTAGCCCCGCGTCTTGCCCATCTTGATGAGGGTCTTGAGCTCCGTGCGGCGCTTGTTGACTTCCTCGTCGGTCAGGGTGGTCTCGTCCAGGCCGAACTCGCGCATCAGCGCGCGTTCCTTGGCCCGGCTGACCTTCATGCGCAGCGGCTTGGCCTTGGGTTTGTCCTCGCCTTCGCCCGCGTCGACCGCTTCAACTTCGGTGCTTTCCGACTCGACCTCGGCGTCGGCTTCGCCATCGACCTCGGCGTCAGCCTCTGCCTCGCCAAAGTCCTCTTCGTCCTCTTCGGGCTTGGCCTTGGTGTCGGTCTTCTTGCTTTCGGCCGTGGCCGTGGCCGTGGCCTTGGGCTTGCGACCGCGCTTGGCGCCGCCTTCATCACCCGCCGGCTTGTCTGCTGTCTTTTCAGAGGAAGCCTTCTCCGCTTTGACGGCCTTGACCGCCTTGGCCGGTTTGCCGCCCGGTGCGCCTTCAGCGGCTGCGGGCGGGGTGCCGGCGTCGAGTTCGTCGTTCTTCAAGGGGGCGCTTTTTTTCGCGGTCATGCGTTATCTCGGCGGAGAATCGTCACGGTGCACCCGCCGGGCCATTCACGGCTTGGCAGGCGCAGGGGCGCAGGGCCCCCGGGCTGGGTCGGATCGGTTCGGGCGGGCAAGCTGGTGTGAACAGATCGGGGTGCAGCACTGGCGGGTCGGTGGCCGGGATCAGGTGCCCGTGTCGCGGGTGGCCGGGGTCGGCAGTGGCTGCTGTCACTCTTGCCTTTGGGGCGAATCGAGGATTATACCCATTGCATCTCCGCCGGAGCCGCACTTGTCCCAGCAAACGGATCCGGTTTCGATGGCGGCTCCGGCATCCCTTTGTCCGGGCGTGCCGCTTCACTTCACTCCCGCGCGGTGGCAGGCCCGGCCTTGAGGGTGCGGAGTTCTTCCAGCAGGCGCCGGTGCTGTTGTCGAGCCTCGTCCGACAGGTCACCGGACTCGCTGAGCAGGGTGATCTCGTCGTTCACCGCCTGCAGTCGCAGCTGGTGCAGCACGCCTGCCAGCTCCCCGGCCGGATCGCCGTTTTCATTGAACTCGTGCAGGCCGCGCAGGCGCTCAATCAGCAGCCTGAGGCCCGGGCCGGCCGTTTCGGTGCCGGGGTCGGCCAGCAGGTCCGTCAGCAGGGTGCTCATGGGCAGCGCACCCTGGTCGTGCACGATGCGATCGATGCCGGTGAAGAACTCGCCGTAGGGGGAGGGCTGGCGGGCCAGCAGCTCGTGGATGTCCGCCGGCAGGTGCAGCCAGAGCTGCGCGTCGTGCACCAGCAGCCACGCCGCGCGGTCCAGCGGCGTGGTGGTGCGTGGCGGGGGCAGGCGGGGCCAGGGCGCTTCATCGCGATCGCGCCAGCGACCGCCGCCCTTGCCCTTCCAGGTTGAACCCGTGCGCCCCTGGCCCTTGGGGCCGAAGCCTGGACCGGCCTGGCCCTGGCCCTGGCTCCGCGACCCGGAGCCGCTCCACCCCTGGCGATAGGGGCTGCCCGGCCTGGAGGGTGCGGCGTTGCCGGGCCCATTGCCCCATTCGCCCCAGTGGTCTGCCGCCGCGCTGTCGCCGGGCGACCAACCGTCTCCCGGGTGGCCTCCCATGTCATCCACCCAGGACGATGGGGCGGGTGAACCGGCGTCCTGCAGGTGTGCTGTCGGCGGGGTGGGGCGGCTCCGATCGGCGGGGCCCGGCTGGCCCGTCATCTGGGGGCCGCTCGGGGAGCGCCCGCCGCTGCGGGCCGCGCCCTGCCAATGGCCGAGCAGCACCTGCGGGCTGACGCCCCCTTCACGCGCCAGTTCGGTCAGCAGTTGCTCCCTCAGAAGCCCATCGGGCAGCTGCTCCATCAACGGGCGCGCCTGCGCCAGCATGCGTGCGCGGCCCTCCGGCGTGGCGAGGTCGCAGCCATCGCTGCCCACCGCAATCAGCTGGCGTGAGAGGGGCAGGGCCTGGGATACGCAGGCCTCGAAGGCAGCGGTGCCCTGTTCGCGGATAAAGCTGTCCGGATCGTGCTCCGCAGGCAGGAACAGGAAGCGAAACGAGCGCGTATCGGTGGCATGGGGCAGCACCGCCTCCAGTGCCCGGGCGGCGGCGCGACGACCGGCGGCGTCGCCATCGAAGCTGAACACCACCTGCTCGGAAAAGCGCAGCAGCTTGGCCACATGGTCGGCCGTGAAGGCGGTGCCCAGGGTGGCCACGGCGTTCGGGAACCCCCATTGCGCCAGCGCCACCACGTCCATGTAGCCCTCGGTGACCAGCACGTAGCCGCGCTGGCGGATGCCCACTCGACCCTCGTAGAGGCCGTAGAGCTCGCGTCCCTTGACGAAGACCGGGGTCTCCGGCGAGTTCAGGTACTTGGGTTCGCCCTGGTCGATCACGCGGGCGCCGAAGCCGATCACCTCCCCCTTGGGGTTGCGGATCGGGAACATGATGCGGTCGCGGAAGCGGTCGTAGCGCCGCTCGTCCTCCCCTTCGTCCTGGCGCAGGATCACCAGGCCCGCATCGACCAGCTGCGGGTCGTCGTACTGGGGGAAGCAGCTGGCCAGGGCGTGAGAGCCTGACGGGGCATAACCCAGCCCGAATCGCGCTGCAATCTCCCCGCTCAGGCCGCGGCGCTTCAGGTAGTCGATCGCTCTCGGGCTGGCCTTGAGCTGCTGGCGGTAGTGCTGGTTGGCCTTGCCCAGCAGCTCGGTGAGCGACAGCTGGCGTTCACGTGCCTGGGCCGCGCGGGCGCGATCCTCCGGCGTGGAGTCCTCCTCCGGCACGGCCACGCCCAGGTCGCCGGCCAGCTCACGGATCGCCTCGATGAAGCCCAGACCGCTGTGCTCCATCAGGAAACCCACCGCGTTGCCGTGGGCGCCGCAGCCGAAGCAGTGGTAAGTCTGCCGGCTGGGGCTGACGATGAAGCTGGCGGTCTTCTCGCCATGGAAGGGGCACAGCCCCTTGTAGTTGATGCCGGCCTTTTTGAGCGGCACGACCTGGCCCACCACGTCGACGATGTCGGCGCGGGCGAGCAGGTCCTGGATGAAGCCTTGGGGGATCACGCGGCGAGTCTAGGCGACGCGCGGGACGGTGTTCAGCTGCGCTCCCCGCGGCGGCGCGTGCTGCCGCGTGCGATCACCTGCGTGACCAGGGTCTCGTGACCGCCGGCCGACGGCTCCCCGCGGATGCGCTCGATCAGTCGCTGCATCGCGATGGCGCCCATCGCTTCGCTGGCCAGATCCACCGTGGTGAGGCCCGGGCCGGCATAGCGCGAATAGATGATGTTGTCGAAGCCCGCGACCGGAGACGTCCCCGGGCACGTTCATCCCCAGGGCCCGTGCCTTCGCTCATCAGCCCCAGCGCAATCAGGTCGTTGTACGCCACCACGGCGTCGGGTGGTTCGCTTCTCAGCAACACGGAGGAGGCCATGCGCTCACCTTCCTCCGGTATCGGTGCCTGAACATCGTGCAGGCGCAGTTGTGCGCCACTGCCGTCGAAGGCCTGCACCAGCCCAGCGTGCCGATCGCCGCTCCAGCGCGCACCGCAGAAGCCCACATAGGCGATGCGCCGGTGCCCCAGGTCCCGCAGATGGCGGCCGAGCATCAGTGCGGCGCCGAAGTTGTCGCAGCCCACACTGAAACAGTCCGGATGGCCCGTATGGCCTCCGTAGTAGACCGTCGGCAATCCACTGTGCAGCAGCCAGTGGATCGACGCCTCGGACAGGCGCGCACTCACGATCAACCCATCCACCCGGCGGCTGAGCGACTGCAGCATCGCCAGCTCGGGCAGCTGGCCTTCGGCTACATCGGTGAACAGCAGGTTCAAGCCGGCCTTCTGTGCCACCCGGGAGGCGCCCTTGACCAGGCTGGTGAAGTGCGGATTGAGGATGTCCAGGATGACGATGCCGACGTTGCCGGTCTGGCCGGTGATCATCCCGCGCGCCATCGGATTGGAGACGTAGCCGAGCTCGCGGATCACCTGCGTGAGCCGGTCCTCCACTTCGCGCGTGAAGCGCTGGCCCCCGTTGATGAACTTGGACACCGTGGCGGTGGACACACCGGCGGCCAGGGCCACCTCGCGGATGGTGGCCGCCTTGCGGCGGCGCGGTGCGTCGGGTGCTGGAGGGGGAGAGTCGGGCATGTTGACCGGGGCTGCACGGAGCAGGTGACTTTACCTTCAAAAGTAAACGCTTAACTCCGTTGAATCCCCGTCCGGCCGCAGGGCGGCCGCACTGCAGCCGAAGCCCGGCAAATCCTGCCGGGCTCCGGAACCCCGCCTCAGCGCGGCGCCAGGCGGATCGCCCCGTCCAGGCGGATCACCTCGCCGTTGAGCATGTCGTTTTCGACGATTTGTTTGACGAGTTTGGCGTAGTCGGCCGGTGTGCCCAGGCGGCTCGGGAAGGGCACGCCGGCGGCCAGCGCGTCCTGCACCTCCTGGGGCATGCCAAAGAGCATCGGCGTGCCGAAGATGCCCGGGGCGATGGTCATGCAGCGGATGCCGTTGCGCGCCAGGTCGCGCGCGATCGGCAGCGTCATGCCGACCACACCGCCCTTGGAGGCGGCGTAGGCGGCCTGGCCGATCTGGCCGTCGTAGGCCGCCACGCTGGCGGTGTTGATCAGCACACCGCGTTCGCCGGTGGGCTCGGGTTCGTTCCTGCACATGGCCTCGGAGGCCAGGCGGATCATGTTGAAGCTGCCGATCAGGTTGACGGTGATCGTCTTGGTGAACAGGCTCAGCGCATGCGCGCCGTCCTTGCCCACCGTCTTGGCTGCGGGGGCGATGCCGGCGCAGTTGACCAGGCCCATCAGCTTGCCCATCGAGGTGGCCTGGGCGACCACCGCGCGGCCATCCTCCTCGCTGGACACGTCGCAGCGCACGAAGGCGCCGCCGATCTCCGCGGCCACCTGGCGGCCGCGTTCTTCCTGCAGGTCGGCGATGACGACCTTGGCGCCTTCGCGCGCCAGCATGCGTGCCGTGCCTTCACCCAGGCCGGAGGCCGAGCCGGTGACGATGAAAACCTTGCCTGCGATGTCCATGGGAGTCTCCTGTTGCGATGAGGGTTGGGTTGGTTGACGTTGACGTAAACGTCAATCATGACACGAAACAAAGGCCGCTCGCGGCGGCCTTGGCGGGGGAAGGTGGACCTTCGATCAGGCCAGTGCGGTCATCGCGCGGGCGGTGATCTCGTCGACCGTGCCGGTGCCGCTGATGGCGCGGTACTTCGGCGCACTGGCGTCGCCGGTGGCGGCCCAGGCGGAGTAGTAGTCCACCAGCGGGCGGGTCTGGCTCTGGTACACCTCCAGGCGCTTGCGCACGGTTTCTTCCCGGTCGTCGTCGCGCTGGACCAGGTCTTCACCGGTCACGTCGTCCTTGCCGGCCACCTTGGGCGGGTTGAACACGACGTGGTAGGTGCGCCCCGACGCCACGTGGGCGCGGCGACCGCTCATGCGCTCGATGATGGCCGAGTCCGGCACGTCGATCTCCAGCACGTAATCCAGCTTGACGCCGGCGGCCTTCATGGCGTCGGCCTGCGGGATGGTGCGCGGGAAGCCGTCGAAGAGGAAGCCGTTGGCGCAGTCGGCCTGCGAGATGCGCTCCTTGACCAGACCGATGATGATCTCATCGCTCACCAGACCGCCGGCGTCCATCACCTTCTTGGCGGCCAGGCCCATCTCGGTGCCCGCCTTGACGGCGGCACGCAGCATGTCGCCGGTGGAGATCTGTGGGATGCCGAACTTCTTGCAGATGAAGGCCGCCTGGGTGCCTTTGCCGGCGCCGGGGGCGCCCAACAGGATCAGTCTCATGGATCTCCTCGGGTTCTTCGGGAAACTTGTCGGTGCGGGACGTTGGCGCCGGCGGGCCGGCTCCGATCAAGGGTGAGCGCCCTCGAAAAGCGAAACTTATCACGAGCGTAACCACGCCCCCTGAGTTCAGGCTGACGCCGTGGCGCTGGCGCCATCGCGCCAGCGTGGGACAGTCCGACGCCGGCGCGTCATCCAAAGCAAGGTTCGGGCCTGGTTTTCAGGGCCAATGGTCGGCCCGCCCTCCCGAGGTCAACCCCAGAGCCGGCGCACCCGCTCCAGGTCCTCAGGGGTGTCGACGCCCGGGCCGGGGCGCTCGGCGCAGCGGTGCACCGCAATGCGCTCGCCGTGCCAGAGCACCCTCAACTGCTCCAGCGACTCGATGCGTTCCAGCGGGCTCACCGGCAGGCTCGGGAAGCGCCTCAGAAAGCCGGCGGTGTAGCCGTAGATGCCGATGTGCCGCAGCGGCGCAGGGTCCGGCAGTCCGGCCAGCGCCTCCAACCGGCCGGCCGCCGCCTCGCTGCGCGGTGCATCCCGCCACCAGGGCAGCGGTGCACGCGAGAAGTACAGCGCCCGGCCGGCGGCATCGGTGACCACCTTCACCATGTTCGGGTTGCGGTACTCGTCCAGACTGTCGATGGCGTGGGCGGCGGTGCTCATCACGCAGTCCGGCCGCATCGCGATCAGGCGGGCGCAGGCGGTGATCAGGCCGGGGTCGATCAAGGGTTCGTCACCCTGCACGTTCACCACGAGGTCGCGGCCGTCCAGCCCGAGCTGTTCACAGGCTTCGGCCAGCCGGTCGCTGCCGGTGGGGTGGTCGGCGCGGGTGAGGACGGTGCGGATGCCGTGCGGCACGCAGGCGTCGGCAATCTCCTCGCTGTCGGTGGCCACCACCACCGAAGAGGCGGCGCTGAGCAGGGCGCGCTGGGCCACCCGCACCACCATCGGCGCACCGCCGATGTCGGCCAGGGGTTTGCGCGGCAGCCGGGTCGAGGCCAGCCGGGCGGGGATCAGGACGGTGAAGCTCATCGCGGCGGTCTCCTGCCCTCAGGATGCGGGCGGCAGCACGACCGGTGCTGCTGCAGCCTCGTCCTCGATCGGCCGGGCCTGCGACTCCAGCATCACCGGGATGCCGTCGCGCACCGGGAAAGCCAGTCGGTCGGCCGAACAGATCAGCTCGCGGGTTTGGGCGTCGATCGTCAGGGGGCCCTTGCAGAGCGGGCAGACCATCAGTTCCATCAGGCGTGTATCCATCCAGCGATGCTAACGCGTCGCGGCGGGACTGCCGGCTGCAGCGTGCCGGCGGCGTGGGCAGATCCGATCGAGCTCCGCAAGCAGTTCATCGACCAGGTCCCGGGGCAGCACGAACTCCAGTGGTGCCACCCAGACCTGCAGGCCGGGGCGCTCCTGGGCCAGACGCCGCGGCAAGAGCTTGACGGCGTCCTTCTCGGTCACGATCACCTGCGCGGTTCCAGGTGGCCAGGGCAGTTCAATGTGATCGTCGTGGTCCGGCAGCGCCAGGCCCTCCACCTGGAGCTTCAGCTCCAGCCGCAGGGCATCGAAGAAACGTTGCGGCTGCCCCAGGCCGGCACTGGCCAGCACAGGGCGGCCCAGCAGTGCCTCTGGCACCTGGGGCACAGGCGCCTCGCCCTGCCACCAGTCTTCCAGCCTCACCAAGCCGGCCAGGCGGCGCCGGGCACAGGTTCCGGCCAACGGGGTGCTGGGGGCGGTGGCGTTGTAGAGCACCCACTGGCGGCGGGCGGTGGAAGGGCTGTCGATCGGTTCGCGCAGGGGGCCGGCAGGCAGCAACCTGCCGTTGCCGGCGCCGCGTTCGTCGAACAGCAGCAGCTCCAGGTCGCGCTGCAGCGCCAGGTGCTGCAGGCCGTCGTCGCAAAGGATCACATCCGTGTCCGGGTGACGGGCCAGCAGCAGCCGGCCTGCCGCGGCGCGTTGCCGGCCCACACACACCGGCACCCGGCTGCGCCGGCGCATCAGCACAGGCTCGTCTCCCACATCGCCGGCCCGGCTGTCCGCCAGGACCTCGCGTGGCAGCGAAGATGTGCCGCCGTGGCCCCGGGAGACGATGCCGGGCCGCCAGCCGGCCGCCTTCAGGACCTCGACCAGTGCCAGGGTGGTGGGGGTTTTGCCGGCGCCTCCTGCGACGCGGTTGCCCACCACGATGACGGGCACCGGAAGGCGCTCCGAGCCGAGCCACCCGGCCCGGTGCAGGCGGCGGCGCAGCCTGACCAGGCCGGCGTGCAGGGCACCGATCGGCCGCAGCGCCAGGGCCAACGGCCCGCCGGTGGTCCAGCTGTGCTCGATCCGGGCGGCCAGGCTCAAGCGCCGGGGGGAGGGTGTAGCTGTCCGGCCCCCGCTCAACGCACCGACCCGCCGGCCCGGCTCGACTGGGTGGCAAAGGTCAGCTGCACCAGCCCGACACGGCGGGCCGCGTCCATCACGTTGATCACGCTCTGGTGTGCCGCCATGGCATCGGCCGAGATGATCACCGGCCGGGTCAGGTCGCCTTGTGCAGCGGTCTGCAGCGCCGCCGCCAGGATTTCCACCCCGCCGCCTTCGACCGGCTGGCGGTTGATGTTGTAGCGCCCGTCGGCTGCCACGGCGACGATGATCTCGCGCGGCAGGGTCTCCAGCTTGCGCGAATCCGCCACCGGCAGCGTCACCTTCAGCTCATTGAACTTGGAGTAGGTGGTCGACAGCATCAGGAAGATGATGACCACCAGCAGCACGTCGATGAAGGGGATCAGGTTGATCTCCGGCTCCTCGGCGCGGCGGTGGCGGAAGTTCATCGCCATGGCTCGCTCTCCTCGCGATCTGTGGTCTGCGTACGGGTTGGGCGTCGGCCTGCGCGGTGCCCCGGCGTTCAGCGGCGCGGCGACGCGCTCACGCGCAGCAGGTGCGGCAGCAGGGTCTCGGCCGACTGCTCCAGCTCCACGATGTACGCGTCCACCTGGCCACGGAAGTAGCGGTAGAACATCAGCGCCGGTATGGCGATGATCAGGCCGAAGGCGGTGTTGTACAGCGCGATCGAGATGCCGTGCGCCAGCTGCTCCGGGTTGCTGCCGGTGGTGGGCGACTGGGCTCCAAAGATCTCGATCATGCCGATCACCGTGCCCAGCAGGCCCAGCAGCGGAGCAGATGAGGCCAGCGTGCCCAGGGCGTTGAGGTAACGCTCCAGGCGATGCGCCGCGGCACGCCCGGCCGACTCGAAGGCGTGGCGCAGCGTGGCTTCGTCGGCGCGGGGGTCCTGCGCGGCGGTGCGCACACCGGCAGCCAGCACGGCACCGAGCACCGAGTTGGCCTCCAGCTTGCCGATCACCTCGGGCGACGGCAGCCCATGTCGGGTGAGCGTGACGACTTCACCGAGCAGCGTGGCCGGCGCCACCTTGCGCGGCTGCAGGCTCGTGAAGCGTTCGATGACCAGGGTCAGGACCGCGATGGAGCACAGCAGAAGGGGCCAGATCGGCCAGCCGGCGGCTTGTATGATCGAAATCAAGGGTGACTTCCCGGAGCGAGGTGGGTTCGAAACCGGCGTCCGCCGGTCGGCCGCAGCGTTCCGGTGGGGCATTCAGGCGCCGGATTATGGCGCCTCCCTGGACGAGGGCTGTGTGGGGTGGCTGAGCCGCTGTCTGTCGCAGACAGGCGACTCGGCAGCGCCGAAGTGAAAAAGCAGCGCCTGCAGCCCACCCGCGGTTGCGCTCTTCGTGGCTCGAACAAGACATCCGCTTGCGCATCCGATGGACACAAGCAACGGTTGCCCAGCCTGTGGATAACTTTGTGCGTAAGCCACGCCGGATGGAACTTGAGGGCGCTCAAGTCACGCAGGTGATACTTCTGTTTACGACTTGACAAAGTAAAAAGTCTTATGAATCAATTACTTGGACGGAAATCTGCGGCTTGCCGAGGAGGCTTGTGCGATCTTTCACGGTGTGCTTGTGCTGTGGATGAACTGGGCGATCGATCCCCTTCTTTTGACTGTTTCGCAGCTGGCGGACATCTGGGTGAATCCCATGCCTGATGCGGCGGCGGGCGGGTTCGGCCTTGGCCGCAGGCCTGGGAGCTGGGAGGTGGGTGACTTGCTGCGTGCCGTGGCCACGCAGTTGCAGGATGGGTTTGGTGCGGTGCAGGTGAGGGGGGAGCTCGGCAGCTTCTCCCGCGCCACCAGCGGGCACTGTTATTTCATGCTGAAGTCCGCCGACGGATCGGCCGCGCTGCGTTGTGCCATGTTCCGGCGCGCGGCGGGCCTGCTGGACTTCGCGCCCGCGGATGGCATGGCCGTCGAGTTGCGCGGCCGCTTGGCGGTGTATGAGCCCCGCGGTGAGCTGCAGATGGTGGTCGAGGCGATGCGCCGGGCCGGCGCCGGTGCGCTGATGGAGCAGTTCCTGCGCCTGAAGGCCCGGCTGGAGGCGCAGGGGTTGTTCGATGCTGCGCGCAAGCGGCCGCTGCCGGCCTTTCCGAAGTGCATCGGGGTGATCACTTCGCTGGGCGCCGCCGCGCTGCACGACGTGCTCACCGCGCTGCAGCGTCGTTCCCCGCAGGTGGAGGTGATCGTCTACCCGTCTCCGGTGCAAGGCAGCGAGGCACCGGCGTCCCTGCAGCGGGCTCTGGCGCTGGCCAATGCGCGTGCCGAGGTGGACGTTCTCCTGCTGTGCCGGGGCGGCGGGTCACTGGAGGACCTGTGGGCCTTCAACGACGAGGCCCTGGTCCGTGCGGTGGCGGCATCCGCTTTGCCGGTGATCTGCGGCGTGGGCCACGAGACCGATTTCACCTTGTGCGACTTTGCGGCCGATCTGCGTGCGCCGACGCCGACCGCCGCGGCGGAGCTGGTGGCGCCCGAACGCCGCGTCAGCCTGCAGCATCTGCAGCAGCTGCACGCCCTGCTGGGACAGTGCCTGCAACAGGCACTCGACCGGAAGGCGCAGCGCCTGGACCGACTGGGGATGCGCCTGTCCCGGCCGGCGGAGCAACTGCACCGGCACCGTCGGCGCCTGGACGCGTTGGCACAGCGATGGGATCAGGCGCTGCCTCAGGCGCTGCGCTTGCGGCAGGAGCGCCTGCAGCGACTGTCGCAACGACTGGCAGCCGCTTGCCTGGCGCAACGCATGGGTCAGCAGCGCCGGCTGGAGCTGCTGCGGGCCCGTTTGGAGGGGCTCGATCCCCAGCAGGTGCTGGCGCGCGGTTTTGCCTGGCTGGCCGATGCCGAAGGTCGCCCGCTTCAGTCGGTGCGGCAGGTGCGTATGGGGCAGCCGGTGCAGGCCCGACTGGCCGATGGACATCTTTTGGCCAAGGTGGAGCAGGTCCATCCGGACGAAGCTTGACGCACCGGTGCCACCCCTGCGGCAGCGGCGCAAGGGTGAAAGGCCTGCCTCTGCAGTCGGAACGGGGCATCCCTACAATCAATGCGGTTTGTTCTCTGCCCCTGCTGCCTTTGCGGCGGCCTCCTGCTCTCACCCAAGAAGGGATCCCGACCATGTCGTTCGAATTGCCTGCGCTGCCCTACGCCACCGACGCCCTGGCGCCGCACATGTCCAAGGAGACGTTCGAGTACCACCACGCCAAGCACCACCAGGCGTATGTGACCAACCTGAACAACCTGGTGCCCGGCACCGAATTTGCCGGCAAGAGCCTGGAAGACATCGTCAAGACCTCCAGCGGCGGCATCTACAACAACGCCGCCCAGGTGTGGAACCACACCTTCTTCTGGAGCTGCATGAAGCCCGCCGGCGGTGGCGAGCCCTCCGGCGCGCTGGCCGCGGCCATCGCTGCCAAGTTCGGCAGCTACGCAGCCTTCAAGGAAGCCTTCGCCAAAAGCGCGGTGGGCAACTTCGGTTCCGGCTGGACCTGGCTGGTGAAGAAGGCCGACGGCTCGGTGGACATCGTCAACATGGGTGCGGCCGGCACGCCGCTGACCACCGGCGACAAGGCCCTGCTGTGCATCGATGTGTGGGAGCACGCCTACTACATCGACCACCGCAACGCCCGCCCGAAGTTCGTCGAGACCTTCCTGAACTCGCTGGTGAACTGGTCGTTCGCCGAAGCGAACTTCGCCTGATGCCTGACGGGATCCGTGGGCCGTCCGGCGGTCCACGGTCCCTTGCAAGCGGCCATCGTCAAAAAACAAGCCCCGCCCGGGTCCTGCCCGGCGGGGCTTGGTGTTTTCAGGGCCGACGTCCGTCGAATGTTGCCTGGGGGGTCAGTCCATCGCCCGGCGGGCCAGCAGGCCCATCAGGCCCCCCAGCAGCAGGAACAGCATCAGGCTCCAGAGCTCGAAGGGCACACCCAGCAGCGACACCGCCGCTTCGGCGCAGGTGGCACGCACCTCGAACACGTCCGGCAGCCAGCGGTCCAGCCGCAGGCCGGAGATGATGCGGTCGGCCAGCGACAGGTCGCAGGAGTGGGTCGCCGCGGCCACCAGGTTCTGGTAGAGCGCAGCTGCCGCGCCGGCAAGCGCCAGCAGCAGGTTCACCCCGGCCAGGCCGATCTGCAGGCCCCGACCGAAGCCTGAGCGCCGTCCGGTGGTGCCCGCACTGACCGCGCCCAGCACCGCCACCGCGCCGATCAGCAGAAAAACCACCCGCTGCAGGATGCACCAGGGGCAGGGCTGCATGTCGAAGCGGTGCTGCGCCACCAGCGCCATGACCACCGAGCCGAAGCAGGCCGCGGCGGCGGCGGCCCAGAGCGTGCGCGAGCCGAAGGCGATGCGCGCCAGCAGGTTCATGCCACCTCGGCGATGAGCTCAATCTCGACGCAGGCGCCCAGCGGGATCTGCGCCACACCGAAGGCGCTGCGCGCGTGGGCGCCGCGCTCCGGCCCGAACACTTCGCCCAACAACTGCGAGGCGCCGTTGGTGACCAGGTGCTGCTCGGTGAAGTCCGGCGTGCTGTTGACCAGGCTCATCACCTTGACGATGCGACGCACGTTCTCCAGGTCCCCCACCGCTGCCTTCAACGTGCCCATGAGGTCGATGGCCACCGCTCGTGCGGCCTGCTGGCCTTCGGCAGTCTGCAGGTCGCGGCCGAGCTGGCCCACCCAGACCTGGCCGTTGCGCTTGGCGATGTGGCCGGAGACGAAGACCAGGTTGCCGCTGCGCACGAAGGGCACATAGGCCGCGGCCGGGGCGGCCACCGGGGGCAGGACGATGCCGAGTGCATCGAGGCGTGCTTGGATGCTCATGAAGTGTGTCAGGTGGGGTGGGAGAGGGGCGGTGGAACCGGCGCCGCGGACCGGGGACGGGCCCGTCCGCCGGTGGGCGCCGACGGACGCGGTCACCCCCTTCAGGGTGATGCACGCGACGCGAGGCTGCGGCGATGCTACACCGCGACGCTGGCGCTCCGGCCTCGCCCGCAACGGGCGAGCGGCGGCATCGGCGCGGGAAAGGCCCGATGTCGCCTGTGCAGCGTGGGTTCTGGCTCAGTCTGGGGGGCTGGATGGGCATCGCCGTCCAGGTGCGCCAGCCCGCGGTGGCCGATGCGACCCTGGCCGCCGGCACCCTGCTGGCCGGGTTTCTGGCTGCGGGTGCGCTGCTGACGGCTGCGTTCCGGGCCCGGGGAGACCGGGCGGGCAGGCGCCGGATCGGCGGAAGGATGGGCGCCGGATCGCTGGTGATCGCACTGCTGCTGGCCGGCGGCCTGCTGGGGTGGGCCGCCACCGACCTGCGCGCCGCGGCCCGGCTGGCTGAGCGCATCGACCCGGCCCTGGAGGGGCAGGACCTGGAGGTGGAAGGGTTGGTTTCCGGCCTGCCGGTGCTGCGTCCGGAGGGGCTGCGCTTTCGCTTCGAGGTGCATTCGGCCCGGCACCGTGGGCAGGCGGTACCGGTGCCTCAGGCCTGCCCGCAGGAGGTCTCATTGGGCTGGTACCGCCAACCTCAGGAGGCCGACGATGCGGCGGCCAACTCGGGTGCCTGGCCGCGGGCGGGCGAGCGCTGGCGGTTCACCGTGCGGTTGCGCCGCCCGCATGGCACGCTCAATCCGCAGGGTTTCGACCTGGAGCTCTGGATGTTCGAGCAACGCCTGCGCGCCACGGGCCATGTGCGCGAGCGGTCCGGTCGGCCGCCCCTGCGCCTGTCGCAAGCACAGGGCGCCTGGATCGAGGTGGCGCGGGAGCGCTGGCGCGCGGCGATCTTCGAGCGCGTCGGCCCCAGCACCGCGGCCGGTGTGCTGGCCGCACTGGCGGTGGGGGATCAGGCGTCGATCGAGGTGGCGGACTGGGCTGTGTTCCGCCGCAGCGGTGTGGCGCACCTGATGTCGATCAGCGGGTTGCATGTGACGCTATTTGCCTGGCTGGCGGCGCGCCTGCTGGGGTGGGCGTGGCGGCGCAGTGCCGCCGCCTGCCTGCGCTGGCCGGCTCCACAGGTGGGGCGCTGGGGCGGGCTGGTGTGCGCGGTGGCGTATGCCCTGCTGGCCGGCTGGGGTGTGCCCGCGCAGCGCACGGTGATGATGCTGGCTGTGGTGACGCTGCTGCGCGGCATGGCGTTGAGGTGGCGGGCCCTGGCGGTGCTGTGGGTGGCCGGCAGCGTGGTGCTGGCCTGGGACCCCTGGGCGATGCTGCAGCCGGGATTCTGGTTGTCCTTCGTGGCGGTGGGCCTGCTGATGGGGGCGGACGGGGCCGGGCCTCCGGTGCGGCCGACGGGTGGCCCTGCAGGGCTGCAACCTGTGCCTGAACCGTCCGTCGTCTGGAGGCGGCTGGCCGCCAGCTTGGCCGAAGGCTGGCGCAGTCAGTGGGTGGTCAGTGTGGGACTGGCGCCCTGGACCTTGTTGTTCTTTCAGCAGCTGTCGCTGGTGGGGTTGCTGGCCAACGCCGTGGCCATCCCGCTGGTGACGCTGTGGATCACGCCGCTGGCGCTGCTGGGAACCCTGGTGCCGGTGCTTTGGTCGGTGGCGGCGCTGAGCGTGGATGGGCTGATGGTGCTGCTGCGCTGGCTGGCCGACCTGTCGTGGGCGGTTTGGGAGGTCGCCCAGGCCCCGGTCTGGGCGCAGGTGGCTGCCCTGCTGGGGGCAGCGCTGACGGTGGCGCCCCTGCCCGGGAGGCTGCGAACCCTCGGGGCCGCCATGCTGATGCCGATGCTGCTGGCCCGGGCACCTGCACCCGCCGAGGGTGAGTTCGAGCTGCTGGCGCTGGATGTCGGCCAGGGCTCGTCGGTGCTGGTTCGCACGCGTCAACACAGCCTGCTGTTTGACGCGGGGCCCAGCTACGGCGCTGGCCGCGACGCAGGCGACAGGGTGGTGGTGCCGCTGCTGCGTGCCCAGGGGGTGCAGCGGTTGGATGTGCTGGCTCTGTCGCACCGCGACAGCGACCACGTGGGAGGGGCGGAATCGGTGATGCGCCAGATCGGTGCGCGCAGGGTGATCAGTACCCTCGAAGTGGGGCATCCATTGCGCACCGCGGCGGTGCATCAACCCTGTGCGGCAGGCCTGTCCTGGCAATGGGACGGGGTGGTCTTCGAGTGGCTGCACCCCGCAGCCGGAGCGGATCCGTCCGACGCCACGGCGTCCCGTTCCAGCCACCGCCCCCGCCGCAGCAATGCCCGCTCCTGTGTGCTGCGTCTGCAGGCACACAGCCGCTCGGCGTTGTTGACCGCTGACGTGGAACGCGAGCAGGAACTCACGTTGCTTGACCAACATCAGGCTCGACAACTGAGCCTGAAGGCGGATGTGCTGGTGGTGCCCCATCATGGCAGCCGGACATCGTCCACCGCCGCTTTCCTGGCCGCTGTTGCTCCGACGGATGCGGTCATGCAGGTCGGGTGGCGCAATCGTTACGGGCATCCCGCTCAGGAGGTGGTCGACCGCTACCATGGGTTGGGTATCCGGCTGTGGCGCACCGATCGCTGCGGCGCCTGGGTCTGGCGCAGCCAGGATGCCTCGTTCGGGTGCGAGCGACAGCTGCATGCCCGCTACTGGCATGCCCCCGCCTGGGGCGAGGGCGTGGACGGTGGTCCTGAAATTGCTAAACACACTTCAAACAACCCGCCCATCCCATGAGACCGACGTTCGACGAGATGCATGCCGCACCCGAGCAGGTGCGTGACCACTACGAGGCTTACCAGCGTTGGCTGGCCCAGCAGCCCGACGGCGTCATGCGTGCGCGGCGGGAGGAAGCGGAGATGATCTTCCGCCGCGTGGGCATCACCTTCGCGGTGTATGGCGACAAGGACTCCGGTGAGGGTACCGAGCGCCTGATTCCCTTCGACCTCATCCCGCGTGTGATCCCGGCCCACGAATGGCGCGAGATGGAAAAGGGCCTGCGCCAGCGCGTCAACGCGCTGAACCGCTTCATCCACGACGTCTACCACGGCCAGGAGATCATCAAGGCCGGTGTGGTGCCGGTCGAGCAGATCACCGGCAATGCCCAGTTCCGTCCCGAGATGATCGGTGTGGACGTGCCTGGCGGCGTGTACTCGCACATCGCCGGCATCGACATCGTGCGCGCGGCCAACCCGGACGGCTCGGGCAGCTATTACGTGCTGGAGGACAACCTGCGCGTGCCCAGCGGCGTGAGCTACATGCTGGAGAACCGCAAGATGATGATGCGGCTGTTCCCCGACCTGTTTGCGGGGCAACCCATTGCGCCGGTGGCGCACTACCCGGATTTGCTGCTGGAGACGCTGCGCAGCGTCGCCCCCGGCGGCGTCAACGAGCCGACTGTGGTGGTGCTCACCCCGGGCATGTACAACTCGGCCTACTTCGAGCACGCCTTCCTGGCCCAGCAGATGGGGGTGGAGCTGGTGGAGGGGCAGGACCTGTTCGTCAAGGACGGCTTCGTCTTCATGCGTACCACGCGCGGGCCGAAGCGGGTGGACGTGATCTACCGCCGCCTGGATGACGACTTCCTCGACCCGCAGGTGTTCCGCACCGACTCCACGCTGGGTTGCGCCGGCCTGATCGGTGCCTACCGCCAGGGCAACGTGACGCTGAGTAACGCGGTGGGCACCGGGGTGGCCGACGACAAGTCGATTTACCCCTACGTGCCCAAGATGATCGAGTTCTACCTGGGCGAAAAGCCGATCCTGAACAACGTGCCGACCTACCTCTGCCGCGACAAGGAGGACCTGCAGTACGTGCTGGACCACCTGGGCGAACTGGTGGTCAAGGAGGTGCATGGCGCGGGCGGCTACGGCATGCTGGTCGGCCCGGCGGCCACCCAGGCGGAGATCGCGACCTTCCGGGAGCACCTGCTGGCCAACCCGAGCAACTACATCGCCCAGCCCACGCTCAGCCTGTCGACCTGCCCGACCTATGTGGAGAAGGGCATCGCGCCGCGCCACATCGACCTGCGGCCCTTCGTGCTGTCGGGCAAGACGGTGCAGATGGTGCCGGGTGGGCTGACCCGGGTGGCCCTCAAGGAGGGCTCGCTGGTCGTCAACTCCTCGCAGGGGGGCGGCACCAAGGACACCTGGGTGCTGGAATCCTGATCCGCGAAACGACCCGGCCTCGCGCAATCCACTACGACGAATTCCTATGCTCTCCCGAACCGCCGATCACCTCTTCTGGATGTCGCGCTACATGGAGCGTGCGGAGAACACCGCACGCATGCTCGATGTCAATTACCAGACCTCCCTGCTGCCGCAGTCCACCGCGGTGGCGGAGCAGGGCCTGCGCGGCCTGCTGTCCATCTCGGAGCTGACCAGCGACTACAACAACCGCTACGGCGAGGTGAACGCCGCCTCGGTGATGGACTTCATGGTGCGCGATGAGCGCAACCCTTCGTCCATCCTGTGCTGCCTGCGTGCGGCCAGGGAGAACGCCCGGGCGGTGCGGGGCGCGCTGACCACCGAGGTCTGGGAAACCACCAACCAGACCTGGCTGGAGTTCAATCGCCTGCTCAAGGACGCCGCTTTCGAGCGCGACCCGGCGGCGCTGTTCGAGTGGGTCAAGTTCCGCTCGCACCTGTCGCGGGGGGTGCAGGTGGGCACCATGCTGCTCGACGAGGCGCTGCATTTCGTGCGCATCGGCACCTTCCTGGAGCGTGCGGACAACACCGCCCGGCTGCTGGACGTGAAGTTCCATGCCGTCGAAAGCGACTTCTATGGTGCGGCCGAGGCCAAGGATCAGGAGTACGACTTCTACCATTGGTCGGCCATCCTGCGTTCGGTGTCCGGTTTCGAGGTCTACCGCAAGGTCTATCGCAACGTCATCCAGCCGGAGAAGGTGGCCGAGTTGCTCATCCTGCGGCCGGACATGCCGCGTTCGCTGGCCGCCTGCATGCACGAGGTGGTGGGCAACCTGGGCCTGGTGGCCAACGACCAGTCCTCCGAGACCCTGCGTCGGGCCGGACGGCTCAATGCCGACCTGGAGTTCGGTCGCATCGACGAGATCCTGGCCACCGGTCTGCATGCCTACCTGACCCAGTTCCTCGACCGGGTGTCCGATCTGGGCGTGGGCATCAGCCGCGATTTCCTGGTCGCGGTGCATTGAAAGTCAAGTTGTGTCCATTCACGTTGCTCTCCACCACGTCACCCACTACAAGTACGACCGGCGTGTCAGCCTGTCTCCGCAGGTGGTGCGCCTGCGCCCGGCGCCGCACTGCCGCACCCCCATCCTGAGCTACTCGCTGCGCATCGAGCCGGAGGGCCATTTCGTCAACTGGCAGCAGGATCCCTTCTCCAACTACCTGGCCCGGCTGGTCTTCCCGGAGCCCACCACCGAGTTCAAGGTCACCGTCGATCTGGTGGCCGAGATGTCGGTCTACAACCCCTTCGACTTCTTCCTGGAGCCCGGGGCACAGACCTTCCCCTTCGTCTATGAGGCCGGTCTGAAGGAGGAGCTGGCGCCCTACCTGCTTCCCGCTGCGGCGACCCCGGCGCTGCAGGCCTTCCTTGACAGCATCCCGCTGGACGACAAGGGGGAGGTCCGCACCATCGACTTCCTGGTCGGTCTGAACCAGCGCCTGCAGCAGCAGATTGCCTACACCATCCGCCTGGAGCCGGGTGTGCAGACGCCGCAGGAAACGCTCACCAAGGCGTCAGGCTCCTGCCGCGACACCGGGTGGCTGCTGGTTGAAACGCTGCGTCACCTGGGGCTGGCAGCGCGCTTCGTCTCCGGCTACCTGATCCAGCTGAAGTCGGACGTGCAGGCCCTGGACGGCCCGAGCGGCACCGAAGTCGACTTCACCGATTTGCACGCCTGGTGCGAGGTCTATCTGCCCGGCGCCGGCTGGATCGGCCTGGACCCGACCTCCGGCCTGCTGGCCGGCGAAGGCCACATCCCGGTGGCCTGTACGCCGCAGCCCTCCAGCGCCGCGCCGATCAGCGGTGCGGTGGACGAGTGCGAGGTGACCTTCGGCCACGCGATGGAGATCTCCCGGGTCTGGGAATCGCCCCGGGTGACCAAGCCCTACACCGAGGACCAGTGGCGCGACGTGCTGGCGCTGGGCGCGGCGGTCGACCATGACCTGGTGGCCGGCGACGTGCGCCTGACGATGGGCGGCGAGCCCACCTTCGTCTCGGTGGACGACCGCGACGGCGCCGAGTGGAACACCGACGCGCTGGGTCCCACCAAGCGCATCTACGCCCAGGACCTGGTGCAGCGCCTGCGCGACCAGTACGGTACCGGCGGCTTCCTCCACTACGGCCAGGGCAAGTGGTACCCGGGCGAGCAGCTGCCGCGCTGGGCGCTGTCGATCTTCTGGCGCGAGGACGGCCAGCCCTGCTGGCATGACCCGTCCCTGTTCGCCGATGAGCGTGACCCGCACGACTACACCTCGGAGGACGCGAAGCGTTTCATCACCCGGCTGACGCGCAAGCTCGGTCTGCCCGACGGCAGCCTGCAGGCCGGCCACGAGGACACCTGGTACTACCTCTGGCGCGAACGCCGCCTGCCGGTGAACGTGGATCCCTTCGACAGCCGGTTGGACGACGAGCTGGAGCGCTCCCGCCTGCGGCGCGTCTTCAAGCAGGGGCTGGAGGCCGAGGTCGGCTACGTGCTGCCGCTCAAGCGCGAGCACGACGGGCCGGGGCTGGAAGGAGCGCGCTGGGTCACCGGGCCGTGGTTCTTCCGTGACGAGCGCATGTACCTCTTCCCGGGCGATTCGCCGATGGGCTGGCGCCTGCCGCTGGATTCGCTGCCCTGGGTGGCCGAGGGCGACTACCCCTTCCTGCATGAGCACGATCCTTTTGCACCGCGGGGCGCCCTGCCGGCGGGCCAACGGCTGCGCGCCCAATATGCCTCGCACACCGCGGGCGGTGGTTTTGCCGAAGGCGGGACCGTGGCGATGCAGAGCGGGCCGCAGGAAGGCGAGTACGTTTGGTGAGGTGCTGCCCCCCCCCCCCCGCCCCCCCCGGGCATCCCCGCGGCCTCCGCCCGCGGGATCCAGGCGGGTCGGCCGGGTCGAATCTGGATTCCCGCCTGCGCGGGAATGACGGGGAAACTGGTCGCGGCGACGGTCGCCTGCATGGCAATGCGCCGCTGCGCGCGCTGACCGCCGCCGAGCTGGCCGTTTCCCCGCAGCGCTTCCAGTCGGCCTACTGGATCACCCGCACCGCGCTGTGCGTGGAAGTGCGCGATCCGCGCCGCGCCAACGGCCCGAAGGCCGAGAAGGTGGGCGTCGAAAGCGGCGTGATGTACGTCTTCATGCCGCCGTTGTCGCACCTGGAGGACTACCTGGACCTGCTGGCGGCGGTCGAGGCCACGGCGACTGAGCTGCAGGTGAAGATCGTGCTGGAGGGCTACCCGCCGCCGCGCGATGCACGCCTGAAGGTGCTGTCGGTCACGCCCGATCCCGGCGTCATCGAGGTCAACATCCATCCGGCGCGCAACTGGACCGAGCTGGTCGAACACACGGAGTTCCTCTACGAAGCGGCCTGGAAGTCGCGCCTGTCGACCGAGAAGTTCATGCTCGACGGCCGCCACAGCGGCACCGGCGGGGGCAACCACATGGTGCTGGGCGGGGCCACGCCGGCGGATTCGCCCTTCCTGCGACGGCCGGACCTGCTGGCCTCGCTGCTGGTGTACTGGCACAACCACCCCTCGCTGTCCTACCTGTTTTCGGGCCTGTTCATCGGCCCGACCAGCCAGGCGCCGCGGGTGGACGAGGCGCGCAACGACCAGATCTTTGAGCTCGAAATCGCGCTTCGCGAGATCGAGCGCAACAAGGCCGTCTACGGTGGCGAGATGCCGCCCTGGCTGTTGGACCGCACGCTGCGCAACGTGCTGATCGACGTCACCGGCAACACGCACCGCAGCGAGTTCTGCATCGACAAGCTCTACTCGCCGGACAGTTCGACCGGCCGCCTGGGCCTGCTGGAGCTGCGCGCCTTCGAGATGCCGCCGCACGCGCGCATGTCGATCGTGCAGCAACTGCTCCTGCGCACCTTGATTGCACGCTTCTGGAAGGAGCCCTGCCGCGCCCCGCTGGTGCGCTGGGGCACCGAGTTGCACGACCGTTTCCTGCTGCCGACCTTTGTGCAGATGGACTTCGACGACGTGATGGAGGACCTGCAGCGCGCCGGCTACGGCTTCAACGCCGCCTGGTTTGCGCCGCACTTCGAGTTCCGTTTCCCGAAGGTGGGCGAGATCACCTCCCGCGGCGTGCACCTGACCCTGCGCAATGCGCTGGAGCCCTGGCACGTGATGGGCGAAGAGGGTTCGCCCGGCGGTGCGGTGCGCTATGTCGATTCGTCGCTGGAGCGCATCGAGGTCAAGGTCAGCGGGCTGGTCGATCCGCGCCATGTGGTCACCGTCAACGGTGTGCCGCTGCCCTTGCAGCCCACCGGCCGCACCGGCGAGTACGTGGCCGGGGTGCGCTACCGCGCCTGGCAGCCGGCCTCGGCGCTGCACCCGACCATCGGCGTACATGCACCACTGACCTTCGACCTGGTGGACCGCTGGATGCAGCGATCGCTGGGCGGCGGGCAGTACCACGTGGCGCACCCGGGGGGGCGCAACTACGACACCTTCCCGATCAACTCCTTCGAGGCCGAGAGCCGCCGGCTGGCGCGCTTCTTCGACTTCGGTCACTCGCCGGGTGAGATCCAGGTGGGCGAGCCGCGGCGCAGCTGGGAGTTCCCGTTCACGCTGGACCTGCGACGGGTCTGATCCCACAGGCTGGGGGGAGAGAAAGTGGGGCGTGGGTCCAGGGGGACAGCTGCGGGAGGCCCGCATGCCTGAGGCGGTCGGCTCAGGGCATGATCGGGGCATGCAGACCAGCCCGTCGGCGGCCCGAGGGCGCCCCGGATGCTGCGAGGCGGTGCGGCCGCGGCAGCGATGGCGGCCTGGCATTTCGACTGACTGGCGCGGGGTCCCTGGTGCCGGCGGCGCCTGCCGCGGCGGCGGTGGGCGAGGGACAGCGCGCCGCCACGCCGGGTCCGGGGGCGCCCAGGGGCCAGAGCGAGAGAGGCCCGGGCCCGGCCGCACGGCGCCGCTGTGGCAGCATTTCTTCGAGGCCACGGGTCGCGATGGCTGGCTGGACCTGGGGGCCCGCCAGGTGCGGGTGCAGCGCCGCGTGCGCGAGGATGGTGCCACCTACAACGTCTATGCCGACGGCCGCGAGGCGGTGCGGCCCTGGCCGCTGGAGATGCTGCCGCTGTTGATCGGCGCGCAGGAGTGGCAGCGCATCGAGGCCGGCGTGCAGCAGCGCGCCCGCCTGATGGACGCCACGCTGGCCGATGTGTACGGCGCCCAGACGCTGATCCGCGACGGCCTGCTGCCGCCATCGCTGGTCTACGGGCACCCGCAGTACCTGCGGCCGATGCACGGCGTCCGGCCGATCGATGGTGCCTGGCTGCATCTGATCGCGGTGGATCTGGCGCGCGGGCCGGACGGCCATTGGTGGCTGGTCGGGCACCGCATCCAGGCGCCTTCGGGTCTGGGTTACCTGCTGGAGAACCGCCTGATCATCTCCCAGCAGTTTCCGGAGGCCTTTCGCGAGATGAAGGTGCAGCGCATTGCCGGCGCCTTCCGCAGCCTGATGGAGGGGCTGCTGCGTGCCAGCCCGGCTGGGGAGCGCTCCCGTGTGGCACTGCTCACACCCGGTCCGCACAACGAGACCTACTTTGAACACGTCTTCCTGGCCCGCTACCTGGGCATCACGCTGGTGGAGGGTTCCGACCTGACGGTGCGCGGCCAACGCCTGTACCTCAAGACCCTGCACGGTCTGGAGCGGGTGCATGTGCTGCTTCGTCGGGTGGACGACGAGTGGCTGGATCCGCTGGAGCTGCGCTCCGACTCCGCCCTGGGTGTTCCGGGGCTGTTGCAGGCCATGCGCGCCGGTGAGGTGCTGGTGGCCAACGCGCCGGGGGCCGGGGTGCTGGAGAGCCCTGGCCTGCATGCCTTCTGGCCCGGCGTGGCCGAGCGGCTGCTGGGTGAGAAGCTGCTGCTGCCCGCCACCACCAGCTGGTGGTGCGGGGAGGACAGCGTCTGGGCGGCGCATCGCCAACGCCTGCAGGACTACGTGATCATGCCGACCTTTTCTGCCGGCACGGTCACGCAAAGTTTCGAGCCGGTGCTGGCAGCCGGCCTGGGCCGGGAGGCCCTGCGGGCCTGGACCGCAAGGATTGACGCCGACCCGGCCGCCCACACCCTGCTGTCACCGGTGCGGCCTTCCGAGCAGCCGATCTGGCGCGAAGGTCACATCGACCTGCGGCCGGTGGTGCTGCGTGTCTTTGCGATGTCCGACGGCGCGGGGGCTGGTGTGTGTTGCCGGGGGATTGACCCGGTGGCGCGCCGCGGCGCGGATGGCCGCCCCGAGAATCCGACCCGGGCGAATGCGCGCGGCGCAGATGCCTACCTGTGCATGCAGCGCGGCAGTGCCAGTACCGATACCTGGGTGCTCACCGAAGGTGAGGTGGACCGCACCAGCCTGCTGCCGCGGCCGCTCGCGCCGGAGGAGCTGGCCGGCTGGCACCGCATCATCACCAGCCGCTCGGCCGAGAACCTGTTCTGGCTGGGCCGTTACACCGAGCGGGCGGAAAACAGCCTGCGCATCGCCCGCCTGGCGCTGGAGGCGTTGCCCATGTCCAGCGAGAAGGTGCTGGAGGTGCTGCACGGCCTGGCGCTGCGCCACGGCCTGATCGACGCCGGGGTGCCCTCGCCGGCGCGGCCCTCGGCCCAGGCGGCGCGGCTGTTCGAGCGCGCGCTGATCCGTGCGCTGGGGGATGCCGACGGGGCCTGCAGCGTGGCCTTCAACCTGCGCGCGCTGCGACAGTGCGCGCAGGCGCTGCGCGAGCGCCTGTCCACCGAGCACTGGTCGCTGATCGTGGAGCTGGAGCAGCAGTTTGCCGCCCAGCTGGGCAGCGTGATGGCCCTGGAGGGGCATGAGCCGCTGAGCGATGTGCTGCTGGTGCTCAACCGGGCCGCCACCCACCTGGCCGCCATCACCGGTGCCCAGACCGACCGCATGACCCGCGACGATGGCTGGCGCCTGCTCAGCGTGGGCCGCCAGCTGGAGCGACTGGGCATGCTGGCCCATGCCCTGGCCGAGGGGTTCGAGGCTGGACTGCCCGCACACGACGATGGTTTTGCGCTGCTGCTGGGCCTGTTTGACTCCACCATCACCTACCGCGCCCATTTTCAGGCGCGCCGCGAAGTGCCCCCGCTGCTGCACCTGCTGGTGCTGGACACCGACAACCCCCGCTCTCTGGCCTGGGTGTCGCGCACCATGCGCGAACGCCTGCGCAAGCTGGCCCGTCACGACCCACCTTGGGCTGAGCTGGTGAGCGCCTTGCTGCCACGGCCGGACCACTGGTCCCTGGCCGAACTGACCCGGCTGGACGAGCAGGGCCATGCCAAGCGCCTGGTCGATTCCCTGCGCGCCTGCGAGGAAGCCACCCGTCGCGTTTCCGACGAAGTGAGCCGCCATCTCTTCTCCCATGTCCGAGCCGATGAGCACAGTGTCTGGCAGTGAAGCCCGCCGGTCACCGGTTGCAGCACAGGGTCCGGTGGAGGTGCCTGTCACACCGCCGCTGCCATCCCCGCCTCCTGCCCTGCAGGCTCGGCCGGGCGTGCGGACGCTGCGTGTACAGCACGAAACCGTCTATGAATACGATGCTGCGGTGGAGCTGGCGCACCATCTGGCGCACCTGCGACCCCGGCCGACCCCGCTGCAGCAGATCCGCCAATGGCAGTTGGAGATCGACCCGGTGCCCGATCTGGAGCTGCCCACGGCCACGGAGATGAAGGCCGACTTTGGCCCGGCCGCGTCGCGGGGGGACGGGGTGTGGCCGGTGACCGTGCCGCCTGGAGTGCATCAAAGCCAGGATGTCTGGGGCAACTGGCGCGCAGCCTTCAGCCATGCACGGGTGCACGATCACCTGCGGGTGTGCTCCGGTTTTGTGGTGGAGCTGCGTCCGGCGCCCACCTTGCAGCTGTTTGCCAGCCCGGCCTGGGAAGAGGCGGCCACGCGGCTGCGGTATCACCCGGGCGTGCCGCATGACGAGGCGGTCGAGTTTGCACTGCCCTCGGTCTACGCACCTCGCAGCAGCACGCTGGCCCAGTTTGCGCGGGAAGCCTTCATCCCGAGGCAGCCGTTGCTGGCGGGGGCCATGACGCTGATGCAGCACATCTACCGGCGCTTCGAGTACCGGCCCAGCGCCACCTCGGTGGCCACGCGGGCGCCGGAGGCTCTGGCGCAGCGGCGCGGGGTGTGTCAGGACTTTGCGCATGTGATGATCGCGGCGATGCGATCCATCGGGCTGGCTGCGCGCTACGTCAGCGGCTACCTGCTGACTCAACCACCGCCCGGCCAACCGCGTCTGGTCGGGGCGGACGCGTCACATGCCTGGGTGGCGGTGTGGTGCCCGCTCAACGGCTGGGTGGCACTGGACCCGACCAACGGGGTGCCGGCCGGGCAGGACCATGTCACGCTGGCCTGGGGGCGCGACTACGCGGATGTCGCCCCTCTGCGGGGGGTGATCCGTGGTGGCGGACGGGCCCAGCCCCGGGTGGCGGTGACGGTGGAGCCGCTGCGCTGATCTTCTGCGACGCGTCTGTTGCGGGTGCGCAGAGATCACGCTGGGCCGCTTGCGGTGACGGCGGCTGTGCAAAGTGACTCAACCGGCGGGAAGGTCGGTCGATATGCGGGATCAAGCCCGTCCATTTCGACCTCATCTCCCCAGCCGACCATGCTTCAGATCTTTCAACGCCTGCTCCGCCGAGGTGCCCCGGCGGACGCTGAATCCACGCTGCTCAAGAGCTGGGCCGAATCACGTGGCGGGGATTGCCGCAACAGCCGCCGCGGCCTGGGGCTGAAGGTGCGCTCGCGCAGCGCTGCGGGGGACATGCGGCTGGAGTGGGGCCTCTCGCAGCGCAGCTACATCGACGGACCCGAGTTGCGCCTGCGCGTCGATGCGGGGTTGCCTGCGCAGCTGGAGATGCTGGTGATGAGCCGCAGCCTGGCCGACCGGCTGGAGGCGCAGACCTATGAGCTGCTGACCCACGATGCACAGACCGAGATCGACGGCGCCGCGCCGCAGGAGGTGCGCTGGCTGGCGATGTTCGAGCGCATGGAAGACCTGCTGCCACCGGCCTTTGCCGAGGCCTTTGTGGTGGTCGGAAGCAGCCCGGTGCATGCACGCCATTGGGCCCAGGGCGAACTGGCGGTGCGTCTGCAGCGCGCGCAGGACCGCTGGTTGGCACCAGAGGCTCCGCTGCTGCTGATGACCCTGCGTGGCCGACTCTATCTGCGCACAGCAGCGCCCAGCCTGGACGAAACGCTGCTCGATGGAGTGCGTTCGCTGGCTGAGGCCGGGGCGCTGCGGGCCCGGCGCATCTGCTCACGCTCCGGGCGCAGCACGGTGCACGGCGCGGTGCCGCCGGCGACGCTGCAGTCTGCCGTGGCGAGCCTTTCGGTGGCTGCGGCTGCCGCCGGTGCGCGGCCCGGTCAGGCCGGCGCAGCGGCGCCACCGCACCGCGTGGCGCAACGCCCCCTGGAGGAGGCGGGCGGTGCGCTGCCGATGGCCGCAGACCTGGACGGCATGGAGATGCGCACCGCGGACCTGGCCACCTTCAGCGAGGAGATGATGCGCGACTTCTCGCCCTCGTCGATGATGGAGGCCGCGCAACTGGAGGGCGATGACGGTGGTGATGCGGATCTGCCGTCCGAGCTCCCGCCGCTGGGCGACAACATCCCCACCGATCTGACGCTCTGAGCAACCCCATGGGCCGGGCGATGCCCGTCCCGATCAGCCCAGTCGCTGGGCGGTGCGCCAGCCCAGTTCGGCCATCGGCCGGGCCCCGGCACCGGCCTGGCGGGCCTGTTCGCTGGAGGCGATGCCGTCCACCACCCGGCGGGCAATGCCCTGCAGGATGGCCGCGATGCGGAACAGGTTGTAGGCGAGGTAGAAGGGCCAGTCGCGCCGGAGTTGGTGGCGGTCGATCGCCGCACCGCCGCGCGCAGAGGTCAGGCGGTCCAGGTAGCGGTCGATGTAGACCTCCTCCGATGGAATGCCCAGGGCGGCCAGATCGGTGCCGCCGATGCCGCGAAACACGCCGTAGGGGATGTGCCAGGACATGCAGTGATAGCTGAAGTCCGCCAGCGGGTGGCCCAAGGTGGACAGCTCCCAGTCCAGCACCGCCAGCACGCGGGGTTCGCGGGGGTGGAACATCAGGTTGTCCAGCCGGTAGTCGCCATGTACCACCGACAGCCAGGACTCATCTCGGGCACTGGCGGGGATGTGCTGCGGCAGCCATTCGATCAGCCGGTCCATCGCCTCGATCGGCTCGGTGATGGAGGCCTGGTACTGCTTGCTCCAGCGGCCGATCTGGCGTTCGAAGTAGTTGCCTGGTCGCCCGTAGTCCGCCAGTCCGGCAGCCTGCACATCCACCGAATGCAGCGCAGCGATCACGCGGTTCATCTCGTCGTAGATCGCGGCGCGCTCTTCGGGTGCCAGGCCGGGCAGCGTCTGGTCCCACAGCACCCGGCCGTCCAGGTGCTCCATGATGAAGAAGGCGCGGCCGATGATCGACTCGTCCTCGCACAGCAGCAGCATGCGCGGCACCGGTACATCGGTGGCCCCCAGGGCCTGCATCACCCGGTACTCGCGCTCAATCGCATGCGCCGAGGGCAGCAGCCGCGCCACCGGGCCGGGTTTGCTGCGCATCACGTAGCGCGTACCCGGTGTGGTCAGCCGGTAGGTGGGATTGGATTGACCGCCCTTGAACTGCTCGACCTGCAGCGGCCCGGCATAGCCGGGCAGGTGGGCGCAGAGGTGGCGGTCCAGTGCAGCGATGTCGAAGGCGTGGCTGGCGGCCATCGGGCGGGTCCCGGTGTGGGCAGAGGTGTCCATGCAGCTTCGTGTCTCAGTGTTCGGCGATGGCGGCCAGCTTGTCGCGCGACAGCACCACCAGGCGGGTCGGTTCGATGCGCAGCGCCCCTTCACGCTCGAAGCCCTTGAGCTCCTGGTTGACGCGTTGCCGCGAGGCGCCCACGAGCTGGGCCAGATCCTCCTGGGCCAGTTGCAGGCCGATGCGGATCTCCTCGCCATTGGTCACGCCGTAGCTGCGCGCCAGGATCAACACCTGTTTGGCCAGGCGGGCCGCCAGCGGCTTGGTGTTGAGATCCTCGAAGTGCGCGAACATCAGTCGCAGGCGGCGGCAGTTCAGGCGCAGCAGGGCTTCGTAGAGCTCGCTGTGGCGCGACAGCAGGTCGTTGAAGTCGTGCTTGCGCACGATCAGCAGGGTGGTCGGCCCGTGGGTGGTGGCGTCGTGGGTGTGCGGCAGACCGTCGAACAGCGAGATGTCGCCGAACCAGGTGCCTGGCTCCACATAGGTGAGGGTGATCTGCTTGCCGGAGAACGATACCGAGCTCACCCGCACCGCCCCGCTGGCCACCCCCACCCAGTCGACGGCAGGGGCGCCACGGGTGCCGATCTGCACACCGTCCGGGTAGCGGCGGATGATGCTGCGCGCCAGGATGTCGTTGCGCAGCAACGGAGAGAGCTTGGAGAACCAGGGCCCGTGTTCGATCTGCTCGCGTTCGTCGGGGGTGAGGATCGGTGTCGTCATGCCAGCCAGTGGACCGCCAGGGTGTGAAGATTCGGTTGACGCGGTGGGACGGTGAGGCGACTCAGCCGAAACGCGGCGAGCGTTTCTCGCGCCAGGCCGCCAGGCCTTCGCCGCCGTTGGGATGGTTCACGTTGTCGACGAAGGCTCTGCGCTCGCGGTCCAGCTGATCGGCAAGTGCGGGCGACGGTGAACCCACCAGCTCCTTCACGCTGGCCAGCACGTTGGGCGCGAAGGCGCCCAGCTCCTCGGCCAGCGCCAGTGCGGTCGCCAGGGCTTCCCCGGGGGCGCAAAGCCGATTGACCAGGCCGCTGCGGTGCAGGTCCTCGCCGCTGCGGGTCTGCGCCATCCAGATCCATTCCAGCGCCTGGTTGCGCGGCAGCAGTTGGGCCAGATGCCAGCTTGCACCGCCGTCCGGGGAGGTGCCGATGCGGCCGTAGGCCAGCGAGAACTTGGCCTCCCGGGACGCCACGAGCAGGTCACAGGCCAGCGCCAGGGAGCAACCCGCACCGGCCGCAGCGCCTTCGACCGCGGCGATCACCGGTTTGGGGCAACTGCGCAGCGCTTCGATCCACTGGTGCAGGGCGTCCACCCGGGCCTGCTGCCGCTCGGGCTGTCCGCGCACCGCCTGCATCTGACTCAGGTTGCCGCCGGCGCTGAAATGCCCGGCCGCGCCGGTGAGCACCACGCAGCGGATCTGTGCGTCCGATTCCGCCAGCGACAGCGCCTCCACGCCGGCCGCATAGAGCTCCGGGCTGAGGGCATTGCGGGTGGCGGGATCGCTGATCGTCAGCAGCAGGGTGCTGCCTTGTCGTTCACTGAGGAGTTCTGCGGGCATCGCTGTTTCGGTAGGAGGGTCGGACCGTACGGGGCGAGGAACTGCCGAATTCTGGCATGAAAACGAACGATCGTTCGTTTCTGTGCGGAGGGCCGATGAGCCGGTGGGTGCCGGCCTGGGGGCCTCAACCCAGGTGTCGGCGCAGCCGTTCCAGCGCGGCGTGCAGCGTCTCGTCCTTCTTGGCAAAACACAGCCGCGCAATCTGCTGGTTGCGGCCATCGCAGTAGAAGGCGCTCAGCGGGATCGCGGCCACACCCACTTCGCGGGTGAGCCATTCGCAGAAGGCCGCCTCCGGCAGGGCGGCGATGGCGGGATCGAGCCCGCTGTAGTCCACGCACTGGAAGTAGGTGCCTTCGCAAGGCAACAGGCGCAGCCGGGTGGGGGCCAGTCCAGCGCGGAACAGGTCGCGTTTGCGCTGGTAGAAGTCCGGCAGCTGCAGGTAGGGCACCGGGTCGGCCATGTAGGCGGCCAGCCCGTGCTGCATGGGGGTGTTGACGGTGAAGGTGTTGAATTGATGCACCTTGCGGAACTCGGCACTCAGTGAGGCCGGCGCGGCGGCAAAGGCCACCTTCCATCCTGTGACGTGGTAGGTCTTGCCGAAGCTGGAGATCACCACGGCCCTTGCCGCCAGTTCTGGCCAGCGTGCGGCACTGGCATGCGCCACGCCGTCGTACACCATGTGCTCGTAGACCTCGTCGGCGATCAGCAGGATGTTGGTGGGCCGCAGCAGTTCGGCCAGACGCTGCATTTCGGCGGGTGTCCAGACCGTGCCGCTGGGGTTGTGCGGCGTGTTGACGAACAGCGCCCGGGTGCGCGGCGTGATGGCCGCGGCGATGCGCTCGAAATCCGGCCGGAAGCTGCCGGGGGTGAGCGGCACCCGCACCGCAGTGGCCCCAGCCAGGGCAATGGCCGGTTCGTAGCTGTCGTAGCAAGGCTCCAGCACGATCACCTCGTCGCCCGGATGCACCAGGGCCAGCACGGCAGTGAGCAGGGCCTGGGTGGCTCCGGCGGTGACGGTGATTTCCAGGCCCGGGTCGTAGTGCTGGCCGTACAGCGTCTCGATCTTGGCGGCAATGGCCTCCCGCAGGGCCGGAACACCGGCCATCGGCGGGTATTGGTTGTGACCGGCGTCCATCGCGGCCTTCACGGCGTCCTTCAGGCGCGCATCGCCATCGAAGTCCGGAAAACCCTGGCCGAGGTTGACCGCTGCGCATTGCTGCGCCAGCGCGGACATCACGGTGAAGATGGTGGTGCCCACCTGTGGCAGGCGGCTGGTGACGGCGGGGGTGCGCGGCATCGGCTGGGTCATGGCAGTGGCAGTCGAGTGAGCAAGGGGCCTGATGTGACTTCGGGTTCGATCACAGCGGGGCAAGCAGGGATTCAAAGTCCGCAGGCGTCGTCACCTTCCGGGTGGCCGCTCATGGCCCGTTCCACCAGGTGGCGGCTGAGGCGGTCGGACAGCAGCTGCGCAAAGGCATAGACAAAGTTGCGCAGGTAGGCGCCGCGTTTGAAGGCGATGCGCGCCACGTTGGTGCCGAACAGATGTCCCACCGGCCGGGCGCACATCTCGGCGGTGACGGAGAACAGCGGGTCGTCGCGCACCGCCATTTCGGCCACGATGCCCACCCCCAGGCCGAGGCGGGCGTAGGTCTTGATCACGTCGGAGTCGATGGCCTCCAGCACGAACTGGGGGGCCAGCCCGCGGTGCTCGAAGGCCGCATCGATGCGCGAGCGACCGGTGAAGGAGGGGTGGTAGGAAATCAGGGGCTGGGCAGCCAGGTCGTCCAGATCGAGGCGCTCCAGCTGCGCCAGCGGGTGGTCGGTCGGCATCACCGCCACATGGCGCCATTCGTAGCAGGGCAGGGTGACCAGGTCGTCGTACTGGGTCAGCTTCTCGGTGGCCATGCCGACTTCCGCTGCGTCGTCCAGGATCATCTGCGCCACCTGCTCCGGAGTGCCCTGGTGCAGGCTCACCGACACCTTCGGGTAGCGCGAGCGCAGCGCCGCCACCGGCCCGGGCAGGACGTAGCGTGCCTGGGTGTGGGTGGCCGCAATCGAGATGGTGCCGGCCTCCTGCAGCGTGTAATCCTGACCGATGCGGCGCAGGTTGGCCACCTCCCGCATGATGATCTCGATGCTGCGCAGCACCTGCTCGCCCGGTTCGGTGATGCGCTTGAGGCGCTTGCCATGGCGGGCGAAGATGTCGACACCGAGTTCCTCCTCGAGCTCCAGGATGGCCTTGGAGATGCCGGGCTGGGAGGTGTGCAGGGCCTTGGCGGTCTCGGTCAGGTTCAAGCGCCGACGCGCCGCCTCCTGAACGAAGCGGAACTGATGCAGGTTCATGCGCCCTGGCTTTCCTGCTGGGCCAGTCCGTATGCTGCATCCGCCAGGGCGGTGATCACTGCTTCGGACTCACCGATGGCGCAGGTGCTGTTCAGGACCAGGTCGGGGTGGCGCTGGCGCAGGTCTTCCAGCAGGGCGGGCAGGTCCCGTTTGACGTGGCCGCCCGCGCCGAGGAACACCGGCACCACCGTCACGCGGCGGCAGCCGGCCTGCACCAGGGCGTCCACGGCCGTGCCCAACGGGGGTTGCATCAGCTCCAGGTAGGCCAGCTCGACCGGCCCGCCGCTGTGCTGCTCACGCATGCGTTGGGCGATGGCATGGAAGGGGCGGGCCCAGGCGGGGTCGCGGGCGCCGTGGGCGAAGAGCAGGATGCCGTGCATCGGGGCCTCTCGGTGGGAAGTTGGATCCGGGAAGGAAGAAGATGAAGGCGGGCAGCGGCCCGGTTCAGCGGTAGCGCACCAGCCAGCTGAAGGCGGCCAGCGACAGCATCAGGTACACCGCGCTGGGGATGCTGGCGGCCACCCAGGGCGTCCAGTTGCGCAGCAGGCCCAGGTGGCCCATGACGTTGTTGAGCAGCACGAAGCTGATGCCCAGCATGATGCCGCCGAACACCTTCAGGCTCACCCCGCCGCTGCGGCCATGCAGGTAGGCGAAGGGCAGCGCCAGGGCCAGCATCACCAGGCAGGCGAAGGGGTAAAGGGCGCGTTTCCAGAACTGGATCTCGTAGCGCTGCGCCGCCTGTTCGTGGTCGGACAGGTGGTTCATGTAGCGGTACAGCGCCACGGTGGACATGGTGTCCAGCGGCAGCACCGCGGCCGCCAGCACGGCAGGCGTCAGTCCGGAGCGCCAGACCAGCGTGGGGTGGCGCTGGTCCTGCTCCAGCCTGGGGGTGTTGTCGGGGTTCCAGTGGCTGACCACCGCATCCTGCAGTGTCCAGGTGCCATCGCTGGCCACCCGCGCCTGGGGGGCCGAGGTGCGGTGCAGCAACTGGCCCTCTTCGCCGAACTCGTAGATGCGGATGCGCGCCACGCTGCCGTCGGGACGCATTTCGCCGAGGTGAACGGTGAAGCGGCGCTCGCCCTGCGCAGCTTTCTGGCTGTCGCGCAGCCAGGCACCGTTGCGCCCGACATCCACCCGGCCTCGCGCCTGGGCCTGCAGCAAGGTGGCCTCGCGCTCGGACCAGGGCGCCACGAAATCACCCACCAGGAAAGTGACCAGAACGAAGCCGATTCCCAGGCTGGTCAGCAGCCCCAGCGCCCGCTGAGGCCCCAGGCCACCGGTGCGCAGAATGGTGTACTCCGAGGACTGCGCCAGCCGTGACAGGGCGTAGATCGCCCCGATCAGCACCGCAATCGGCAGCAGCTCGTAGACATGGCCAGGCAGCAGCAGCACACACTTGAGCAGCGCCCGACCGATGCCCCAGCCGGACTTGCCGATGTCGTCGAGCTCACCGACCAGATCAAAAAAGAAAAACAGGCCGAGGAAGGCCAGCGCCACGAACAGCGTGGCGCCCAGGACTTCGCGGTACAGCAGGCGACGGACCGTGCGCATGGGATCTGATGGGCAAGGAATCTTGTCAGCGCCGCCGCAGGCGGGGCAGCGGCCAGACCAGGGCTGCGCCGCGGCTGCGCAGCCAGAGAAGGCCTCCGGCCACCAGGGCGGCCGTGCCGTGGAGCTGAAACAGGGCCAGCATCAGGCCGATCTTCTGGTTGGACACCCAGGCCTGCACCAGGCTGACCAGGTTGAAGTAGACCACGAAGGTCAGCAGCGCCTGAAGCAACGACCAGCTGCCGGCGCGACGCACCGAGCCTGAGGCCAGCCCCAGGCCGATGAGCGGCAGCAGCAGCCCGGTGGCGATCATCCCGATGCGGTACGACAGTTCGCCATCCCCGCCGGGGCTGCGGTTTCGCCACAGATCCAGCGTGCTGCGCGCCTTGTTGGGTCGGCTGTCCTGAACCTGCGGGCGGGGGTCGCCGATGCGCACCACATAGCTCTCGAAGCGGGAGACCGTGCGGGTCTGTCCGTCCAGATCCAGATCGGTGCGTGCGCCATGGGTGAGTTGCAGCTGGCGGGCGCCGTCTTCGGTCGCAGTGATCTGACCGGCCTGGGCGGTGGTCAGGGATTCGCGGTCGCTGCGCTGTTCCAGGATGAAGATGTTGCGCCCGCTGCCGTCCTGCGGCGCGTCCTTGTCAATGAAGAACACCCGCTCGCCGTTGCGCGAGGTCTGGAACTGGCCGGGCGAAACCCGCGACAGGTCCGAGCGCTGTTCGTAGCGCTCCCGCAGCGTCGTGATGTTCTGGTTGGCCCAGGGCCAGACCAGCAGCGTGAGGGCAGCCATCACCATCAGCACCGGAAGGGCAAATCGCATCACCGGCGGCACGAATTGCCGCAGCGACTGGCCGCTGGCCAGCCAGATCACCATCTCGCTGTCGCGATGCAGGCGGTTCAGGGTGCTCACCACGGCAATGAACAGCGACAAACTCAGCAGGGTGGGCAGATGACCGAGCATCACGTAACCGAGCACCAGAGCCACGTCCTGCGGGCCCACGCGGCCCCCAGCGGCCATGCCGAGCGTGCGGATCAGCATGATCGTGACCACGATGGTGACCAGCACCACTGTCGTCCCGGTGAAGCTGCGCCCCAGCTCCTTGCGCAAAGTCGAATCGAATAACATCAGACGGTTTCAAGCCAAGCGGGAATTATGGACGTACGCATCCTCCAGGCCGGGCCCGAAGGCCTCTGCAGCATCCAGGCCGATCTGCTGCTCTTGCTGTTGCCCGCACGACGTGAAGCCTGGGCCGAAGGCCAGGGTTGGACCGACCTGCTCGACGAGGCGGTGGCTGCTGGAGATCTGCCGCTGAAGGCCGGACGCACTCTCTACCTGCACCGACCTGCGGGTATGAAGGCCGCGCGCTGTGTGGTCGGTGTGGCCGGCGATGAGGCGCAATCGACGGCGCGCGATGCTGCGCGCGCCGTGGCCTCAGCGGTCGCCGTGGTGAAGCAGCAGGGATTTGCCAAGGTGGTGCTGGCCTGGGGTGGCCAGGAAGACCTCAGCGACGACGCTGCCCATGCCGCCGTGGTGGCGGTGGAGTCGGCCCTGTACAGCTACCGCTTGACCAAACCCAGCGCTGCGGCGGTGGTCGAGTGGAAGGAACTGGCCTTGCTGGGCAACAAGGCCAACACCGCGGGCCTGCGTGCCGCGACACGGCGAGCTCAGGCCGTGGCCGCAGGCGTGAACCTGGCGCGCGATTGCGCCAATCGCCCAGGCAACCATTTCACACCGACCCATCTGGCCGACGAGGCACGCCAACTGGCACGCGACTTTGGCTTCAAGGTGGAAGTGCTGGACCGCAAGGCTGTCGAGAAGCTGGGCATGGGAGCCTTCCTGGCCGTGGCCAAGGGTTCCGATGAGCCGCTGCAGTTCATCGTGCTGCAGTACCAGGGCGCGGCGAAAAAGGTGGCCCCTCGGGTCCTGGTGGGCAAGGGCATCACCTTCGACAGTGGGGGCATTTCGCTGAAACCCGCCGCCGAGATGGACGAGATGAAGTACGACATGGGCGGTGCCGCCAGCGTGCTCGGGGTGTTCCGCGCCATCGGCGAGCTCCAGCCGAAACTCAACCTCATCGGCCTCATTCCTGCGTGCGAGAACCTGCCCTCTGGCCGGGCCACCAAACCCGGTGACGTGGTCACCAGCCTGTCGGGTCAGACCATCGAGGTGCTCAACACCGATGCCGAAGGTCGGCTGATCCTCTGCGATGCACTGACCTATGCCGAGCGCTTCAAGCCTGCCGCGGTGGTGGACATCGCCACCCTCACCGGGGCCTGCGTCATCGCTCTGGGGCACCAGCGCGCGGGGCTGTTCAGTCCGGATGACACGCTGGCCATTGCCTTGCAGGAGGCCGGTGATCGGGCCCTGGACCCGGCTTGGCGTCTGCCGCTGGACGACGAATACGACGAAGCCTTGAAGAGCAACTTTGCAGACATGGCCAATGTCGGCAGCCGCGCGGGCGGGGTGGTGACGGCGGCGATGTTCCTGAAGCGCTACACGAAGGCTTACCGCTGGGCACACCTGGACATCGCTGGCGTGGCCTGGAAGAGTGGCGCGGCCAAAGGGGCTACCGGGCGGCCGGTGGCTTTGCTCACTCAGTGGCTGCTCGGCGAGGCCGGTTGACGCGGCTTCGGGTGGGAACTGACATCAATGACCGCGGTCGCCTTTCACTTCAATGTGCCGCAACGGCTGGACTACACCTGCCGATTGCTGCGCAAGGCCACTCGGGCTGGCGCACGTGTGGTGGTGACCGGGGACGACCATGATCTGGCCACCCTGGATCGGCAGCTGTGGGTGTTTGATCCGCTGGAGTTCGTGGCGCACTGGCGTGGTCCTTCGGTGAATGGGCTGCCGAAGCGGTTGCGACACACGCCGGTGCTGTTGTTGGAGCTGCCCAGCGCCGTGCAGGGCCATGCCGTTCTGGTGAACCTGGGGCCGGCCGCTGTGCAGGCTCTGGAAGGCTTCGATCGCCTGATCGAAGTGGTCGGGCTGGACGAGGCGGGCCGCAGCGAGGCCAGGCTGCGCTGGAAACACTACAGCGCCCTGGGCCTCACGATCGAACGCCATGACGTGAAGGTGGCCCGGTGAGCGCCGCTCTCCGTGTGGTGTCGGGAGTCTGTGGATGAACGCACAGATCAAACCCACACAAGTGCCGGTGTTGACCGAAGTGGTCGAGTGGACACCCCGGCCGAGTGAGTCAGTGCAGGCGAACTCGCGCAAGCCTTCGTTGCAGCTCACGCCGCTGGCCGAACCCGACGTGCCGGTGGAGGCTTGGCTGGCAGTGGCCGAAACGCAGATCACCCAGCAGGTGCTCTCCGACGTGCAGCGCCAGGTGGACCGCATGTTCGAGTTCCGACTCAAGGAATCCCTCGGGCCGGCCATGTCCCGGCTGGCCGATCAGTTCGTCGAGGAAATGCGCGGTGAGTTGGCTGCCACGCTGCGCGACATCGTGCGGCGTGCAGTTGCCCAGGAGTTGGCCCGGTTGCGCAACCGCTGAGTGGAAACCCGGCTCGGGTAATCCCCGTCGTCCGGGTGTATCTCGGCAGAGTTTTCAGGGGGACCCACGCCAGCCCTGAATGAGGTGAATCCCGTATGTCTTGAGCCGGCAACGTCCGCGCTTCAAACCGGGGTGCATCGCTCGGCGATGCTGGAGAGTGGGTGGGTTTTCGGGTAATGTCCGCGGCTTGTGTTGATCGGACACGAGTCTGCGTTTTCCCTTCTGTTTCCTTCTCAACTGGAGGCCTTTTCATGCTTCACAAGTTCAATGTCGTGATCGGTGCGGTCGCTTTTCTGTCGGCCGGACTGGCTTCTGCCCAGGAGGTGGTGGTCAAGATTGGCCATGTGGGCCCGACCAGCGGTGCGATTGCCCACCTCGGCAAGGACAATGAGAACGGCGCCCGCATGGCCATCGACGAGCTCAATGCCAAGGGCGTGAGCATCGGCGGCAAGAAGGTGAAGTTCGAACTGCTGGCCGAAGATGACGCCGCAGATCCGAAGCAAGGCACGGCCGCCGCCCAGAAGCTGATGGACTCCAAAGTGTCCGGCGTGGTGGGTCATTTGAACTCCGGCACCTCCATTCCGGCCTCGAAGATCTATTCCGATGCCGGAGTGCCCCAGGTTTCTCCCTCGGCGACCAATCCGAAGTACACCCGCCAAGGCTACAAGACCACGTTCCGGCTGGTGGCCGATGATGTGCACCTGGGTGGAACGCTGGGCAAGTACGCCGTCAATCAGCTCAAGGGCAAATCGATCGCCGTGATCGATGACCGCACTGCGTATGGTCAAGGTGTGGCCGACGAGTTCGAGAAGGGCGTCAAAGGTGCCGGCGGCAAGACCGTGGCACGTGAATTCACCAACGACAAGGCCACCGACTTCACCGCCATCCTCACCGCGGTGAAGGCGAAGAAGCCGGATGTGATCTTCTTTGGTGGCATGGACGCCGTTGCCGGACCGATGATTCGTCAGGCCAAGCAGTTGGGCATCAACGCCAAGTTCATGGGTGGTGATGGCATTTGCTCGGGTGAGCTGACCAAGCTGGCTGGGGGCGCGATCGCTGACAACCAAGTGGTTTGCGCGGAGGCGGGTGGTGTCGAGGGTGCCCAGAAGAAGGGCTTGGACGACTTCAAGGCCCGGTTCAAGGCGAAGTTCAACGCAGATGTGCAGATCTACGCACCGTACGTGTATGACTCGGTCAATGTGCTGGTTGCGGCAATGCAGAAGGCGGGTTCTTCCGAGCCTGCGAAGTACCTGCCTGTGCTGGCCAAGACATCCGGATACAACGGTGTGACGGGCACGATCTCCTTCGACGAGAAGGGCGACATCAAGAACGGCGCTCTGACGCTCTACACCTACAAGGGTGAGAAGCGCGAGCAGATCGCAGTGGTACGTTGATCATCGTGGCTGCTCACGCAGTCGCGTCACCCCACAGGTGATGCTGTTCGAAGACGAAGTGAAGGCCCACCGAAAGGTGGGCTTTCTTTTTGGCCGGTGCTTGAGCTACAATCACGGGCTCCGGAGAGATGGATGAGCGGTTTAAGTCGCACGCCTGGAAAGCGTGTGTGGGTTAATAGCCCACCGCGGGTTCGAATCCCGCTCTCTCCGCCACAAACGAAGCCGTTTTCGGGCGCAAGAAGCCACCGCAAGGTGGCTTTGTTGTTTCCGCATGCGCTCATGTTCCGCCGAACGAGATTGTTGTCGCGTTTGGCTGCCTACAAAACGAAAACCGCCCACAAGGGGCGGTTTCAAGATGCGCTGCCAGTTCAGCGACTGCCTTCCTTGATGATGTACCACTCGCTGCCGCTGCGCTTCCACAGCAGGGTCTTCTGGGTCTTGTCCTTGAAGTCTTTCGACGTGTAAACCTGATCGAAGCTGGTTTCCACCGTGTTCGCTGAAACGGTGCGGCGTTGAACGTTGGAGATCTTCAGGTCGATCGCGCCATCCTTCTTCAGCAGCTTTGTCCGATTTGCAAACCACTTCTGGCGAGTGGTTCCAGTGGGCTTGAAACTGCTGTCGTAGAAGCTCAGATAACGAGTCACATCCTTGGTGGACCAGGCGGCAGCCCAGTCGAGAAGCCGTTGTGAAACCGGCGTCGTCAGCGGAGGATCAACCTTCGAGATGGCTGGAGCCACCTTGGCTGGAGCCGTCTGAATGGCTGGTGTGGCTATGGCTGCGACTGGAAGGGGGGTGGCGTTCGAGGCCAATAACCGTCGGGCGCGGTCGTCCAGCTCACCCTTTGGAGTGGCTGCGACTTCGGTGGCACTGAGGGGGCAGCGATCGGAGGGGCCTTCCTGTCCCGATTGCCAATAACGCCCTTCCGCAATGTCGTCTTCTGCGTTACCGGCCCGAGTCAGCCCCAATGCTGCCACCAAGCTGCTGGCCGATGCATGGCTGCGAGCCTTTGCTGCCAGCAGATCGTGACGAGCGGCAATTTCTGCCCGCTTCGCCGAATACAGCTCTGTTTCCGCATTCAGCACGTCCAGAAGGCTGCGCTGGCCAATGTCGAACTGTTGCCGATAGGCGTCGCGCACCTTTTCGCTCGATGCCGAGTGGCGCTCAAGGTAGCTCAGTTGCTCGCCCAACTTGCGCACATCGTTGAAAGCAATGGCCGCTGTCTGACGAGTTTCCCGACAAACCTTGTCGCGGCTGTCGGCCGATTGGGTGAGCAGATTTGCAGACTGGCGTATGCGCGCCCGGTCGGAACCGCCATTGAACAGGTTCCAATTCAGGTACAGGCCAGCAGAAGTGTCGCGCTTCTGGTCAGTCACTGCGTCCAGATTGTTGCCGACCCCGGCGCGCACCTTGGCTTCCACCCGAGGGTGGTAGAGGCCGTCTTTTTCCTTGGACTGAGACTGGGCTGCACGGTAGTTTTCGACGGCCGCTGCGATCGAGGCATTGCGCTTGACCACAAGATCCAGGGCGGCCGATTGTGCTGCGGGCAGGCCCCGATCAAGGTTGACTCCGATGGGCAGCTCATCGGGCGGCGGTGACCCGACGATCCGCCGAAAACGCTCAGTCACATCGTGCAGATTGGCGGTTTCAGTGGTCAGGTTGGATTCGGCCAGAGCCAGTCGAGCATTGGCCTGCTCCACGTCCACTCCACGACCGACGCCTGCTTTGAAGCGGGACTGAATCTGCTCAGCCACCTGCTTGTGCTGAACATAGCCATCTTCCGAGAGTTTCAACAACTGACGGGACTTGGCAACATCCGCGTAGGCACGAACCGCTTCCATGGCGGTTTGCTCGCTGCTGTCGATGAACTCGAAGTAGCGTACCAGGCGAGCATGGCTGACCCGATCCACCTGGTTCTGGGTGCTCAGTCCATCCCAGAGCAGCTGGGTTGCCGACAGTGCCACGCCGGTCGATGTCATCGACTGCGATTCCGGGCTTCGGGAGGTCACCCGGTCCCGGATCTTGGCGGCATCCGCACTCAAATCCACTTTCGGGTAATAGGCGCCCCTGGCGACGTCAACTTCGTCGGCTGCGGCCCGATATGCGTTCAGTCGTGCCGTCACTTCCGGATTCGTCGTGATGGCCTTCTGTGCGGCGTCCTTCAGCGGGTCGGATGTCTGCGCCATGGCAAGCTGGCAAGCCAAGCTCACCGCACCCACCACCAGATGCTTCGAGATCTGCTTCATTGTGTCCTTGGTCCTCATGACATCACCGAGTCGACGAGCGACCCGGTCAAAGTTCGGGCCGGTATGCCATCTGCCGACCATGTATCCGAGAGTTGCGTTCGTCCGGACGGATCGGAATAAACCCTTTCAGTATTCCACAAATTGCATGTCGAGAACAGGTGCGAGGCCGCATTTCGTGCGGATTCTTGGTCCCGCCGACGGCGCAGTGGGTCGTGATGTTCAAGAGTGTGGCCCATCGGTCGAAAACGAATGAATGGACCGCGATCCGCCCTCTACCAAGTCTGCTCCGGGCGGCACGCGGGGCTGCGGGCGTGAACTTTGTGCCACATTGTTTCTGAGGCGGATCCTGTGTGTCGCCTTCACGCTGGCATTCTGGATGAGCTGGATGCCCTCGCGCGCATTCGATAGTGAGCGATTGCTGATGCTGGCGGCCCGGCAGGCGACCTCAGCTCAGTTGCAGGTCAAGGCGTTGGTGGACGCCGTGTCCACCGCGTACTCGATGGACGATGAGAAACGCCTGGCACTGTTGAATACATTCTTCAACCGAAGGATCTTCTTTCGCGAGGATGCCGAGGCGTGGGGGCAGGTGGATTATTGGGCCAGTCCGCTTGAAACCCTCATCCGGGGTCAGGGTGACTGTGAGGATTACGCCATCGCCAAGTACTTTTCGTTGCTGGCTGCCGGGGTTGATCCGGCCCGGTTGCGATTGGTTTATGTGCGCGCCACACTGGGCCCGCCGGCGGGGCCTCAACAGGCGCACATGGTGCTCGCGTACTACGAGGATCCCCAGGCTGAGCCTCTGATTCTGGATAACCTGGTGCCCGAAGTTCTGCCGGCAAACCGGCGCCGCGATCTGGTGCCTGTCTTCAGCTTCAACGCCCAGGGCCTGTGGCAGGGCACCAACGGCGCGGGTGCCGGCGATCCGCTGGCGCGGCTTTCGCGCTGGCGGGAGGTGGTTTCAAAAGCCCGGGACCAGGGGTTTCTGAAATGATCTCCTCTCTCGGTTTCCCGGTTCTCGGGCTCAGAGCTTCTGCTCGCATTCATCCGACATCATGAGCTTGATCCGACAAGTCTGGCTGCTCGTTTGGGGGATCATCCTGCTGGCCTCGGCCGGCAGCATGGTGGTGTCCGTGGCCACCGCGAGAACCTACCTGGAGAGCCAGCTGGCGCTCAAGAACAACGACAACGCTCAGGCGCTGGCGTTGACTCTCAGTCAAGCCGGGGCGGATCCCTCCCTGGCCCAGCTGATCATGACGGCCCAGTTCGACACCGGGTCCTACCGAGTGGTCCGATTGCGTCGAGACGACGGAACCGTGCTGTTCGAGAGAACATCGACCGTTGGTTCCATCGACGCTCCCGACTGGTTCGTCCGCTGGGTGCCCATTCAGTCGCGCACCGGCGTGGCACAGGTCACGAGGGGTTGGAATGCGGTGGGCGTGCTGGAGGTGGAGAGCCTGCCGGTGTTCGCCTATGAGGATCTGTGGCGGGGCACGGTGTCCACTGCCGCCTGGATGTTGATGCTCGGCGTGTTGGCTGCGGCCATCAGCGCGGTGGCCGTGCGGCGGCTGAGCCGTCCCCTGGAGGCCCTGGTCAGGCAGGCCGAGGCACTCACCCAGCGCAGGTTCGTCACGGTAGAACTGCCCTCCACGCCCGAACTGCGGCAGGTGGCTGTGGCCATGAACGGCATGGTTGACCGGGTGCGAAGGCAATTCCTGGAGCAGGCCGATCAGCTGGAGTTGCTGCGCCGCCAAGCTCACCTTGATCCGCTGACCGGTTTGCTGCACCGGGATCAATTTCTCCATCAGTGCGAAGCCGAGTTGAGCGGAGAGCGGGGTTTGGGGGTGGGGCATTTGCTGATGGTTCGGGTGCTTCGTCTGGCAGAGATCAACCGCCAGCTGGGGCATGCCCGCACCGATGAGCTCCTGCTGGAGTTGGCCAAGAGTCTGCACAGAAGCGTCGGCGATGTGCAGCCCAAGGTCATCGGGCGCCTCAACGGCAGTGATTTCGCCGTCTTGCTCGATCACGTCGAGGTGGGGTCCGAAGCTTTGGCGGAGTCGATCGGACGCTTGCGCGATCTGCTGGGGCCGTTCCCCGATGTGGCAGTGGTCCTGGCGGACACCACCTGGAGGCGCGGCGAATCGGTGCACATTGTCCTGGCTCGCGTCGATGCCGCTTTGGCGCGCGCAGAGCACCGAGGCGACTTCTCCATCGAGACGACGCGCGATTCCAGGGACGCCGATGGTTTGGGCGGTGAGTTGTCCTGGCGCCGCGGCATCCTGGATGCCTTGGCTCATCAGCGGCTGCAGTTGATCGACTACCCCTTGGTGAATCCCTCCGGACGCGTCCTTCACCTGGAGTGTCCGCTGCGCCTGCAGCTGTCTGATGCCGGGCCCTATCTGTCTGCTGCAGTCTGGCTGCCGCTGGCGCTTCGCACTGGAGTGGTGTCGGAGGTGGACGAGGCGGCGGTTCGGCTCGGGCTGGAAGCCATATCGAAGGATGGTGTGCGAAGAAGCATCCACCTGTCTGCACAATCGCTGCAGGTGCTGGGTTTCCTTCCCCGCCTGCGCGCCCTGTTGGCATTGCGTCCGGCCCAGGCCCGCTTGCTGGCGATTGAGGTCGATGAGGCCGGTCTCCGTCGAGATCCTTATGCGGTGGCCGAGTTGTGTCGGCAATTGAGGCCCTGTGGTGTCCAGGTTGGGCTGGAGCATGCCGGGCAGCACCTCGCGGCCATGGGTGAGCTGCTCGATACCGGGCTCGACTTCGTCAAGCTGGGAGCAGGCGCTACGCTCGACTTGCAAGGCAATGATGCACGCACAGCCTGGTTGAGGGGCACGGTAGGCATGCTCAAGAGCGTTGGAGTGCAGGCCTTTGCTGAAGGCGTGGTCCAAACCCAGGACCTGCAGCTCCTCTGGTCCATCGGGCTGGACGGCGTCAGCGGCCCGGCCGCCACAGCAGCCAATCGCAACTGAAACTGCAGTGAGCCCAACAAAATGGTTGCACTAGGCAATTCGTTGCATCTAGAATAGCAGGCTCAGTCGGGGTGTAGCGCAGCCTGGTAGCGCACTTGCATGGGGTGCAAGGGGTCGCGAGTTCGAATCCCGCCACCCCGACCATAGAAATCAACGGGTTAGCTCTCACAAGGAGCTAACCCGTTTTGTTTTCCAGCGAGGCGCAGCGGCCGGCTTGCGTCTTTGCCCCCGGAGCCGCGCTGCAGCTGGCATCCTCGGCTAGTGCAGTGTTCCATTCTGTTTCCCACTTAACCGGGAGTTGGCGCGAATGACCTTCTGCAAGATGTCGCGAGCGCTCTTGGTCCAGATGAACGGCTTGGGACTGGTGTTGTGATGCGCGACGTACGCCTTGATCGCCGCCTCCAGCTCGCCCATGCTGGTAAACACGCCGCGCCGCAGGCGTTCGGTGGTGATGTCGCGGAAGAAGCGCTCCACCATGTTCAGCCAAGACGCCGAGGTCGGCGTGAAGTGCATGTGGAACCTGGGGTGCTTGGCCAGCCACGCCTGCACCGCCGCGTGCTTGTGGGTGGCATAGTTGTCGGCAATCAGGTGCAGGGTCTTGCCCTTGGGCGTCTCGCGGTCGATCTGGCGCAGGAACTTCAACCACTCGGCGTGCGTGTGCCGCTGCTGGCACTGGCCGATGACCGTGCCGTCAAGCACGTTGAGCGCAGCGAACAGCGTGGTCGTGCCGTGGCGCTTGTAGTCGTGCGTCATCGTCTGCGCACGACCCTTCTTCATCGGCAGGCCGGCTGCGTGCGGTCCAGTGCCTGCACCTGGCTCTTCTCATCGCAGCACAGCACCAGGGCGTGCTCCGGGCGGGGACATGTACAGCCCCACGATGTCTTCAGCTTCTCGACGAACTTCGGGTCGCGCGAGACGAAGCCACGCACCAAGTGCGGCTTGAGCCCATTGGCCTGCCAATGACGCATCACCGTGCTGGGGCTGACCTGCAGCACCGCAGCCATCTTGCGCGTGCTCCAGTGCGTGGCGGCCTCGGGCTGGCTTTGCGTGGTCAGCTCCACCAGCTTGGCCACGTCCACCTTGACCGGCGGTGCCCCGCGCGGCAGGTCCCGCTCGATGCCCGCCAGTCCGGACTTGATGTAGCGCTGGCGCCGGCGACCCGCCGTGATCCGGTCGATGCCCGCTCTGGGCGATCTGCAGGTTCTGCAGGCCTTGCGCGGCCAGCAAACAATGCGCGACGCTCAGCCAGTCGAACGCTGGTCGCCTTCGAATGCGCCAGCCGGATCAACTCAGCCTCCTCCTCTTGACTCAACTCGATCGTAGGGGCAACTCGCACTTCCTGGCTCCAACTCTGTCCGTAGTAGACCATTGGAGTCGTGTTGTTCAATTAAGTTGCTTCAACAATCAAACACTACACTAGGGCTGGTCTACGGCGATCCTGCCGAAATCTCCAGCCACCTCATCGCGCACCCGGTGATCCGCAAGATCACCTTCACCGGCTCGACGGCGGTGGGCAAGCAGCTGGCTGCGCTGGCGGGTCAGCACATGAAACGCGCCACCATGGAACTGGGCGGGCACGCCCCTGTGATCGTCTGCGACGATGCCGATCTCGACTTGGCGGTGAAGACCGCGGTGCAGAGCAAGTTCCGCAACGCGGGTCAGGTGTGCATCTCGCCGACCCGCTTCCTGGTGCAGCGGCGCATGGCAGCGGACTTCGCCGCGGAATTCGCGCGCCAAGCCGACCGGCTGCAGGTGGGCGACGGTCTGGCCGAGAACACGCAGATGGGCCCGCTGGCCAATGCCCGGCGCCTGACGGCGCTGCAGGAGCTGACCCAAGACGCCATCTCGCGCGGAGCGCGGTGCCTGGCTGGCGGGGAGCGCATGGACAGGGCGGGAAATTTCTGGCGGCCCACTGTGCTGGCCGATGTGCCGCTGGATGCGCGCGCCTTCAACGAGGAGCCGTTCGGCCCGATGGCCCTGATCCGGCCCTTCGACACGCTGGAGGAGGCGATTGCCGAAGCGAACCGCCTGCCATACGGCCTCGCCGGGTATGCCTTCACCCGCAGTCTGAAGAACGCCGACCTGCTGACCCGGCATGTCGAGGTGGGCATGCTCTGGGTGAACATGGGGCCATTGGCCTCTGCCGAAATGCCCTTCGGCGGCATCAAGGAGTCTGGGCATGGAACCGAGGGTGGGATGGAAGCCCTTGAGGCTTACCTCAACACCCGCTCAGTGGCCGTCATGAACGCCTGAATCACGGCGTTGGGCTCCTCGGGTCACACTGCCGTGCGTTGCCTTCACCCGTCCGACAGGCGCGGGCACCTGAGTGCGCTTGACCTTGCGGCACGACGAACGACGCCACCTGCCTGAAACTGGACGACCCCCTCGGCTTTGTCCGCGGGCGAGCCACCCCGACTGTTGCAGGCCGGAGAAGCCGAGCCGTCGCGCGCCAACCGAATGCCGGTGAATGGCTGACGTGGCACACCGCCACGTCAGCCCGCGGCCGGCGCCAGCCGTGCCAAGTCGGTACGCGCCATCCATCGCCATCGTCTCGCCAGTGCAGCGGCGCCTGCCAAGCCTGCGCCTCGCATGTGGTCCAGCCGTCCGACAGCCACAGCAGGGGCGTTGCATGGCCGCCGTCGGCCATGAAGGCCAGGTACTCGGTCTCGGTCACCAGCCGGTCGGCCAAGGCAAAGGGTTCAAACCAGATGCGGTGGCGCGGCAGCTTGTTGTCGAACGCGAAGCCCTCGCCACGGTGACCGATCTCTGCCAGCCCGCCGGGCAACTCCAGGAAACGCATCGGTGCAGCGGTGCCCGCCGCCAACTCCGCCGCCGGGCTGTGCAGTGGGGACAGCGGCTGGCAGGCGATGTGGTGCTTCATGTCGGTGACGATCAGCTCCTGATGCTGCTGCTCGTGGGCGATGCCCAGCGTCACCCGTGCGTGCAGTTCGCCATCCTCCCGCCCCGGGGCTGCCTGCAGCAGGGCGGCCGTGGACCGGTTGACCTGTCGCCGGTAGTCCATCACCTCGGCCAGGGTGGGTCGCGACAAGTCACCGCGTCGCAACCGCGGGTGGCGGGGGCCGGCGCTGACGTAGTAGGAATTGAACAGCGCGGCGCACCGCCTGGAAGTCGGCCAGCAGTGCGGGGTCGAAGCCGGGATCACCGTTCATCGCCCACTCCGCACAGGGTGACGCCAAAGCCTTCGACACCGCCATCGCCTTCGATGCCGAAGCGCCGCAACCGGTCGAAGCCGGCAGTGCGCAGCAGATCAAGCATGCGCTGCGGCGGGTGCTTCCACGAGTGCTCGGTGACGATGTGTTCGCCCGCCTGCAGTGCCAGTGGTCGACCGCCGCCCAGGTCCACCCGCAGTCGACGGCGCGCCACAAGATGCATCTCGATGCGGCTTGCGTCGCGCTTGAAGACGGCGCGGTGGCTGAAGTCGGTTGGGTCGATCGCGGTGCCCAGCGTGCGCTTGACCACCTGCAGCACGTTGAGGTTGAAGGCAGCGGTGACGCCGGTTGGGTCGTCGTAAGCTCGCTCCATGCGCGCCACGTCGGTGGGTCCGTGGGCGCCCAACAGCAGGTGGTCGCCAGCGCGCAGCTGCCGGCGCATCTGCCGCAACAGTCGCAGGGCCTCGGCGGGATCGAAGTTGCCGATCGACGAGCCGGGGTAGCTCAGCAGGCGTGGACGGCCGTGCTCGCGCGGCTCGGGCAGCTGGAAGCCCCAGGTCAGGTCGGTGACCACGCCATCGAACTTGCACGGCAGGGAAGTCGCGCGCACCGCGCGCCAGGCCGTCGCGCAGCCGGTCCTAGGAGTGTGGGCGGCAGTAATTTGCCGGAGCCGCGCGGATGGCGGATTGGGAGCACGGCGCTGGCTTTTCGCCCGTTCGCCGACCTCGCGAGGTGTCGTAGCTGCCCACAGCGCTGTGCGGGCGCCTTTGCGGCTGGCTGTTCGGGTCGGTTTCTCGCATCTGTGCGCCCTCAATCTGCAAGCATGTTGCCCATACGCCGCAGATTCAGCGCCAGGCACACGAGCTTGAACTCGGCCTGCACCCGGTGCAGACCTCGCAGGCTGAACTGCCGGAAGCCGAGCACGTTCTTGATCCAGCCATTGGGTGGCTCGGCGATCCACTTGCGTCGGCGGTAGGCCGCCTTGCCCTCGTCGGTCTGCAGCTTGGCTGCCATCTCTGCGGTGTGCGGATTTCTCTGGGCATCCACCTCGGCGCAGCGTTTGCCCTCTCGCCCCAGTGCAACGACCAACTCCGTGGGTGAGCCTGCCAGGCCTGCGAAATTGGCTTCGCTGCGGTAGCCCGCATCGGCCAACGCCTGCTCGGCTGCCTGACCGGTATTGTCCTCGACCGCCTGCAGCATCGGCAGCAACTGCCCGACATCAGCCGCGTTGTTGCCCACCTCGGCGGCGACGATGATGTGCGCCGTGTCGTCCACTGCCGTCTGCGCGTTGTAGCAGGGGTCGAAGCCACCTCCGGCGCGCTTCATGATGCGGCTGGCTGGGTCGGTGAAGTTGTCCTGCGCCTTCGGTTCTGGCACGCCGAACTCGCGCTTGTAGCGCCCGCCCTTGGGGTTGCCGTCCTCGTCGCGCGGCTTGCACTCATCGTCGGCGCTGCGACCGCGCTCGATGTCGGCCTCGCGCTGGCGCTGCTCCAGGCGCTCGCGGGCTTCGGCGATGACCTTGAGCCGCGTCTCGCGCCTCTCGATCTCGGCCGGAATGTCCGAGTCTGGCTCGTCGGCCTCGGCCGCGTCGGTGGTCTTCGCCCGCTCCAGCAGCGCCTCGATCTGCGCCTTCAACTCCGCCTCAGCCTGCTGCATGCGTTCGTAGCTCATCGCCTTGTGGCGACTGGCGTTGGCCTTGATCTTGGTGCCGTCGATAGCCACCGTCCCCAGCTTGACCAGCCCCATCTCGCGCGCCAGCTTGACCACCTGCACGAACAGGTCGGCCAGTTCCTTCAGGTGCAACGCGCGGAAGTCGCGGATTGTGCGGTGCTTGGGGAAGTTGCCCGCACCCAGCATGCGAAAGGCCAGATCCTCGTGCAGCCGGCGCTCGATCTTGCGCGAGCTGAACACGCCCGTGGCATACCCGTAGACCAGCACCTTGACCATCATCGCCGGGTGAAACGGCTGGTTGCGCGCGCCGCCTCCTGCATACCGGGCGTAGAACGCCCCCAAGTCCAACGCGTCAATCGTGTCGCTGATGAAGTACGCCAGGTGCCCCTTGGGCAGCCAGTCCTGCAGCGATGCGGGCAGCAGCATCTCCTGCTGCGGTTCGTATGGGCGGTAGCTGATGGCCATGGCTGTTCAACGCTCAGGCTGCGCGTTGGCTGTCAGGGACTTCCCTTCTGCCGCCCACACTCCTAGGCGATGTCCAGGCCGATGTAGCTGCCGACGATGCCGGCCAGCTCCACGTTGCGCGGCAGCGCGGCCAGGATGTCGGTCAGGTGGCGGTCGAGGATGGTCCGCTCCACCCGCGGCGGGTAGTAGGCTGGCTGTTTGCAGATCTGCTCGTACAGCGCGCAGCCGATGGCGTCGTAGAAGTACTTGGGCGAAAGCGTCGGCGGCGACCCGCTGAGGGTATCGCGCAGCTCGGCGGTGGGGGGGCACTTTGGCGCGGCAGCGGGCGTGCCGCGGTTCAGCCGTGGCGGCCGCACCAAGGTGGCGGAGGCATCCAGCCCGGTGAGGTCGGGGGCGATCAGGGCAGGGGCCATGGGGCGGTCTCCGAGGGAATGTCCAACAGCACGCGGCCTCGACCGCCATGCTGCTCCACGTGCTGATGCGCCTGGACCACCTCGCTGAGCGTGAAGTGGCGGGCGATCCGGATGCCGCGCCAACCAGAGCCCAACAGGCGGTTCAGGGCCTGCGCGGCCGTGCGTCGATTCTGCGGGGTGAAGTCGTCACTGCCCAGGTGGTGGATGCTGATGTTCTGGAAGACCAGGGGCCAGAAGGGCACCACCGGTTCGGCCTGACCGCTGGCATACGCTGCGATGCTGCCGCCTGTGCGCAGCACCGCCCGGTCCAGTGCCAGGTTGCTGGCAAAGTCGACCTCCACCACGTGGTGCACGCCGGCCGGAGCCGACTGGCGCAGATCCGCCGCCACCTCGTCCACCGATCGGCCGGCGCTGCAGACCACAGCCTGAGCACCGGCTTGCTGGGCGACGGCGACGTCCTGCGTCCTGAGCACCGTGGCGAGCACCCGCGCGCCGGCTTGTCGGGCGAGGCCGATGGCCAACGTACCGACCGCGCCAGCGCCGCCGTTCACCAGCAGTGTCCGCCCGGCCACCGGGCCGGCCACGTGCACGGCGCGGTGGGCCGTCAGGCCGGGAATGCCCAGGCAGGCACCCAGCGCCAGCGGCACGCCTTCCGGGAGCACGACAGCCTGGGCAGCCGGCAGCACCACCCACTGCGCGGCTGTGCCCTGCGGCCGGTAGCGCTGGGCGCCGTGGCACCACACCGTCTGGCCGAGGCGCGCAGCGGTCATGCCCCGGCCGACCCGGTCGATGACGCCGCTGCCATCGCTGTGCGGGACGACACGGGGGAAGGGCATCCCGTAGCCAAAGGCATCGGCCCGCTTTTTCACGTCGCCCGGGTTGACACCGGAGTGGGCCAGGCGGATGCGCACCTCCCCCGGGCCGGGCATGGGCACCGGCATGCGGCCCACCTGCAGAACCTGCTCGGCGGGCCCCTGGGCGTCGTACCAGGCCGCCCACATTGGCGCTTGCTCAATCGCTGGGTGGCTCGGCGGGCGCTCAGCCGGGCCGGGGGCAGGAGGTGGGGCGAAGGGCATGGCACGGGGGTATGCGGGACAGAACCGCACAGTCTCAGCAAAAGGCGCTCCGGGATAGACCACCTTGTGGTTGTTTGATTGCCTACGAATCGGCGTCAATCGCTGTGTCTTCGGGGCCGACTCCTGGCGACAGGCTGTCGCGCAGCTGGTCGATGAAAAGGCGTGAGTGCAGGGGCAACAAGCGGCGCCCCATGGTGACTGCCCATGCGGTGGCGTCCTCCAGCATGCGCTGACCAAGGCGGAGGATGCCTTCACCGAAGGGTGTGAGGGTCAGGGCTCGGGCGCCGCGGGTGAGCAGCCGTTCGCCAAGCGCCGTCTCCAACGCAGAGATCCGCCGCGATACGGTGGACTTGGGCAGGCCGGCGATCCTGGCCACGCCCGTGAAGTTGCCGGCCGTCGCGACCTGGGCGAAGAGGATCAAGTCATCGGCGATGCCGGTCATCGGGGATGTGTCCATCGTTCCAATTGTGGAACGGCTGGATCCGTTGAAGCCGACGAGTCAAGCGCAAGCTGCTTGCCTACACTGCCCTCATCGCGCAGGTTACAGGTTGCCCGAAAAGGAGATCGACCTGGGTGAATCGCCCACAGACCACAGGAATGCGACCATGTTTGGCATCACTCGACAGGACATCATCCTCCGCAAGGAGAACTTTGATCTGACTCAACCGTGGAACCTTCTGCGCATCGTTGCCGGTCTTCATGTTTCCCCATGTGGCGGGCAAATTCGCCGCGGGTGGGTTGGCGCCGGGTGTGGTCGGCTTCTTTGCCAAGGCGGGCTTCCAGCCGCCTGAAGCCTGGGTGACCCTGGCCGCTCTGGTCGAGGGGGGCACCGGCCTGGCGCAGGTCCTGGGCCTGTGCACCCGCTTCGCCGCGCTGGGTGCCGCCGGTGCGTTGCCGGTGGCCGTCTACGCGCTGCATGCGGCCAAGGGATTCGCGTGGCTGTGGAACCTGGGCGGCTACGAGTACCCCATCTTCTGGGGTCTCGTCTGCGTCGTCGTGGCGATGAACGGCTTTCGCCAGAGCAACGCTCCCTCCTGAGTGACGCCAGCCACACACGCCACCGCGTCGGGAGGGTTGGCGTTCCTTCACCCAGCAGCGGTCAAGGTTTGAACTTCAGCTTGCTGCCATCGAAGGTGGTTACTTGAGCGGCCATCAGGCCATCACGGGTGACATAGGCGTCCGAGCCCTTGTAGGGCTCTGCAAGGAAGGGGGCTTCGGCACGCCACAGCACGTTGAAGGTGTTGCCGACCTGAAAGGAGCTTTCCACCGTGAACTGGAGGCCCTTCAGGCCGTTCGGGCGGTCCTTGCAGAAGCCGGTGAACAGGTCGGCGACCTTCTGTCGGCCCTTGAGAACCTGCCCGTCCGGAAGGTGGAACTCCACATCCTTCGGGTACTGGGCCATCAGGCGATTCCAGTCGCACTTGTTCAGCGCATCGAGGTGTTCGTCCAGCACCTTCTTTGCCGTCGGCTGCTTCTTCAGGGCCGGCAGCGTTTGCGGATCAGCGGCGAATGCCGCAACAGTTGCCAGCGCGGCTGAAGCAGCGATGATGCATTGATTCAACTTCATGGTGTCTGCTCTTGTGTGGGGTCGGGAATGTGGAACGAGGGAGGCGTGAACCGTTTGCCGAAAACGGTGTTCAGAACTTTCCGTTGGTGTTTTTCCAGTCCGCGCGATCTGGAATCGGTTGAATGGTGTCCCAGTGTTCGGCGATCTTTCCTGCAGCGACTCTGAAGAGGTCGCAGTAGGCGCAGGCCTTGCCGCCGAACCGCCCCTCGCTGACCACGAGCACGAAATTGCCTTCGCCGAGGACGCGGTGTACTCGGTCGAACTCGATTGCAACGCCCGCCTTGGCCAGTGCTTCCAGTGCTGCACCGAGTCCAGACAGACCATCGGCGATGCCTGGGTTGTGCTGAACGTAGTGGTCTTCGTCAAAGTAGGACTGCAGCCGGTCCATTTGTCCTTCGATCAGGACTTCCTTGACGAAGGAGGCGACCAGGGCCTTGTTGGCTTCTGTTTTGTCGAGGTCCGTGGGCTGCGTCGGGCCATCGATCATGGAGTGGCCGCTCGGATTGACGCTGACCGGGGTCTCCTGCAGGTTGTCCCAATGCTCGACGATCAGTCCGTCCTCGAAACGGAAGATGTCAAAACCGATCTTCGGACCGAAGAAGTTGTAGTCGGTATGGGTGAAGACAAAGTCGCCATCCTGGAAGGCGCGCACAGTGTTCACCCGGGCGGAACCCTGCGGAAGTGCCTGCAATGCCGCGGCCAACCCGGCCAGGCCGTCTCCAACGTCAAGGTTGTGCTGAATGTACTTGTTGGGATTGACGATGGCCGCAGGGCCGGGATCGCCAGTCTCGATGCTCTTGAGCAGGGCGACGACTTGTGTCTTTGGATCAGGTTTCACGACACTGCCTTTGTTCTGTGAGCGCTTCAGGGAGCGATGCCTACCGCCTCGGCTGGATGGTCTGCGGTAGGCGTTGCGCAAGGGGAGCACCTGCTCCCCTTGGCGCATCGGTCAGACCGGGTACTGCTGGACCGACGGCTCCAGCGTGATCCACTTCAGCTCGGTGAACTCGTCGATCACGGCACGCCCGTCGAAGCGGCCATAGCCGCTGTCCTTCATGCCGCCGTAGGGGGCCTGGGCTTCGTTCTGCACGGTGGCGCCGTTGACGTGCACGGAACCGCAGTCCACCTGAAGGGCCACGCCCAGGGCCCGGGTGACGTCGCGGCCGAAGACGCCGGCGGACAGGCCGTAGGCCGTGTCGTTGGCCACCGAAACCGCTTCTTCGACACCCTTGACTCGCACCACCGTGGTGATGGGTCCGAAGGTCTCCTCGTCGTAGATCTTCATGCCGGGCTTGACGTGGTCGACGATGGTTGCCGGCATCAGCGCGCCGTCGGCATGACCGCCCGTGGCCAGCTTGGCGCCCTTGGCCAGCGCATCATCGATGAGGGCATTCAGCCGGGGGCCGGATTCCTTGGCGACCATCGGGCCGATGACGCAGGCGGCGTTCTTGGTCGGATCACCCGCCGGCAGTTCCATCGCCTTGGCGGCGAACTTGGCGACGAAATCGTCGGCGATCGCTTCGTCCACGACGATGCGCTCGGTGGACATGCAGATCTGGCCCTGGTACAGGAACGAGCCGAAGACGGCTGCCTTGACCGCTTCATCGACGTTGGCATCGTCGAGCACCACCAGCGGCGACTTGCCCCCCAGCTCCAGCAGGCAGCGCTTGAGCTGCGTGGCGGCCTTCTGGGCAATGATGCGACCCACTCGCGTGGACCCGGTGAAGTTGATGCGGCGCACCGCCTTGTGAGCGATCAGCGCGTCGATCACTTCAGGAGCATCCTGCGGCGCGTTGGTGACCACGTTGAGCACACCGGGCGGCAGTCCAGCCTCGACCAGTGCCTCGGCGACGAGCATGTGGGTGCGCGGGCTGGCCTCTGAGGCGCGGAACACCACGGTGTTGCCGCACACGATCGGGTAGGCGATGGCACGTGCCGCCAGCACCACGGGGCCGTTCCAGGGCACGATGCTGAGGATGACGCCCACGGGCTGACGGACGGTCATCGACAGCGCCCCGGGCTTGTCGGTCGGGATGGTTTCGCCCTGGATCTGCGTGGCCAGCGAAGCCGCTTCGCGGAAGAGGTTCGCGGCCAGGTACACGTTGAAGCCGGCCCACAGGGCGGAGGCACCGACTTCAGCCGCCATGGCCTCGATGAAGGCGGGGGTGCGGGCTTCGAGGGCATCTGCAGCCTTCAGCAGCACCCGACGTCTTTCGGACGGCGCGGTGTGCCGCCAGGTCTTGAATGCGGCACTGGCAGACTCGACCGCAGCGATGGCATCGTCGACCCCGGCGGCCGCAGCACGTGTCACGACGGCATCACTGACGGGGTGGCGCCGCTCAAAGGTGGTCCCTGCCTTGGCGGGACGGCTTTCGTTGTCGATGAGGAGTTGGGCTTCCATGGCGTGTCCTTCGTGGGGTGTGGGTGAGTGAGCGTTGACAGCGGGATTCAGGTGCGAGAGGTCAGGATTTCGGCCATCCGTTCGCCGATCAGGACGCAGGTGGCCATCGTGGCGACGGATGCGATGCGGGGCATGATGGAACTGTCTGCAATGCGCAGGTGCTTGACGCCGTTGACGCGCAGCTTGGCGTCGACCACGGCCTGGCCGTCCTTGCCCATGCGGCAGGTGCCGGACTGGTGGAAATAGGTCGTGGCGCCATCGCGGACAAAGTTCTCCATGTCCGGGCCGGTCAGCTTCTGGGCAGGCGCCACTTCGCGTTTCACGAAGGCGCTCATCGCCGCCGAGTTGCCGATTTCACGCGCCAGTTCGATGCCGTGGGCCAGGGCCTTCACGTCGTCCGGGTGGCTGAGGAAACGGGCATCGACGATCGGCCGGTCAGCCGGGTTGGCCGATTTCAGGCGGATCTCGCCGCGGCTCTTGGGCGCCACCAGCCCTGCACAAAGCGCCCAGCTGGTGTTGGGCGGCGAATAGCGCTTGCCCACCACATCACTGGCATAGGGCAGTTCGATCTGCACCAGATTGACGTCAGGAGAGGCGAGCGATGCCTGGCTCTTGACGAAGCCCGCAGCGTTGGCGGCGCTGTTGCGGTGTGGAATGTGTTCCTTGGGTTCCCAGATGCAGCCGCCGTGCAGCAGGTGGTCCTGGAAGTTCTTGCCGACTTCCGGCGCGTGCACAAGCGTCTTGATGCCCTGGGCCTGCAACTGAGCCCTGTCGCCGATACCGCTGAGCATCAGCAGCTTGGGTGTGTTGATGCCCCCCGAGCAAAGGATCACTTCAGCCTTGGCCTGGATGCGGCGTGGGCCTGATGCGCTGCCGATCTCGACGCCTGTGGCACGGTTGCCGGAGAAGGTGAGGCGATCGACGTGCGTGTTGACCAGCAGCGTCACGTTTTTGCGCGACAGCACCGGGTACAAGTACGAACGTGCAATGCTCTGCCTGCGGCCTTCGCGAATGATCTGGTTCATCAGGGCAAAGCCGCTGCTCGCCTCCTCGCGGGCGCCGTTCTGGTCGTCGAACACCGGAAGGCCCATGCTTCGGCAGGCCTCGAGCATGGCAGGCGCGATCGGGTGCGGATTGGCAGCAGGCTGGCACCACACTGGTCCCCCCTGCCCGCGGTAGCGGGCATCGGGTTTGCCCTGCCAGCTTTCGACGCGACGGAAGATCGACAGCCCGTGCCCGTAGCCCCAGGCGGCGTCGCCGCTCTCGCTTGCCCAGTGCTCCAGGTCGGCCTTGAAGGGGCGTGCCCAGATGGTTGCGTTGATGCTGCTGCCGCCACCGACAACACGGCCCATGTGCTCGGGGATCGCTCGGTTGTTGGTGCTGGTCGACGCGATGGCCACGTCCTTCCAGTCCCGTTCCGTACCGAGGTTCGTGAACCAGACCCCAGGGTCCATCACCGAGGGGGCGGTGTCCCAGTCGCCAGCTTCGAGCACGAGGATGCTGGCATTGGGCTTGGCCACCGCGAGGCGGCCGACGAGTGCGGAGCCTGCGCTGCCGGTACCCACGACGATGTAGTCATAGGCCCGTTGCAGCTTCTTGGCGCGTTCAGATTGGTTGGCTCGGATGGCGTCCAGCTCGTCAGCCAAAACGTTCAGGCTGCTGGCCGCCAGACCTGCGGCCGTTGCTGCGCGAAGGAACCCCCGTCGGTCCAGGCGGCCCGCCACCAAGGCGTGTTCAAGTCGGTCCAGCAGATCCTGATCAGGTGTGCCCCATGGGCTGTTGTGTTGCTTCATCCACGTCTCCGTTCGTCCGGTCCATCGCGCCTTGAGCGCGCTGGGTACAACAAATGCTGACTACGGGCGAACGGTACGGGGAGCGCTGGGTCTTTCGAAAACTCGGGAAAACGCGATGGCAGCCGTGTTCCGTTTGAGAACACGCACCATCGCGCTCAGGAGTCCTGCCGCCTGCGCCTGGACGTGACCGGCTGCGCGCAGTCGGCGATAGATGAGCCCGCGAGAGACGCCCAGACGCTGTGCGGCATCGGACACGTTGCCATTGCAGGCCTGCAAGGTACGCTGGATGAGTTCGAGGTCGGACTCACGCAGCCGCTGGGTCGCCAGTGCCGCAGGTGCTTCCATTGCTGCCTCTGCCTCTTGCTCTGCCGCATGCGGAGTCGGCGCCGCGATGTCCGGTAGCGGAGCGGACGTTGGCGCGCAGGGGGCGTCGTGTGCCGCCGGGGCAGGTGCCGCCTGGCAGGTGCTGCCAAGCGGGCTCGGGTGGGTCACCAAACCGCGACGCCCGTCGGGTGCACGCATCTCGGCCCTGGCCCAGACCTGCAGCCCATTGGGCAGAACCAGCGGTGCCGCACCGGTGTCGGGCAGCGCCGCCAGGCGGGCCCAGCTTTTGCCGAAACTCTCGTCCGGAGACCTCTCGGTCGACGGTCCCTGCGCTGTCAGACCGCCGAGCAGGCTTCGGGCTACGCCGTTCTCCCAGGCCAGGCGACCTTGCGCATCGATGCCAACCAAACCCGCCATGGCCGAATCGAGCAGTTCCACGGCAACCTGGAACCGGATGACCAAGTGCTCGCTGGACTGTGCGACCAGCAACCGGTTCTCGATGGCGCCGGCGAACAGCCCGGCGACCGCCGCTGCATCGAAGGCAAAGGGGATCCTTTCGCTGGAGAGGTCCAGCACACCCGCCAGCTGGCCTCGCACGTCCCGGATCGGTGCGGCGGCACAGTGCATGTCCTTCACGCTGGCAAAGAAGTGCTCTCCTCCCAGCACGCACACGGGCTTCCCTGTGCGGGCCGCCACACCTGGTGCGGTGGTGCCGACGGCGCCCTCAGAGAGGTTGACACCCAGGCGCGTTGCCACCGGCATCAGCTCTTCGTGTGCACGGCCGACGCAGGACGCACCGATCAGGACACCGCTGGCGTCGGTCAGCATGGCAGCGCAGCTGGTGGTGCTGAGGATCGATTCCAGCCGCGGCAATTCATCCATCCACGCCCGTCGCAGAAGACGGTTCTTCATCAGCGCCAGTTGGGTCCTGCTCGCAGTCACCGGCTCGAAAGTGGCCTGCTCGTGCGGGTTCCCATGCAGCCTCAGGCAACGCGCCCAGGACTCAAAGACGTCTGCGCCGACCACACCGGCCGGTGATTGGCCTTCTTCGAAGAAACGCTGGCGCGCCAGTTCGATGCGTGCGCTGCGGGAGTCGAAGAAGGAGGAGTTCGACAGGTGGTTCATGGCGTCCGCAAGGGCAAGAAGGGGAGCGACGGAAACGGTGCTCGCCGAAGCCCGTGATCCCAACGATCGTCGTGTGCAGCGTCTCGGGCGCCAATGGTGTGGGCGAAATGTGGCACATCATCTGGGGTGATGTTGCGGCGCAAGGTGGCCACCGCCTTGTGGATCAACCCGGCAACTTCGACAGTTCAGTCGATGGCTTGGTCAGCCTGTCCTGACCGAAAAGGTCAAACACGACGCCACGCAACCACTGGTGAGCAGGAGAGCGATGCACCTTGGCATGCCAGAAGACGTTGATGCCGATCTCAGGCAGATCGATCGGGTGGGGCCGGAAGGTGAGATCGAACGGATCGACCAGGCTGTGCGCAAGCCGCTCGGTGACGGTGGCCACCATGTCCGTGCTGCGCAGCAGATGCCCCACGCTCACGAAGTGGGGAACGGTCAGGCGCACGTTGCGATCGACGCCGGCCTGCCGAATCAGTTCATCGACCTTGTCGTGCCCGGTGCCTGCCGACACGATGACCAGGTGTTCTGCGGTGCGGAAGTCCTCCAGCGACAGCTCCTTTCGGTCCAGCGCATGACCCGTCCTGAACAGGCACACATAACGCTGGCTGAAGAGGCGGCGCTGGAAGAAGCCTGCCTTCAGTTGAGGTAACGGTCCGATGGCGAGATCCACCCGGCCCGCTTCCATGTCCTCGCGCAGGTTCGTCGCGGTGGTGCGCACGGTGCTGAGCGACACCCCAGGGGCCTCCCGGCGAAGGCGTTCGATCAATTTCGGAAGGAAGACGATTTCGCCGATGTCGGTCATCCCGATCGTCACCGAGCGCTTGGCGCGGGCGGGATCAAAGCGGCTGTGCTGGTTCAGGCCGCTGTGGATCATGCCGAGCGCGTAGCCGATCGGCTCGGCGAGCTGTTCCGCAAACGGCGTGGGCATCATCCCGGTGGGTGTCCGCACGAACAGGTCGTCGCCGAAGAGACGGCGCAGCCTGGCCAGCGAGTTGCTGACGGCCGGTTGCGACAGGCCCAGGTTCTCGGCCACCTTGGAGACACGGCGTTCGACCATGAGTTGCTGAAAGAGCACCAGCTGGTTCAGGTCGATGTCCGAGAGCTCCATGGGACCAACATCACGGTGGGTGATAGATCAAATTCAGGCGATTCTATTTGCTGAAGTATCAGAAGAGGGAATCATCCCCCCATCGAACTGAAGCCGCCATGGACATCCTCGTACAACCTCTGAACCGTGTCATCCGGGTCGAACCCGGCGACAACCTCCTGAAGGCACTTCAGGGCGCCCAGGTGCCGATGTCCTACTCCTGCATGTCGGGGCGTTGCGGCACCTGTCGCTGTCGAGTGCTGGACGGGGAGGTGATGGAGGGCACGGGCACGCAGCAGCGTCCGCTCGATGGTGAGCAGGGTTTCGTGCTTGCCTGCCAGACTTACCTCACCGAACCCTGCACGATCGAAATCCCTGAACCCGATGAGGTGGTGGTGCACCCGGCCCGCATTGTCAAGGCCGTCGTTGAGGTCGTCGAGGACCTGACCCACGACATCAAGAGGCTGCTGCTGCGCCCTGCAAAGCCCATCGAGTTTTCTCCGGGCCAGTATGTGCAGCTTCAGTTCACGCCTCAGCACGTCCGGCCGTATTCGATGGCCGGGCTGAGCGGGGACGGGCTGTTCGAGTTCCACGTTCGGCTGGTGCCGGATGGGCGTGTGACCGGCTACATCGCGCACAACCTGAAAGTTGGTGATGCCGTGAAGGTCAGCGGCCCGCTCGGATCGGCCTACCTGCGACGCAAGCATGAAGGCCCGATGCTCTGCGTCGCCGGCGGCACGGGGCTGGCTCCGATCCTGTCGATCCTGCGCGGTGCCATCGCGCAGGTCATGCACAACCCCATCCACCTGTACTTCGGCGTGCGATCGCCGCGCGACATCTACGGCATGGAATGGCTGGCCCAGCTCCAGCGTGAACATCCAGGGCTCCATGTGCATGTCGTTGTGGCCTCGGGGGGGAACCCGGCGACACAGCGCTGCGGTCTGGTCACCGATGCGATCGAACAGGACCATGGCGACCTGAACGGTTGGCGCGCCTACCTCTGTGGTTCGCCGCCGATGGTCGAGGCCGCAACGGTCCTGGCTCGCCGCAAGGGCATCGCTGCGGAGCACATCTACGCCGATGCGTTTTACACACAAGGCACCTGAGGAGAACTTCATGGACGCTGTCAACCGATCCGACGACGCATTGCGTCAACGCGCCGACTACTACACCCGCATCGGCAACCACCACATGACCCCGCTGTGGGAGGTGCTCGGCGCGCTGGTGCCGCCGCAGCCCCGCCCGCCCGTGCTGCCGCACCTGTGGCGCTACGCTGAACTGCGCGATCAGGTGATGGAGGCCGGCCGGCTGATCACTGCCGAGGAGGCTGAGCGCCGCGTGCTGATCCTGGAGAACCCCGCTCTGCGCGGCCAGTCCAGCATCACGCAATCGCTGTACGCTGGACTTCAGCTGATCATGCCGGGGGAGGTGGCGCCAGCGCATCGACACAGTCAGTCGGCCCTCCGACTGGTGCTGGACGGGGAGGGGGCCTATACCGCGGTGGATGGCGAGCGCACGACCATGCGACGCGGCGACTTCATCATCACGCCGGCCTGGACCTGGCACGATCACGGCAACCTGGGAGACCAGCCGGTGGTGTGGCTGGACGGCCTGGACATCCCGATCGTGCGCTTCCTCGATGCCGGCTTTGCCGAGCGCAGCGAGCAGCAGTCGCAGACGCCCTTGCGGCCCGAGGGCGACGCCCTGGCGCGCTACGGCGCCAACATGCTGCCGCTGGACTACGAGCCCCGGCCGAGCGATCCGACACGGGTGTTCGTCTACCCCTTCGATCGCACGCAGGCCTCCCTGCGGGCGATCGCCAAGGGCACGCCCGATGCGCACCATGGCTTCAAGCTGCGGTACGTGAACCCGGCCACGGGAGCCTCGCCGATGCCCACCATCGGCGCCTGTGCCCAGCACCTGCCGGCCGGCTTCGAGACGCGTGGTGTGCGCTCCACCGACGGCACCGTGCAGGTGTGCCTGGAAGGCGGCGGCGAGGCGCGACTGAGCGGCCCCTCGGGCGAGCACACCTGGCGCTTCGGGCCCAACGACGTGTTCGTCGTGCCTTCCTGGCACACCCTGCAACTGCGTGCCGACCGCGACTCGGTGCTCTTCAGCTTCTCTGACCGCCCCGTGCAACTGGCTCTCGGCCTGTGGCGCGAAGAGCGGCTCTGAACCCCTCCAACCCATCCAAGGACCGCCATGAAACTCGCCCTCGAAGCACCGCCGCTTCCCACCCTGACGATCGCCGGACGCGAAGAGCGATTCCCGGTCAACCGCGTGTTCTGCGTCGGCCGCAACTACGCTGCGCATGCCCGCGAGATGGGCAAGGACCCGGACCGCGAGCCGCCGTTCTTCTTCATGAAGCCCGCGGCTGCGGTGGTCGATGCGGCGTCGCCGACCAGCGTGCCCTACCCGGTGAAGACAAAAAACTACCACCACGAGATCGAGCTGGTGATCGCCATCGGCCGCGGCGGGCGGGACATTCCGGTCGAGCAGGCGCTCGACCATGTCTACGGGTATGCCGTGGGCCTGGACATGACCCGACGTGACCTGCAGCTCGATGCCCGCGACAAGGGGCGTCCGTGGGAGTTCGGCAAGTCGTTCGCGCAGTCCGCCCCGATCGGTGCGCTGCATCGGGCCGAGGACATCGGCCACCCGGCGCAGGCTGCCATCACGCTGACCGTCAACGGCCAGCCGCGGCAGGGCTCGGACATTGCCAAGCTGATCTGGTCGGTGTCCGAGTGTGTGGCCTACCTGTCCGAGTACGAGGCCCTGGAGCCGGGCGACATCATCATGACCGGTACGCCCGAGGGTGTGAATGCGGTGGTGGCCGGTGACGTGATGGTCGGCGAAGTCCAGGGGCTCGGCGCGATCGAGGTCCGGGTCACCGGCTGAGGGGCAGCGCCGATGCGCCCGTCGGCGCCCATCGGTGCTTGAAGCGAACACTGCGACAACCCAGGAGACATGGCATGAACGAAACCTCCACGGTCTTTCCGGACCAGCCGGTGTGGGAAGGTGACGGTACACACCGCATCCCGTTCCTCACCTACACCAGTGAGGAGATCTACCGCAAGGAGCTGGAGCGCTTCTTCTACAAAGGCCACTGGTGCTACGTCGGCCTGGAGGCCGAGGTGCCCAACCCGGGCGACTACAAGCGCACTGTGGTCGGGGAGCGCTCGGTGATCCTGGCGCGTGACGCCGATGGCGCACTCAACGTGTTCGAGAACGTCTGCGCTCACCGCGGCATGCGCTTCTGCCGCGAGCGCCACGGCAACCGCAAGGACTTCGTCTGCCCCTACCACCAGTGGAGCTACACGCTCAAGGGCGACCTGCAGGGCGTGCCGTTCCGACGCGGCGTGAAGCAGGACGGCAAGGTGAACGGCGGCATGCCAGCGGACTTCAAGACGGCCGATCACGGTCTCACCAAGCTGAAGGTGGCCAGCCGCGGCGGTGTGGTCTTCGCGTCTTTCGACCACGATGTGGAGTCTCTGGAGGATTACCTCGGCCCCACCATCCTGGGCTACTTCGACCGCCTCTTCAACGGTCGAAGGCTCAAGATCCTAGGCTACAACCGCCAGCGCATCCCGGGCAACTGGAAGCTGATGCAGGAGAACATCAAGGACCCGTATCACCCTGGGCTGCTGCACACCTGGTTCGTCACCTTCGGCCTCTGGCGCGCCGACAACAAGTCGCAGCTGCGCATGGACGACAAACATCGCCACGCGGCGATGGTCTCCACCCGCGGCGCCGGCGGCAAGGCCGAGCAGGTGACCCAGGTGTCGAGCTTCAAGGAGGAAATGAAGCTCAACGATCCGAGCTTCATCGACATCGTGCCAGAACCCTGGTGGGGCGGGCCGACGGCGGTGATGACGACGATTTTCCCCAGCGTCATCCTGCAGCAGCAGGTCAACAGCGTCTCCACACGCCATATCCAGCCCAATGGCCATGGCAGCTTCGATTTCGTCTGGACGCACTTCGGCTTCGAGGACGACAGCGAGGAGATGACGAAGCGGCGACTCACCCAGGCCAACCTGTTCGGTCCCGCCGGATTTGTCTCGGCCGACGATGGCGAGGTGATCGAGTTCAGCCAGCAGGCTTTCGAGACCAAGCCCTTCCACCGGGCGGTGGCCGAGTTGGGCGGGCGTGAAGTGGAACAAACCGAGCACATGGTGACCGAGACGCTGATCCGGGGCATGTACCGCTACTGGCGCGACGTGATGGAGGCCTGAGCATGACGACGAACCTGAGCTTCGAAGACTGGCTGGCGCTGAACCAGCTCTATGCGGACTACGCCAGCGCCGTCGATTCCGGCAACTGGGATCTGTGGCCTGAGTTCTTCACCGACGACTGCGTCTATCGGCTTCAGCCGCGCGAGAACCATGAGCGGGGCTTCCCGCTGGCCACGCTGGCCTTCAGCAGCAAGGGCATGCTGAAGGACCGTGTCTACGGCATCAAGGAAACGCTGTTCCACGACCCCTACTACCAACGCCATGTGGTCGGCACGCCGGTGGTGCGCGAGGCATGTGAAGGGCGCTTCCGCTGCGAGGCGAACTATGCGGTGTTCCGCACCAAGCTCTCCGATGCCTCGACCGTGTTCAATGTCGGCCGCTACCTCGATACCGTGGTGCGCACGCCGCAAGGCCTGAAGTTCGCCTCGCGCGAGTGCATCTACGACACCGAGATGATCCCCAATTCCATCATCTATCCGATCTGAGGCGCTCATGAGCACGAACCACTGGATCGACGCGCTGTCGGCCGACGAACTGCCCGCCGACGATGTCAAGGGGTTCGCCGTGGCCGGGCGGGACATCGCGATCTACACCGTCGGGGATGAGGTCTATGCCACCGACAACCTGTGTACCCACGGCAACGCACGCCTGTGCGACGGCTTCCTGGAAGGGCACGAGATCGAGTGCCCGCTGCACCAGGGCAAGTTCGACGTGCGCGACGGCCGGCCGACTTGTGAGCCGGTCACGGAGGCCCTGCGCAGTTACCCGGTGAGGGTTGAAGGCGGCCGGGTGTTCCTGCAACTCGATTAACCCGACTTGATCCTGACCCATTGTCCGACGGGCTGCAGAAGCAGTCCCGGAGGGCAACTCACGCCTGATGGAGACAACCATGTTCGAACGCAATTTGCTCAATGCACTGTGCGGCAGCCTGTTGGCTGCTGCTGCCGGCTCGGTACCCGCTGCCACGATCGGTCTGATGGCGCCGCTGTCCGGTCCTCAGGCCCTTGTCGGCCAGGACCAGGTCGATGGCTTCATGCTCGCGCTGGAGCAGCGCGGCGGCAAGCTCGGCGGCCAGAGCACGAGCATCGTCAAGGAGGACGACCAGCTCAAGCCTGAGGTTGGTCAGCAGGCGGTGCGAAAGCTGATCGACAAGGACAAGGTGGACGCCATCGTCGGCCTGTCCTTCTCGAATGTGCTGATGGGCAGCCTGCCGCGCATCGCCGAGTCGGGTGTGGTGGCCATTGCCACCAATGCCGGTCCGTCGCCGGTGGCGGGAGCGCAATGCAAGGCCAATCTGTTCTCTATAGCCTGGCAGAACGATGGTGCCGCGGAGGCGATGGGCAAGTTCGCGCAGGACCGAGCCATCAAGCGCGTCTATCTGATGGCGCCCAACTACCAGGCGGGCAAGGACATGCTGGCCGGCTTCAAGCGCTTCTACAAGGGGCAGGTGGTTGACGAGGTCTACACCCAGGTCAACCAGCCCGACTATTCGGCCGAGATTGCCCAGCTGAGCGCGGCCAAGCCGGATGCCCTGTTCGTGTTCTATCCAGGCGGCATGGGCATCAACTTCGTCAAGCAGATGAGTCAAGCCGGACTGACGGGCAAAGTGCCGCTGTACTCGGTGTTCACGGTGGACGGCACCACGCTGCCGTCGCTGCGGGATGCGGCGGTCGGCACGGTCAGCGGCGGCATGTACGACGCTGCACTCGACAACCCGGAGAACCGCAAGTTCGTCACCGCCTTCGAGGCCAAGTACAAGCGCACCCCCAGCCTGTATGCGGCCACCGGCTACGACGCAGCGAACCTGCTGGACATCGCGTTGCAGAAGGCCGGCAACGACCCGAAGAAGCTGGCTGCTGCCGTGAAGGCCGCCGGCAGTGAACTCAAGTCGGTGCGCGGCCCGTTCGCCTTCGGCAAGAACAACATGCCGGTGCAGGACTACTACGCCTTCGAGACCGCCCGCGACGGCGGCAAGGTCGTCACGCGGTTGGTGGGCACGCCGCTGAAGCGGCATGTCGATCCGTACGCCGCCCAGTGCACCCTGCCCTGAGGCCGCAGCCATGACTGCCACGCTGCTGCTCGCGCAGCTGCTCAACGGCCTTCAGTACGGCGTCCTGCTGTTTCTGCTGGCTGCGGGCCTCACGCTCGTGTTCGGGATCATGAGCTTCGTGAACCTCGCGCACGGCTCACTGTACATGGTGGGCGCCTATGCAGGGGCGCTGGCCTACGGGATCAGCGGCTCCTTCGTGGTGGCGCTGGGCGCGGCGATGGCGGCGGCACTGGCGATCGGCCTGGCGCTGGAGGTCACCATCGTCTCGCGCCTGTACCGGCGCGATCACCTCGACCATGTGCTGCGACGTTCGGCCTGGTGATGTTCTTCAACGAGGTCGTGCGCATCATCTGGGGGCCTCAGCCGCTGTTCGTGCAGGTGCCTGACGTGTTGTCCGGGACGGTGGACCTGCTGGGGATCACCTACCCGTCGTACCGTTTCGCGATCATCGTCGTGGGTCTGGTGGTGGCTGTCGGTTCCTGGCTGCTGATCCACAAGACGCGGGTGGGTATGCTGATCCGGGCCGGTGCGCAGAATCCGCAACTCGTCAGTGCCCTGGGCGTGAACATCGGGCTGCTCAATGCCCTGTTGTTCGGCGTCGGGGCCATGCTGGCCGGTGTGGCGGGCGCGATGGCCGGGCCGGTGCTGTCGGTGCAGTCTGGCATGGGGGAACCGGTGTTGATCACCACCCTGGTGGTCATCGTCATCGGGGGCATCGGCTCGGTCTCCGGAGCGTTCTATGCAGCCTTGATCGTCGGGGTGGTGGACACGCTGGGGCGGGTGTTCCTGCCGTTGCTGCTGCGTCAGTTGACCGAACGTTCGGTGGCCGATGCCGCCGGACCGGCGCTCGCTTCCATGAGCGTGTACATCCTGATGGCCGCGGTGCTGGCGCTGCGTCCGCAGGGCCTGTTCCCCGCGCATCGCGGCTGAGAGGAGGGCGTCATGAACGTTTCGCTGGACTTTCGCCCGTCGCGCTGGATCCCTCTGCTGCTGCTGCTGGCCCTGGCCGGGGTGCCCACTGTGGCGGCCGGGATGGAGCAGCCCTTCTGGACCGCCTTCTTCGCACGCATCCTGATCTATGCGATCGCGGCCAGTGCACTCAATCTGGCGCTCGGCTATGGCGGGCTGGTCAGTTTCGGGCATGCCCTGTTCCTGGGTGTGGGAGCCTATGCAGTCGGCCTGAGCGCCTTCCATGGACTGGGCAGTGGCTGGCTGCACCTGGGCTTCGCCTTGGCCGCTGCGGCCCTGGTGGGCCTGGTGGTCGGGGCCATCAGCCTGCGCACTTCGGGCATGGCCTTCATCATGATCACGCTGGCTTTTGCGCAGATGGGCTACTTCCTGCTCGTGAGTCTGAAGCAGTACGGTGGAGATGACGGCCTTCCTGTTTCCGCCACCAGTCGGTTCGGTCCGATCGACCTGGGCTCGACGGCCACGGTCTATTACGCAGCCTGGTTGGTTCTGGTGGCGGTCCTCTGGTGGATGGCTCGTTTGCGTCTGGCGCCTTTTGGCATGGCCTTGCGAGGGGCACGACAGAACGCCCGGCGCATCGATGCCATCGGCCTGCAGTCGCGTCAGCTGCAACTGGCGGCGTTTGTGCTGTCGGGGATGGTCTGTACGCTGGCAGGCGTGCTGCTGGCCAACCTGAACGCCTTTGTGTCGCCCAGCACGCTGGCCTGGACGGTGTCCGGCGAGCTGATTGTGATGGTGGTGCTCGGCGGCATCGGGACGGTCTTCGGGCCGCTGCTGGGGGCGCTGGTCTTCCTGGGGCTGGAAGAGGTGCTCAAGGGCTTCACGGAGCATTGGATGGCGGTGTTCGGGCCTCTCATCGTGCTGGTCGCCTTGTTTGGTCGGCGTGGCATCGCGGGATGGCTGGAAGCGCTTGACCGACGGTCCCGGCCGCCTGAAGTGGCTGCGGTTGCCGCGGTGTCGAACCCGGGGGGCCTGTGATGGCGACCCTGCAAACGGAAGGTCTCATCAAGCGCTATGGTGTGCTGCTGGTGACCGATGCTGTGTCCCTCGACATCCGCAGCGGCGAACTGCATGCCCTGATCGGGCCGAACGGCGCCGGCAAGACGACGCTCATCAACCAGTTGAGCGGCGAGCTGCAGTCCAACGCCGGGCACATTCGATTCGACGGGCAGGACGTGACGGCGGCGCCCATCCACCAGCGTGCCCGCAGCGGTCTGCTGCGTTCCTACCAGATCACCTCGATCTTCGAGGAGTTCACGGTGCTGGAGAACGCCGCATTGTCGGCGTTGGGTGCCCGGCAGCACGCCTGGTCGTTCTGGCGGCCCATGCTGGCCAACGCCAAGGCAAGGGCCGCCGCCGAGGAGGCGGTCGAGGCTGCGGGCCTGACCCGGTTCGCGAGCACTGCGGCCGGGGAACTCGCCTACGGGCAGCGGCGCCAGCTCGAGCTGGCCATGGCGCTTGCGGCACAGCCCAAGTTCCTGCTGCTCGACGAGCCGATGGCCGGCATGAGCGTGCAGGAGTCGGCTGCAGTCACCGAACTGCTGCGTGGACTGAAGCGCCGTTACACCATCCTGCTGGTCGAACACGACATGGACGCCGTGTTTGCACTGGCAGACCGCATCAGCGTGCTGGTCTATGGGCGGGTGATGTTCACCGGCACCGCCGACGAGATTCGCGAGCACCCTGAGGTGCGTGCGGTGTATCTCGGCGACGAGACGAACTGAGGAATCCGACATGGCCCAACCTTTCTTGTCGGTCCAGGCGCTTCAGGCCGGTTATGGACGCGCCCAGGTGCTGTTCGATGTGTCGTTCGAGGTGCAACCCGGTGAGGTGATCACCCTGCTCGGGCGCAACGGCATGGGGCGCTCGACGACGGTCAAATGCCTGTTCGGCATGCTGCCCATGGGGGCCGGCACGATCGAAGTCGACGGTGAACGTGTCAACGGGCTGCCCTCGCACCGCATTGCCCGGCGTGGGCTGGCGCTGGTCCCGGAGGGGCGTCAGATCTTCACCGCCCTGACGGTCGAGGAGAACCTGGTGGCAACGGCCTACGCCTCCCGCCAGCTGGACCGTGCCAAGGTCTGGACGCTGGAGCGTGTCTATGCATTCTTTCCGCGCTTGAAAGAGCGGCGCAGCAACCTCGGTTCACAGCTGTCCGGCGGCGAACAGCAAATGCTGGCCATCGGCCGCGCGCTGATGACCAACCCGAAGCTGCTGGTGCTGGACGAGGCCACCGAAGGTCTCGCTCCGATCATCCGGGCAGAGATCTGGCGCACCTTGGGTGAACTCAAGCGCGAAGGCCTGGCCCAGATCGTGATCGACAAGAACGTGGGCCGGCTGCTGCATCTGGCCGACCGGCACGTCGTGATCGAAAAGGGCCGTGTCGTCTGGCAGGGTGATTCGCAGGCGCTGCGTTCGCAGCCGGACATCGTTCACCAGTACCTGGGAGTTTGATTCATGAAGCTTTACGGATTTTTCCGCAGCGGGACCTCGCACCGTCTGCGCATCGCACTGAACCTGAAGGGGCTGAGCTGCGAGCAGGTGGCGGTGGACCTGCGCAAGGAGCAGCACCTCGGCGAGGCGTTCAAGGCCATCAACCCGCAGCAGCTGGTACCGGCGCTCGACATCGGGGAGGCGGTGTTGACCCAGTCTCCGGCCATCATCGAGTGGCTCGAGGAGAGGTATCCGACGCCTGCGCTGCTGCCGGCGGACCCGCTGCATCGCGCCCAGGTCCGCGCGCTGGCGGCCATTGTGGGCTGCGACATCCATCCGGTGAACAACCGCCGGATTCTTGAAGCCCTGCGTCACCGCTTTGGGGCGGATGACGCTGCAATCAACGACTGGTGTGGCACCTGGATCGCAGCGGGCTTCGACGCTTTCGACGCGCTCGTGCGTGCCCGTGGCCCAGGGCAGTATGCATTCGGAGATCAGCCGACGCTGGCCGATGTCTACCTGGTGCCGCAGATTGAAAGTGCGCGCCGCTTCAAGGTGGATCTGGCGCGCTGGCCCCGGCTGATGGAGATCGATGCGGCCTGCAGCCAGCTGGAGGCCTTTGCCCGCGCGGTGCCGGCCGTCCAGCCCGACGCATCCTGATCGCGTCTGCTGCGCGTACGGCCGGGACACGCAGCATCAGCACCGCCATGCACAGCCTGCCCACCAACCTGGACCTGAACCTGCTGCGTGTGCTGGTGCAGGTGCATGCAGACCGCAACGCCTCGCTGGCGGCCGAGCACCTGGGCATGTCCCAGCCGGCGGTGAGCAGCGCGCTCAAGCGCCTGCGCGAAGCGCTCGGGGACCGCTTGTTCATCCCCACCGCCCGGGGCATGCAGGCCACACCGCTGGCCGATCAGATCGCACCCCAGATTGCCCTGGCGCTGGCCAGCATCGGGGAGGTGATGGCCTGCAAGGTCAACTTCGACGCCGCTACCAGTGAGCGCCGGTTCGCCGTGGCGATGACCGACATCGGCGAGGTGCACTTCCTGCCTACATTGGTGCGCACGCTCCGAGCGCGCGCACCGGGCGCCGGCATCGCGACCGTGCGCAACACGGCCGTGAACCTGCGCGTCGAAATGGAGCAGGGCAAGGTGGACCTGGCGCTGGGGCACCTGCCGGACCTGACCACCGACTTCCACCAGCGCCTGTTGTTCCGGCAGCGCTATGTCTGCCTGTTTCGCCGGGGGCATCCTTTGGCGACGGCCTCCGACCCGCTGCAGGCCTACACCCTCGCCGAACATGCATTGGTGCAGTCGGTGGGGACGGGGCATGGACGGGTCGATGAGCTCATCGACAAGGCCGGCATCGTGCGGCGCATCCGGCTGCGGGTGCCGCACTTCGTGGCGTTGGCGGACGTGCTGGAGTCGTCGGATCTGGTGGCGACGGTTCCCGAGGTCTTCGCGAAACGCAGCGCATTGCGGTTCGACCTCGGATGCCGTGCGCACCCGGTGGCCTTGCCGCCGATCGAGATTCGGGTGTTCTGGCATGCCAAGTACCACCAGGATCCGGCCAACCGCTGGCTGCGCGATCTGATCGTCCAGCAGTTCGGCGACAGCGCCGGTGCGCCAGACGATCAGCCGCCGCTGGGTCCGTCCCTGGGATCGTCGATCACGACCAGTGCATCCAACGACCATGTGCCGTTGGCGTAGGCTCGGCATTGGTGACACGTCCATTGGCGCGTCGTGGTGGTGCTTGGCTTCCCGCTCCAAGGTCGGCCTGCCTGCCTGGGGAGACCAGGATCCGAGGCGAAACGGGGTGTGACGTTTGTGCCACCATTGCCCTCATTGAACAATGAACAGCGGAGCCCGACATGCGCGCTGCCTGGTACGAACGCAATGGCGAGGCCGATGAAGTCCTGGTCGTCGGTGAGCGCGCCGACCCGGTCCCCGCAGGCGGGGAGGTGCGGGTCCGCGTCCACGTGTCCTGCGTCAATCCGTCTGACGTCAAGAGCCGCATGCGCAGGCCGCTGGCCACGCCCTGGGTCATCCCACACAGCGATGGCGCCGGTGTCATTGACGCTGTGGGCGAGGGGGTGTCGGGCAGCAGGATCGGGCAGCGGGTCTGGCTTTGGAACGGTCAGTGGCAGCGTCCGTGCGGCACTGCGGCGGAGATGATCTGCCTCCCATCGCTGCAGGCGGTCGAGTTGCCGAAAGATGCGTCGTTCGACGAAGGAGCCTGCGTCGGCATCCCGGTGCTCACTGCGCTGCAAGCCTTGCGCCTCGCTGGGGAGATGGACGGTCGCTCGGTCCTGGTCATTGGGGGCGGCAGTGTCGTCGGTCAGTACGTGACACAGATCGCCGTGCAGCGCGGCGCGCAGGTCATTGCCACGGCAGGCATCCCCGCGCGCAGGGAGCACGCCCGATCGGCCGGCGCCTCATCGGTCATCGACTACCGGACCGAGCCGGTCGCGGAACGGGTTCGAGAACTGACGGCGGGTCGAGGTGTCGATGCCGTGATCGACATGGACTTTCAGTCCACCGCGAAGCTCATCGGCAAAGGCGTGTTGCGGCCGCACGGCCGCCTGGTCAGCTACGGCTCGAATCAGACGGTCGAGACCGCTGTGGACTTCCGCGCCATGCTCTGGGACTCGCTCACGCTGGCGTGCTTTCTTGTCTATGAACTTCGGCCCGAGGACCGAGCCGCGGTTGTCAGTGGCGCCAACGACCTGCTGCGCAGACGCGCGCTCGTCCATCGAACGGCTGCGGATTTCGGTCTGGCTGAGATCGCACAGGCCCATGTTGCGGTCGAGACCGGGCTGCGCGTCGGCGTCGTGCTCGTGAGGCCATGACCGGGCCGCCCTAAGCCGTTTCCAACTTGATGGAGATTTCTCGCGCTGCCTGAGTCAACTGTGGCAGGCAGGTCTTCACGATCTGGTCCACCGTTGCAGCCTTGTGAATCCACGTCAAGTTCACCGCCGCGATGACTTCATGTCCGGCCCAGACGGGCAAGGCAATCGAGTCCCGATGGTCATCTGATTCGCGGCGCGTCTTTTCGTAGTGGCCGCCGAAGTCGGAAGCACGCGTTCCGTAGCCTCGCTGGCGCGTCTCCTCAAGAATCTTCTCCACGACAGAGGGTGTGCGTGCAAGGTGGTTGCCAGGGTCCGTGCTCGCGGCCAACCGCTGCAGGATGGCCTGTCTCTCGTCCTCGCCGCAAAATGCCAAGTAGGCCCGTCCTGTGGCTGAGCGCAGCATGTTGATGCGAAAGCCGATCGGTCCCAACGCCAGATGGGAGAAGTACGAGCGCGGCCGGTTCGTCTCGATGACTTCCATGTGCGTCAGCCGCGGCACGGCCAGGATCGACGGCCAGTTCACTTTCTGGCAAAGCCGCTCAAGACAAGGCGCCGCCACTTCCACGAGGAAGCCCTCATCGTGGACTTGAGGCGACCGTGGCAAGTAAGTGTGGCTGGCCATGAACGCACCATCCGCCAGCCGCTGCCAGATGAGGCCTCGACCTTCTAGCGTCGTCAGTATCCGCGTCAAGGTGGACTTCGGCAGCTCGGTCGCGATGTGCAGGTCGTGCAGGCTCGCCGTTCGGGCCTTCTGCAGATAGCCGAGAACCTCCAATCCGCGGTCCAGCGCCCGGATGCTTTTCACTTGGTAGTCACGCATTCAACTTTTCACCTGGAGAAAACCACGTGTGGAACAGTAGCCGGCTCGGCGAAGCGGCGCAACACTTCGGTCAACGTCAGAGCACAACAAACATCACCAAGAATTGAGACAAGCATGACCTTCCCCCTCCTTCCTGATTGAAGCATCACCACCTGCCGTTCGGCCGGTGGTGCCACGCCTTCATGACGCGCGACTTCTGACAGACGCGCCCCTCAACGGACGACCGCACCCAATGGGTGTGCTGGCTGCTGCATTTCCGAAAGAATCCTCATGAGCATTTCGCACGACGACGTCGAACGCATCATTCGCCTCCTCGAAGCCTCCCAGTTCGACGAACTGCATCTGGAGCTCGAGGGCCTCAAGCTGGACCTTCGCCGCCGTGGAGCGGCGCCTGCTGCGCCACGTGTCTCGACAGCGCCCCCAGCGCCGGTACCGACGGCTGCGTCCTCTTCAGCCGCAGCCTCCCCGTCCAGCGCCGTACAGCAGGCCGCCCCAAGCTCGACGCTGGTTGCCGTGAACACCGGGCTCGTCGACATCAAAGCCCCGATGCTCGGCACCTTGTACCTTGCGCCGAAGCCGGGCGCGGAGCCGTTTGTCCGTGTGGGCAGCCAGGTCGAACCTGACTCAGTGATCGGCATCGTCGAAGTCATGAAGCTGATGAACTCGGTGGCCGCCGGCGTCAGCGGCGAGGTCGTCGAGGTCGTGGCGCCTGACTCGCAACTGGTCGAGTTCGATCAGGTGCTGATCCGCGTGCGGCCGCGCTGAAGGTGGAGCCATGAGCGATAACTCCACCAGCTCCTTGCCCATCCGACGGGTGCTGGTCGCCAATCGCGGCGAGATCGCCGTGCGCGTGATCCGTACGCTCAAGCGCCTGGGCATCGAGTCCGTGCTGGCCGTCTCCACGGCTGACCGTGAAAGCCTTGGCGCTCGCCTGGCCGATCGTGCGGTCTGCATTGGACCGGCTCGGTCGACCGACAGCTACCTGAAAATCGAGACGATGGTCGCGGCGGCGCTGGGCACCGGCTGCCAGGCGGTTCACCCGGGCTATGGCTTCTTGTCTGAGCGTGCGGAGTTCGCAGCAGCTTGCGAAGAGAACGGTCTGATCTTCATCGGGCCGACCTCGGGCCAGATCGAACGCGTGGGCAACAAGCTCGAGGCCCGTCGGATTGCCGACGAGGCGCAGGTTCCCACCACGCCCGGAGGCCCTGTGGCGTCCCTCGACGAGGCGCTGCGGCTGGCCGATCAGGTTGGCTACCCGGTGCTGATCAAGGCGGTGGCCGGAGGCGGTGGTCGCGGCATGAAGCGGGCGGACACACCGGCCGAACTGAACGCGATGTTTGAGCTGGCCGGTGCCGAGGCGCTCGCGGCCTTCGGTGATGGCCGGGTGTACATCGAGTGCTATGTCACGAAGGGGCGCCATGTGGAAGTCCAGGTACTGGGTGATGGCGAGAGCGCCATTCACCTGGGCGACCGCGACTGCTCCGTGCAGCGGCGCTACCAAAAGCTGATCGAGGAGGCCCCGGCCCCTCACCTGCCGGAGCGCATGCGCCAGGAGCTGCACGCGTCGGCCGTGCGCTTTGCGCGCCACATCGGCTACCGCAGCCTGGGCACGGTGGAGTTTCTCGTCGACGTCGAACGCCAACGTTTCTACTTCCTCGAGATGAACGCCCGCATCCAGGTCGAGCACCCGGTGACCGAGCTGATCACGGGTCTCGACCTGGTGGCCGAACAGGTGCGCATTGCCGAAGGCCATCCGATCTCGATCACACAGGAGAGCGTGCAGCAGCGCGGTCACGCCGTCGAATGCCGCATTAACGCTGAAGACCCGGCACATGACTTCCGCCCCTCGCCGGGGCGCATCGTCGAGGCGCACTTCCCGCAAGGCGAAGGCATCCGCGTGGACACGCACATGGAAGCCGGCGCCATGATTCCGCCGTACTACGACTCGATGATCGCCAAGCTCATTGCGCATGGGCCCACGCGCGACATTGCTCTGCGCCGTCTCGACGCCGCGCTGGCCGACTTGCGACTGACCGGCATTCAGACCAACCAGCAGTTGCACCGCGACGTGCTGGCCACCCCCGAATTCATCGAAGGCGGCGTCGACACCGGCTTTCTCGGCCGCTGGCTGGCCGAGCGGGCCACCGCCACCACGACAGGACATCAGGCATGAGCGCCAAACGCATCCAGTTCATCGACACCTCCCTGCGCGACGGCAACCAGAGCCTGTGGGGTGCCACCGGCCTGCGCACGGGGATGATGCTCGAGATCGCCCCGGTGCTGGACCAAGTGGGCTACCACGCCCTCGACTTCAGCACCAGCACGCACATGGCGGTCAGCGTGCGTTTCCACAAGGAAGACCCTTGGGAGCGCTTCCGGCTCATGAAGGAGCGCGCGCCCCGCACGCCGCTGAGCTTCCTGTCCACGGGCATGCGCTTCATCTCGTGGGAAGTGGCCAATCCGGAGCTGATGGCGCTGTCGTTCCGCCTGCTGGTGCGCAACGGGGTCGAGCGCTTCATGGTGATGGATCCGATGAACAGCGCCGATGCGGTCATCGACAGCAGTCGCATCATCGCGAAAGAAGGAGGGCGCGAGATCATCGGCGCGCTCGTCTACACCGTGAGCCCGTTCCACGACGATGCCTTCTTCTCGGCGATGGCCAGCCGCCTCGCGGCCGAGCCGACCATCGGACGCATCTACCTGAAGGATCCCGGCGGACTTCTTACGCCGGAACGCGCCCGCACTTTGCTGCCGCTCCTGCGGGTGGCCGTCGGGGACAAGCCGCTGGAGCTCCACTCGCATTGCACGATCGGGCTGGCGCCCTTCACCTACGCGATCGCGCCAGAGCTCGGGATCGACAGCCTGCACACGGCGGCACGGCCGCTGGGCAATGGCAGCAGCCAGCCGGCCATCGAGAACGTGGTGGCCAACCTGCAGGCGAACGGGCACACCGTCGACCTCGACATGGATGCTGCGGCCCGGGTCAGCGCCTATTTCGTCGCACTGGCCAAGGCTCAGGGCCTGCCGCAAGGCGTTCCTCAAGAGTACGACGCACGCTACTTCAAGCATCAGCTGCCCGGCGGCATGCTGGGCACGATGCGACGCCAGTTGCGCGAGATGCGTCAGGAGCACCGCATCGCCGAAGTCTTCGAGGAGGTCGAGCGCGTGCGGGCCGAACTGGGTTATCCCATCATGGTCACGCCCTTCTCGCAAGTCGTGGCGACGATGGCGGTGATGAACGTGCTTGCGCCGGAGCGCTACGCCAACGTGCCCGACGAGGTCATCCGCTATGTCATCGGTCGCTTCGGCACGCCCCTGGCGCCGATGGATGGCGATGTGCGTGACCGGATCCTGGCCCTGCCGCGTGCGAAGGAGCTGGCCCAGCAGGCGTCGATGCCGGGCTTGGACGAGTTGCGCCGCCGCTTCTCGGCGCGCCTGTCCGATGAGGAGTTCCTCTTGCGTGCGGTGATGCCCGCCGACCAAGTGGATGCGATGGTCGCGTCGGGACCCTGCCGACGTGGCTTCAACGCGGCCCTGGCGCCGGTGGAGAAGCTGCTGGAGTCGCTGGGCACCCGCCAGGACGTGGACCATGTCCGCCTGGAGCGAGACGGCTTCCGGCTGGAGCTGACGCGCCACAGCGGCGACGTGGCGGAGGCATGATGACTGATCTGCACCTCCAAGCGCGGCTGCAGAAGATCCGAGGCTTCGTCTTCGATATCGATGGCACGCTCGCGCTGGCCGACAAGCAACTCAATGGCTATCAGGCCCTGCCGGGGGCGCTGCAGACCTTGGCTTTGCTCGGCGAACGCGGCATCCCTCTCGTGGCGTTCACCAACGGCTCGACCAAGACGCCGCTGCAGCTGTCGCAAGCCCTCGCCAAGACAGGTTTTGACCTGACCCCGGAACAGACCTTGACGCCGCTGAGCGTGGCGGTGGCCGAGTTCAAGCGCAAGCGTCACCAGCGTGTCCTCGCGCTGGGTGTTGAGGGTGTCTGGAGGCCGCTGGTCGAAGCTGGGTTCGACGTCGTCCGGTCGCCCGCCCGCGCGGACGATGCCGACGCGGTCTTGGTCGGCTGGCATCCGGAGTTCGGCCTGGCCGACCTGGAAGCCGCCTGCCGCGCGGTCTGGGCCGGTGCAACGCTGTACACCGTGTCGAAGGCCGCCACCCTGGCCAGCCGCGACGGCCCAGCCCTGGGCATCTCCGGCGCCTTGTCCGCCGCGGTCACCAGCGTCACCGGCAAGCGCGCCCTCGTGGTTGGCAAACCGTCGATGACGGCACTGAAGGTGGCCTGCGAACGCCTGGGCACGCCGGCGGACGATGTCGCCGTCGTCGGTGACGATCCAACGCTGGAGAACGCCATGGCGCTTCGCGGCGGCGCGTTCTCCGTCGGCGTGCACACCGGGCTGGCAGGCGCCAAAGAATTTGCGGCACTGCCAGAGGGCCAGCGGCCCCACTTGTCGCTGCCCGGCATCCACGCGCTGCTGGAGCTGCTTCGATGAGCACGACGGCCATGACGCCGCTGTGGCGCCCGACGCCGGAGGCTGCCTCGGCCGCCACCTTGTCGCACTACCAGGACTGGCTGGCTGCTCGCGGTCTGGGCCCTGCATCGCGCAACTACGCCGATGTTTGGTCCTGGTCGGTTGGCGAGCTCGATGTCTTCTGGCGGTCCATCTGGGATTACTTCGAAGTGCAGGCCGACGGTTCACCAGACCGCGTGCTGGGACAGCGGGAGATGCCCGGCGCACAGTGGTTCCCAGACACGCAGCTGAACTACGCGGAACACGTCTTCCGTCACGAAACAGCCGATCGCTGCGCGCTCATCGCTCGCGCCGAGGGTGAACCCCTGCGCGAACTGGCTTGGGCCGACCTGCGCCGCGACGTTGGTGCGCTGGCCGCCACGCTGCGGGGCTTGGGCGTGGGGATCGGCGACCGCGTTGCCTCCTTCATGCCGAGCCGGCCCGAGACGGTGGTGGCCTTTCTGGCCTGTGCCAGCATCGGTGCGATCTGGTCGAGCTGCTCGCCCGATATGGGCATGAGCGTGCTGACCGACCGCTTCCGCCAGATCGAGCCGAGGGTGTTGCTGGCCGTCGACGGCTACCGCTACAACGGCAAGGTGCATGCACGCGCCGAGGTCGTCGAGCAACTGCTGGATGCGCTGCCGAGCGTGCAGCACGTGATCCATGTGCCGGGGCCGCAGGCGGGCGCGCAGCCTCCGGTATGGCGCAACCGCCTGGCCTGGTCGGACGCCGTTGCGACCACCGCCCCGCTGGCCTTCGAGCGTGTGCCCTTCGCGCACCCTTTGTGGATCGTCTACTCCTCCGGCACCACGGGCTTGCCGAAGGCGATCGTGCACAGCCACGGCGGCATCGTGCTCACGCACCTGAAGACGATGGCGCTGCAGCATGACGTGCGAGCCGGTGATCGCGTCGTCTTCCTCGGCGGCACGGGATGGATCGTCTGGAACCTCTTGATGGGCTCGCTGCTGGTCGGCGGTGTCCCGGTGCTGTACGACGGCAACCCCGCCTGGCCCGAAGCCGACACGCTGTGGCGCTTTCTGGATGCGCAGCGCGTCAGCCTGTTCGGCTGTGGCGCGGCCTACCTCGCCAACTGCCAGAAGGAAGGCTTGCGGCCGCGTGACTTCGCGCCCTTGAGCGCACTGCGGGCGATCAACGCCACCGGCTCCCCCCTCTCGGAGGACAGTTTCCGCTGGGTGTACGACGCCGTGAAGCCGGACGTGTGGCTGGCTTCGGTCAGCGGCGGCACGGACATCGCCTCGGGCTTCGTGGCCTGTGCGCCCAGCCTGCCGGTGTTTGCCGGCGAGATCCAATGTCGCGAGCTGGGCGTGGCTGCGTATGCGTTCAACGAGCAGGGGCAGTCGGTGGTGGGCGAGGTCGGCGAGTTGGTAGTGACGCAGCCGATGCCGTCGATGCCGGTGTTCTTCTGGAACGACCCCGAGCAGCGCCGCTATCGCGAGAGCTACTTCGAGATGTTCCCGGGCATTTGGAGGCACGGTGACTGGATCCGATTCACGCCCGAAGGCACGAGCGTGATCTTCGGCCGCTCCGATTCGACGATCAACCGCTTCGGCATCCGCATGGGCACGGCGGAGATCTACCGCGTCGTCGAAGCCCTGCCCGAAGTGCGCGACAGCCTGGTCGTGGATCTCGAGTATCTCGGCCGACCCAGCTACATGCCGCTGTTCGTGGTGCTGCACCCCGGACAAGTGCTCGACGAGGGGCTGAAGGCCCGGATTGCCGACGCGATCCGCCTGCAGGCGTCGGCACGCCATGTCCCCAACGAGGTTTGGCAGGTGCACGAGATTCCCCGCACGCTGACCGGAAAAAAGATGGAGGTGCCCGTGCGCCGGCTGCTGCTCGGCTCACCCGTCGAAAAAGTCGCCCACCCCGACGCGATGGTCAACCCGCGCAGCCTTGATTTCTTCGTCCGCTTCGCCGCGGCCCTCAACCCTTCCTAGCCCCTTACCACCTCACCCGGCCCAGCGATGGCCACAACCTCAGGAGACAAGCCATGAGCAAACCCAAAGTACTGATGATCATCACTCTCGACACCAAAGCGGTCGAGGCGAAGTTCGTGCGCGAGACGCTCGAAGCCAATGGCGTCGAGGTGGTTCATCTCGACGCGAGCATCCGCTCGGAGGTCGACGACCAGGTCGAGATCCCGCCGGCGGAGGTCGCTGCAGCCGCCGGGAAGACGCTGCAGGAAGTGCGAGACCTCAAGCATGAGGGCAAATGTCAGGGCGTCATGATCGAAGGCGCCGTCAAGTGCGCCCAGGCCTTGCATGCCAAGACGCCGATCAGCGGGATCATCGGCGTCGGTGGCTCGATGGGCACCGCACTCGGTTCGGTCGTCATGCAGAGCTTCCCGTACGGGATGCCCAAGGTCCTGGTCTCGACCATGGCCTCAGGCTTCACACGCCCCTTCGTCGGCGCCAAGGACATCGTGATGTTCAACCCGGTGTGTGACATCGCCGGCCTCAACAGCATCACGCGCGACGTGTTCAGCAATGCCGCCATCGCCACGGCGGCCATGGCCAAGGCCTACTCGCCGGTGCGCGTGGAGCCCAAGCCACTGATCGCGATGGGCACGCTCAGCACGATCGATCGCTGCACGGTGCGTGTGCGCAAGGCGCTTGAGCAACAAGGCTACGAGGTGATGGTGTTCCACACGCTGGGCACCGGCGGCATGGCCCTGGATCAGCTGGTTGCCGAGCGTGATGTGGCAGCGGTGGTGGACACCTCGCTGGTCGAACACAACGATTTCCTCAACAACGGCCTGTGCAGCGCTGGCCCGGACCGCTCGAAAGCGGCTCTGGCGAAGGGCATCCCGGTCATCTTTGCGCCGGGCAACGCGGACTTCATGGTGGCCGGCCCGATCGATGCGGCCAAGCAGCAGTTCCCCGGCAAGCGCTATCACATGCACAACCACGCCTTGACGGCCGTGCGCGCCGAGGCTGAGGAACTGCACAAGCTGGCCAGGCATCTCGGCGGCCTGATCGCCGAAGCCAAAGGCCCGGTGTCGTTCTTCATTCCGCTGAAGGGCTTCTCGCACCACGACAGCCCGGAAGGCCACTTGCACGATCCTTCGCTGTGCCCGGTCTTCGCGGCGGCGATGCGCGCCGAGCTGCCTGCCAGCGTCGAGGTCCGCGAATTCGAGTGCCACATCAACGACGAAGCCTTCGCCGACGCCATCGTCGAGAAGGTGCTGCAGTCCACCCGCGCCCTGGCCTGAAGCCACCCACCGGAGATTCCAGATGAACTTGCAAGGCAAGGTGGCCGTCGTCACCGGGGCCGCCGGTGGCATCGGCGAGGCCGTTGTGCGAACGTTCGCGCGGGCGGGTGCGGCCGTGGTGCTGGGTGATGTGCGTTCCGAGCAAGGCGAAAGCGTCGCGGCGGCCATCCGGGCCGAGGGTGGGCGTGCGACCTTCGTGCTGCACGATGCTTCGCGAGAGGATGGGTGGGAGCGCATCCTCGACGAGGCCATCACCGAGTTCGGTGGTCTCGACGTGCTGGTCAACAACGCGGCGATCGAGCAGACCTGCTTCCTCGAGAACATCACCCTCGAGGACATCGAGGCGCTGATGGCGGTCAACGTCACCGGCGTCTTGCTTGGGCACAAGCACGCCGTGCGGCGCATGAAGCCGGGCGGCACGGCGGGGCGCGGTGGCGCCATCGTCAACCTGTCGTCGGTGGCCGGCCTGATCGGCACGCCAGGATTGGGCGTCTATTCCGCATCCAAGGGTGCGGTGCGTCTGCTGACCAAGGCCGCGGCGGTCGAGTTCGGGCGTCTGGGCCACGGCATTCGGGTGAACTCCATCCACCCTGGCCTCGTCGAGACCGAGATGGGGGCGAAGCTCCTGGGGGATTTCGTTGCGCTCGGCATGTTCAAGGACCAGGACGACGCCTACGCACAGATGAAGGCGGCCAGTCCTTTGGGCGTGACCAGCCTGCCGCAGGACATTGCCAATGCCGCGCTCTACCTGGCCAGCGATCTCGCGCGCACCGTCTCCGGCACCGAGCTGGTCTGCGACGGCGCGATGACCGTCTCCTGAACGAGGGTGCACCATGGAACTGAAAGGCAAGAGCGCGCTGGTGACCGGCGCAGCCATGGGGATCGGTCGGGCGATCGCCGAGCGATTGGCGGCCGAAGGCGCACAGGTGCTGTTGTGCGATGTGGTCGACGATGCCGGCCGACAGGCCGTTGCCGACATCCAGGCGGCCGGCGGCCATGTCGCCTACCTGCACCTGGACGTCACCGACCCACAAGCGAGCATGGCTGCCGTGGCCCATGCCGAATCGCTGTTCGGTGGGCTCGACGTGGCCGTCAACAACGCCGGCATCAGCGGCGAGTTCCGCAAGGCCGCTGAGCACACGCCTGAGACCTGGCGCCAGGTGATCGACATCAACCTGAGCGGCGTGTTCTATGGCGTGCGCGCGCAGGTCCCGGCGCTGCTGCGCCGTGGCGGTGGCTCGATCATCAACATCTCGTCCATCCTCGGCCAGGTCGGGCATGTCGACCTGGCCCCCTACGTTGCCGCCAAGCATGGTGTGGTAGGCCTCACCCGCACCGTGGCGCTGGACTATGGACGCGAGAACGTGCGTTGCAACGCCGTCGGTCCGGCCTTCATCAAAACCCGCCTGATCGACAACGTGCCCGAAGAAGGGCGGCGCGGACTGGCCGAACTCCATGCCCTTGGCCGCCTCGGCGAGGTCAAGGAGGTGGCCGAGCTGGTGAGCTTCCTTGCGAGCGATCGGGCGAGTTTTCTCACCGGCAACTACTACGCCGCCGATGGCGGCTACCTGTCCCGCTGAGCCCGATGGGCTCGGCCGTGCTGCTCGACATGAGCGATTTCCCCACCATGACCACAGACGGAGACACGAGATGAACGCGAACGACAACGAGACCCTCAACGCAGGCCAGACGTCCCGACGCAAGGTGCTGGGCGCCGGTGGCGCCGTCGGTCTGACGCTGATGGCACCTGGCGGCGTCCTTGCCCAGGCGGCAGATGCGAACGTGCTGCGCGTGGGCTTCATCAGCCCACGCACCGGCCCGCTGGCCGGCTTCGGCGAAGCCGACGGCTATGTGCTGGACCTGGCCCGCAAGGCACTGGCCAGCGGCCTGACGATCGGCGGGCGCAAGTTTAGCGTCGAGATCCTCGATCGCGACACCCAATCCGACCCGGCGCGGGCCAGCCAACTCGCCAAGGCCCTGATCAGCAACGACAAGGTCGACCTGGTGCTGGTGACCTCGGCCCCGGAGACCGTGAACCCGGTGTCAGACGCCTGCGAAGCCGCTGGCGTGCCCTGCCTGTCCACCATCATGCCGTGGGAGGCTTGGTACTTCGGCCGCGGCGCCAAGCCAGGGGAGCCGTCGCCCTTCAAGTGGAGCTTCCACTTCTCCTTCGGCGTCAAGGAGTTCCTCGACTGCTACGTGTCGCAGTGGTCGCAGATTCCGAACAACAAGAAGGTTGCGGCGCTGCTGCCCAACGATGCCGATGGCAACGCGATTCGCGGCAGCCTGGCCCCTGCGCTGCAGAAGGCCGGCTACACGATCGTCGACGCCGGCCCCTACGAGACGGGCACGACCGACTTCTCGGCCCAGATCTCCAAGTTCAAGGCCGAGAAGTGCGAGCTGTTCGTCACCTTCCCGATCCCGCCGGACTTCGCCACGTTCTGGCGCCAATCCGCGCAGCAAGGCTTCACCAAGCAGATCAAGATCGCGCAGGTGGCCAAGACCGGCCTGTTTCCTTCGACCGTCGAAGCGCTCGGTCCCCTGGGCTTCAACCTGTCCAGCGGCTGCTACTGGCACAAGACCTTCCCGTACAAGTCGACGCTCACGGGCGTCACCGGCGCGCAACTGGCCGACGGCTACGAGGCCAGCTCGAAGAAGCAATGGAACCAGCAGCTCGGCGCGTCGATGTCGCTCATCGACCTGGGGGTCGAAGCTCTGAAGGCCAGCAGCAACCCGAAGGACAAGGCCGCCGTGGCGAAATCGCTGGGCAGCTTGAAGGTCACCACGATGATGGGCACGATCGACTTCACCAAAGGACCGGTGCCCAACGTTGCCACCTCGGTGCTGATCGGCACCCAGTGGGTGAAGGCAGCCGCCGGTGCCAAGCATCGCTACGAGTACGTGATCACCGAGAACTCGGGCGATCGCAACATCCCGGTGGCAAGCAAGCTCTTGCCCTACGCCTGAAGCGGCCAGGATGAACGGGGCACTGGCAAGGGCCCCCGTGCTGCTCGAGGCGCGGGGGCTGCACAAGCAGTTCGGGTCGCTCGTGGTGATCGACGACGTGGACTTCCACGTCGGCGAAGGCGAGGCGCTGGGCATCGTGGGGCCGAACGGCGCGGGCAAGACCACCTTGCTGAGCTTGCTGTCCGGTGCCCATGCCGGCAGGGGGTCGGTGCAGTTTCAGGGGGAGGCGCTTGGCGGCCTGGACGCCGCCGAGCGTTGCCGGCGCGGCATCGCCCGCACGCACCAGGTGCCCCGGCCCTTCGGCGGCATGACGGTGTTCGAGAACGTGCTCACGGGCGCCAAGCACGGCGGCGGCTTCTCGGGCTCGGAGGCCCATGACCGCGCGATCGACGCACTGAGCGTTTGCGGCATGCTGCCGCTGGCCAATCGGCGCGCGGAATCCTTGGGCCTGCTGGAACGCAAACGCCTCGAATTGACGCGTGCGCTTGCAACCGGCCCCAAGCTGCTCTTGCTCGACGAGATCGGCGGTGGCCTCACCGATGGCGAGGCCGCCCTGCTGGTCGACACCATCCGTGGCCTGCATGCGCGCGGGATTGCGATCGTGTGGATCGAGCACATCGTGCACGTGCTGCTCCAGGTCGTGACCCGACTGGTGTGCATGGACGCAGGTTGTGTCCTCGCTGAAGGCGAGCCTCAGACCGTGTTGAACGACCCGATCGTGGTCGCCGCTTACCTGGGAACGCCGCAATGACGACACTGGCCATCGAAGGCCTGGAGGGACGCCACGGTCTGCTCCGGGCGTTCCAGGACATCTCGCTCGAGATCGCTGCGGGCGAGAAGATCGCCCTGGTCGGCGCCAATGGCGCCGGCAAGACCACCCTGCTGCGCACGCTGGCCGGGGTGCATCCGACAACGCGAGGTCGCATCCTGCTGGATGGGGTTGACGTCACCCGGCTGCCGGGCCACCGCCGGGCCGCCTTGGGACTGACGCTGGTGCCAGAGGGGAGAAAGCTGTTCACCTCCATGACGGTCGAGGAGAACCTGCGGGTGGCCTTGGCTGCCGGACGCGACCGCGTCTGGAACTTCGAGACCGTGCTGGAGGCGCTGCCCCAACTCAAACCGAAACTGGCCGCGATGGCCGGCACGCTCTCGGGCGGTCAGCAACAGGCGGTCGCCATCGGGCGGGCGCTGATGACCAACCCGCGTGTGCTGTTGCTCGACGAGGTCTCGCTCGGCTTGTCGCCGCTGGCCGTGCAGGGGGTCTACGACTCGCTCAAGCGCCTGTTCGCTTCCGGCACGACGATCGTGTTGGTCGAGCAGGACCTCCAACGTGCAACTTCCGTGGCGGACCGCATCGTTTGCATGCTGGAAGGCCGCATCGTCGCCGTGGGGCGTGCTGGCGAGATGTCTCGCGCGGAGATCCTCGATCACTATTTCGGCCACCAGGCCCGGAGCGGTACCCATGGATAACCTGAACCAACTGATCCAGGGTGTGCTGCTGGGCGGCTACTACGCCTTGTTGGCCTGCGGTCTGTCGTTCATGTATGGCGTGATGCGCATGATCAACCTGGCCCATGGCAGCCTGGCGATCGTCGCGGCCTACGCCCTGTTCTTTCTGGCCGATCGGTGGGAGATCCATCCTTTTGTCGGCCTCTTGGTCGTGGTGCCGGCGATGGCTGCCTTCGGCTGGCTGCTGCACCGTCTGGTGCTCGAGCGCAGCGCGCGCTCAGGTGCCCTGGTGCCGCTGCTGTCCACCTTCGGCCTGGCGGGGATCCTGGACAACGTGATGTTCCAGTCTTTCGGCGCGGACACCCGCTCGCTGGCGCCCTACATCGACACGCTCAGCTATGACGGCTTCTCGCTGCCCGGCGGCCTGGCTGTGGGGCACCTCTCGCTGCTGACCTTTGCAACCGCTGTGGTGCTGCTTGGAGGGCTGCAATGGTTCCTCCATCACACGGCGCTCGGCAGGCGCATCCGGGCTGCCTCGGAGGACCCGGCGACCGCCGAACTGGTGGGCGTGAATGCCCGCGCCACGTTTGCGCTGGCCTCGGCGATCGCGCTGATGACGGTGGGCGTGGCGGGCGCCTTCCTCGCCATGCGGGCCACCTTCGACCCGTACACCGGACCCATGCAGCTGATCTTCGCCTTCGAGGCCATCATCATCGGTGGGCCTCGGTCCCTGTGGGGCACGCTGGCTGGCGGCATCGTGCTCGGTGTGGCGCAGAGCCTGGGTGCCAAGGTCCATCCTCAGGGTTTCCTGATCGCGGGACATGTGGTCTTTCTCGGGGTCTTGCTGGCACGCGTGTCCGGCCTGCGCCCGCTGGCTTGGTTGCCGCGCAAGCGTGCCGCCTGATTGGGGTCACTCATGAATCACGCTTCGCAACCTCGGGTGTCCCGTTGGAGCCCGCTGTCCATCGCGGCCGTGGCCAGCGTCGTCTGCGCGCAGCTCGGTCTGGCGCTGCTGCCCCTGGTCGCGCCCGAGGCCTGGATCGAGCGCCTGACGGTGCTCTTCATCTACGGCATCCTTGCGCTCATGTGGAACGCGCTGGCCGGCTACGCCGGCTTGCTCTCGGTCGGCCAACAGGCCTTCTTCGGCCTGGGGGCCTATTTCGCCGTGCGCCTGGCGGACGTCGGGCTGCCCGCCTATGGCGCACTCGCGACGGCGGCCCTGCTCACCGGGCTGCTGTCCTGGCCCCTGTCATGGCTGATGCTGCGCCTGAAGGAGGGCGAGTTCGCGATCGGCATGTGGGTGATGGCCTCCTTGACACACATGCTGGTCAACGTCGACCCGATGATCCAGGGCGAGACAGGGACCTCCCTCATCGCCCTGCAGCAGATCGACCCGTCGGTGCGTCGTGTCACGACCTACTGGATCGCGCTCGGTGCGATGGCCCTGTTGGCGTGGGGCGTGTACGTGATGCTGCGCGGCAAGGTCGGCACCGCGGCGCAGGCGATCCGGGACAACGAGGAGGCGGCCATCTCCGTGGGCGTGCGCGTCGTCGCCACCAAGCGGTTGATCTTCGTGCTGTCCGCCTTTGGCTGCGCCGTGGCCGGCGCCTTGTGGTTGGCCACGTCCATTACCTTCCAGCCCAAGGCGTACTTCAGCGTGCAGTGGACGGCCTTCATGATCTTCATGGTGCTGGTGGGCGGCATCGGCACCTTCGAAGGTCCGATCCTCGGCGCAGTGATCTTCTTTCTCGTCGAGACCTTCTTCGGCGCCGCCGGCGTGACCTACCTGATCGGCCTGGGCGTGACCGCGGTGTTGTTTGCGCTGCTGCTGCCGCGCGGCTTGTGGGGCTGGGTCGAGCAGCGCTTCGGCGTGCGGGTGCTGCCGGTGGGGTACCGCTTGGTTGTCGAGCGCGGCGGCGACGGACCCGGTATGCGCGGCGCAGCGAATGGAGCACAGGCGTGAGCGAGGCCCGAGCTTCGGAACTGGCCGACTCTTTGCGAGCCTTCGTCCGTCGACCGCGCCACGTCGGCGTGCCGGGCGGTCCGCTCGAAGGTTGGACCGTCGCGCTCAAAGACAACATCGATGTGGAAGGTGACGTGGTCGAAGTCGGTTCGCAGGCTTTGGCCGGTCGGCGCGCTCACTGCACCGCCTCGGTCGCGCAACGACTCCTCGACTCAGGCGCCACCCTCGACGGGCGTACCTCGCTGGTGGAGTTGTGCTTCGGCAGTTACGGCATCAACGACTACAGCGGCACCGCACTGAACCCATGGGATTCGCGAGTGCCCCGGGCGCCGGGGGGCTCCAGTGCCGGCTCGGCAGTGGCGGTGGCTGCGCGATTGGTGCGCGCGGCACTCGGCACCGACACGGCGGGCTCGATCCGGATGCCGGCAGCCCTGTGCGGCATCACCGGGTTCAAGCCGACCGCGGGACGGGTGCCGACCGACGGCGTCTTTCCCCTCGCGCACGGGTATGACAGCGTGGGGCCGATGGCCACCAGTGCCGCCGACTGCGCTGCGCTGATGGCGGTGCTCGCTGCGGATCCTGCCTTCCTGGGGCCGGCACCGGCGAGTCATGGACGGGTTGCGGTGTTGCCCGAACGCTTCTGGCCGGTCGACGTGGCGCCTGCCGTCCGACAAGCGGTCAGCACAGCCGCGGACCTCTTCGAGCGCCTGGGCTTCGCGGTAGCCGAGGTGGCGACCAGCCCCTCACTGGCAGCGCTCACCCACCAGGCGGGCGTGCTGATTGCCGCATCGGCGTGGCAGTCTCTCGCACCACTCTTTGAAGCGCGCGAGGGCGACTTCGGCCCCGCACTTCGCGAGCGCATGCACCTGGCCCGGCAACTGCCGCCGACAACGATCGCAGATGCCGCCGCTGCCCGCTCGGTCGCCTCGCAGACCTTCGATCAGTGGGCGTCCACCTTCGACGTGCTGCTCCTGCCCACCGTGTCGTGCACGGCACCGCAGCTGGCCGACGTGCAGGAACGCAGCTCGACCCTCGGCCACTTCACTCGATGGGTCAACCATGTCGGCGCATGCGCGATCAGCCTGCCGGCGGGCTTCGACGGTGCGGGCTTGCCGGTCGCCGTGCAGCTCGTGGCTCGGGGCGGCGCGGACACCACCGTCCTGGCGATCGCCCAGGCCTTTCAGGGGGCAAGCCTCTGGCACCACACCTGCCCCGATCTCGCCATCTGGAACCACGCCGCCA
>JADJCH010000018.1 GCA_016703325.1 Burkholderiales bacterium | reverse complement strand
GGAGGCGCTGGAGGGAGAAGTGGACGACATGATCCCGCGATTCTATGGGCGGGTCGGCTCGATGCCCCCGCGCAGGGCGCCTGTTCGGAGGGGGCCGCAGGAATCCGGGATGATCGTCCTTCCCCGCACGGTCAATGGGGCACGGCAACCTGCTGGGGCGAGGCACCCCGGGTGTCCGCGTCGCTGGTGGCCGTGGCGCTGGCGCCGGCCACTGCTGCCAGTCGTGGAGCCTGCGCCATCCGGTTGGCCTCGTCGCGTTGAGCCGCCTGCAGCAATGTGCTCAGGACCCTCTGCGGGGAGAGTTCCTGCATGCAACGCAGGTCGCCGGTGCGGCACTGGCTGCGCTCGCAGGGAGCGCAGGGCAGTTCGCTGTGGTCCTTGGCCCAGAGCGTGTGTGTCCGAACTGAAACCGGCGCCCAGCGAGTGGGGTCGGTGGGGCCAAACAGGCTCACCTGAGGTCGGCCAAGCGAGGCGGCCAGATGGATCGGCCCGCTGTCGTTGCCCAGCACGGCGCGGGCACCTGCCAGCAGGTCCAGCGCCTGATTCACCGAGGTGCGCCCGGCCAGTTGTCGCCAGACCACCTCCGGGCACTGGGCCGCGATGTGTTCTGCCAGGTCGGCTTCGTCGGCAGACCCCAGCAGCACCACCGGCGCGGGGGCCATCTCGTTCAGTTCACGGGCGAGGCGGCTGTAGTGGGCGGCAGGCCAGGCCCGGGAGGGCTCCTGTGCGCCGGGAACGATCACCCAATACCCGTGCACTGTCAGGCCATGTCGTGTACAGGTGGCTTCCACCTGTTCGGGCGGGCGCTCCAGCCGAGGTCTGGCATCGGCGGGTCCGGCCGCGGCCAACGCCAGAAAGCGCTCTGCCACCGACTGCTGCAGTGGCTCGGGCCGCAGTGGCTGGTTGAGCAGCAGGGACTGCAGTCCCACCGGGTAACCCACCCGCCGGGGAACCTGGGCAAACCAGGCGATCAGCGCGGCTTTGTAGGACGGCGACAGGCAGTACGCCACGTCGAAACAACGCCGCCATTGAGCGCCCAGATCGCGCCGCGCCGCAAGATGAAGTCGCCCGTGCAGAAAGGGTACTTCCACCAACTCGGCCACCGCCTTGCCCATGGCGCGGTAGACGGGGGCCACCAGGGGCGTGGCCACCACGGAAACCACCTGACCCTGGCGGGCCAGCAGTTCCACCAGGGGTTGAGAGGCCACCGAGTCGCCCAGCGTCGCTGGGGCCAGGATCAGGCTGCGATGCATCGCTCTTGCTGCGCCAGCAGGGCCGGCTCGCTCAGTGGGAGTGCGAAACCTTTTCGCCGGCCTTGAGCCGGTAGATCGTGCCACAGTAGGGGCAGTTGCCTTCGCCATGGGAGGCCACGTCGATGTAGACGCGCGGGTGGTGGCTCCACAGAGGTTGCTGGGGGTTCGGGCAGTACACCACGCCGGGACCCTGCAGGTCCTTGGCTGCGACTTCCACGACGGCCTTCTTGTCACTCATGGGGTGATCCGTAGTTGTGCTGGAACGTGAACACCGGGCGCTGCCGGACCCTGGGGTCCGGACCCGCCTGGCCGGGTCGGTTCAGACCGGAGTCAACCACTCCGCGTACTTGGGATTGCGGCCGTTGACGATGTCGAAGAAGGCGCTCTGGATCTTCTCCGTGATCGGCCCGCGCGAGCCGGCACCCAGTTCGATGCGGTCGAGCTCGCGGATCGGCGTCACCTCGGCGGCGGTGCCGGTGAAGAAGGCCTCGTCGCAGATGTAGACCTCGTCGCGGGTGATGCGCTTCTGCACGATCTCCAGGCCCAGGTCCTTGGCGATGTGGAAAACGGTGTTGCGGGTGATGCCGTTGAGCGCACCAGCCGACAGGTCGGGGGTGTAGATCACGCCGTTCTTGATGATGAACAGGTTCTCGCCGGCACCTTCGGAGACGAAACCGGTCGAATCCAGCAGCAGCGCCTCGTCGTAACCCTCGTCGGTGGCCTCCATGTTGGCCAGGATCGAGTTGGTGTAATTGCTCACCGCCTTGGCCTGCGTCATCGTGATGTTGACGTGGTGGCGGGTGTAGCTGGAGGTCTTGACGCGGATGCCGCGCTTGAGGCCCTCTTCGCCCAGGTAGGCACCCCAGGCCCAGGCGGCGACCATCACATGGATGGTGTTGCCCTTGGGGCTGACGCCCAGCTTCTCGGAGCCGATCCACACCAGCGGGCGCAGGTAGCAGCTCTCCAGGTGGTTCTCGCGCACCACGGCCTTCTGCGCCTCGCAGATGTCCTCAAAGCTGTAGGGCAGCTTCATGCGCAGGATCTTGCTGCTGTTGAACAGCCGCTCGGTGTGTTCGCGCAGGCGGAAGATCGCCGTGCCGTTCACCGTGTTGTAGGCGCGCACGCCCTCGAAAGCGCCGCAGCCATAGTGCAGCGTGTGCGTCAGCACGTGGATCTTGGCGTCACGCCAATCCACCATCTGACCATCCATCCAGATCTTGCCGTCTCGGTCGTGCATACCCATGGGACATCCCTCGGTTTGGGGTGACGATTGTAAGGGGACGGAGGGGGCCTTCAAGGACGGGCAGGGGCGCAGACACATGGTTTCGCACGCGCTCAATGGCCTGCACGCCGGAGTGGCTGCCTGGCAGGTTGTGGTCGACGATCATCAGGTCCGGCGGCGGGCAGCTCCAGGGTGAAGACACTGCCACGACCGGGGGTGGATCGCAGCGTGAGCGGGGCCCCCATCAGCCGGGTCAACCGGCGCACGATGGCCAGCCCGAGGCCGTGGCCACGGCCAGGGCGGTTCTCGTGGCGGTGCCCGCCGTCGGTCTGCCCCAGGCCCTTCTCCGCCCAGGTCTCCAGCTCGGGGTGGGGGACCTGATAGAACTCCTCGAAGATGCGTTGCTGGTGTTCTGGTGCGATGCCCGGTCCACTGTCCCAGACCTGTAACAGCAGCCGGTCCCCACGGCGTCGACAGCCCACCAGGACCGTGCCGTCCTCCGTGTAGCGCAGGGCGTTGGACAGCAGGTTGCGCAGCACCCGCTCCACCAGGATCGGGTCGGCGTCGGCCCAGTGGCGGGCCCCACGAAACCGCAGCGCGAGACCTCGGTCGAAGGCCTGGGGACCAAAGTGCAGCCGCAGGCGGACGAACAACTCGCCCACCGCAAAGGGGCGTGGCTGCACCTGAACGCCCTTCGCATCGAGTCGGCCCAGGTCCAGCAGTTCGTTGAAGAGCTGGCTCAGGGCGTCCACGGCAGCGGCAATTTCTTCGACCACTTCGCGGGTGGCGGCCTCGCGGCTGCGTTCGTGCAGGCTGTGGGTCAGCAGTGCCAGCGCGTGAAGGGGCTGGCGCAGGTCGTGGTTGGCTGCAGCAAAGAAGCGCAGCTGAGCCCGACCGGCATCCTCGGCGGCGGCCCGGGCCTCGTCGGCGGCGCGCTTCTGCGCGGCCAGCTGCTCGGCCAGCTGCTCGGTGTGCACCTTCAGGGACAGCAGCTCACCGAAGGCACGCCGGTACTGTCGGCCGATCTCCAGCGTCACCCCAAAGCCCCCGGTGATCAGCGCGGCCATCGGCAGGTTGTGGGGCGGGTCGTCCATGGCCACATGCAGCACCATCGGCACAAAGCACATCAGCGCGTGCCCCGCAAACACCCGGAAGCGGGTGGAGGGGGCCCCGACGCAACTGCTGTAGATCAGCAGGATCAGAGCCGTCTTGTGCAGCGTGGATCCAAACGGGTAAAGCAGCGCAATCGCCAGGGCCCAGGCACCTCCGCACACCAGGCTGGTGGTGTTCCATGCGCGCTCCCATTGGCGGTGGTCGTCGGAGCTGCTCACCTGGGCGTGGGCATAGCGCCGTGCCACCGCAATGCGCAGTCCCCAGGCCGCAGCAAACACCCCCACCCACAACAGCAGCAGCGGACCGGGGGCCAAACGGGCATACAGGGCCACCACCACCACCAGCCCGAGGCTGTGCCCGAGCAAGGTGCCCGCTGTGCTGCCGTACAACGTGGCCAACAGGTCCGGATCCGGGCCCTGGCGGCTGAAGCGACGCCGCCCGGGACGAACCCCCAGCCCGGTGACGCGATGCACCCAACGGGAGGCCGCCCCTTCAGCGGCAGCGCCCCGCTCGGCGGCGGCCGGGCCGCCCGGGTCAACGGGCGTGGTGTTGTCGGTCACGCCGCCGGGTCAGGGACGCACCGGCCGCAGCGCCTGGCGTCCACCCGCCTGCAATTGGCTCACGGCCAGCACCGCCTGGGTACGCGAGTTCACGCCCAGGCTTCGCAACACCGCAGCCACGTGGTCCTTGACGGTTTCCACCGACAGGTTCATTTCACGTGCGATGCCCTTGTTGGATTTGCCCTGCAGCAGCCGGGTCAGGACCTCGCACTGCCTGGCGGTCAACCCCAGGCCCTCCACCGAGAGAGGCGCCGCCGCCGAGGGCGCAACTGGAGCCGGAGGCGGCGCATCGCCAGGATCTCCCGGTGGGTACTCGATGCGTGCGCTGCGGGATTCCTCGCTGAGCGGAGCCTGATCGGCCTGAACTGCAGGGGCACCGGCGCCTGACCAGCCATGATCGGTCTGTTCCAGCATCGGCGGAACATAGATGCCACCGGACATGACCAGGTGCAGGGCCTCGAACAGCAGCTGGTTGCTGGCTCGCTTCGGGACAAAGCCCATGGCGCCGGTGTCGATCGCGCGGATGACATCGCTGGCGCGGTCGGATCCCGAGATCACCACCACCGGAATCGCCGGGTGGCGCAGGCGCAGTTCGCTGAGGAAGTCGAAGCCGTGAACCTCTCCGAGGTAGAGGTCGAGCAGGATCAGGTCGAAGTCGGTGTTGTGACCCAGCACGCTGCGCGCCTGTACAACGGACTCCACGCCCGTCACCTCCACCGCTTCATCCAGATCGCGAATGACATACCTCATCGCTGAAAGGATCAACGGATGGTCGTCGATCAGCAGGATCTTCATGACTTTCCCCGCGTCGGGCCCAACACCCAGCGGAAATACTCCACACGGTCATGTTAAGCAGCCTCCCCGGGGGGCTGGTCCCCCCAAAAGGTGGAGCTGCGCCAGGCCGAAACAGTGCTAAGCACCGAACAGGTGCCGAGAAAAAGTGGGTGCACACCTGAGGAGACGGGGTTCCGTTTGATTCAGGTCAACCGAAGGGTCGGGGTGACCCCTCAGGCGAACAGATCGAGCCGGTCCAGTGCGGGTTGCCTCTGTGCCGGATCGCGTTCGACCTTGGAGGAAGTGATGTCGCAGCGCGACAGTCCAAGGGCCTCCGGGTGCACATGGTTGTGGATGTCTCGAAGGTGTCCCTGCACCGGTTCACCCAGGGGTCTGCACAAAACGATCCAGCCGCTCGGCGGCAAAGCTGCGTTCACGCGCCCGGTTGGCCAGCAGTCCGATGGCGGGCAGTTCCGGCGTGCCGGCCAGCCTGCGAGGTGGGTCGAGAGGGTGGACTTGCCTGCACCGCCTTTCGGGTTGGCCACGACGAAGACTGCCCTCGACGTTCCTCCGGCGTTCGGTCTCGGTTCGAACGGGGCCAGCGGGCCTCAGCGGGGCGGCCACTCCCGGAGGACCTGAGGATGTGAGTGGGTCGTGCCGGGACGGGCAGGCTTCCGGGCTGCGACACTCGGGTCATGCCTGCTGTTGTCACGCTCCAACCTCCTGGCCGCCCGGTGCGGGTGCTGGTGCTGCTGGCCCATCCGGATCGGGGCCACTCCCGCGTCAATGCGCACCTGCAACACCACCTGAGCCGGCGATTCGCCGAGCCGACCGCAGCGCTTGAAGTGGTCCTGCGCGACCTGTACAGCCTCTACCCCGACTTCGCCATCGATGTAGAGGCCGAACAGCAGGCGCTGGCCCGCGCAGACCTGATCGTCTGGCAGCATCCGCTGCAGTGGTACAGCATGCCGGCGCTGATGAAACTCTGGCTCGACGAGGTGCTCACCCACGGCTGGGCCTATGGTCACGGTGGGCACGCCCTGGCCGGCAAGGACCTCTGGCTGGTGCTCTCCACCGGCGGGAGCGAAGCGGCCTACCAGCCGCAGGGCTACAACCGCCATTTTTTCGACGCCTTCCTGTCGCCCTACGAGCAGACCGCTGCGCTGTGCGGCCTGCGCTTCCTGCCGCCGCTGGTGTTGCACGGCGCCCATGCCATCGACACCACGGCTCTGGAAGCGCATGCCGAGGTCTACGCGCAGCGCCTGGCCAGCTGGCCCGATTGGCCGGAGATCGCCGACCTGCCCGACTGCCCGGCCTGCGACACACCGGCCCAGGACCGACCCTCCGCCCGCGGGAGCCAACCATGACCAGCAACTGGCTGACCCACAGCCTGGTCTTCTTCGCCGCCGCAGTGGTGGCGGTGCCGCTGGCGCGCGCGCTGGGGCTGGGCGCCATCATCGGCTACCTGGGGGCGGGCATCGCCATCGGCCCCAGCGGGCTGGCCCTGGTGAGCGATCCGGACACCACACTGCACTTTGCCGAGTTCGGCGTGGTGCTGATGCTCTTCCTGGTCGGGCTGGAACTGGAGCCGCGGCGGCTGTGGGCGCTGCGCCGGCCGATCTTCGGCGCCGGCACCGCGCAGTTGGTGGCCTGCGCCTGTGCCCTGGGCGCGGTGGCGGTGTTGGCCGGCGTGCCCTGGCGCTGGGCGGTGGTGGCCGCCCTCGGGCTGGCGCTGTCGTCCACCGCGGTGGCGCTGCAGGTGATGGGCGAGCGCAACCTGCTGCCCACCCGCAGTGGCCAGTCCGGCTTCGCCATCCTGCTGTTCCAGGACGTGGCGGCCATCCCGATCCTGGCGCTGCTGCCGCTGCTGGGTCGCAAAGGCGACGCCTCCGGCAACCCCTGGATGGATGCAGCCGAGGCGCTCGGCGTGGTCGCTGCCATCGTCCTGGTCGGCCGGCTGCTGCTGCGCCACGGCCTGCGCTGGGTGGCGTCCAGCCGCACGCCGGAGGTCTTCACCGCCGCCTCGCTCGGTCTGGTGGTGGGCATCGCGGTGCTGATGCAGGCGGTCGGTCTGTCGATGGCGCTGGGTGCCTTCCTCGGCGGGGTTCTGCTGGCCGAGAGCGAGTACAAGCGCGAACTCGAGACCGACGTCGAGCCCTTCAAGGGCCTGCTGCTGGGCCTGTTCTTCATGGCCGTGGGCATGAGCATCGACTTCGCCGCGCTGCGCCAGCACCCCTGGATCGTCGCGGCGCTGCTGTTGGGCTTCATGGGGCTGAAGACGCTGGTGCTGGCGCTGCTGGCCCGGGCCCTGGAGCTGCCGGCGCAGGAGCGCCCGGTGTGGGTGCTGCTGATGGCGCAGGGCGGCGAATTCGCCTTTGTCGTCTTCCAGCAGGCCACCCAGGCCGGCGTGTTCCGCGACGAGATCGGTTCGGTGCTGACCGGCACGGTGGCGCTGTCGATGCTGCTGACACCGCTGCTGCTGGTGGCGCTGGACCGCTGGGTCGCGCCGCGGCTGGCCGCGACGAAGGCCGCCGCCGCCTTGGAGCCGGAGCACCTCCTGAACGAGCCGCAGGATGCGCCCGTGATTCTCTGCGGCTACGGCCGCTACGGGCAGATCGTCGGCCGCCTGCTCTATGCGAGCGGGCACAAGGTCACCATCCTGGAGCACGACGCCGACCAGGTCGCGGTGGTGCGGCGCTTCGGCTTTCGCGCCTTCTATGGCGACGCCACGCGGCTGGACCTGCTGCGCACTGCGGGGGCCGAGCAGGCGCGGGTGATCGTCGTGGCGGTGGACGACGTGGACCAGAGCCTGAAGATCGTCGATCTGGCGCAGGCCCACTTCCCGCAGGCGCAGCTGGTGGTGCGGGCCCGCAATGTGCAGCACCACTACGCGTTGCGCGAGCGAGGGGTCGTGCACATCGAGCGCGAGACCTTCGAGTCCGCCCTGGCCAGCGGGCGCAGCGTGCTGGCGCTGATGGGCCACGAGCCGCACCACGCCTGGCAGCTGGCGATGCGATTCCGCCGCTTCAACCAGGCCATCGTCGAGCGCACCTGGCCGCACCGGCAGGACAGCCAGAAACTGGTCGCCCTGGCCAAGCAGGGCAGCCGGCAGCTGGAGGAGTTCTTCTCCCAGGAGCGGGCCGAGCGCGCCCGTGCCCGGTCCGGGGCGAACTGGGAACCCGGGGAGGCTCCGCGTGAGCGCTGACACCGCTCTGCCTGGGCCAGCACCGGGCGCGACGCGCCGGGTCCGCCTGCGCGACGGCCGCGACGTGGCCCTGCGGCCGATCGCCGAAGGCGACGCCCGGGAGATCGAACAGGCCTTCGAACGGCTGACGGCCCGGTCGCGCTACAACCGTTTCATGCGCCACAAGAAGAGCCTGGACAGCCAGGCCCTGCAGCGGGGCGTCCACCCCCGCCCGGGGCGGGACTGCGCCTTCGTGGCCACCGTACCGGCCGCCGACGGCTTCGACATCGTGGGAGCAGCCCAGTACGTGCGGGCCGACGAGGACGATGACCGGGTCTGCGAGTTCTCGGTCACCGTCGCAGAGGACTGGCGCCGCTGCGATCTGGCGTCCACGCTGATCCGATCCCTGATCCCGCAGGCCCGGCAGGATGGCTACCAGATCATGGAAGGCTGGGTGGCGGCCGGCAATGACGCCATGCTGCAGCTGGCCGAAAGACTCGGCTTTGCGCTGGCGCCGGCCGAAGGCGAAGCCGGCGTCCTTCATGTGCAGTACCGGCTGTAGCCCTGTTGAGAAAACGCCGGGCCGCCCCAAGTTTTCTCGCGCCCCCGCGGGGGCCGGGACGGGCATGGCCCGGCCCTGGGGGTGCTCTTCAGACTGAACCTGCAGCACTCAGCGGGTGAACAGCTCCCGGTGTCCGTCACGCAGCAGGTTCTTCTGCACCTTGCCCATCGCGTTGCGCGGCAGCTCGCTCACCACGAAGGCCCGCTTGGGCACCTTGTAGTTGGCGATCTTGGCCTTCAGCGCGCCGACCAGGGCCTCGGCCTCCAGCGTCGCGCCCGGCTTGGGCACGATCACGGCGATCACGCCCTCGCCGAAGTCCGGGTGCGGCACGCCGACCACGGCCGACTCGGCCACGCCGGGCATGTCGTTCAGGTAGCCCTCGATCTCGGCCGGATAGACGTTGTAGCCCCCGGTGATGATCAGGTCCTTGCTGCGCCCGACGATGCTGAGGTAGTCCCGTGCCGCGCTGCCCTGGCCATGGCGGTCGAGGCGCCCGACATCGCCGGTCTTGAACCAGCGCTGGCCGTCGGCATCCGTGGTGAACTCCTCGGCGGTCTTCTCCGGCATGCGCCAGTAGCCGCCGAAGACGTTCGGCCCGCGCACCTGAACGTTGCCGATCTCGCCTGCCGGCAGCGACCGGTCGGCATCGTCCACCACCCGCACGCCCACGCCGGGCAGCGCCGGGCCGACGGTGCCGCCCAGCCTTTGCGGGGTCGGTTCACCGTCGCTGGCGCGGCAGGGGTTGGAGGTCAGCATGATGGTCTCGCTCATCCCGTAGCGCTCCAGGATGGTGTGGCCGCTGCGCTCCTGCCAGTCGCGGAAGGTCTCGATCAACAGCGGCGCCGAGCCGGAAATGAACAGCCGCATGTTCGCGCAGGCCTCGCGCGTCAGCCCGGCCTCCTGCAGCAGGCGCACGTACAGCGTGGGCACGCCCATGAAGACGCTGGCGCGCGGCAGGCGCTCGACCACCGCCTTGGGGTCGAACTTGCTGAGCCACAGCATCTTCGAACCATTGAGCAGCGCGCCATGGCTGGCGACGAACAGGCCGTGCACGTGGAAGATCGGCAGCGCGTGGATCAGCACGTCCCCAGGCTGCCAGTCCCAGTAGTCCTTGAGTACCTGAGCATTGCTCAGCAGGTTGCCGTGGCTGAGCATCGCACCCTTGCTGCGCCCGGTGGTGCCACTGGTGTAGAGGATGGCGGCCAGGTCGTCGGCCGCCTTGATCGCCGGGGTCTGCGTATCGGCAAAGTGCGCGGCGCGGTCCAGCAGCGTGCCGCTGCGGTCCTCGTTGAGGGTGAAGACATGCGCCACGCCCTTGCCGAAGGCCAGCTTGCTGATCCACGGGAAGTTCTTGCCGGCGCAGACCACCACCGCCGGCTCGGCGTTGCCGATGAAGTAGTCCAGCTCGGCTTCCTGATAGGCGGTGTTCAGCGGCAGGTAGACGAAGCCGGCGCGCAGCGTGGCCAGGTACAGCAGCAGCGCCTCCACCGACTTTTCCACGTGCACCGCCACCCGGCTGCCGGGCGGGATCTCCAGCGAGCCCAGCAGGTTGGCCAGCATCGCAGTGGCGCGTTCCAGGTCACGCCAGGAGTAGAGCGCGCCGGTTTCGGTCTCAATCGCGGTGGCATCCAGGTCGGTGGGGAAGGCGGCACGCAGCGCTGCGAAGAGGTTGTGGTTGAGTTGGGTTGGGGTGGTCATGGCGCGTGGATGACGGGGAAGCTCGGTGGTGGGGATGGCGCGGTCGGCGAGCGGGCTGCGCAGTGATAGGCCTTGCGTCGTGCTTGCACCGTCATGCCCGCGCAGGCGGGCATCCAGGGAGGACGGCTGGATCTCCGCCTTCGCGGGGATGACGGTGCCTGAAGGGATGAAGATGGTTGCGGGGCTACTGGCCGGTGAACTGGGGGGCTCGTTTTTCGATGAAGGCGGTGATGCCCTCGCGGTGGTCCGGGCCGCTGGCGTAGGCGGCCAGCTCGCTGCGCTGGGCCTCGCTGAAATGGAACTGTGACGCCACCAGCCGCAGGGTGCGCTTGTTTAGGCGCGCGGCGCGCGGGGCGCCGGCGGCGATGCGCCGGGCGGTGGCCTCGGCCTCGGCGGCCACGGCGTCGTCGGCCACCACGCGGTGCACCAGGCCACGCTGCAGCACGGTGGGCGCATCCAGCAGGCGGGCTTCGAGCAGGATTTCGGCAGCAGTCGCCAGTCCGGCGACGCGGGCCACGCCGGCCAGTTCGTCCGGTGCCATCGGGAAGCCCAGTCGGGCGATCGGCGCGCCGAAGCGGCTGCCGGCACCGGCAATGCGCAGGTCACACTGGCAGGCGATCTCCAGTCCGCCGCCGACGCAAGCGCGCTCGATCTGAGCCACCAGCGGGATGTCGCAGCGGTACATCGCCTCCAGCGCCGGGGCGACGATCTGCTCGTGGAAGTGGCGCAGCCGCGCCTGGTCGAAGCGGAAGGCCGGGAACTCCTCGATGTCGCCTCCGGAGACGAAGCAGCCGCCCTCGCCGCGCACGATCACCGCGCGCAGCGCCGGCTCGCGCTCGGCCAGGCCCTCGAAGACCTCACGCAGGCGCTGCCACATCGCCACGCTGACGGCGTTGAGCTTGCCGGGGTTGGACAAGGTGAGCAGCGCCACGTCGGGCAGCTGCGGATGGGGCGTGAAGGTCACGCGGGCGCCGGGACTGGCGCTGGAAGATTCGGAGGTCGACACGGATCGGGGGATGGAAAGCCGCGATCAGTCGAGTTTCGCACCGGAGGCCTTCGCCACCGCGCCCCAGCGCTGGATCTCGGCGGTCACGAAGTCGCCGAAGGCGCGGCCGGCCAGGGTCGGGATCTCCGAGCCGAGGTTCGTCCAGGCAGACTTGATCTCGGGCGTGGCGAAGGCCCGGACCAACTCGGCGGTCATGCGGTCGATGGCCGGCTGCGGCGTGCCCTTGGGCGCCCACAGGCCGTACCAGGTGGCAACCTGGTAGGTCGGCACGCCGCCTTCGGTGGAGGTGGGGATGTCCGGGAAGCCCGGTGCACGCTGCGTGGCGGCCACCGCAAGCGCCTTCAGCCGGCCGCTGCGGATGTGCGCCGCCGAGGAGCCCAGGCCGTCGAACATCACGTCCACCTGCCCGGCCATCAGGTCCTGCAGTGCCGGGCCGGCGCCACGGTAGGGAATGTGGGTGATGAAGGTCCTGGTCTGCAGCTTGAACAGCTCGCCGGCCAGGTGGTGCGAGGTGCCGTTGCCGGCCGAGGCGTAGTTGAACTTGCCGGGCGCCGCGCGGACGGCGGCGAGCAGCTCCTTCAGGTCCCGGACCTGGACCTTGGCCGGGTTGACCACCACCACCTGCGGCACGTTGGAGATCAGCGCCACCGGCACGAAATCGGTCTGCAGGTTGTAGTCGAGCTTCGGGTACATCGCCGGGGCGATGGCGTGGTGCACCGCACCCATGAACCAGGTGTAGCCGTCGGGGTGGGCCTTGGCCGCCACGGTGGCGCCCACGTTGCCGCCTGCACCGCCCTTGTTGTCGATGATCACCTGCAGGCCCAGCTGCTTTGTCAGCTGCGCGGTGAGCGGGCGGGCAAAGGCATCGGTGCCCCCGCCGGCCGGGAAGGGTACGACGATGGTCACCGGCTTGGTGGGCCAGGTGGGTTGGGCGGAGGACTGGGCAACCCCCCAGGGGCTTGCCAGGCTGCCCAGCAGCAGGGTGGCGGTGCGGGTGAGCAGGCGCCGCCGTCCGGGGGTCAAGGCATCGTGGGGCATGGAACTGTCTCCGTTGTGTTGTCGATTCAGACGCGGCAGCTCGGGTTCGGCCATCCGGTCGAAGGGGTGCGTCAGGATCGTAGCGGCGCAGTGGTGGCCCGTCTCTCATGGTCTGTGCCAGATCAGTGGCGTCGCGATCCGGGTTCTTCCCAGGGACGGGAGCTGATCCGGGTCAAGGCGTCTGCGGGTCGGTCCGGCATCGTCGAAGCGGCTCAGATTCAGATGCGAGCAGGCGGCTTGCCGACCTGCGTGGAGACAAAAAGGATGAGCGCGCTTCCTTCCGCTTTCATGGCCGAGGCCACGATGCCTGGGTGCACTTCCCTGGCCGACCAGGTATCGCCGGATCAATTGGCGCTGCAGCGCCTGTATTACTGGGAGCAGCATTGCCCGGACCGGGTCGCGCTGACCCAGCCGATGGGGGACGGTCGGGTGACCGACCTCACCTGGGGCGAGCTGGCCCGCCAGGTGCGCAGCATGGCCGCTCACCTGCGTGCGCAGGGTTGGGAGCCTGGCAGCAGGGTGGCCATCCTGTCCAAGAACTGCGCCTGGTGGCTGATGAGCGACCTGGCCATCTGGATGGCGGGCCATGTGTCCGTGCCGTTGTATCCGACGCTGGCGCCCGACACCGTGCGCCAGATTCTGGAGCACAGCGAGTCCAGGGCCTGCTTTGTCGGCAAGCTCGATGGCTGGGAGGACATGAAACCCGGTATGCCGGCCAACCTGCCCTGCATCGGCTACCCGCTGTCGCCGCCGGACGTGCGGGCTGCCTGTGAGGGCTGGGACGAGGTGTGTCAACGCACGGCACCGCTGGAGGGGCAGCCCCTGCGGGACATGGACGACCTGGCGACGCTGATCTACACCTCCGGCACCACCGGCCGGCCCAAGGGGGTGATGCACCGCTTCGGCGCCTTCGCCTACGCACTGGAGCATGGCACCCGGCGCATCCCGATGACCGAGCAGGACCGCATGCTGTCCTACCTGCCGCTGGCCCATGTGGTGGAGCGCACGCTGGTCGAGCATGGCTGGCTCTTTGCCGGCATGCGGGTGTTTTTTGCCGAATCGCTGGACACCTTCACCGCCGACCTGCAGCGTGCACGACCGACGATCTTCTTCTCGGTGCCGCGGTTGTGGGTGAAGTTCCAGCAGGGGGTGCACCACAAGATGCCGGAGGCCCGGCTCGAGAGGCTGCTGCGCCTGCCCCTGATCGGCAGTCTGGTGCGCCGCAAGATCCTGCGCACCCTGGGCCTGGACCAGTGCAGGCTGGCCGCCGGCGGTGCGGCGCCGATGCCTCCGGCGCTGCTGACCTGGTTCCGCCGCCTGGGGCTGCCGGTCAACGAGGGCTACGGCATGACCGAGAACCTGGCGTTGTCGCACTTCACGCTGCCCGGGCACAACCAGGAGGGGACCGTCGGGCCCGCCTACGAAGGCGTGGAGGCCCGCATCGATGCGCAGACCGGCGAGATCCAGATGCGCAGCCCGGCGCTGATGCTGGGCTACTACAAGGAACCTCGGCTGACCCGCGAGGCTTTCACCCACGATGGCTGGCTGCGCACCGGCGACAAGGGCGGCATCGACGCGCAAGGGCTGCTGCGCATCACCGGCCGGGTGAAGGACCTGTTCAAGACCAGCAAGGGCAAATATGTTTCCCCGGCGCCGATCGAGGACCGTCTGGTGATGCACGAGGCGCTGGAGGCCTGCGTGGTCACCGGTGCCAACCTGGGCCAGCCGCTGGGCATTGCCATGCTCAATGCGCAGGCCGTGGCCCGCCTGGGGCAGGACGACGTGCAGCGGCGGCTGGAGCAGTCGCTGCGCGAGCACCTGGAGGCCGTCAACGCCCAGCTCGACCCGCATGAGCAGCTGGATTGCCTGGTGGTGGTGACGCAGGCCTGGACGGTGGACAACGACATCGTCACCCCGACCTTCAAGGTCAAGCGCAACCGCATCGAGGAGGTCTATGCCCGCCACTACGAGGGCTGGGTGTCCTCCGGCCGCAAGGTGATCTGGCAGACGAGCGGGCCCGGTTGACAGGACGCCACCCCGTCATTCCCACGAAGGCGGGAATCCAGAGGCCGTTTGGCGCGCGGCGGTGCACAGGCCGGGTCACAGACAGCAAGCCTTCGACGACCTGGATTCCCGCCTTCGCGGGAATGACGGCAGCACCGGTGCGGATCACGAGAGACATCGTTCTGGATTCCTGTCTGTGCGGGAATGACGCAGGGTGTGTCCGCCTCCTGCCCACGACCCTCGACCCAACTTGCCGTGTCAGCCGAACCAGTGGTGCCTGCCGAGCCATGGTGACAGCCGGCGTGGCGGCACATCGGCATCATGTCGGCCCATGAGCGCTGCCCCCGACCTCCCGACCGCTGCCTGGGACCGTCCGCACCCCTTTGTCCGACCGGTGGCACCCCAGCCGCAGGACATCGACGGGCTGGAGCACACCAACAACGCCGTCTACCTGCAGTGTTGCGAGCGGGTGGCCTGGGCGCATTCCGAAGCGTTGGGCCTGGGTCTGGCCGACTACCGACGACTGGACCGCGCGATGGCCATCCGCCGTGGCGAGTACGACCATCTCCTCCCCACCCTGCTGGGCGACGAGCTGCTGCTGGGGACCTGGCTCTTGCCGGGTGATGCACGCATGCGCATGGAACGCCGCTTCCAGCTCCTGCGCCCGCGCGATGGCGCCACGGTGCTGCGGGCGCGCTGGGAGCTGGTGTGCATCGAGATTTCCAGCGGGCGTGCCCGGCGCATGCCGGCGGAGTTCACCGCTGCCTACCTCGGGCAGGGTCAGGGCTTGTTTCCGGGGATTGACGAGCCTGCGGGTCGATAGGCCGGCAGCTCCACCACATAGACATCGACCGCATCGCTGTTCTGCCAGTCGGAGGCGAACACCATGCGGGTGCCGCTGGGGCTGATGGTGATGTGGGGCTCGGCCCAGTAGCCCCACTGGCCTTCCTTGGCGTAGGAGTGGTGGTGTGCCACCCGGCAGACCTTGCCGCTGTCCACATGGGCCAGCATGACCTCCTGGTCCAGCGGTCGGCCCCGGCCGGGTTTGCCCACTGCCGACACGGCCACCCAGCCCGGGGCCTTGAAGGCCACCGCCGACAGGTGGGTGCTGGTGGGCGGGTAGGGGTAGCCGGTGGAGGGGCCGATGAGCGCCTTGACCTCGCCCGTCTGCAGATTCTCCACCACCAGCGTGCCGTTGGGCTGGTTGTCGAACTGCACCGCTGCAAAGAAGTCCTGACCGGCCGCGTTCATGCCAAGGTTGCCGTGTTCATACCCTTGCAGACGCAGGCGCTTGACGGTCTGCAGGGTCTTGGGGTCGACCAGGCGGGAGCCTTCCCGGTCGGGTGCCCACATGCAGCGGCCGGAGGGACAGGCCTGGGGGGTGGGGCCGTCGTTGATGACGCGCTGGCCTTCGGTGACGCGGGGCTGGCGGTCGTGCCGATGGTCCAGGTTCAAGGAGAACTTCTCGCTGGCCTTGGACATCTCCAGCCGCACGCCCCAGAGCTTCATGTCCCAGGAGGGGTACTGGGGGTCACCGCCGTTGTCGACGTCGAAGGCGCGGGGTTTGCCTGCATCCGGGTAGTCGTAGACCACGCTGCGCTGGCCGGTCGAAACCTGGTAGCGGGTGAGTTGCCTCAGGGATCGGCCACCCATTTCCCACGCGTAGTTGTACCAGAGCACATCCGGATCCTGCGGGTCCCAGTAGAGCTGCTCGATGTCGGAGGGCTGCACCTGCAGCAGACTGATGAACTGGTAGCTGCGGCCGTCGAACAAGGCATGGCCCTTGCCGCGCACCCACAGCAGCAGCCGGCTCTCGTCGGCATTCCAGGCCGGCACCGTGGGGTACAGCGGTTTGATGATCTTGGCGCCGAAATCCGCCTGCACGTCGGTGATGCGGATCACCCGGGCGCCGAAGGCCGGGTCCTTGAACGCGGCCCCCTTGGCCGGTCGCGGGCTGGAAGCAGGGGGGTGGGCCGCCTTGTCGGTGACCAGGCCGGCACAGAGGTCGGGGGTGGTTGCAGATCCCGCCGCCTGGGCGTTGCCGCTGCCATCCGGGCGCCCACAGGACCAGAGGATCGGCAATGCCAGCAGCAGGGCCGCGACCGCTGTGGGGCGGGTCCATCGGCCAGCCGCCTTGTCTGCAGGAGTGGAGCTGTAGGGTGGGCGCATGGTGAGGCCTTTGAAGTGACCGAAAAGATGGGGCAACCGACGGATGAGGTGCAACCGGTGTTCAGCCCAGAACCTCGTCATACAGCGCCTCATAGGACTGCGCCGTGCGCTGGGCACTGTACTGCTCCAGCACCGTCTGGCGGGCCTGGGTGCCCAGCAAGCTGCGCAGCGCCGCATCGGTGAGCAGCCGCTGCAATGCCGAGACCAGGGCAGGCACGTCCTTCGGCGGGACCAGCAGGCCGCTTTCGCCATGGCGGATGACCTCCGGGATCGAGCCCACTGCACTGGCCACCACGGCACGGGAGGCGGCCATGGCCTCCAGCAGTGCCATCGGCAGCCCTTCGTGGTGGGAGGGCATGGCAAAGACGTCCAGCGCGGCCAGCACGTCGGCCATGTCCGAGCGCACCCCCAGCAGATGGATGCGGCCCTGCAGGCCGGCTGCGGCGATGGATGCCCGCAGCGAGTCCTGCAGTTCGCCCCCACCCACGAAGACGGCCTGCCACTGCCTCAGGCCGGTGCGATGCAACTGCGCCAGCGCATCGATGAGCTGCTGGTGGCCTTTCAACGGGATCAACCGGCCGACCACGCCGATCAGCAATTCGTCGCCGGCCAGGCCGAGTTCATCGCGCAGTCGGCTGCGGTCGGCCCGGTCGAAGCGGCCCAGGTCGATGCCGTTGGAGATGGTGCGCACCTGCTCAGCGTTCAGTCCGTCCTCATTGACCAGCATGCGTTGCACGTCGGCACCGCAGGCCACTGTGGCGTGGCTGAGGCGACTGATCCAGCGCGCGATGCGCCGGCGCATCGGGGTCGGCCAGGGCCTGGAACTGTGGCGGGTGGAGAAGCGCCCGGGCACCCGGGCCAGCCAGGCGGCCAGGCGGGCGTAGCAGTCGGCGTTGTAGAGGTGGGTGTGGATCACATCCGGCCGCTCCCGGCGCATCCAGGCCAGCAGGGCCGGGATGGTGCCGGGGTCCACTCCCGGCCGGCGTCCCAGGCAGTGCACGGCCACGCCGTGGCGGCGCAGCTCCTCGGCCAGCAGGCCTTCGCGCACCATGCACAATACGGAATAACGATAGCCGGGTGAGCCGTTGCGGATGACCTCCACGATCAGGCGCTGGGCACCTTCGGCGGGCATCTCGTCGATCACGTGGACGACGTGGGGGATCTGGGACACTGTCATGGCGGGCCCGGTCTGTCGGACCTCGGCGGTGGCAACGCCGCCGATGATCGCAGATCGTCACCCCCATCTTTGTGGGGGTGGCGTGTCGGAGTTGTGACGCGGGGCCTGCTGCGTGCGAGCAACAGGCTCGGTTGCTGAGACACTCCCGCCATTCCATTGCCCCTCCACCGCGCAGCGACGACCTGCTGCCCTGCCGCCGCATGGCGGCCACCTCTGCCTGTTGCCACCGAGCGCCGAATCCGCGCACTTCACCTCCGATCCGCATGCGACCCCGAGCCATTGCCTACCTGCTGTCCGCCTACCCGGACTTCCACGAAACCTTTGTCGCCCGGGAGGTGGAAGGCATGCGCCAGCAGGGCATCGACCTGCGCATCTATTCCCTCAAGCCGCCGCCGGAAGGCGCCTACCTGTACCGGACCACGCCAGGCTGGTGCGCTACCTGCCCTTCCTGTTCGACGGCCGGGTGATCGGTGGTTTGTTGGCCACGCTGCTGCGCCACCCGCTGCGCAGCCTGAAGGCGCTGGGCTGGTTGGCGGGAACCTATGCCTCCCGGCCGATGGAGCTGGCCAAGTCGCTGGCCATCTTCCCGAAGACGGCCGCCATCGCCCGCGAGCTGGAGGGCAGCGACTTTGCGGTGCATGCCCACTGGGCCACCATCCCGACCTCCGCGGCGGTGGTGATCCAGATCCTCAGCGACCGGCCCTTCAGCATCACCGCCCACGCCTGGGACATCTACCTCACCGGGCCCGACGAACTGCGCGACAAGATCCAGCGCAGCTCGGGTCTCGTGACCTGCACCGGCTACAACGTCGAATACCTGCGCACCCTGCTGCGGGCCGATCAGCAGACCAAGGTCAACCTCAACTACCACGGCATCGACATGGGCCGCATGAAGCTGACGCAGCGCCAGCGCCAGCCGGGAGAGCCGCTGGAGGTGGTGGCGGTGGGCCGGCTGGTGGAACAGAAGGGCTTTCCCTTCCTGATCGAAGCCGTCGGCATGGCGGCCCAGGCCGGCCAGCAGGTCAACGTGACGCTGGTGGGTGACGGCCCGATGCAGGCCGAGCTGGAGGCGCTGGCCGAGCGTCACGGCGTGCGCGAGCGCATCCGCTTTGCCGGCCGTGTGGCGCATGCGCAGACGATTGCGGCCATGTGCGCCGCCGACGTGCTGATCGCGCCCAGCGTCATCGCCAAGAACGGCGACCGCGACGGCATTCCCAACGTCACGCTGGAAGCGATGGCCTGCGGCCTGCCGATCATCGGCACCGCGGTGTCGGGCATTCCGGAGGTGGTGATCACCGGCCGCACCGGCCATCTGGTGCCACCGGAGAACGCCCAGGCGATTGCCGCGGCCATTGCGGCGCTCTACCAGGACCCGGTGAAGTGCCGCGAAATGGGGGCCAACTCCCGGGCGCTGATCGAGCAGCGCTTCATGATCGAGAACAACGTGGGCGAGTTGATCGATCACCTGGGTCAATTCCACCGCTCCCATGCTGCCCAAGCCACCGCTGCCGGCTGCGGCTGTGGCGGGCACTGATTTTTTGGCGCCCTGAACGAAGCGATGCGATTCCTGCAAAGTCTGCTGGAGCCTGCGGCGCTGCTGGGCTGGCTGCTGCTGGTGTTGCTGGTGGTGCTGTGGCGCGGCCGGCGGGTGGTCTGGCCGCGCCGACTCACCACCGGGTTGGTGCTGCTGTTCTGGCTGCTGGCCTCCCCGCTGGGTGCCAATGCCCTTCTCGCCCCACTGGAGCGGCAGGCGCTGGACGCGGCCCAGGCTTGCCAGAAGGGGCGCGGTGCCGAGCTGGAGTGGGGCATCCTGCTGGCCGGTGGGGCCAGCGATGGCGCCCGCAGTGAAGAGGACTATGCCCACCTGCAGCAGGCGAGTTTTCGCCGCCTGATGGGAGCCTCGCACTGGGTCAAGGCCGACCCTGGTCGCCGCCTGCTGGTCTCCGGTGGTGCCGGCAGCGTGCCTGAGGCGGTGCTGATGGGCCGGCTGCTGCGCGATCTGGGGGTGCCGCGCGAGGCGCTGCTGCTGGAGTCGCAGACCCGCACCACCTCGACCGGCGCCGCCGCGGTGGCCTCCCTGCTGGAGCTGCGCCAGGTGAAACATGCGCTGCTTTTCACCTCGGCATCGCACCTGCCGCGCGCACAGCGCAACCTGGCGTCGGTGGGCATCGAAACCTGCGCCATGCCGGTGGACTTCCAGCATGTGGCGCCGATCTGGCCCGGACATCTGGTGCCGCAGCTCTCCGCGCTGGCCAAGAGCACGGCAGCTCTTCACGAATACCTGGGGCTGTTGCTGCGCTCGGGCTGACGGCTGTCGTCGCCACAGAGCCTGCCGACGTTGTATGTGGCGGCCGCCTTCCCTGAACCTGAACCCGTGCCGATGGTTTTCGACCGGCCCCGACCGCAGACCCCGATGAGCACCGTGACCGAACGCGCCTTCCTGATCACCATCGACACCGAGGGCGATGCCGCCTGGGACCGCCCCCGGGTGACCGAGACCCGCAATGCGCGTTTCCTGCCCCGCTTCCAGGCCCTGTGCGAGAAGTACGGCTTCAAGCCGACCTACCTCACCAACCATGAGATGGCGCTGGACCCGGCGATGCAGGAGCTGGGGCGCGACATCATCCGCCGCGACACCGGCGAGATCGGCATGCACCTGCACGCCTGGAACTCTCCGCCGCTGCAGCCTCTGACGGCCGACGACCTGACGCACCAGCCCTTCCTGATCGAGTACCCCACCGAGGTGCTGCGCGCCAAGGTGCAGCACATGACCGGGCTGCTGGAGCAGACCTTCCAGACCAAGATGCTCAGCCATCGCGCGGGGCGCTGGAGCTTCGACTCCCGGTATGCCCGCACGCTGGTGGAGCTGGGGTATGCGGTGGACTGTTCGGTCACGCCCACCGTGTCCTGGGCCGGCACCCCGGGGGACCCCGCTCAGCATGGCGGCACCGACTACAGCGCCTTTCCGGACGGTCCGTACTACATGGACCTGGACGACATCTCCCGCCCCGGCCGCAGCCCGTTGCTCGAGCTGCCGATGACCATCCGCCCCGGCTGGCGACGGGGTCTGGGCTGGTTGCCGCGGGGCCTGGGGGGCCTGCCGGTGCTGGGTCCCAAGCTGCGGGTGTCGCGTTGGCTGCGTTCACGCCGCGGCAACCGGGACGAGCTGCTGCAACTGGTTCGGGACGTGCACGAAGAGGGCGCTCCTTACCTGGAGTACATGCTGCACTCGTCGGAGTTCATGCCTGGCGGCAGCCCGAACTTCCCGGCCGAGGCGGACATCGAGCGCCTCTACGATGAGCTGGAGCAGCTCTTCGCCGTGATCTCGCGCGACTTCCAGGGCTGCACCCTGGCCGACTATGCCGCCCGGGTGCGCGCCGGGCGCTACCGTGCGCGGGGCAGCCTGCTGCGCTGACGTTGCAGGTCGGGTCCCCAGACAGGGGGCGGGTCAGGCGCCGTAATGGCTGCGGTACCAGCCGACGAAGCGCTCGATGCCGTCCTTCAGCGAGGTGCGCGGTTTCACCCCGGTCCACTCGGCCAGGGCACTGACGTCGGCGTAGGTGGCCAGCACGTCGCCGGGCTGCATCGGCAGCATCTCCTTGACGGCTTCGTGGCCCAGCGCCGTCTCGATGGTGGCGATGAACTCGCCCAGGGCCACCGGGTCCTGGTTGCCGATGTTGAACACACGGTACGGCGCGCGGGAGCGTCCGGGGTGGGGTGACTGGCCGTCAAAGGCCGCATCCGGCTCGGCCGGACGGTCCATCACCGCCACCACACCGTCGACGATGTCGTCGATGTAGGTGAAGTCGCGCTGGAGCTGTCCGTGGTTGAACACCTGGATGGGCCGCCCCGCCAGGATGGCCTGGGTGAATGAGAAGTAGGCCATGTCCGGCCGGCCCCAGGGGCCGTAGACGGTGAAGAAGCGCAATCCGGTGGTCGGCAGACCGTACAGGTGGCTGTAGGTGTGCGCCATCAGCTCATTGGCCTTCTTGGTGGCGGCGTACAGGCTGACCGGGTGGTCTACCGCGTCCGCCTCGGAGAAGGGCATCTTCTCATTGCCGCCGTACACGCTGGAGCTGCTGGCGTAGACCAGGTGGCCAGGCCGGTGCTGGCGGCAGCACTCCAGCACGTTCAGGAAGCCGGTGAGGTTGGCCTCCCCATAGGCATGCGGGTGGGTGATGGAGTAACGCACGCCGGCCTGCGCGGCCAGGTGCACCACGCGGTCGAAGCGTTCCGCGCTGAACAGCGCCTCCAGCGCGGCGCGGTCGGCCACGTCGATGCGCTCGAAACGGAAGCCCGGCCGTGCCTTCAGTTGCTCCAGCCGGGCGGCTTTCAGCGCCGGGTCGTAGTAGTCGTTGAGGTTGTCGATGCCCACCACCTGATCGCCGCGCTCCAGCAGTCGCAGTGAGGTGTGCATGCCGATGAACCCGGCCGCGCCGGTGACAAGGATCTTCATGGTCGGAACTCGAATCGGAGGGAATCAATGGCGGCCGCGGTAGGCCGCTTCAAGCAGGCCGAGCACCCGCTCGGCGCCGTAGGTTTCTTCGACGAAGCGGCGTGAGGCCTCGCCCATGCGTTCCAGCGCTGCCGGTGTGGCCAGGGCCATGCCCAGCGCCTCGGCCAGGGCCCGCGGGTCACCGGCGGGGGCCAGGTAGCCGTTCACACCCTCGCGCACCAGGTCCTCGTTGCCGGACACCCGGGTGGCCACCACCGGCAGGCGGGCGGCCATGGCCTCCAGCACCGAGTTGGGCAGGCCTTCGTTCAGCGAGGGTTGCACATACACATCCGCCTCACGCAGCGCGGGGCGCACGTTGCTGGTCCAGCCGGCAAAGACCACGCTGTCGCCCAGCCCGTTGTCGGCCACGAACTGCTCCAGCTCGGCGCGCTGCGGACCGTCGCCCACCAGCACCAGTTCCAATCGGCTGCGGTCGGGCAGCAGGGCCCAGGCCTTGAGCAGCACGTCCACCCCCTTCACCGGCGTGAGGCGACCGGTGTAGACCACCCGCAGCCGGCCGTCGTGGCGGGGCGCGTGTTCGTACAGCGACAGGTCCACTGCGTTGGGGATGTAGCGCACCTGGTCGGCCGACATGCCGGAGGCCAGCAGGCGCTTCTGGGTCTCGACCGAAATGGCCTGGAAGGTGTCCAGCCGCTGCATCAGCCGGCGCAGCGTGGCGTAGACCGGGTGGTTGTGCAGGGCGGGGTCGAGCACGCCGCCGTCAAACTCCCAGGCTCCGGAGATCTTCACCACCACCGGGCAGGGCAGCCAGGCGCGCACTGCGCCGGTGGCGGCAGCCAGGTTCTTGGCCATGTGGATGTGCAGGGCGTCGAACTGCCGGCGGTGCTTCAGCAGGAAGGCCATGAACTTGAAGATCAGCGCCACCGCACCCAGCCCCTTGATCTTCGGGTAGTCGATGCGGGTCACCCGTGCGCCCTCGACCATCTCGTCCAGCGGTTTGGTCGGGTCGAGCCGGGGCGCAATGATGCGCACCGCGTGGCCGCGCTGCTGGAACAGCCGCGCCAGCGTGGCGACCTGGCTCTCGGTGCCACCGGGCCAGGGGTAGAAGCCGTCGATCACCAGCCAGATGCGCAGGGGTTGGAAGCGATCGTCTGCTCGGGCGTCGGAGGGTTGCGACTGCAGTGCGCGCGAGGGGCGAGGGTCGGTCATGAGCGAGGTGCAGAGGAGCGGGCTGCGGTGTCGGCGGCATTCAAGGCGTTCGATGGGGCGGGCTGAGCCGCTTTTGCACGCTCTCCGTCCAGGTGCAGCGCCCAGAGCCGGGCCAGCATGGCCAGCATGATCCAGACGTAGGCGCTCACGCCGATGTCCACCATGCGCGAACCGAAGACATTGATCGCTGCGCAGCCCGCTGCCGATGCGGCACACCCCAGACCGATGATGCGGATGCCCTCATCCGGTGATTTCCAGTACAGCCGGGCCCCGGTGTAGGCCATGCCCAGCAGGAGCGCCACGAACACCGCCAGCGCCGGCAGGCCCATCTGCGAGCCGATGTAGAAGTACATGTTGTGGTTGTCGGATTCCAAGGTCGGCAGTTCGGCGTAGCTGTCCTTGAGCACCGGAAAGGTCATGAAGCCGGCCCCGGTGACCGGGTAGTCCTTCATGATCTTCCAGGCGGCGTTCCACAGGATGATGCGGGTCTGCGAGCTCTTGTCCAGCTCGCCGCTGTCTTCGTCCTGGGTCTGCGACATGCGGGCGGTGAGCGACTCCGGCAGCAGCTCCGGCGCGACCTGCACCACCAGCGCGGCAGAGGCGGCCAGCACTGCGGCCAGGATGCGGCCGCGCAGCAGCAGCAGCATGGCCGTCAAGGCTCCCATCCCCAGCACCGCCCCCCGGGAGAAGGTGGCCAGCAGCACCCGCGCGGCCATGTACAGCACCGGCGTGGCGATCAACCAGGTGCGCAGCCGCCACATGCGAAACAGCACCCAGGCCCCCGGGATGCCAAAGGCGTAGACGATGAAGGCCCCCAGGTCGTTGGGCTGCTGGTGTGGGCCGAGCAGGCGGGCCTTCTCGATGCGGTCGTACCAGCGCTTCTCCAGCCATTCATTGAAGCTGAACATCACCACGATGGTCAGCCCCACCGCCATGTACACGGCCACCCGCTTGGCGCGACCGCTGTCGCGCACCAGGGCCAGTACCGCAAAGAAGACGATGAACTGGTCCAGCCAGGCCTTGACCCGCGGCAGCTTGTCGGCCGTGATGAACCACGGGCCGTAGTTCACCATGGCTGTGATCATCGAGCCGAAGCTGAGCACCGCCCACCACATCACCAGCCGGGTGAACGGCAGTGGCGGTTGCGAGGGGTCGCGGGTGAGGGCGGTACGGCGCGACTGGAAGGCCCAGGCCATCAGCAGCAGAACCTCCAGCACGTTGGTGCCGTTGATCCCGGGGGCCAGCGGTGCGACGTAGGTCTTGCTCAGCGGCAGGTACAGGATCACCGTGGCGAGCAGCCACTCCGGGTTGGACATTGACCGCAGCGCCAGCACCAGACCGGCCACACCTGCGACCAGGTAGAGCACCGACACCGGTGTGCCGGCGCCGGCGATCTTGGGCAGCAGGATCAACAGCGCCGGAACGCCCAGGAAGAGCCCGGTGCCCACCAGCGGGCGCCACCAGTCCTGCTCCAGCGCCTGCGTCACCGCGCCGTCGGTGGATTCACCCGACCGATCGCTGTCCGGGCGCAGCAGCTGCCCCGGTCCTGGGTGAACCGAGGGGTCAGGCGCGCGATCGATGGAGGCGTTCATACAGCAGGTGATAGAGCCGGTTGCCCGCGGTGCGTCGCAGCCACTGCTTGGCTGTGGCCACACCGCGTGCCTTCAGCAGCCACTGGCGGTCTGCCCGGGCCATGGTCAGGCAGGTGGCGGTCGAAGTGTCCTGGCGGATCGCCAGGCGCGGCAGTGTGCCATCGGCGCCTGACAGGAGCTTGTGAGGCGGGACGCAGCCGATTTCAGAGGAATGGAACCAACGGTAGCCGAGCTGGCGCCAGGCCGGCAGCAGCTCGGCCCGGTAGCGTCCACCCGGGAAGGACACCTGATCGACGGCCTGTCCCAGCCGGTCCTGCAGGGCATCGCGGGAGTCGCGCAACTCGGCCACCGCTTCGGTGTCGCCGAGGTCGTTGAGGAAGCGGTGGCTGCGGCCATGGCTGCCCAGCGTCATGCCCGCTTCGGCCATCTCGCGCAGCTGGGTCCAGCTGCAGAACCCGGGGCGGCGCTCGACAAAGTCGCTGGTGATGAAAAACACCGCACGGGCATCGTGCCGCGCCAGGGCGGGCAGGGCGTGGGTGCAGTTGCTCGCATGGCCATCGTCGAAGCTGAGCAGCACGCCGCCGTCGCGGACCTGTGGTTCGCCCAGCCGGGCCGGGTCGACGAAAGGCAGGCCGGCATCGCGCATGGCCTGCAGCTGTTCGGCAAAACGTTGGGTGGAAACCGCATAGGGGCGGTCCTCAGGGGTGATGTCCTGCAGCTCGCGCTCGTTGGCATAGAGCGCGTGGTACATCAGGATGACAAGCGGACGGGTCACGGAATCCTTCAGGCGGGTCTTGAGCGCTGCAGCGGCGTTCAGGAGGTCTTTTCCCAGCGGGCGTTCACACCGCCCGCCAGCCAGGTGCGCATCGCCAGCACTGCGGCCCAGTTCATCTCCACGAACACGCCGGCAAAGGCCACCAGCCGGGAGCGCCGTGCCGTCGTCGACCGGCTGCCCCACCAGGCTGCCGCATAGAACAGCAGCTGTGCGGCGAGGAACAGCCGGTAGAAGGCGCCGTCACAGAACAGCGGTGCGATCAGCAGCAGCGCCAGCGCATACGGCACCAGCAGCCGGAAGACCTTGTGTGAGAGGAACTGCAACCACAGCGGATTGGTCACCGGCGAGAACATCCAGGGGTGCCGTGCAAAGGACTGGAAGTTGCCGGTGAGCGTGCGGATCTTGCGTTTGCGCTCTCCGGCCATCTCGGCCTGCAGCTCGTCGGTCATCACGGCGTTGGACTCGAACACCACCCGCAACCCCTGGCGGGCCACCAGCATCGGTTGTTCGAAGTCGTCCAGGATGGTGTCGTCGGCCAGCGGTGTGTAGTGCTCGCGCCGCATGGCGTACAACGCGCCGGTGGCGCCGACGGTGGAGGCGAAGCGGGCCTCGGCCTTGCGGATCCACTTTTCATAGCGCCAGTACAGGCCAATGTTGGCGGCGGTCCGGCTGCCCGGCTGCACATGCACCAGCTCGCCACTGACGGCGCCGATGCCCGGCTGCATCAGGCGGCGCACCAGGTGGCGCAGCGCCTGCACATCGATCATCTGCCGCACATCGGCAAACACCACCACGGGTGTCTGCACCCGCTGCAGGGCCTCGTTGAGCGCGTGCGGCTTGCCGCGGCGTTGCGGGCAGACCACCAGGGTGACGTCGGGCTGGGCTCCCAGCCGTTCGTTGGTCAGGTCGGTGGATCCGTCCGAGACGAACAGGATGTGCTTGCGGCCCGCAGGGTAGTCCAGCGCACGCAGGTTCTCCACTTTGGCGAGCACCCGATCCTGCTCGTTGTGGGCGGCGATGACGACGGTCAACTCCGGCCAGCGGCTTTCATCGTCGCCCGGGTTCCAGGGTTGTTCCCTGGCAGGCCGCCAGCGTGCCAGCCACTGGATGGCCAGCGGATAACCAGCGTAGGTGTAGGCCACAAACAGCAGTGCGGCCCAGAACAGCCATTCCATCAAAGATTCCTTGGGGTCAGCAGCAGAGGAGGAGGGGGCCAGCCAGAGGGCTGTTCGGCCGGCTGGCCGACACGGGCCTCAGCGGCCCAGCACCCGCATCGCGAACTCCCCCAGATTGGCCGCACCGGTGTGCTGGCGCCGGATCGCGTAGCGGTCGCCCTGCCGATTGTGCAGGCCTTCGATGGTGGAAAACCCCAGTTCGAAGCCATGTCTGGCCAAAAGGGCCTGTGTGGTCGCGTTGAAGTCCTGGACCCGTCCGTTCGGGTAGGCAAAGTAGCGGGGTGCTCGACCTGTTTCCGCCAGGATGCGTTCACGGCAGATGCGGATCTCGTCCTCCATCGGCCCGGCGTCGAGCTGCGAAAGGATGGGGTGGTTGTGGGTGTGCCCCCCCCAGCAGGTGTACTCGGAGGCGGCACGCACCTCGTCCCAGCTCAGCATCTGCCGTTCCAGTCCGCTGTGCGCTGGATGGACGCCCAGTTCGGCATAGAGCTGCTCGAGCCAGTCCAGCCGCTGCTGGTTGGGGATGCCCTTGAGGAAGCTCTTGCAGGCCAGGCCCAGCGCCGTGCGGGCGTCCCGGTGGGTCGGGCGGTGGACCTGCGTGGCATCCCAGGGCAGGCGCACTTCCGGCCGGGAGGTCTTGTGAACCACCCAGTTGACGTCGTCGGTCCAGATCATCTCCTGCCGATCGATCGCACCGGTGGCCAGGAAGACGATGGAGGTGATCTTCAGCTCGGCCAGGATGGGGTAGGCCAGATCGTGGTAGTCCCGGTAGCCATCATCGAAGGTGACCAGCACCGGTGGGCGTTTCCAGCGCGTGGGGTGCGCGGCAGCTTCCTGCAGCTGGTCCGGGTGGATCGGGTCGCAGCAATCACGCAACCACCGCATCTGCTGGCGAAACTGGTCCACCGCGGTGCCGGGGAAAACCTCGGTGTCCGGCGGGATGCGGTGGTACATCAGCACCGACACACCCAGCGGCCGCCAGGTGGCACAGCTGGCCCGCCAGATCGGGTCGACGGTCAATGCGACCTTGGCGATGGACTTGAGCATTGCAGGGGTCGGGCGCCGGCCAACGGGCCGCCGGCGGCTTGGATCGATCACGGGAAGCTGCGGATTTTCCTGGAAGGCTGCTGCGTTGTCCCGAGCTGGGGATGCGGGCCGCGGTGCCGGGTGCAAGTCAAGTGTGGAGCTCGGCACAGTTTCACGCTTTCAGAGGGGGATGTTGCGGATGGGTGACAGCGAACTGCCCGTGGCGCGGCGCGTCGCCCCGTGGATGCGCAGATCGAAGTGGCGGTGGCCTTCCAGACCCCACACGCCCAGGCCATGCAGCCCATCCAGCCTGAAATGAGTGCTCAACTGGGCCGGCGAGAGTTCCTGAAGCGGTTGGCGACGGGTTCCGATCATTGCGCACAGCCCCGTACCGTCTTCCACCACCATCGGGTTGATTTCAAAGAAGCGGGCGTTTTTCTCGGCACTTTCACTGGTCAGGAGAAAGACTCGGCGACGGGCCTGTTCATCCGGCAGCGTCACCGCCCCCCAGTCGGCCTTGTGCTGGAAGACGCCGTCGTCCAGGAAGGGGAAGCTGTTCATGGCGTCCACCGCATCCAGACCCAACTCCAGTGCCAGCCGCAGCTGGAAGTAGTACAGCGCCGTCTGGGCTCCCCGTCGGATGTGGGCCTCTTCCCCCTGCAGCACGCCGGTGCGGCGAAACACCAGGTGGTTGTCTGCCCTCTGCGACAGCGCTCCTGCGACGGGCTGGTCGCCTGCCAGGACCAACAGCAGGAAGCCCTGCTCGAAGGCTCGGCGCATGGCTTTCCAGTCGTCGAGGTCGGCCCGCGACCCGTAGCGGCGACGGATCAGTGGCACATGCATCTGGTGGTAGAAAAATTCCAGGTCCTGCAGGTCCCGGCTGATCCGGCAGGTCAGCCCGCTCTTGAGTTCAAACTGATTGGAGATCTGCCGCTTCTTGCGGCTGAAACCCTGGCGCAGCTCCTCCCAGCTGCCGGGGACGGGGATCAGCTGGCGCACCTCTTCGCGGGTCACCACATGGGGCAACCCCTCGAAAGCGTGGTGGCACCACGGCGGCAGAACCGCACAGACGAAGTCGGCGCGGTGAGGATTGCGGTGCAACCACCGTCGCAGCTGGAACGTGGGCAGGTGGAAACGGTCCACCTCCTGCGACGTGTCGAACAGCCTGCTGCGCAACTCCTGGTTGAACAGGCAGTTGTGGATCAGCAGCACGCGCACCCGCTCGTCGCTGCCCTTGAGCGGCCCCTCCACCACGCAGCAATTGGAAAGGTACCGGCTGGTCAGTGGATAGGCGAGTTGCTTGAGGTGCTGGCGCAGCATCGAAGAAGGCAAACTGTGACGGGCGGCATTGGGGCAGGCCCGGATGTGCAGGGGCTGCACGGCTGAGGCCGTTGGGCCGAAGCGGGGTGAGTGTTGCGGCCTGGGATCAGTCCTCTCGATCAATCAGCCTGCGCATCCCCCGTCGCAACGCCACCGGCAGCAGACGGTTTAAACCGATGCGGCCCGCCAGGGCCCGCAGGACAACCAGCGTCGATTGTCGTTCGGGCGGGTTGACCGGTTCCGTCAGCGCCTGAGGCCACATGCGAAGGATCAACGCTTCAAAGAGTTCAACCTGGGGTGCTCTTCGACGGGACTCGTCGGCGGCCAGCATCGTCACCAGCAGCTCGCGGTGATTCAAGGGAGCGATGCCATCCTGTACGAGGTCCATGTCGGCGCGCAGTTTGGCCTGCCAGCGTCCGGCCATCTGCTCCCAGCAGAACAGGTCCAGCAGGGGCACCGGGCTCGGTCGGGCTCCAGCCAGCCAGTCCTGCAGGGCGTCCAGCGCGAAAGGGTGGCGTCCGATGCGGATCAGGTCGGCCAGGTCTGCGGCCGTGAGTGTTTCGTCGCGGAGATCGGGGCGCCGGAAATGAGCCTTCACCACTTCCGCCACGTCGCCGCTCAAGGACATCCTGTCCTGGGGCAGCAGGCGCCAGAGGGCCTGTGCATCCGCACAGCAACCTCGGGCCGGGGTGGGTTGGTGGCGCCGCATCAGGGCCTTGAAGCCCTCATCGACGCTGTCGGGGCAGCGCACGATCTGATGTGCAAGTCCCAGGGAGGCCAGCAGCCGGGCGGGCACGCGCACGTCGTTGGCGCGGCGGCCCTGCGGCGGGTAGGCCAGGGTGTAGGCATGCACTTCACTGGCGATCGGCCGGCACAGTGCGAGCATCAGCCGGCTGTCCCATCCAGCGGTCATGGGCAGAGCCAGCGGCCATCGGCGCTGGATCGCCTCGAGCTGGCCCCGCAGCAGCACCTCGCAGCGCTGCAGCACGCTGTCCCAGTCCAGCCGGGGTATCGGTGCCTGAGGCCACCACCGCCGGCAGCGACCGCTGCGCAGGTCCAGCCAGTGGTTGGGCAGCAGGGTGCGCACATCGGTGTAGAGCGTGCGGTCTCCGGGAAGCCAATGCACCTCGACGTCGCTGTCACCACGGCCTTCGGCGTAGTCGGCCGCAACGGGGTCGACCGTGAGGCCCAGGTGGCGTGCCAACAGTCCCGGCTCACCGGCCAGCGAGGTGCGGATCGGCCCGCCATCCTGCGTGGCGTGTTCGGGATGGCGGTGGTAGTACACCGGCCGCTGGGCGGCGGGGTCGGTCCACACCAGGGCCTGATCGCCGTCGTCGCCGAACAGGGCCCAGCGGCCGCCCAGGTGCGCCGTGGCGGCCGGCAGTTGGTCCAGGGGAACGTCCTTCCGGATCAAGGTCTCGATCAGCAATCGGTCGTCGGCCTGCGGCTGGTACGGGTCCAGCAGATGGCCGATCAGCGTGAGGGTTCGCCTGCCCTCCCGGCACTGCAGGACCTGCAGGTCACGGTGGTGGGTGAGCCTCCAGCCGCCGCCCAGTGGCACCGACAGCGGGTCGGCGAACTCCGTGCAGTCCTGGGGCGCGAGCAGGAACAGCCGGCGCAACTCCAGCGAAGCCAGACTCTGTTGGGACGGATTGGGGTGGGTGCAGGAGGTCAACGGGGTCAATCGACGGCGCAGGCAGAGCGAGATGGCGGCGCATCATGATCGGAAATCAGCCGTGGCGCAGCCCCCCATCGGGGTGCGATGCAGACGCACCCAGTGGCTGCCGACGTCCAGCCACAACTCCAGGGCCGCCACGGATTCGATGAAATGCGGTGACGCTGCCTTGAGTCGCTGCTGCTCTTCGTCCAACAGGGCCGGGGGCAGGTCGAAGGTCAGGGTGGCGTGAAAGCGAAAGCCTTCACCCTCGACCGAACCAGGCTGAATGCCGAACCCTCTGGCCAGCTCGTGGAGCACCCGCCTTCGCAAGGCCTCCAGGGGCGCGGATTCGACCACGTCGAGGAACAGCACGCCTTCAGGAAAGCGATCGACGCCGCCCAGCTGGATGTCCAGCGGTGGTGTGTCGACTCCGAGCCGATCCAGCCAGGATTGCAGCGCAGCGGGTTGCCCGGTCTTGAATCCCATCTTGAGCGTCACATGGGGAGCAGCACTCAGCCCGGGATGGAGGCCGATTCGGCGCAGCAGGTCGATCTGCTGCTGCAGCATCCAGCGGCCCGCCTGACCCTCCAGCGGCAGGACCACGGCGACAGTGAAGCCGTCAGGCCGGGTCGTTCCTGCAGCGCAGTGCAGGCCCCAACTGCGCCGCAGGCGATGCAGGCCGCGTTGCAGCAGGGCATGGACAGGGGTCATCGCCAGAGTGCGGTCCCGTAAAGGGTTCAGGAGGACGCAGCACGCCCGCTGCGCGAGAGCAGATGATGTTTCAGACGCAGGAAGGTGGCACGGCTGCGCGGATCCACCAGGCTGGCCGCCGCGGTGAAGACCAGGAGGCCGGTGGCCGCCTCCAGCATCAGCAGTTGCCTTGCCTCTGCCTCGTTGACCCACTGCATGGCGAGGTAGGCGAGGCCGGCGCACAGCCCGAGGCGCAGCACATCGGTCAACGGGATGCGCACCGGCAGCACTTTCCAGCCCAGCAGCGTGGCGCCCGCCAGCTGCAGCGCATACCCCGCGAGGGTGGCCAGGGCGGCACCTTGCAGACCCAGCGGTGCAATGAGCACGGCGTTCAAGGCCATGTTCACTGCGGCGCTGAACAGAATCATCCCGGTGAGGCGGCCGGACTGTTTGGCCAGCGTCAATCCCATGCCCATCAAAGGCACGCAGCCACACAGCAGCAGCGCGCCCAGCACCGTCGGAATCACCACGGCCGCATCGCGGTAGCGCTCGGACGCCAACAGGGCGAGAGCGTCGCCACCCATCGCCGAACCGGCCGCCAGCATCGCTGCACTGGCCAGAAGGTAGGTGTGCAGGGATCGGTCGATGAAGTCCCGCACGGCGCTCGGGCCGTCGGTTTCCCACATCTTCAGGCAGATCGGGGTCAGGGCCTGGTTGAGCGAGGTCAGCAGCAGGATCGAGGCGTAGTCGCACAGGTTGTAGGCCGCCGAATACTGGCCCAGGGCCTCGGGGCCGAGCAGGGCCTCGATGAAAAAGCGGTCGCCCAGGTTGAGCAGCACGCCCGAGAGGTCATAGCCCACCATGGGCGTGGCGTACCAGAGCATCGCCCGCAGCAGGGGGCGGTCGATGGCGGCCCAGCTCAGGCCCATGCCGCGCAGGGCATACCAGGCCATGCCACCGGTGAGAGTGAATTCCGCGGCCAGCGTGGCCAGGTAAAAGGCGGTGAGGTCCGTCTGCACGGCCAGCAGCACCCCCAGCACCAGCGCCAACACGGCCCAACGCCGCAGTGCGTTGTAGCTGCCCAACAGGCTGCTGCGTTGCTGGGCTCGCAGCAGGTTGGCGATGGCGCTGTCCAGCACCCGGATCGGCAACAACAGCAGGGCCAGCAACAGCAGGCCGCTGCTCAGCGGCGAGCTGAGCCCGCCCGCGGGCAGGGCGGCAACGCAGGCCGCTCCGATCAGCAGGGCTCCGACGCTGCCCCAGAGCTGTCCGAACAGCACGGTGGACAGATACTGACCCTGGGTGACGCCGTGGCGGCCGGCTTCCACTTCGGCGTGAAAACGCAGCAGGGCATGCTGCAGACCGAGCTTGCCCAGCACCACCAGGAGGGTCAGCGCCGAGGAGATCCAGCTCATGGCGCCATACTCAGCGACGGAGAGGATCCGGGTCAGGATCGGAAAGGAGACAAACCCGGCCAACGACACCAGCAGGCTGCTGCTGGCATAGCGCAGCGCATGTGCATGCAGCGAGCCGGTCCTCACCCTTCTGCTGCGGTGATGGCCGTGATCAGCATCAGCGGCGACAGCGGGCGCTGCAGGGGTTGCAGGAACCGCTTGGCGGGCGGCAGCAAGTGCATGCGCAGGCGCCACAGCGCGGCGGCCAGACTGCCTTCAAAAACCGTGGTCTGGGCTGTGCGGCGCTTCTGTTTGGCCCACTGGGACTTGAAGTCGTACTCGCCGCGCAGCATGTCGAATACCTGCGCGCCTTCTTCGATGGCCTGCTCGATGGCATGGCCCATCAAGGTCAGCCCAGGCCGCAGGGCGGCCTGGGCGGGATCGAATCCGCCCTGAAAGTACAGCACCCGGTCACGGAAGCGGTAGCAGTAGAGCAGCGCCACGATGCGTCCATCCACCTCGGCACCGTGCAATCTCAGCCGTCCCTGGGCAAACAGGGCGTGCATCAGTTCACGGTGAAACCCACAATAGGCCTCGCTGCCAAAAGCCTGCCCGCCGCGGCCGGCCCAGCGGGCGCGGTTGAGTTCGATCAGCCGGTCGATGCCCTGGTCCAGGGTCTGCGCATCGGTCCAGGTGAAAAGGCGCGCGCCCGCAGCCCCTTCCAGCTTGCGGCGGAAACGTCGGATCACGTTGCGCCGGTCCCGGTGCAGGGACTCCAGGTACGTGTTCCAGCGGGTGGGCAGTCCCGTGAAGGTGATGGTGGCAGACGTTGCCTCCTGAGCCGTTCTGCCCAGCGCCTGGCTTCTGACGCGCAACTGGCGCGCAAACTCGCTGCCGGGCTGAAAGTCGGCCAGGCAAATCAGGTCCTGCCCCATCGGTTGGGTCAGCAGGGCGTCCACCAGTGCGGCGACCACCGCCCCGGCCTGCGCAGGGTCGATCAAGGGATCGAGGTCGTCCGGCGTGGTATCCCCACCGGTGCCGACATTGCGCAACAGGCGCACCGGGAAGAACCTGAACACCCGCCGGGTCTGCAGGTACAGCGGCAGGATGCCCAGCACCTTTTCCCCCTCCTGGACCACCAGTACCCGAAGCGGTTGCCCCTGGCCGTAGTGCTTCCACCAGAGGAACTGCCACTCCCAAGTCATGAAGACGCTGGTCTGCGATACGCGGTCCTGCAGGGCGACCCAGTCGCTGCGCAGGGCTTCCAGTGCTTCGGGGGTGGTGAGCAGGTGGACTTGCATGGTGCGATTCTTGGATTTCTCGTTTTGACCTAGGGCTGTCAACTCTGGGAGAGGTACGGCTCTTGCGCGGGTACGTACTCCGGAAAGGTCAGTCTACCCCCTCATTTGGAGGGTCTGACGGCGATTGCGGGCATTCCCCCCCTCAAGCCGGGGAAGACTGTGCAGATCAGCATCCTTAGCATGCAACGCATGTCCGGAACCGACTTGTTAGAGTGACTAGCGAAGGCTCCGGGGTGACAAACTTTGACGGTCAGGAGTCGATGATGAGTTTGAAAACTTTTGCGCTGAAAGCTGTTTCATGCGCTGTATTGGTAATTGGGGCAGGTTCAGCGAGCGCTTTGACCATTGGTACACAGACTGGCGCAAACGATTATCCGTTTGCTTCCCTGCCGGTCGACATCAATCAGTATCAGCAGATCTACTCTTCATCGCTGTTTTCCGGTGCTTTTACTTTTGATGGCATTTCTTTCCAAGTCGACGAAGGCGGCGGTGGATATGTGGATGAGTCCACATTTGAAATATCCTTTGCTGTCGTGGCGTCAGCGAACTTCGGTTCGGGATTCTATAGTGCTCCTACCACCACCTTTTCGAGTTTTGGAAGCGGCAGTTTGTCGGCCGCTCCTCTGGCGGGGGGTACATATGTAACGGTTTCTGGTGGATCGTTTGCATATGACCCTCTCGCGGGTGACTTGGTAATGAACATCGACTTCCATCGAACCGCCGCAGCCGCAGGCACTCCGGCATTCTTTAAGATGGATAGCAGCAATCTGGATGGGTTGTGCGCGACCTGCAGTTCTAGCTTGGGCGAGGGTTTGGTGACGACATTTAACGTCACCGCCGTCCCCGAACCCGAAACCTACGCCATGATGCTCGCCGGCCTGGGTGCCCTGGGCTTCATGGCCCGGCGCCGCCAGTTCAAGGGCTGAGCCGCAACACCGCGGGCTGCCGCGGCGCCCTGCCGCGCAGCCGTGAGACTCGATGCCTCCCACCCGGGAGGCATCGTTGTTTGTAACTGACTGTTGTGCAAACCTTCACGACGCCTCACTGCCGCGGCAGATCTCGTGAAGACTGGCGCAGCAGCGGCAGCACACAACCCGCGGTTCGATCGAGGGCTTCGGTTCTAATGCTGCATCGCGTCAGTCGACCCGTGGAGGTTGCGTGGACTGGCGTGTTTCTCTTTCAGTTCTTTGGAGTCAAGATGACGACGATTGCAGTTGTGGGCCTGGGTTATGTGGGCCTGCCCCTGGCGGTTGAATTCGGCAAGAAGTACCGCACCATCGGCCTGGACCTGTCCCAGGAGAAGATCGACGCCTACCGTCGCCATGTGGACCCCACCGGTGAGGTGAGCACCGAGGAGCTGAAGGCGGCCACCCAGCTCTACCCCACCACCGATGCGGCGGCTCTGAAGGAGGCGGACTTCGTGGTGGTGGCCGTGCCCACGCCGGTGGACGAGGCGCACATTCCGGACTTCTCGCCCCTGGTCGGCGCCAGCACCGCGGTGGGCAAGAACCTCAAGCCCGGCGCCATCGTCGTCTACGAAAGCACCGTCTACCCCGGTGCCACCGAAGAGGTCTGCATCCCGCTGCTGGAGAAGCACTCCGGCCTGAAGTGGAAGAGCGACTTCTTCGTCGGCTACTCACCCGAGCGCATCAACCCGGCCGACAAGGTGCACACCCTGACCACCATCACCAAGGTGGTGTCGGGCGACACCCCGGCCACGCTGGACAAGGTGGCCGAGGTCTACGGCAGCGTGATCACGGCTGGGGTGTACCGCGCCTCGTCGATCAAGGTGGCCGAGGCGGCCAAGGTGATCGAGAACACCCAGCGCGACCTGAACATCGCACTGGTCAATGAACTTTCGCTGATCTTCCACCGCATCGGCATCGACACCCTGGAGGTGCTGCAGGCCGCGGGCACCAAGTGGAACTTCCTGCCCTTCCGCCCCGGGCTGGTGGGCGGGCACTGCATCGGTGTGGATCCGTATTACCTGACCCACAAGGCCGAGACGCTGGGTTACCACCCGCAGGTGATCCTGGCTGGCCGGCGCATCAACGACGGCATGGGCGCCTACATCGCGCAGCAGACCGTCAAGGAGCTGATCCGCCTGGGCCAGCCGGTCAAGGGCGCCCACGTCACCGTGCTGGGCCTGACCTTCAAGGAAAACTGCCCGGACCTGCGCAACTCCAAGGTGATCGACGTGATCCGCGAGCTGGAGTCCTTCGGCGTGACGGTGCATGTGCACGACCCGGTGGCCGAACCGGCCGAGGCCCGGCACGAGTACGGCGTGGACCTGGTGTCCTGGGAGCACCTGCCCAAGGCCAACGCGATCGTGGCGGCGGTGGCGCACCAGGACCTGGTGGCCAAGTCGCTGGACGCGCTGGCGGGCAAGCTGGTGCCGGGTGGGCTGTACGTGGACGTCAAGAGCCAGGCCGACCGGGCTGCTCTGGGTGAGCGCGGCATCCATGTCTGGCGTCTGTGAGCGGGAGGGGCACGATGGCCATCCAGCTGACCGCTGATCTGGAGGCGCAGGTTCGCGCCGAATCCCGCCGCTGGCTGGTGACCGGCAGCGCCGGCTTCATCGGCTCGCACCTGCTGGAAACCCTGCTTCGGCTCGGCCAGCAGGTCACCAGCCTGGACAACTTTGCCACCGGCCACCGCCACAACCTGGAGCAGGTGCGGCAGGCCGTGGGTGAACAGGCCTGGGCGCGCCACCACTTCATCGAAGGGGACATCGCCGAGCCGGAGGTCTGTGCCCAGGCCTGCGAAGGCGCCCAGATCGTGCTGCATCAGGCGGCGCTGGGTTCGGTGCCGCGCTCCATCAAGGATCCGCAGACCACCCACCGGGCCAACGCAACGGGTTTCCTGAACATGCTGGTGGCGGCCAAGGACGCGGGTGTGCAGCGCTTCGTCTACGCCGCGTCGAGCTCCACCTACGGTGACTCACCCACCTTGCCCAAGGTCGAGGACGTGATCGGCCGGCCGCTGTCGCCTTACGCGGTGACCAAGTACCTCAACGAGCTGTATGCGGACGTCTTTGGCCGCTGCTACGGCCTGCAGACGGTGGGCCTGCGCTACTTCAACGTCTTCGGCCCCCGCCAGGATCCGAACGGTGCCTACGCTGCAGTGATTCCGCGCTGGATCGCGTCGATGCTGCGGGGCGAGCGCTGCAGCATCAATGGCGATGGTGAGACCTCGCGGGACTTCTGCTACATCGCCAACGTGGTGCAGGCCAACCTGCGCTCCGGTCTGGTCGAATCTGCCGAGGCGGCCAACCAGGTCTACAACGTGGCCGCAGGTGACCGCACCACCCTGAACCAGTTGCATGCCGCGCTGGTGAGTCAGTTGGGCGTGGAGCGCCCGGCGCTGGTGATCGAGCCACCGGCCTATGCGGATTTCCGCGCTGGGGACGTGCGCCATTCGCTGGCCGATATCGACAAGGCGGGTCGCCTGCTGGGGTACGCGCCGACACACCGGGTCCATGAAGGTCTGGCCGAGGCGGCCGCCTGGTACGTGGCCAACGTGGCTTGATCCGACGGCGTTGGTCGTGTCGGGTGTGCTGAAACGCACCGTTGAGGAACTTCCTGAAAGTTCCTCATCACTTTCCCTAGTGCGGTAGGCGCACGAAGGGAATAGCCTAGGTTCCGTCGATCCAGGGGCAGCGGCCCAGTCGGCGCATCAGAGCATTGGCCCTCCAGAGCAGTCTGGGGGGCCTTTTTTTCGCTTTCGTGCTGCACACAACGACCTGTCGGCGAATCCGGTTGACGCACGACAAAACGAAACACCTCCAGATCGGTTCAGATCGCAGCCTGCTGCAACGAGGAGGTTCTCATGAAAGCTCTGGCTGATTTTTTCTCCACCGACTACGGACTGATGAGTGCTGTCGTGATCGCGATCACGCTGGGCATGGGTGTGTTCTACGTCCGCTTCTTCCTGGAGAACATGCGCAAGGATGCCGAAGCGGCCGCCCGCGCCGGCAAGTGAATCTGGCTGCGACGGGTGTCGCCCAGGCAGCGCAAGCCCGGTCTGACCGGGCTTCGTTGTTTTCAGGCTGACGGTGGACGCTCTTCCCGTCCGGATCCTTCCGTCCGGATCAGAACGGTGTGGGGACTTCGAAGCTGATCGACCGATCGTCCTGCGGATGCGGCAGGCTCAGCCGGCAGGCATGCAGGTAGAGCCTGTTGGCCAAGGGCATGGGGCTGGGTGGGGCATACAGCTCGTCCCCGACGATGGCGTGGCCGATGCTCCACAGGTGCACCCGCAGCTGGTGGGACCGGCCCGTCACCGGCGTCAGCCGCAGGCGGCTGGTGGCGCAGCCGTCCTGCGCCTCGTCGCACAGCTTCTCCCAAGTGCGTCAACGCCGGTCGGCCCGCCTCGAAGTCCACCTTCTGGCGCGGCCGTTGGGGCCAGTCGCAGATCAGCGGCAGGTCGATGCTGCCGCGCTCGGATGTGGGCCGACCCCAGACGATCGCCTCGTAGGTCTTGTGCACCCGGCGCTGCTCAAAGGAGCGGCTGAGGTGGCGCTGTGCGTCCAGCCCCAGCGCAAACACCATCAGGCCGGAGGTGGCCATGTCCAGCCGGTGCACCACACGCGCCTGCGGCCACTCGGCCTGCAGCCGCGCGGCGACGCAGTCGGCGCGCTCCGGGCCGCGCCCGGGCACACTCAACAGGCCGGCGGGTTTGTGGACCACCAGCATCGCGGCATCCTGGTGCAGGACCTGCAGTTCGTCGCGGGATGAAAGGGGTGAACGGGGGGAAAGGGGTGAAAGGGGAGTAGGGGGCGCCAAGGTGAGGGTGGAAGGTGGACGCGGGTTCGGGTCGCATTGTCGGTGCAGGCAGATGCATCCGTTGACAGCGTCCGTCGCGGCTGCCGCGACAATTCCGCCATGTCATCTTCCATGCTGTCCCTGGTCAAACCGGTTCTGACCCCTGAGCAGGCTTTGGCCGCCCTGTCCCGGCCCACCGCCTGGATTGAATTTGTGGCCCTGGCGCTGCTGCTGGCATCGAGCTGGCTGCTGGTGCGGCTGACGCACGGTCAATCCCCCCAGAAGGAGGGTCGGCCATCGATCTGGTTTGGCGAGCACCTGGTCGACGGGGTGCTGTTCCCGCTGCTGGCGCTGGGCATGGCCTACGTCTGCAAGCGGCTGTTCCAGGCCGCCGGTGAGCCGGTGACGGTGCTGGCGGTGGCTGTGCCGGTGTTGACCTCGCTGGCCCTCATCCGCCTGAGTGTGCGGGTGCTGTCGGCGGCATTTCCCGCCTCCCGGATGATGCGGCTGGTGGAACGCACCATCTCCTGGATCGCCTGGGCTGCGGTGGTGCTCTGGTTGACCGGGCTGCTGCCGGTGCTGCTGGAGTGGCTGGACGAGGTGCAGTGGAAGCTCGGCGCCCACCCGCTGAGCCTGCGCACCCTGCTGGAGGGGGTGCTGTCCGCCGGCTTCGTGCTGGTGCTGGCGCTGTGGGTGTCTGCTGCCCTGGAGTCCCGGCTGCTGGACGGCGCCAGCGGCGAACAGCTGTCCCTGCGCAAGGCAGCGGCCAATGTGCTGCGGGCCGGCCTGCTGTTCATCGGCCTGCTGTTTGCGCTGTCGGTGGTGGGCATCGACCTGACGGCGCTGTCGGTGCTCGGCGGCGCGCTGGGGGTGGGCATCGGCTTCGGCCTGCAGAAGCTGGCGGCCAACTACGTCAGCGGTTTCGTGATCCTGGCGGAACGCTCGGTGCGCATCGGCGACATTGTCCGGGTGGGGGAATTCGAAGGCCGCATCACCGACATCACCACCCGCTACACCGTCATCCGTGCGCCCAGCGGGCGGGAAGCCATCGTGCCCAACGAGACCCTGATCACCAGCACGGTGGAGAACCTCACGCTGGCCGACCCGCAGCTGCTGCAGCAGTGCCGGGTCAGTGTGGCCTACGGGACCGACTTCGAGGCCCTGCGCGGCAAGCTCACGGCCCGGGTGGCGCAGGTGGAGCGGGTGCTGCCGGAGCCCGCACCCTCGGCCCACCTGCTGGCCTTCGGTGCCGATGGGTTGGACCTGGCGGTGTACTACTGGATCGGCGATCCGCAGAACGGGCTGGCCGGTGTGAATACCGGGGTGAACCTGGCCGTGCTGCGCCTGTTGCAGGAAGAAGGCATCGAGATCCCCTACCCGCAGCGGGTGCTGCATCAGGCGCCGGTGGTGAAGACATCGGTCGGGGCTGCGCAAGCTGCCGGGCGGCCCGGCGCTTGAACCGGAACGGGTTGGGCTGACTCAGGGGGCTGACTCTGAGGGCTGACTCAAGGGGGAGGCGGGTGGGCCGATAAACCGGGCGTTGCCCCGCTGTCGGGGTGTTGCATGTCAGGCCCCCGGTGGAACTCCGTCCGTTTCTGTCCCTTCGCCTGCCGCTGTGCCGGCAGCCACAGGTCCGCCATGGGCGGCGAGGCTTCACGCTGATCGAGTTGCTGATCGGCGTGGCCCTGGTGGCGGTGCTGGTGGGGCTGGGCCTGCCGGCCTGGACCGAGTACCGCAACAAGGTGCGGGTGCGCCAGGCGGTGCAGGACATCACGCAGATGCAGGCGGCGATCCGCCAGCACTTTGACGAGACGCGCAGCTACCCGGCCGATCTGGCTGCGGTCGGTCTGTCCGGGCGCCTCGATCCCTGGGGTCGTGCCTACCAGTACTACAACATCGCCGGCGGCACCATCGGAGGTGCGCGCAAGAACCGAAGCCTGAATCCGCTCAACACCGACTTTGACCTGTACAGCAAGGGTCCCGATGGAGATTCGGCCAAGCCGCTGACATCGCCCAAGAGCGACGACGACATCCTGCGCGCCAACAACGGCAGCTACATCGGCCGGGGAGCGGACTACTGATGCGCTGGCCGCGTTGGAGCCGCCGGCGGCCCGCGGCAGTGCTGCGGCTGCGTCGGCCGGCGTTCTCCGGACTGGGGCTGGGCAGCCGGGTGGGCCGGCGCTTCCTGCTGCTGTTCCTGGTGGCGGCCGGCCTGCCGATGGCCTTGATGTCGCTGCTGTCCTCCAGAGCGGTGGACGAGGTGGTGCAGCGCAATGCGGCCGAACTGCGTGCCGAGCGGGTGCGCAGTGCGGCCACGGCGGTGCTGGGCCGGCTGATGGCCGCGCGCACGATGATGAGGGCCTGGCCCGAGAGCGCACCCGGTGAGGTGCATCCGGCCGAGCCGAAGCTGCAAGGCTCCGGCACGACTTTGCCGGGCCTGGGCGTGATCTTCACGCGGGCTGCCCTGCTGTCGGTAGACCAGCGCGTGCTTTGGGCCAGCGATGAGCGTGCCGGAGAATGGGGGCAGCTCAGGATCGGTGCGAGCCCACCGTCGCGGCAGGTGCTTCTGAAGGGCCGGGACCGAACGGTGGAGGTTGGCGGCGCGCGTCTGATCGAGCTGCCCCCGGAATCGGCGGCGGCAGTCGCCCGGGTGCTGATGGTCCTGCCCGGTGCTTCCGCGGACGGCCGCCGCTGGGTGGCCGAGCTGGCCCCGGAGGAACTGTGGCAAACGCTGGCGCAGGAGAACGAGGATGGGAGCCATTGGTGCGTAAGCAGCGGCCAGCGGGTGAGGCTGTACTGCGGGGACCTGCGCCTGGCGGTGCCGGGGTTGATGGACGATATGGATCGGCTGGTGCGGGACCGTTGGGATCTGTTCCTGGCGGCGGAGTTTGGAACCGGGGATTGGCAGTTCGAGCGGCTCTCCCAGTCAGGCCAGGCCCGTCTGGGGGGGCTCGGGCTGGAACAGTGGTTCTTCGGTGTCACGCTGGCGGCCCTGCTGCTGGCGGGGCTGCTCAGCATCTCCCAGGTGCGACGCACGCTGGGACCTCTGCAGAGCCTGACGCAGGCCACCCGTCGCCTGGCGCAGCGGGAGCGGAGGGTCAACGTCGAGGCAATCACCGACGATGAGTTCGGCGAACTGGCATTGTCCTTCAACGACATGGCGCGGCGCATCGATGCGCAGCTGGAGTCGCTGCAGGCGCTGTCGGACATCGACCGCTTGATCCTGCAGGCCGGTGCGCTGGATGCCGTGGTCCAGCAGGTGTTGTCCCAGGCCCTGGCGGTGCTGCCGCGTTCGGTGGCCGCGGTGGCGGTGCTGCCGCCTGCGGGAAGGGCCGGTGTCGAGGTGTGGACTCAGGACGCGCTGCAGCGGCTGCGTGAACCGCCCGGAGCCGAGGGGGCCCTTGAGTCCGGCCTGGAGGAGGGCATCGAGGCGCAGCAGCAGGACCTCTGGGGGGTGTCGCTGGTCGATCGGCCTGCGCCCTGGAGTGCCCCGGTGGCCTGCGATGGCGTGACCCATGCGGTCTGCCTGCCGGTGACCTGGAACCTGGGCACCCAGGCCCTGCTGCTCATGGGGTTGCGGCCGGCGTTGCGGGCGGGCGCGGCGCAGAACCTGCGCATCGACGAGGAGGCGCGCCGACGCCTGGGGGAGCTGCGTGACCGCCTGGCCGTGGCTTTTGCCTCGCATGAGCGGCAGCAGACGCTGCTGTACCGTGCGGTGCACGACAGCCTGACCGGCCTTGCCAACCGCCAGGGGCTGCACGATGAACTGGACCTTTGGTTGCGCGAACATCCGGAGAGACTGCTGGCGGTGCTGTTCATCGACCTCGATCGCTTCAAGCAGGTCAACGACAGTCAGGGCCACGACATCGGCGATGAACTGCTGCGGCAGGCCTCCGAGCGCCTGCGTGCGGCCGCGCCGCAGGCCCTGCTGGTGGCGCGGCAGGGTGGGGACGAATTCGTGGTGCTGCTTCCGGAGGCCGATGTGGTGGGTGCCGCTGCGCTGGCGGGCCTGATCTGTGAACGCATGGCGCTGCCCTTCGACCTGCGCGGGCGCAGCCACTTCCTGGGGGCGAGCGTGGGCATCGCGCTGGCGCCTTCGCATGGCAACAGCCGGGCCGAACTGCTGCGCCACGCCGACATCGCGATGTACGCCGCCAAGCAGGCCGGCCGCGGCCGCTATGCGGTGTTTGAGCATTCGCTGGATGCACAGACGCAGGCGCGCCTGCAGCTGACGGCCGACCTGCGCCGGGGCATTCAGCAGGGGGAGCTGATGGCATGGTTCCAGCCCCGCGTGAACCCTGTGACCGGGCAGATCGCTTCGGCCGAAGCCCTGGTGCGCTGGCGCCACCCGCAGCGGGGGCTGGTGCCGCCGGGGGAGTTCATCTCCATTGCCGAAGAGACCGACCTGATCGAGGCCATCGGCAACTGGATGCTGCGGGCCACCTGCGCCCAGCTGGCCGAATGGCGCCGGCAAGGCGTGGCGCTGCAGCGGGTGTCGGTGAACGTTTCCCCGCGTCAGCTGGCCAGCGGCCGGCTGCTGGAGGAGGTTCAGCATGCCCTCTCGATGCATGCCGTGCCGCCGGCCGCGCTGGAGCTGGAGGTGACCGAAAGCCTGCTGGTGGGAGACACGCACCAGGCCCGCGAGCAGCTGGCGCAGCTGCGGGCCTGGGGGGTGACGATCGCGCTGGACGACTTCGGCACCGGCTATTCGTCACTGGCCACCTTGCGTGACCTGCCGATCGACGTGATGAAGGTCGATCGTGCCTTCGTGAAGGACCTGGGCCGCGACCCGACGGCGTTGGCGATCACCCGCACCGTCATGGCCCTGGCGCAGACGCTGGGCAAACACACAGTTGCCGAGGGCATCGAAACCCCCGAGCAGGCCGAGCTGCTGCGCGAGCTTGGCTGCGATGAGCTGCAGGGCTTTCTGTTCAGCCGCCCGGTGCCGGCTCAGGAGCTGCCGGCGCTGCCGGGCTGGCCGGATCGCGGGGTGGCGCCGGCCGATGCGGCGCAGCGGCGGCACACACAGGCCATGCCGCTGAGCAGTGCAGCGCGACCGTCTTCTGAGACCCGGGCGCGCAAGTTCTCCAGCACGGCGCCGGCCATGCTCCACTCGCTGCACCAGCAGCTCTGATTGAGCCGGCCGCAGGCGGCCGGACCGCAGCCGTTCGGCCCGCCGCACACCGGGCAGCGGGTCTCACGCAGCGCAGGGGCCGCCGACGTGCATGGGCCTGGCGCGCTCATGGGAGCAGGTCCGCCGCGGGCCTGGTCAGGCCACCTTGACCGGGATCTTGCCGATCTTGGCCTGCCACGTCTTGGGCCCTTCGATGTGGGCGCTGGTGCCGCCGGAGTCCACCGCCACCGTGACCGGCATGTCGACCACGTCGAACTCGTAGATGGCTTCCATGCCCAGGTCGGCAAAACCTACCACCTGGGCGGCCTTGATGGCCTTGGAGACCAGGTAGGCGGCGCCGCCCACGGCCATCAGGTAAGCGGACTTGTTGTCCTTGATCGCCTGGATGGCGACCGGGCCGCGCTCGGCCTTGCCGACCATCGCGATCAGGCCGGTCTTCTCCAGCATCATGCGGGTGAAGCCGTCCATGCGGGTGGCGGTGGTGGGGCCGGCCGGGCCGACCACCTCGTCACGCACCGGGTCCACCGGGCCGACGTAGTAGATGACGCGGTTGGTGAAGTCCACCGGCAGCGGCTCGCCCTCGCCTTTTTCAAGTTTCTCCAGCATGTCGCTGATGCGCTTGTGCGCGGCGTCGCGGCCGGTGAGCATCTTGCCGTTGAGCAGCAGCACCTGGCCGGGCTTCCAGGAGGCGACCTCTTCCTTGGTGAGCTTGTTCAGGTCGACCCGGGTGGCGACGTTGGTGTCGGCCTTCCAGGTGACGTCCGGCCAGTCTTCCAGCTTGGGCGGCTCCAGCCTGGCGGGGCCCGAGCCGTCGAGGTGGAAGTGCACGTGGCGGGTGGCCGCGCAGTTCGGGATCATGGCCACCGGCAGCGAGGCTGCGTGGGTGGGGTAGTCCAGGATCTTGACGTCCAGCACCGTGGTCAGGCCGCCCAGGCCTTGGGCGCCGATGCCCAGGGCGTTGACCTTCTCCATCAGCTCCAGGCGCAGCGACTCCACGCGCGTCAGCTCGGCGCCGCTGGCGGCCTTGGCCTTCAGCTCGTGGATGTCCACCGGCGCCATCAGCGATTCCTTGGCCAGCAGCATCGCCTTTTCCGGCGTGCCGCCGATGCCGATGCCCAGGATGCCCGGCGGGCACCAGCCCGCGCCCATCGTCGGGATGGTCTTGAGCACCCAGTCGACGATCGAGTCCGACGGGTTCAGCGCGTAGAACTTGGACTTGTTCTCCGAGCCGCCGCCCTTGGCCGCGCAGATCACCTCCAGGTGGTCACCCGGGACGATCTCGTAGTGGATCACCGCAGGGGTGTTGTCCTTGGAGTTCCTGCGGGCACCGGCCGGGTCGAGCAACACGGACGCGCGCAGCTTGTTGTCGGGGTGGTTGTAGGCGCGACGCACGCCCTCATTGACCATGTCCTGGACGGACATCGTGGCGTCCCACTTCAGGTTCTGGCCCACCTTCAGGAAGACCACCGCGATGCCGGTGTCCTGGCAGATCGGGCGGCGGCCTTCGGCGCACATGCGCGAGTTGGTCAGGATCTGGGCGATGGCGTCCTTGGCGGCCGGCGACTCCTCGCGCTCGTAGGCCTCGCCCAGGGCCTGGATGTAGTCCAGCGGGTGGTAGCAGCTGATGTACTGGAAGGCATCGGCGATGCTCTGGATGAAGTCGTCCTGGCGGATCGTGGACATGGGCAGGTCCTTCGGAGGGCTGGGTGAGGAACGAGAGGGGGCGATATCGTCGCCGCCGCGGCTTGCGTCAGTCTGGCGGCGTTGCGGTCAGTGGTCCGCGTGGGCAGCGTGGGCAGCGTGGGAGGCTGCACCGGGCGGGTGCATGATCCGGTCGGCCAATGCAATGGCCAGTGCCGACAGCAGGAAGGCCACGTGGATCACGGTCTGCCACAGCAGCGCCTTCTCGCTGTAGTTCTCGGCGTTGATGAAGGTCTTGAGCAGGTGGATCGAGCTGATGCCGATGATGGCGGTGCCCAGCTTGACCTTCAGCACCGACGCGTTCACATGGCTGAGCCACTCCGGCTGGTCGGGGTGGCCTTCCAGGTTGAGCCGCGAGACGAAGGTCTCGTAGCCGCCGACGATCACCATGATCAGCAGGTTGGAGATCATCACCACGTCGATCAGGCCGAGCACCACCAGCATGATGATGGTCTCGTTGAGCTTGAGCACGCCCTCGGGCGGCGCCACATAGCCGATGCTTTTGACCAGGATTTCCAGCGCATGCTGGTTGCCGAACGCGGCCTCGATCAGGTGCACCAGTTCCACCCAGAAGTGGAACACGTACACCGCCTGGGCCAGGATCAGGCCGATGTAGAGCGGCAACTGCAGCCAGCGACTGGCGAAGATGATCTTGGGCAGGGGGGCGAGTTTGGCCTGGGTGGGGTCTTGCATGATGGCGTAGTCAGGTGAGCGGGCCCCGGCGAGGGTTTCCAGGGGAAAACCCGGCGATTCTAGAAGCTGGCCCGTGACAGCATGTTCGCCTTCGCAGCAGCCCTTCGGGGTTGCCGCCGGCCCAGTGCTTTGCGCTGGCGCAGGCCCGGGACTTGCAAAGTCAGGGGCTCGTAAGAGCCTGTACCTAACGTGCCGGGCATCCTATCCTGACCCCCTGAGGAGACATCCATGAGTCAAGGCGACGCCGCTCAAGAATCCAAGCTGTACCTGCCCTCCGAGGCCACCGTGGCCGCTGCGGCGGTTTCCGGCATGGCGGCCTATGAGGCCCTGTGCAAGCAGGCGGACGAGGATTACGAGGGCTTCTGGGCCGGCCATGCGCGCCGCCTCCTGAGCTGGAAGCAGCCCTTCACCAAGGTGCTGAACGAGGAGAACTCGCCCTTCTTCAAGTGGTTCGAGGACGGCACGCTCAATGCCTCCTACAACTGCCTGGACCGCAACGTCGAGCGCGGCCTGGGCGACAAGACCGCCATCATCTTCGAGGCCGACGGCGGCGAAGTCACCCGCGTCAGCTACAGCGAGCTGCTGGCCAAGACCTGTCAGATGGCCAATGGCCTGAAGAGCCTGGGCATCGGCAAGGGCGACCGCGTCATCATCTACATCGCCATGTCGATCGACGGCGTGGCCGCCATGCAGGCCTGCGCCCGCATCGGCGCGACCCACTCGGTGGTGTTCGGCGGCTTCTCGGCCCAGTCCCTGCGTGACCGCATCGAGGACACCGGCGCCAAGGCCGTCATCACCGCCGACTGCCAGGTGCGCGGCGGCAAGAAGCTGCCGCTGAAGGCCATCGTCGACGAGGCCCTGACCCTGGGCGGCTGCGACAGCGTGCAGAACGTGCTGGTGGTCAACCGCGGCGACGCCCCGGTGACCATGACCGCAGGCCGCGACGTCTGGATGGCCGATGTGGTCGGCAGCCAGGCCACCACCTGCGAGCCGGAGTGGGTGGATGCCGAGCATCCGCTGTTCCTGCTCTACACCTCCGGCTCCACCGGCAAGCCCAAGGGCGTGCAGCACAGCACCGGCGGCTACCTGCTGCATGCGGCGCTGACCTGCGAATGGACCTTCGACCTGAAGGCCGATGACGTGTTCTGGTGCACCGCCGACATCGGCTGGGTCACCGGTCACACCTACATCACCTACGGCCCGCTCGCGCTGGGCGGCACCGAGATCGTCTTCGAAGGCGTGCCCACCTACCCGGACGCCGGCCGCTTCTGGAAGATGATCCAGGACCACAAGGTCAGCGTGTTCTACACCGCGCCGACCGCCATCCGTTCGCTGATCAAGGCGGCCGAGGCCAACGACGCCGTGCACCCGAAGAGCTACGACCTGTCGTCCCTGCGCATCCTGGGTTCGGTGGGCGAGCCGATCAACCCGGCCGCCTGGGAGTGGTACCACCTGCACGTCGGAGGCGGCCGCTGCCCGATCGTGGACACCTTCTGGCAGACCGAGACCGGTGGTCACATGATCACCCCGCTGCCGGGCGCCACCCCGCTGGTGCCGGGCTCCTGCACCCTGCCCTTCCCGGGCATCCAGTTCGCCGTGGTCGACGAGACCGGCAACGAACTGCCCTGGGGTAAGGGCGGCATCCTGGTGTGCAAGAAGCCCTGGCCGTCGATGATCCGCAACATCTGGGGCGACCCGGAGCGCTTCAAGAAGTCCTACTACCCCGAGGACTTCAAGGGCCAGCTCTACCTGGCGGGCGACGGCGCGATCCGCGATGCCAACACCGGCTACTTCACCATCACCGGCCGCATCGACGACGTGTTGAACGTCTCCGGCCACCGCATGGGCACGATGGAGATCGAGTCCGCGCTGGTCAGCTGCACCGAGCTGGTGGCCGAAGCCGCTGTCGTGGGTCGTCCGGACGAGACCACCGGCGAGGCCGTCTGCGCCTTCGTGGTGCTCAAGCGCCCGGCGCCCACCGGCGACGAGGCCAAAGCGATTGCCAAGATCCTGCGCGACCACGTCGGCAAGGAAATCGGCCCGATCGCCAAGCCCAAGGACATCCGCTTCGGTGACAACCTGCCCAAGACCCGCTCGGGCAAGATCATGCGCCGCCTGCTGCGTTCGCTGGCCAAGGGTGAAACCATCACCCAGGACACCTCCACGCTGGAGAACCCGGCCATCCTGGGTCAGCTGGGTCAGACCTATTGATCGGCTGATCGGCTGATCGGCTGATCGGCTGATCCGATGGTGAATGGATCGGGTGCCGCAAGGGCCCGGTCACAAAGCGCCCCTTCAGGGGCCTTTGTGTTGGCGGTGCTCCAGTGGTAGGGCCGCTGTGGTGGGGCAGTTGTGACACCCGGCTCGCGAGTGCCCACAATCAGTTCCAACAAATAGTGCCAACAAACAACAACGCCCTGCAGTGCAGGGCGTTGTTCGTTCAGGCGGCGGACGTGCTGTCAGCCGGCATCACTTCTGGCTCAGCACCCACTTCACCAGGGTGGCGGCTTCTTCCTTGCTGACCTGTGGGTTGGCGGGCATCGGCACCTGGCCCCAGGTACCCACGCCACCCTTCATGACCTTCTCGGCCAGCTTGGCCTCGGCGCCCTTGTCGCCCTTGTACTTGGCGGCAACGTCCTTGTAGGCCGGGCCGACCAGCTTCTTGTCCACGGCGTGGCAGGCCATGCAGTTCTTCTTCTGTGCCAGTTCCTGGCTGGCGAAAGCGGGGCCGGCGACCAGGGCAGCGGCGATCAGGGCAAACACGGGCTTCATGGTTTCCTTTCGGAGGGGTTGCAGGAGGTGGGTGAGCGAGGGCCGGATTGTAGGGATCGCCCTCGGAGTCGGCATGACAGGTGCCTGACACATCGTCTTAACGCGGCGGTATGCTATGTGGTTGTCATCCCCGTGAACATTGAGGACAACGCGATGGGCTTGGTCGTGCTCGGAGTGCTGCTGCTGCTGGCGCGCTGGTATGGACTCGACCCGATGGCCCGGTGGTCGGTCGGGTGGGTATTTGTGCCTTTCCTGCTGGCACTGCTGTGGTGGTGGTGGTCCGATGTCTCCGGGCGAACCCGGCGCCTGGCGGACAGGAAGCACCAGCAGCGGCGCGACCTGCGACGCGAGAAGTCTCTGCATGCGATGGGGACACATCCATCGACGACGCGTCGCCGTGCGGGCTGACTTGTTGGCCTGACCTGGGCACGGGGTCGGGCCCCTTATGATTCCGGCCCATGCTCGTTCACCCTCAGTTCGACCCGGTGGCGCTCCGCCTGGGTGTGTTCCAGATCCATTGGTACGGCCTGACCTACCTGGCCGCCTTCGGGCTGTTCCACCTGCTGGCCACGCGCCGGGTGCGGCAGGCGCCATTTGCCGCAGCGGGCTGGACGGCCCGCGATGTGGAGGACCTGCTCTTCTTCGGCGTGCTTGGCGTCATCCTCGGCGGGCGGCTCGGCTACGTGCTGTTCTACAAGCCCGGCTATTACCTGAGTCACCTGCCCGAGGTGCTGGCGGTGTGGCAGGGTGGCATGTCCTTCCACGGCGGGTTGTTGGGGGTGATTGCCGCGATGGCGCTGTTTGCCCGGTTGAGGGGGCGCAGCTTCATGGAGGTGACCGATCTCATCGCTCCCTGTGTGCCCACCGGCCTGGCCTGCGGGCGCCTGGGCAACTTCATCAACGGTGAACTCTGGGGACGCGCCGCCGACGCATCGCTGCCCTGGGCCATGGTGTTTCCGCAGTCGGGTTCGGACCTGGCCCGGCATCCCTCCCAGATCTACCAGTTTGCGATGGAGGGGCTGCTGCTGTTTGGCCTGCTGTGGTGGTATGGACGCAGCCCTTCGGCCCATGTGAACCCTGGGGGTCAGCGGGTCTGGGGTCGGGTTTCGGCCGCCTTTCTGTTTGGCTATGGTCTGTTTCGGTTCATCGCCGAGTACTTCCGCGAGCCGGACAGCTTCCTCGGGCCGCTGGCGATGGGCCTGAGCATGGGTCAATGGCTGTGTGTGCCGATGTTGCTGGGCGGCGTGGTGCTGTGGGCCTGGGCAGGCCGTGCGGCGTCGGCGCGATGACCACGCCAACCGGAATCGCGCCGCGGCTTGAGGAGGCCTGTTCGGACCGACCGCTGCGGGTGTTGGGCATCGAGTCGTCCTGCGACGAAACCGGTGTGGCGCTGGTCGAGGTGGCTTCGGCCGGGCCGGGCTCGGCGATGCCCCTCCTGCTCGCGCACGCGCTGCACAGCCAGATCGACATGCACCAGGCCTATGGCGGCGTGGTGCCGGAACTGGCGTCGCGTGACCACATCCGTCGCGTGGTGCCGCTGTTGCGCGAAACGCTGAGCCGCGCGGAGCTTGCGCTGGAGCAGGTCGATGTGGTGGCCTACACCCAGGGCCCGGGCCTGGCCGGGGCGCTGCTGGTGGGGGCGGGATTCGGCTGTGCGCTGGGCCTGGCGCTGGACCGGCCGGTGATGACCGTGCACCACCTGGAAGGGCACCTGCTGTCGCCCTTCCTGTCGGCCGATCCGCCGGAGTTCCCCTTCGTGGCGCTGCTGGTGTCGGGGGGTCACACCCAGCTGATGCGCGTCGATGGGGTGGGGCGCTACGAGCTGCTGGGCGAGACCATCGACGATGCTGCGGGCGAAGCCTTCGACAAGACCGCCAAGATGCTCGGCCTGGGCTACCCCGGTGGGCCCGCGCTGGCCCGGCTGGCCGAGCAGGGGCGCGGCGATGCCTTTGCGCTGCCCCGACCGCTGATGCGTTCGGGCAACCTGGACTTTTCGTTTGCGGGGCTCAAGACCGCGGTCTGGACCCAGCTGAGCCGCCTGGATGCTGCTGCGGGCGGGCGGGCGGATGAGGCGCAGCGGGCCGACCTGGCTGCTTCCACCCAGGCGGCGATCGTGGAGGTGCTGGTCACCAAATCCCTGGCCGCCCTGAAACTCACCGGGTTGAAGCGCCTGGTGGTGGCGGGCGGGGTGGGGGCCAATCGCCGCCTGCGGGAGGTGTTGAGCCAGCAGTGCGGTCGCAAGGGCATCCGGGTGCACTACCCGGAGCTGCAGCTGTGCACCGACAACGGCGCCATGATCGCCCTGGCCGCGGCGATGCGGCTGCAGGCCGGCCTGGCGCACCCCACGCTGGACTACCGCTTCGACGTGCGGCCGCGCTGGGATCTTTCGGCGGCCTGACGTCCCTTTGGTGTTGGTGGATTGAGCTGCCGGCCCGCTCCGGGCTCCCCTAAGATGCAGGGTTTCCACTGGTTTTGGGCTGGTTTGACGCTGGCTTGACACGCACTTCGCATGGCCTTCCCGTCTGTTTCCCTTCGCCGCCTCGCCCTGGTGCTGGGCCTGGTTCTGTCGCCACTGGTGTCGGCTGCTCCCGCCGCACCGGCACCGGTGCGCATCGGCCTGATCGAGGGGCTGTCCGGCCCCTTCGGCAATGCCGGTGAGGCGGTGGCGCGCAACCTGATCTGGGCGGTCGAGCGGGTCAATGCCCGCGGGGGGGTCAAGCTGCCCGGTGGCGCCCGACCGTTGGAACTGCTGCGGCTGGACAGCAAAGGCTCCCCCGAGGAGGCGCTGTCGGTGCTCAAGTCGGCGCTGGACCAGGAGGTGAGCTTTGTCACCCAGGGCAACAGCTCGGCGGTGGCGGCAGCGTTGATCGATGCCCTCAACAAGCACAACCAGCGCGAGCCGGCGCGTCGGGCGTTGTTCCTCAACTACTCCGCGGTGGACCCGGCGCTCACCCATGAGAAGTGCAGCCCCTGGCACTTCCGCTTCGATGCGCATGCGGACATGCGCCTGTCGGCCTTGATGGAAGTGCTCCAGCAGGATGCGGCGCTCCGGCGCGTCTACCTCATCGGACAGGACTACAGCTTCGGCCAGCATGTGCTGCGCCAGAGCCGGGCACTGATCACCGAACGGCGCCCGGACGTGGCCATCGTCGGCGAGGAGCTGCACCCGATCGGCCGGGTCAAGGACTTCCTGCCCTATGCCACCAAGATCAAGTCCAGCGGCGCCCAGGCGGTGGTCACCGGCAACTGGGGCAATGACCTGACGCTGCTGGTCAAGGCCGCCAGGGACGTGGGCTTCGAGGGCAAGTTCTACACCTTCTACGGCAATGCGCTGGGCGTGCCGGGGGCCTTGGGCGAGGCCGGGGTCGGCCGGGTGGTGGCGCTGGCCGAGTGGCACCCCAATGCCGGCGGCAAGGCCTCCGAGGATCTGGTGTCCCGTTTCCGCCAGCGTTTCCCGAAGCCGGAGGAGGACTACCTTCACCTGCGCATGCAGGTGATGGTGGAGATGCTGGCCGAGGCCATCGAACGTGCCCGCAGCACCGAAGCCACCGCGGTGGCCCGTGCGTTGTCCGGGGCGCGCTACGATGGTCGCTCGCTGGGTGGCATCGGCCAGGGCGTGATGCGCGCTGGCGACCACCAGTTCATTCAACCGCTGTATGTAAGTGTGATGCAGCGTGCCGGCGCTGAGGGCGTGCGTTTCGACGTCGAGGGCAGCGGCTACGGATTCCGCACGCTGCGCCAGTTCGACGCCGCGGCCACCGAACTGCCGCACCGCTGCAACATGACTGCGCCCTGAATCCGCAGGAGTCCTGATGCGTCAAGTGATCGCCGATCTGAGTGCCTCGCGCATCCGCGAGGTGGCCAACGCCGGCCTGGGCCGGGAGGATGTGCTGGCTTTCTGGTTCGGGGAAAGCGACGAGGTGACCCCGGCCGGCGTGCGTGCGGCGGCCCAGGCGTCGATCGAGGCGGGCGAAACCTTCTATGCCCACAACCTCGGCCTGCCGGCCCTGCGGGAGGCGCTGGCGGCCTACATCTCCAGCCTGCACCGGCCGCTGGGGGCTGACCGGGTGGCGGTGACCTCCTCCGGGGTTTCGGCGTTGATGCTGGCGCAGCAGGCCCTGGTGGATGCCGGGGACGAGGTGGTGGCGGTGGTGCCGGTCTGGCCCAACCTGACCGCACAACCGGCCATCCTGGGTGCGCGGGTGCGCCGGGTGTCGCTGCACCCACGCCACGGCGCCTGGACCCTGGACCTGGACGAACTGCTGGCTGCCATCACGCCGGCGACGCGGGTGTTGATCGTCAATGCGCCCAACAACCCCACCGGCTGGACGCTGCAGCGCGCGGAGATCGAGGCCATCCTGGCGCACTGCCGCCGCACCGGCACCTGGATCGTCTCCGACGAGGTGTACGAACGCCTGTACTTTGCCGACGGCGCAGTGGCCGCGCCAAGTTTTCTCGACGTGGCCGAGCCGGAAGACCGGTTGCTGGTGGTGCACAGCTTCTCCAAGAGCTTTCTGATGACCGGCTGGCGCCTGGGCAGTCTGGTGGCACCGGTGCCGATGATCGAGCAGTTGGGCAAGCTCATCGAGTTCAACACGTCTTGTGCGCCGGTGTTCGTGCAGCGCGCCGGCCTGGCGGCCCTGGCGGCGGCCCCCCAGTCGGTGCCGGCCCTCCAGGCGCACCTGCGCTGCTGCCGCGACACCCTGGTGGGGGCGCTGCAGGGGCTGCCCCGGGTGGAGGTGGCCCTGCCGGCGGGCGCGATGTACGCCTTCCTGCGGGTGGAGGGTGAGTCCGACTCCCTGGCCTTTGCCAAGCGACTGGTGCATGACCAGGGCCTGGGGCTGGCGCCGGGGGTGGCCTTCGGTGACGAAGGGCAGGGCTGGCTGCGCTGGTGCTTTGCGTCGCAGCACCCGCAGCGGCTGCTGCAGGGTGTCGAGAGGCTGGAGCGGGCACTGAAGCTATAATGCCGCCTTCATCTTTCGGGGAGTCCTCCCTGTTGGATGGAATCTCTGCACGGCACGGGTCGGTTTCACCCGTGTCCGCAAGTGAAACCTGAAACCGCGGCCCAGGCCGGCGCACGGTGTGTGGACCTTCCAGGGTTCCCGCCGCGGCGTCCGACGGCGGTGCGGTTTCGTCCAACCCAGGAACGCAAACATGTCCATCGCTGACCTCAACAAGGCCGACATCATCGCCGCCAATGCGCGCGGCACCGCCGACACCGGCTCCCCCGAAGTGCAGGTGGCCCTGCTGACCGCCCGCATCAACGCACTGACCCCGCACTTCAAGGCCAACCTGAAGGACCACCACGGTCGCCGCGGCCTGCTGCGCATGGTGAGCCGTCGCCGCAAGCTGCTCGACTACCTCAAGGCCAAGGACGCCAACCGCTACCTGGCCCTGATCCAGAAGCTCGGCCTGCGCAAGTGATCGCCCTGCGGGCGGCGGCTTCTGCCCCGGCTGGTCCGGGGCGCTGCGGCCCGCAGTTCCCTTCCCCCAAACGATTTCCGTAGGCAGGTCCGGCTGTGCGCGCTGCTGTGTCATTCCATCGAGGTCCCCGTTTCAGTGGGTCCCCGATGGAATGGCATTGCGTCACGCTGACGCACCTGCGGGTGTCGCATCCCACCTCCCGGATGTTTCATAGGCTGTCGCCTGAGAAAGGACTCGCATGAGCTTGTTCAACAAAGTCACCAAGACCTTCCAGTGGGGCTCCCACACCGTCACGCTGGAAACCGGCGAGATTGCCCGTCAGGCCTCCGGCGCCGTGCTGGTGAGCATGGAAGACACCGTGGTGCTGGCCACCGTGGTGGGTGCGAAGAACGCCAAGCCGGGCCAGGACTTCTTTCCGCTGACGGTCGACTACATCGAAAAGACCTACGCCGCCGGCCGCATCCCGGGCAGCTTCTTCAAGCGCGAGGCCAAGCCCTCCGAGCTGGAGGTGCTGACCAGTCGCCTGATCGACCGCCCGCTGCGCCCGCTGTTCCCGGAGGGCTTCTACAACGAGGTGCAGGTCGTCATCCACGTCCTGTCGCTGAACCCGGAGGTCTCCGCCGACATCGCGGCGCTGATCGGCTCGTCCGCCGCGCTGGCGATCTCCGGCATTCCGTTCAACGGCCCGGTGGGTGCGGCCCGCGTGGGCTACGTCAACGGCGAGTACCTGCTGAACCCAGGCCCGACCGCGCTGAAGTCCTCCAGGCTGGACCTGGTGGTGGCCGGCACCGAGGCGGCCGTGCTGATGGTCGAGTCCGAGGCCGACCAGTTGTCGGAAGAGGTGATGCTGGGTGCCGTGGGCTTCGGTCATGACCAGGCTCGGGTGGCGATCGCTGCCATCAACGACCTGGTGCGCGACGCCGGCAAGCCCGAGTGGATCGAGTCCGGCCTGTGGACGCCGCCGACCAAAAACGAACCGCTGATCGCCAAGGTCGAGGAGCTGGGTCTGGCCAAGATCCAGGCCGCCTACCAGATCCGCAGCAAGCAGGCCCGCACCCAGGCCTGCCGCAGCGCCTACGCCGAGGTGAAGGCCGCGCTGGCCGAAGCCGGCGTCCAGGCCGATGGCGTCGAGGTGGAAAACCTGTTGTTCGAGCTGGAAGCCAAGACGGTGCGGGGCCAGATCCTGGCCGGCGAGCCGCGCATCGACGGCCGCGACACCCGCACGGTCCGCCCGATCGAGATCCGCACCGGCGTGCTGCCGCGCACCCACGGTTCGGCGCTCTTCACCCGCGGCGAAACGCAGGCCCTGGTGATCGCCACACTGGGCACCGACCAGGACTCGCAAAAGATCGACGCGCTGGCCGGCGAGTTCCGCGACACCTTCCTGTTCCACTACAACATGCCCCCCTTCGCCACCGGCGAAGCGGGTCGCATGGGCACCCCGAAGCGCCGCGAGACCGGCCACGGCCGCCTGGCCAAGCGCGCCCTGGTGCCGCTGCTGCCGAACCGCGAAGACTTTGCCTACACCATCCGTGTGGTCTCAGAGATCACCGAGTCCAACGGGTCCTCGTCGATGGCTTCCGTGTGTGGCGGCTGCCTGGCGATGATGGATGCCGGTGTGCCGATGAAGGCGCACGTCGCCGGCATCGCGATGGGCCTGATCAAGGAAGGCAACCGCTTCGCGGTGCTGACCGACATCCTGGGTGACGAGGACCACCTGGGTGACATGGACTTCAAGGTGGCGGGTACCACCGCTGGCGTGACTGCCCTGCAGATGGACATCAAGATCCAGGGCATCACCCAGGAGATCATGCAGGTCGCGCTGGCGCAGGCCAAGGAAGCGCGTCTGCACATCCTGGGCAAGATGGTCGAGGTGGTGGCCGGCGCCAACACCGAGGTTTCCGAGTTCGCGCCGCGCCTGTACACCATGAAGATCAATCCGGAGAAGATCCGTGACGTGATCGGCAAGGGTGGTTCGGTGATCCGTGCGCTGACCGAAGAGACGGGCTGCCAGATCAACATCGACGAAGATGGCACGATCACGATCGCCTCCACCGACGCCGACAAGGCCGAGGTGGCCAAGAAGCGCATCGCCGACATCACCGCCGAGGCCGAGATCGGCAAGGTCTACGAAGGCCCGGTCACCAAGATCCTGGACTTTGGCGCGCTGATCAACATCCTGCCGGGCAAGGATGGCCTGCTGCACATCAGCCAGATCGCCCACCAGCGCGTCGAGAAGGTCACCGACTTTCTGACCGAAGGCCAGATGGTCAAGGTCAAGGTGCTGGAGACCGACGAGAAGGGCCGCATCAAGCTGTCGATGAAGGCCCTGCTGGAGCGCCCCGAGGGTATGGAAGACGAGCCGCGCTTCGAGCGTCCGCGCCGTGAGTACGGTGACCGGGGCGACCGGGGTGATCGTGGCGACCGCGGTCCGCGCCGTGAACGCAGCGACCGGGGTGAGCGTACCGAGCGTCCTCCGCGTGGTGAGCAGCGCAATGCACCGGCCGATGCTGCACCTTCGGATGCGGCGGGTGACGATCAGCAGCAACAACAACAGCAGCAACAGCAGTGATCGCGCTGAGCGGGCCGGCGCCTGTGCCGGGCCGTTCGGTGAACAGCGCCTGTCCAAGGCCCAGCCGATGAACGCCATCGAGATCTCCCAGCCCGGCGCACCGGAGGTGCTGCGTCTGGTCGAGCGTCCGGATCCGATCGCCGGTCCGGGCGAACTGCTGATCCGCGTCGCGGCCTCCGGTGTCAACCGGCCGGACGTCCTGCAGCGCAAGGGCGCCTACCCGCCGCCCGCGGGCGCCTCCGACCTGCCGGGACTGGAAGTTGCGGGAGAGGTGGTTGCCGGGGAGGCCCAGGCGATGGCGGAGTTGGGCCTGGCAATTGGAGACCGCGTCTGCGCACTTGTTTCGGGTGGCGGTTACGCCCGACTCTGCGTCGCACCGGTTGGCCAGTGCCTGCCGGTGCCGGCGGGTTTCAGCGATGTCGAAGCGGCCAGCCTGCCCGAGACCTTCTTCACCGTCTGGTCGAACGTGTTCGACCGTGCGCGGCTGCAGCCGGGCGAGACCCTGCTGATCCAGGGCGGTACCAGCGGCATCGGCGTGACGGCCATCCAGCTGGCCAAGGCAATGGGGGCAACCGTGATCGCCACCGCCGGCAGCAACGAGAAGTGTGCCGCCTGTCTGTCGCTGGGCGCCGATCACGCGATCAACTACCGCAGCCGGGACTTTGCCGCCGAGGCGCTGAATCTGACGGGTGGGCGTGGTGTGGACGTGGTGCTCGACATGGTGGCCGGTGACTACGTGGCGCGCGAGGTGACCTGCCTGGCCGAAGATGGACGTCTGGTGATCATTGCGGTGCAGGGCGGTGTGAAGGCGGGTTTTGATGCCGGGCTGGTGCTGCGCCGTCGCCTCGTGATCACCGGCTCGACGTTGCGTCCGCGCCCGGTGGCGTTCAAGTCGGCCATTGCGGCGTCACTGCGTCGCCAGGTCTGGCCGCTCCTGGAGGCGGGCCGGGTGAAGCCGGTCATCCACACGGTCCTGCCGGCCGCCGATGCGGCGCGTGCCCATGCCTTGATGGAATCGAACCAGCACATCGGCAAGATCGTGCTGCAGTGGTGAGCCCTGGATCAATCTGTTGGAGGAATCATGAGTACTCGTCGCAAGCTGGTGGTTGGCAACTGGAAGATGCACGGCAGCCATGCGGCCAATGCCGAGCTGCTGCAAGGCATCCTGGCCGGTGGCCCCACAAACGCCGACCTCGCGGTCTGCGTGCCCTTTCCTTACCTGTCGGAGGTGGCCGTGACCCTGGCCACCAGTGCGGTGGCCTGGGGGTCGCAGGATGTGTCCGCACAGGAGCAGGGGGCCTACACCGGTGAGGTGTCGGCCACCATGCTGAGGGAGTTCGGTTGCCGCTATGCCATCGTTGGCCATTCGGAGCGCCGCGCCTATCACGGCGAAACCGACCAGGGCGTGGCCGACAAGGCCAAGGCGTCGCTGGGCAAAGGCATCACGCCGATCGTCTGTGTGGGCGAGACGCTGGCGCAACGCGAAGCCGGTGAGACCGAAGCGGTGGTCAAGCGCCAACTCTCTGCCGTGATCCACACGCTGGGTCACTGTGTGGGTGAGATGGTGGTGGCTTACGAGCCCGTCTGGGCCATCGGCACCGGCAAGGTGGCAACGCCCGAGCAGGCGCAAGCGGTGCATGCCCTGTTGCGCGCCCAGTTGCGCGCTGCGACGCCGCAGGCGGACAGCATGAAGATCCTGTATGGCGGCAGCATGAAACCCGACAACGCTGCCACCCTGTTGTCCCAGCCCGACATCGACGGCGGCCTGATTGGCGGTGCATCGCTCAAGGCGGGCGATTTTCTCGCGATCGCAAGGGCCGCATGAGTCGTCGGCCCCAGCACTTTTCCCCGGAGAGAGTTTTCCCATGCAAGTGATGATGAACCTGGTGCTGCTGCTGCAGTTGGTGTCGGCCCTGGCCATGATCGGCCTGGTCCTGGTGCAGCACGGCAAGGGCGCTGACATGGGCGCCTCCTTCGGCAGCGGCGCTTCCGGCAGCCTGTTCGGTGCCACCGGCAGCGCCAATTTCCTGTCCCGCTCCACGGCGGTGGCTGCGACGGTGTTTTTTGTGTGCACCCTCGCGCTGGCCTACTTTGGCAACCTGCGCTCGGTTCGCCCCAGCGGCAGTGTGCTGGAGCAGGCGGCGGCGGCGGCCAGTGCTGCCGCATCGGTTCCGGCCGCCGCGCAGATCCCCGGTGTTGCGGTTGTGCCACAGGCCGCCTCTGCACCTTCTCTGGCACCTGCATCGGGCGCCGGGCAAATCCCGACGCAGTGAAGCGATTCAGAGGACGAAAGTTCCGCTCTGGTCAGGGGAAATCTTGAGATAAACCCTGAGTCAAGCTAGAATCTTGGTCTGTACCGAAGAGCAACTCCTCATGCAATTTGGTGCTTGATCAAGGCTTGGGTTTCACGCGCTTGGCGAAAGTGCCGGGTGAGGTGGATCTGAGCTGAATCAGTGGATTCCGCGTGCCGACGTGGTGAAATTGGTAGACACGCTATCTTGAGGGGGTAGTGGCGAAAGCTGTGCGAGTTCGAGTCTCGCCGTCGGCACCACACATTCCCAGGGTCGGGTTCTCATCCGGCACCCGACCTGGCGTCCTGACGAAGTCTGCTGCATCGACCTGATGTGCTGGGCTGGCGAGGAGCGATGGGCGCGCTGAGCATGCGGTGGAGGTCATTGGCCTGCTGCACTGACGGCGCGCTTTTCTTTTGTCGGATGAAGTACTTTCGAGCCTGTTGACATGAGCCTGGACCAATACCTCCCTGTCATCCTGTTCATCCTGGTTGGAGTGGGGGTGGGTATCGTTCCCCAGGTGCTTGGCTTCCTCTTGGGGCCGCGTCGCCCGGATGCGGCCAAGAACTCTCCGTACGAGTGCGGCTTCGAGGCCTTTGAGGATGCGCGCATGAAGTTCGATGTGCGCTACTACCTGGTGGCCATCCTCTTCATCCTGTTCGATCTGGAAATCGCCTTCCTGTTTCCCTGGGCGGTGTCGCTGCGTGAAATCGGGGCGACAGGTTTCTGGGCGATGATGATCTTCCTGGGCATTCTGGTGGTCGGATTCGTCTACGAGTGGAAGAAGGGTGCCCTGGATTGGGAATGAGCGGCTGCTTGCCTGACGTTGCGAACAAGACGAACTGGATGACTCACCATGGGCATTGAAGGCGTACTCAAGGAAGGTTTCGTCACCACCAGTGTCGATACCCTGATCAACTGGTCCAAGACCGGTTCGTTGTGGCCGATGACCTTTGGTCTGGCCTGCTGTGCGGTCGAAATGATGCATGCGGGCGCGTCGCGCTACGACATCGACCGTTTCGGCATGCTGTTCCGGCCCAGCCCGCGCCAATCCGATCTGATGATTGTGGCGGGCACGTTGTGCAACAAGATGGGTCCGGCCCTGCGCAAGGTCTACGACCAGATGGCCGAGCCGCGCTGGGTGCTGTCGATGGGGTCCTGTGCCAACGGCGGTGGCTACTACCACTACAGCTATTCAGTGGTGCGTGGCTGTGATCGCATCGTTCCGGTGGATGTCTATGTGCCGGGCTGTCCGCCCACGGCCGAGGCGCTGCTCTACGGCATCCTGCAGTTGCAGGCCAAGATCCGTCGCGAAAACACCATCGCCCGCTGATGCGGCGAGCAGGTAACGAGGTCCGCCCATGACTCAGAAACTCGACACCCTGCAGGCTGCGCTGGAGCGCGTGCTGGGCGATCGCATCGTCTCCCTGGTCCGCCGTCTCGGCGAGATCACGGTCACCGTCAAGGCGTCCGACTACGCCGAGATCGCCAAGACCCTGCGGGATCATCCGCATCTGGCCTTCCAGCAGCTGATCGATCTGTGCGGCATGGACTACAGCGGCTACAAGGAGGGCGCCTACGAGGGCGCCCGTTACGCGGCGGTGTCTCACCTGTTGTCGGTGGAGCACAACTGGCGTCTGCGCCTGCGTGCCTTCGCCGTGGATGACGATTTTCCGGTGCTGGCGTCGATGGCGCCGATCTGGAGTTCGGCCAACTGGTTCGAGCGCGAAGCCTTCGACATGTACGGCATCGTCTTCGATGGTCACGATGACCTGCGCCGCATCCTGACCGACTACGGTTTCATCGGCCACCCGATGCGCAAGGACTTCCCGGTCACCGGGCATGTCGAGATGCGCTACGACCCCGAGCAGAAGCGCGTGGTCTACCAGCCGGTGACCATCGAGCCGCGCGAGAACACGCCGCGCATCATTCGCGAAGACAACTACGGCAGTCTGCACTGAGGTCCGGAGCGTCGCATGGCTGAAATCAAGAACTACACCCTCAACTTCGGTCCGCAGCACCCGGCCGCGCACGGCGTGCTGCGCCTGGTGCTGGAACTGGACGGCGAGGTGATCCAGCGCGCCGACCCGCACATCGGCCTGCTGCACCGCGGCACCGAGAAACTGGCTGAGACGAAGACCTTCATCCAGTCTCTGCCCTACATGGACCGTCTCGACTACGTGTCCATGATGTGCAACGAGCACGCCTACTGTCTGGCGATCGAGAAGCTGCTCGGCGTCGAGGTGCCTGAGCGTGCCCAGTACATCCGCGTGATGTTCAGCGAGATCACCCGTCTGCTGAACCACCTGCTGTGGCTGGGTTGCCACGGCATGGACTGCGGGGCGATGAACATTCTCATCTACTGCTTCCGTGAGCGTGAGGACCTGTTCGACATGTACGAGGCGGTGTCGGGTGCGCGCATGCATGCGGCCTACTTCCGCCCGGGTGGCGTGTACCGCGACCTGCCGGACTCGATGCCGCAGTACAAGGTCAGCAAGATCCACAACGCCAAGGCGATCTCGAAGATGAACGAAAACCGGCAGGGCTCCCTGCTGGACTTCATCGACGACTTCGTGCGGCGCTTCCCGAAGCTGGTGGACGAGTACGAGACGCTGCTGACCGACAACCGCATCTGGAAGCAGCGCACCGTCGGCATCGGCGTTGTGACGCCTGAGCGTGCCCTGAACATGGGACTGACCGGTGCGATGCTGCGCGGCTCCGGCATCGCCTGGGATCTGCGCAAGACGCAGCCCTACGACGTCTACGCCAAGATGGACTTCGACGTGCCGGTGGGTGTCAACGGGGATACCTACGACCGTTATTTGGTGCGCATCGAGGAGATGCGGCAGTCCAACCGCATCATCCAGCAGTGCGTGGACTGGCTGCGCGCCAACCCCGGCCCGGTCATCACCGACAACCACAAGGTGGCGCCGCCTTCGCGCGTCGAGATGAAGACCTCGATGGAGCAGCTGATCCATCACTTCAAGCTCTTCACCGAAGGCTTTCACGTGCCCGAGGGCGAGGCCTACGCCGCTGTGGAGCACCCGAAGGGCGAGTTCGGCATCTACCTTGTCAGCGATGGCGCCAACAAGCCTTATCGCCTGAAGATCCGCCCGCCTGGCTTTGTCCACCTCGCCGCGCTCGACGAAATGTCGCGCGGCCACATGATTGCCGATGCCGTGGCGATCATCGGCACGATGGACATCGTGTTCGGCGAAATCGACCGCTGAGCCAGCGCATGAGCGACACATCCATGTTCTCTGAAGCCACCCTGGAGCGCTTTGCGCGCGAGGTCGCCAAGTACCCGGCCGACCAGAAGCAATCGGCCGTGATGGCCTGCCTGTCCATCGCCCAGCAGGAGCTGGGCTGGGTCACACCCGAAGCCGAGCGAGGCATTGCGGAGGTCCTTGGCATGGCGCCGATCGCGGTGCGCGAGGTCACGACCTTTTACAACATGTACAACCAGCAGCCGGTTGGGCAATTCAAGCTGAACGTCTGCACCAACCTGCCCTGCCAGTTGCGCAACGGGCAGCAGGCGCTGGAGTACCTCTGCAGCAAGCTGGGCATTGAAGACGGCGGCACCACGCCCGACGGCGTCTTCACCGTGCAGAAGTGTGAATGTCTGGGTGCCTGCGCCGATGCGCCGGTGGCGCTGGTCAACGACCGCCAGATGGTCAGCTACATGTCGAACGAGCGCCTGGACGGCCTGGTCGACCTGCTGCGCGCCAAGGCGAAGGCCGAGTAAGGGGCGGACGCAATGGCACGCAACATCGCAGTCGATCTCTCGGCCTTCCAGGCCACCGGGTTGGAAACCTGTTTCCACGACCGGCACATCAACCCGCAGATCTATGCCGGCCTGAACGGCAGCAACTGGCGCCTGAAGGACTACGAGGCCCGCGGCGGTTACGCAGCCCTGCGCAAGGTGCTGGGGCGGGATGGCGGGGAGGGCATGACGCCCGATCAGGTCATTGCCGAGGTCAAGGCCTCCGGCCTGCGGGGCCGCGGCGGTGCGGGTTTCCCCACCGGGCTGAAGTGGAGCTTCATGCCCCGCGCCCTGCCGGTGCAGAAGTACCTGGTCTGCAACTCCGACGAAGGCGAGCCGGGCACCTGCAAGGACCGCGAGATCCTGCGCTTCAACCCGCACATCGTCATCGAGGGCATGATCATCGCCGCCTACGCGATGGGCATCTCGGTGGGCTACAACTACATCCACGGCGAGATCTTCGAGATCTACGAGCGCTTCGAGGAAGCCCTTGAAGAGGCCCGGGCGGCCGGCTACCTGGGTGCCAGCATCCTGGGTTCGAGCCACAGCTTCCAGCTTCATGCGCACCACGGCTTCGGTGCCTACATCTGCGGCGAGGAAACCGCGCTGGTCGAGTCGATCGAGGGCAAGAAGGGCCAGCCGCGCTTCAAGCCGCCGTTCCCGGCCAGTTTCGGTGTTTACGGCAAGCCGACTACCATCAACAACACCGAGACCTTCGGCGCGGTGCCCTGGATCATCCGCAACGGCGGGCCGGCCTACCTGGAGTGCGGCAAGCCGAACAACGGCGGAACCAAGATCTTCTCGATGGTTGGCGATGTGGAGCGTCCCGGCAACTACGAGATCCCGATGGGCACGCCGTTCGCGACGCTGCTGGAGCTGGCGGGTGGCGTCAAGGGCGGCAAGAAGCTCAAAGCCGTGATCCCGGGCGGGTCGTCTTCGCCCGTGCTGCCGGCCGACGTCATGATGGCCTGCACGATGGACTATGACTCCATCAGCAAGGCGGGCTCGATGCTGGGCTCCGGTGCTGTCATCGTCATGGACGAGACGCGTTGCATGGTCAAGAGCCTGCTGCGCCTGTCGTACTTCTATGCGCACGAGTCCTGCGGACAGTGCACGCCCTGCCGCGAAGGCACCGGCTGGCTGTACAAGATGGTCGAGCGCATCGAGCACGGCCAGGGTCGCCAGGACGATCTGGCCTTGTTGGACAACGTGGCAGAAAACATCATGGGCCGCACGATCTGCGCCCTGGGTGACGCGGCGGCGATGCCGGTGCGAGGCATGCTCAAGCACTTCCGCGAAGAGTTTGTCCATCACATCGAACACAAGACCTGCAAGGTCCCGTTCTACATCTGACCGGGGCATACGAACATGGTTGAAATCGAACTCGACGGCAAGAAGGTGCAGGTGGCCCCCGGCAGCATGGTGATGCATGCGGCCGAACAGGCTGGTACCTACATCCCTCACTTCTGCTACCACAAGAAGCTCTCGATCGCGGCCAACTGCCGCATGTGCCTGGTCGAGATCGAAAAGGCTCCCAAGCCCATGCCGGCCTGTGCGACTCCGGTCACGCAGGGCATGATCGTTCGCACCAAGAGCGATAAGGCGATCAAGGCGCAGCAATCGGTGATGGAGTTCCTGCTCATCAATCACCCGCTGGACTGCCCGATCTGCGATCAGGGCGGCGAGTGCCAGCTGCAGGACCTGGCGGTCGGCTACGGCAAGACCGCCTCGCGCTACGAGGAAGAAAAGCGTGTCGTCTTCGCCAAGGAGGTCGGTCCGCTGATCTCCATGGAGGAGATGAGCCGCTGCATCCAGTGCACCCGCTGCGTTCGCTTCGGCCAGGAGATCGCCGGGCGCATGGAGCTGGGCATGGTCAACCGGGGCGAGCACTCGGAAATCACGACCTTCCTGAACGGCACGGTCGATTCCGAACTGTCCGGGAACATGATCGACATCTGCCCGGTCGGCGCGCTCACCAGCAAGCCCTTCCGCTACAGCGCCCGCACCTGGGAACTGTCGCGCCGCAAGAGCGTCAGCCCGCACGACAGCACCGGTTCCAACCTGATCGTCCAGGTCAAGAACCACAAGGTGATGCGCGTCGTTCCGCTGGAGAACGACGAGGTCAACGAGTGCTGGATCGCCGACCGCGACCGCTTCAGCTACGAGGCGCTCAACAGCGATGCCCGCCTGACCACGCCGATGCTCAAGCAGGGTGGCCAATGGAAGGCGGTGGACTGGAACAGCGCGCTGGACTACGTCGCCAAGGCGCTCAAGGGAATTTCCGCGCAGCACGGCGCGACTTCGATCGGTGCGTTGGCTTCCGCCACCAGCACCAACGAAGAGCTGTTCCTGCTGGGTGAGTTGCTGCGCGGCCTGGGCAGCGACAACGTCGACCACCGTCTGCGCCATGCCGACTTCCGCCAGGATGCCGGCTCGGTGCGCTGGCTGGGCACGTCGATCGCCAGCCTGTCCCAGGTCGACCGGGCTCTGGTGGTCGGTTCGTTCTTGCGCAAGGATCACCCGCTGTTCGCGCAGCGTCTTCGTCAGGCCGCCCGCCATGGTGCGCAGATCCTGCGCATCGGTTCGGCCGGCGATGACTGGCTGATGCCGATCGCGACGAACATCTCCGCGGCGCCGAGCCTGTGGTCCACGGCCCTGATCGAAGTGGCGGCCGCCGTCGCCACGGCCAAGGGCGTGACCGCGCCACTGGCGGTGACGCCGGGCGCGCAGGCCCAGGCCATCGCCGATGCCCTGCTGTCGGGTCAGAGCACCGCGGTGCTGCTGGGCAATGCCGCGGCCGCGCACCCGCAGGCCGCCGAGCTGCTGGCGGTGGCGAACTGGATCGCCGCGCAATGCGGTGCCAGCGTCGGCTACCTGGGCGAGGCTGGCAACAGCGTCGGCGCCCAGCTGGTCAAGGCTCAGCCCCAACAGGGCGGACTGGGCGCAGGCGCGATGCTGGCCCAGGCCCGCAAGGCCTACCTGCTGTTCAACACCGAGCCGGTGCTGGACGCTGCCGATGCCGCGCAGGCCGCCAAGGCGCTGGCTGCCGCCGACCTGGTGGTGTCCTTCAGCCCCTTCTCCGCGAACGTCGAACAGGCGCACGTGCTGCTGCCGATCGCGCCATTCACCGAGACCGGCGGCAGTTTCGTCAACGCAGAAGGCCGTCTCCAGTCCTTCCATGGCGTGGTGCGTCCGCTGGGCGAGACCCGTCCGGGCTGGAAGGTGCTGCGCGTGCTGGGCAACCTGCTGGGTCTGCCAGGTTTTGCGCAGGAGAGCGTCGAGGAAGTGCGTGCCCAGGCCCTGGGCGCCGTCGACTCGATCGCTGCCCGCCTGTCCAACCAGACCAGCGTCACGCCGCAGGCCGGTGTGGCTCAGGTCGAGCTGCAGCGCGTGGCCGACGTGGCCATCTATGGCAGCGACAGCATCGTGCGTCGCGCACCCTCGCTGCAGCAGACCACCGACGGTCGCGACATCCAGGTGTCGCTGCCCACTTCCCTGTGGGGCCGCCTGGGCATGAACGCAGGCGACTCGGTCAACGTCACTCAGGGTGGCGAGACCGTCAAGCTGCCGGCCGTGCTCGATGCGGGTCTGGCCGAGGGAACCGTGCGCATCCCGGCCGGTGTTGCTGCCACTGCGAAGCTGGGGGCGCTGTTCGGTGCCGTCAGCGTCGTTCGCGCCTGATCCGGAGGAGCTGAAGATGTTGGATACCTTCCAATCCGCCGGCGCAGCCGCCCTGGGTGGCGCCTGGCCCGCGGTCTGGTCCCTGATCAAGATCGTGGTGGTCCTGCTGCCCCTGATGGGCTGCGTGGCCTACCTGACGTTGTGGGAGCGCAAGGCGATCTCCTGGACCCAGGTGCGCCCGGGCCCGAACCGCGTGGGTCCCTACGGACTGCTGACCCCGATCGCCGACGCCGTCAAGCTGATCTTCAAGGAGATCATCACCCCGACAGCGGCCAACAAGGGCCTGTTCTACCTCGGCCCGATCATGACCATCATGCCGGCGCTGGCGGCCTGGGCGGTGATCCCCTTCGGCCCGGATGTGGTGCTGGCCAATGTCAACGCCGGTCTGCTGTTCCTGATGGCGATCACCTCGCTGGAGGTCTACGGCGTGATCATCGCCGGCTGGGCCTCCAACTCGAAGTACGCCTTCCTGGGCGCCATGCGGGCTTCGGCCCAGATGGTCAGCTACGAGATCGCGATGGGGTTTGCCTTCGTGGTGGTGCTGATGGTGACCGGCAGCCTGAACATGACGGACATCGTCGTGAGCCAGACCCAGGGCCGCTTCGCCGACATGGGCCTGAACTTCCTGTCCTGGAATTGGTTGTCGCTGTTCCCGATCTTCATCGTCTACTTCATCTCCGGCCTGGCCGAGACGAACCGCCACCCCTTTGACGTGGTGGAAGGCGAGGCCGAGATCGTGGCCGGTCACATGATCGAGTACTCGGGCATGTCGTTCGCGATGTTCTTCCTGGCCGAATACGCCAACATGATCCTCGTGTCGATGCTGACCGTGGTCATGTTCCTGGGTGGCTGGGATGCGCCGGTGGGCTTCCTGAGCTTCATCCCGGGCTGGATCTGGCTGGGCATCAAGACCTTCTGCGTCGTCACGATGTTCCTGTGGGTGCGTGCGTCGTTCCCGCGCTATCGCTACGACCAGATCATGCGCCTGGGCTGGAAGATCTTCATCCCCATCACGCTGATCTGGCTGGTGGTGGTGGGCCTGTGGATGCAGACGCCCCTCAACATCTGGAAGTGAACACGGAGCACAGGAAACCACCATGTCAGCCGTGACCCCGATCAAGGACTTCATCTCCAGCTTCATGCTGCTGGAGCTGCTCAAGGGCCTCAAGCTCACCGGTCGCCATTTCTTCCAGCGCACGATCACCGTGCAGTTCCCGGAAGAAAAGACGCCGCTGAGCCCTCGCTTCCGTGGCCTGCATGCGCAACGCCGCTACGAGAGTGGTGAAGAGCGCTGCATCGCCTGCAAGCTGTGCGAAGCGGTCTGTCCCGCCATGGCGATCACCATCGAGGTGGCGCAGCGCGAGGATGGCAGCCGCCGCACCAGCCGCTACGACATCGATCTGACCAAGTGCATCTTCTGCGGCTTCTGTGAAGAAAGCTGCCCGGTGGATGCCATCGTCGAGACACACATCTTCGAGTACCACGGCGAGAAGCGTGGCGACCTGTACTTCACCAAGGACATGTTGCTCGCAGTCGGGGACCGCTACGAGAAGGAAATCGCAGCCAACAAGGAGGCGGACGCCAAGTACCGTTGAGGCTGCCGGTCGACGCTGCACCCCGATCGGGAGGTGCAGCGCTGGTCGCCGCTCGCGTGTGCCCGGAAAGAACCATGGACACCACCACCGCGCTCTTCTACGTCTTCTCGGCCGTGCTGCTGTTTGCCGGCTTTCGCGTCATCACGGCGCGTAGTCCGGTGCATGCCGCGCTGTACCTCGTGCTGGCCTTCTTCAACGCCTCCTGCGTGTGGATGCTGCTGCAGGCCGAGTTCCTTGCCATCTCGCTCGTGCTGGTTTACGTCGGCGCGGTGATGGTCCTGTTCCTGTTCGTCGTGATGATGCTGGACATCAACATCGACTTGCTGCGGCAGGGTTTCTGGAAGCATTTCCCGGTGGCCGGTGTGGTCGGCGCGGTGATCGCTCTGGAAATGGCCTGGGTGCTGCAACGTGGCTTCCAGGTCGCCACGGTCAAGCCGATGACCAACCCGAACAACCTGCCCAACTCCAAGCTGCTGGGCGTCGAGATCTACACCCACTACCTGTATCCGCTGCAGATCGCTGCGGTGCTGCTGCTGGTGGGCATCATCGCGGCGATCGCGCTGACATTGCGGCGCCGCAAGGATGTCAAGGGTCAGAACCCCGGTGAGCAGGTGCGGGCCCGCGCGGCAGACCGTGTGCGCATCGTGAAGATGGCCCCGGTGATCGAGGCCCCGTCTGTTGCGGCCCCGGCGGCCGATGCCAACGCGTCGAAAGGACAAGCCTGATGGTCACCCTCGGACACTACCTGACGCTGGGGGCGATCCTCTTCGCCCTGTCGGTGATCGGCATCTTCCTGAACCGCAAGAACCTGATCGTGCTGCTGATGGCGATCGAGTTGATGCTGCTGGCGGTCAACCTGAACTTCGTGGCGTTTTCTCACTACCTGGGTGACATGGCGGGGCAGGTCTTCGTCTTCTTCATCCTGACGGTGGCCGCTGCCGAGTCGGCGATTGGTCTGGCCATCCTGGTGGTGCTGTTCCGCAATCGTTCGACCATCAACGTCGACGAACTCGACACCCTGAAGGGCTGAGGCCGAAGGAAAACAACAACCATGTCCGCGCTCTCGCAATCGACCCTCCTGGCGGTGCCGCTGGCACCGCTGGCCGGGGCCGTGATCGCCGGCTTCTTCGGCAAGTCCATCGGGCGCCGAGGTGCCCACATCGCCACCATCCTGGGGGTGTTGATCGCCTTCCTGCTGTCGGTTTCGACGCTGCAGGATGTCATCGGCGGCGCCCGCTTCAACGCCACCGTCTATGAATGGATGGTGCTGGGCGGACTGAAGATGGAGGTCGGCTTCCTGGTCGACGGCCTGACCGCGATGATGATGGTGGTGGTGACCTTCGTGTCGCTGATGGTGCACATCTACACCATCGGCTACATGGAGGAGGATCCGGGCTACCAGCGTTTCTTCAGCTACATCTCGCTGTTCACCTTCTCGATGCTCATGCTGGTCATGAGCAACAACTTCCTGCAGCTGTTCTTCGGCTGGGAAGCGGTGGGCCTGGTGTCGTACCTGTTGATCGGTTTCTGGTTCAAGAAGCCCACGGCCATCTTCGCCAACATGAAGGCCTTCCTGGTCAACCGGGTGGGTGACTTCGGCTTCATCCTGGGGATCGGCCTGATCGCCGCCTATGCCGGCTCGCTCAACTACGGCGAAACCTTCGCCAAGGCGGGTGAATACAGCAAGCTGACCCTGCCCGGCAGCGACTGGCAGCTCATCACCGTGACCTGCATCTGCCTGTTCATCGGTGCGATGGGCAAGAGCGCGCAGTTTCCGCTGCACGTGTGGCTGCCGGACTCGATGGAAGGTCCGACCCCGATCTCCGCGCTGATCCACGCCGCGACGATGGTGACCGCCGGCATCTTCATGGTGGCGCGCATGTCTCCGCTGTTCGAGCTGTCGGACACTGCGCTGAACTTCATCCTGATCATCGGCGCGATCACCGCGTTGTTCATGGGCTTCCTGGGCATCATCCAGAACGACATCAAGCGGGTGGTGGCCTACTCCACGCTGTCGCAGCTGGGTTACATGACCATGGCACTGGGGGCATCGGCCTACTCGGTCGCGGTGTTCCACCTGATGACGCACGCCTTCTTCAAGGCACTGCTGTTCCTGGCCGCGGGCTCGGTGATCATCGGCATGCACCACGATCAGGACATCCGCAACATGGGCGGCCTGCGCAAGTACATGCCCATCACCTGGATCACGTCGCTGCTGGGTTCTCTGGCCCTGATCGGCACCCCGTTCTTCTCCGGCTTCTACTCGAAGGATTCGATCATCGAGGCGCTGCACGCCAGTCACCTGCCCGCCGCCCATTGGGCCTACTGGGCGGCCGTGATCGGTGTGTTCGTGACGGCGTTCTATTCCTTCCGGATGTACTTCCTGGTCTTCCACGGCAAGGAGCACTTCCACCACAAACCCTTCCCGGGCGAACACGACCACCATGACGACCACGGTGATCATGACCACACCCCGCACGAGTCTCCGTGGGTGGTGACCGCCCCGCTGCTGCTGCTGGCGATCCCCTCGGTCGTGATCGGTTTTCTGACGATCCAGCCGATGTTGTTCGGTGACTTCTTCAAGGACGCGATCGCGGTCGATCTGGCGCATCACGCTGCGATGAAGGATTTGGCCGAGCACTTCCACAGTGCCGGCGCCATGGCCGCTCATGCCTTCCAGACCGTGCCGTTCTGGCTGGCGGCCGCCGGCGTGGCCACGGCCTACGTCTTCTACATGGTGGTGCCAAGCGTGCCCGCGACGCTGGGTCGCGTGCTGGCGCCGCTGGTGACCGTGATGGAAAACAAGTACTACATGGACTGGATCAACGAACACATCCTGGCTGCAGGCGCCCGCCTGCTGGGTCGGGGTCTGTGGAAGGGCGGCGATGTGGCCCTGATCGACGGTCTGGTGATCAACGGCTCGGCCCGCGTGGTCGGCTGGGTCGCATCGCTGGTGCGTCTGTTCCAGACGGGCTACATCTACCACTACGCACTGGTCATGCTCATCGGCGTCTTCGCGCTGATGACCTGGTTCGTGTGGCTGGCCCGCTGAACGGGAGGACCTCAACATGGCATACCTCTCGCTCTCCATCTGGATCCCGATTGCCTTTGGCGCGCTGCTTCTGGCGCTGGGCCGTGACGACAACGCCGGCACGGTCCGCTGGATCGCGCTGGTGGGGGCCGTCGTCAGCTTCCTGGTGACGCTGCCGCTGGTGACCAGTTTCGATGTCGCCACCGCGGCGATGCAGTTCCAGGAGAATCTGCCCTGGATCGAGCGCTTCAACGTGCGCTACCACCTGGGTGTGGACGGCATCTCGGTCTGGTTCGTGCTGCTCACCGCCTTCATCACCATCATCGTGGTGATCTCGGCCTGGGAAGTGATCACCGAGCGGGTGCACCAGTACATGGGCGCCTTCCTGATCCTCTCCGGCCTGATGGTGGGTGTGTTCAGCGCGGTGGACGGCCTGCTGTTCTACGTGTTCTTCGAGGCCACGCTGATTCCGATGTACATCATCATCGGTGTCTGGGGCGGTCCTCGGCGCGTCTACGCGGCCTTCAAGTTCTTCCTGTACACGCTGGCCGGTTCGCTGCTGATGCTGATCGCGCTGATCTACCTGTACTGGAAGTCGGGTGGCAACTTCGACATCCTGGCCTGGCACAAGCTGCCGCTGGATGCGAGTTCACAGGCCTTGTTGTTCTTTGCATTCTTTGCCGCCTTTGCGGTGAAGGTGCCGATGTGGCCGGTGCACACCTGGTTGCCGGACGCCCACGTTGAAGCGCCCACCGGGGGGTCGGTGGTGCTGGCGGCCATCATGCTGAAGCTGGGGGCCTACGGCTTCCTGCGCTTCTCGCTGCCGATCGTGCCGGATGCGGCGCAGACCTACGCGCCGTTCATCATCACGATCTCCCTGATCGCGGTGATCTACATCGGCCTGGTGGCGCTGGTGCAGAACGACATGAAGAAGCTGGTGGCCTATTCGTCGATCGCCCACATGGGTTTCGTCACGCTGGGTTTCTTCATCTTCAGCGAACTGGGCATCTCCGGTGGTCTGGTGCAGATGATCAGCCACGGCTTCGTCTCCGGCGCCATGTTCCTGTCCATCGGCGTGCTGTACGACCGGGTGCACTCGCGTGAGATTTCGTCCTACGGCGGTGTGGTCAACACGATGCCGAAGTTTGCGGCCTTCGCGGTCTTCTTCGGCATGGCCAATTGCGGCCTGCCGGGCACTGCCGGCTTCATCGGCGAGTGGATGGTGATCCTGGGTGCCGTGAAGTTCAACTTCTGGATCGGCCTGCTGGCCGCTACCGCGTTGATCTTCGGCGCTGCCTACACCCTCTGGATGATCAAGCGGGTGTACTTTGGCGACATTGCCAACGACCACGTGCGTGAACTCACCGACATCAATGCCCGCGAGTTCCTGATGCTGGCGCTTCTGGCGATCGCCACCCTGGCGATGGGCCTGTATCCGAAGCCCTTCACCGACGTGATGCACGTCTCGGTGACCGAGCTGATCCGCCACGTCGGCGTCTCGAAACTGTGACTCCGCAAGCCGCACACATCATGGATGCAATGAACTGGGTTGCGATCTACCCCGAGATCCTGCTGCTGGTGATGGCCTGCGTTGTCGCGCTGGTCGATCTGTACGTCACCTGTCCGCGCCGGACACCGACCTACCTGTTGACGCTGGGCACCATCGCGGTGGTGGCGCTGATGCACCTGGCGTACTTCAACGCCGGGGTGTCGGCCGGCGACAAGGCCACCGAGTATGCGATGGGTGGGATGGTGGTGAGTGACCCCATGGGTCATCTGCTCGCCTTCTTCGCCTGCATCGCGGTGGCGGTGACGCTGGTGTATGCCCGTCCCTACGCACAGAGCCGCGAGATCCTGAAGGGCGAGCTGTTCACGCTGAGTCTGTTCACCCTGCTGGGCATTGCCATCATGGTGTCGGGCAACAACTTCCTGGTGCTGTACCTCGGCCTGGAAGTGATGAGCCTGTCGCTGTATGCGCTGGTGGCGCTGCGCCGCGACCATGCCCAGTCCACTGAAGCCGCGATGAAGTACTTCGTCCTGGGCGCGCTGGCTTCCGGTTTTCTGCTGTACGGGTTGTCGATGATGTACGGCGCCACCGGTTCGTTGAACCTGGGACAGGTGTTCGAAGCCATCGGCAAGGGTGAAGCCAACCGCCAGGTGCTGGTGTTCGGCCTGGTCTTCATCGTCTCCGGGCTGGCCTTCAAGTTTGGTGCGGTGCCTTTCCACATGTGGGTGCCCGACGTCTACCACGGCGCTCCGACCGCTGCGACGCTGCTGATCGCTGGGGCACCGAAGATCGCTGCCTTCGGCATGGCGATGCGCATCCTGGTGGACGGCCTGATCGGCCTGGCCGTGGACTGGCAGCAGATGCTGGCGGTGCTGGCGGTGTGCTCGCTGGTGATCGGCAACCTGGCCGCCATTGCGCAGAGCAACCTCAAGCGCATGCTGGCCTACTCGACCATCTCGCAGATGGGCTTCCTGCTGCTCGGCCTGGTGCCGGGGGTGGTGCACGGCAACACCGTGTCGGCGGCGAATGCGTATGGCTCGGCGATGTTCTACATCCTGACCTACGTCGTGACCACGCTGGGCAGCTTCGGCCTGATCATGCTGATGTCTCGCGAGGGCTTCGAGGCCGATTCGATCTCCGATCTGGCGGGTCTGAACCAGCGCAGCCCGCTGCTGGCGGCGGTGATGGCGGTGTTCATGTTCTCTCTGGCCGGCATTCCGCCGACGGTGGGCTTCTATGCCAAGCTGTCGGTGCTGCAGGCTCTGGTGTCCACCGGCACGAGCTTCCACATCGGCTTGGCCGTCTTTGCGGTGGTGTTGTCGTTGATCGGCGCGTTCTATTACCTGCGCGTCGTCAAGGTGATGTACTTCGACGCGGCCACGGATGACAGCCGCATCGAGGCGCCTGCCGACGCACGCACTGTGCTTTCGCTCAACGGTGCGGCGGTGCTGGTGCTGGGTTTGCTGCCCGGGGGTCTGATGGCGATGTGCGCCCAGGCCATCCGCGCGCTGGCGACCTGAGACAGGGACACCGCGCATGGGGGCTTCTGCGCAGACGTCGATCTGGCTGGTGCTGATCACTGCGGTGGTGCTGGCCAACCTGCCGTTCCTGAATGAGCGACTGTTGGCGCTGGGTCCGGTGCGTTCGCCGAAGAGCTTTGCTTGGCGTCTGCTCGAACTGGCGCTGTATGCCGGTCTGGTGATTGGTCTGGGACGGCTGCTGGAGGCGGGCGCCGGCCAGGTTTCCGCGCAAGGCTGGCAGTTCTACGCCGTCTTTGGTTGCGTGTTTCTGACCTTTGCGTTTCCTGGTTTTGTCTGGCGCTACCTGCGTCGGCAACGCCCGGTCGCTGTGACCGGGGCAAGCGCGGAGCCTGCCGCGTGAGCATTGCTTCGCTGGAGAGCCTTGCTTCTGACGATGCCCACCTGAGAGAGCGGTGTGTCTCCTCCCGGGAAGTCTACCGGGGCCATTTCCTCGAGGTCTACCGCGACGAGATAACGCTGCCCGATGGGGGTCACACCGGTCGGGAGTACATGCGCCACCCCGGTGCGGTCATGATCATTCCCCTGCTCGATGATGGGCGACTGGTGATGGAGCGGCAGTTCCGTTATCCGCTGGACCGGGCGATGCTGGAGTTTCCGGCCGGCAAGCTGGAGCCGGGTGAACCGGGCATCGTCTGCGGGGTGCGCGAACTGTTTGAGGAAACCGGCTTCACCGCCCGCGAATGGGCCTATGCCGGGCAACTCCACAATGCCATCGCCTACTGCGACGAGCACATCCAGATCTGGTTTGCGCGCGGTCTACAGGCCGGGGAGCGGCGTCTGGATGCCGGGGAGTTCCTCGACGTGTTTGCGGCCACCTCGGAAGAACTGGCAGGCTGGGTGCTGGATGGCCGGGTCACCGATGCCAAGACCAGCATCGGGCTGCTCTGGCTGCAGCAGTGGCGCGCCGGTGCCTGGCCTCTGACCTGGCGCTCTGCACGCGATTTTGAGGTCGAGGCTCAGCAGGGTGATTCGGCGGCGGACGGCTCAGGCCTATCATCCGACGCATGAAGGTGTTCAATCTCCGCTGCGAACAGGGCCATGGGTTTGAAGGCTGGTTCGCTTCGGAAGGCGACTACCAGGCCCAGACCCAGCGTGGCCTGCTCCAGTGTCCGGTCTGCAACTCCGCCCGGGTGGATCGCCTGCCCTCTGCGCCGCGCTTGAACCTGGGCGAACGCCGCAGCCAGGCGCCTTCCATGCCCGCCCCGGGTTCATCGTCCTCGACCCGTGCCGGCGGACGGCCTGAGCAGCCCGGGCGTGAGGTTGGCTCAGGCGAAGTGACCGCGGCGAATACATCGGTTGTGGCTGCTCTGGAGGCGCAGTATCTCCAAGTCGTCCGGCAGGTGCTGGCCAACACCGAAGACGTGGGAGCGCGCTTCACCGAAGAGGTCCGCCGCATCCACTACGGCGAGACCGAACACCGCAACATCCGTGGTCAGGCGGATGCACAGCAGCGCGAGGCGTTGCGCGAAGAGGGCATCGAGGTCGTTGCGTTGCCCATTCCGGAGTCTCTCAAGGGACCGCTGCAGTAGCGGGCTTCTCGGGCTGAGGTCAGAGCATCCGGCCCGGATTGAACAGCCCATCGGGGTCCAGCGCGGACTTGATCGAACGCATCAGGCCGAGGGCCACCGGCGATTTGCGCAGCTGCAGTTCGTCGCGCTTGAGGGCGCCGATGCCGTGTTCGGCAGAGAAGGAGCCGCCGCAGTGCGCCACCGCATCGAAGACGATGTGATTGATGGTTTCCTCCTCCTGGCGCAGGAAGGTAGCTGCGTCACCTTCGACCGGGCACTGAACGTTGTAGTGCAGGTTTCCATCGCCGAGGTGGCCGAAGTTCACCAGGCGGGCGCCCGGATGGCTGGCGTCCAGGGCCGCATCGGCGCGGCGCACGAACTCCGGGATGCGCGACACCGGCACCGAGATGTCGTGTTTGATGTTCAAGCCTTCTTCGGCCTGGGCCAGCGAGATGGATTCCCGCAGGTGCCACATGGCCTGTGATTGGGCGATCGACTCGGCCACGGCCGCGTCGTCGATGCAGCCGACCTCCAGCGCTTCCTGCAGCATCCCTTCGAAGCGATGCCGCGCCGCTGCGGCGTCCTGGCTGTCGCTGAGTTCCAGCAGCGCCGTCCAGGGCGCAGGTGCCAGTGGTTGAGGCAACTGGGGGAAGTGGCGCCGCACCAGTTCCAGGCTGAAGCGGTTCATCACCTCGAACCCGGTCAAGGTTGCGTCGGCATGGCGCTGGGCAATCTGCAGCAGTGCCACCGCCTGCTCCAATGTGGCGGTGCTGGCCAGTGCCGTCAGCCGGGACTTCGGGCGCGGGTACAGCCGCATGACCGCAGCGGTAATGATGCCCAGCGTGCCCTCGCTGCCGATGAAGAGGTGGCGCAGGTCGTAGCCGGTGTTGTCCTTGCGCAGGCCGGCCAGGCCGTTCCATACCTCGCCGTCGGTTGTCACCACCTCCAGGCCCAGGCAGAGCTCGCGGGCGTTGCCATAGCGCAGCACCTGGGTACCGCCGGCATTGGTGGCCAGGTTGCCGCCGACCGTGCAACTGCCTTCGGCGGCCAGCGACAGCGGCAGCAGCAGCCCGGCGGACTCGGCAGCGGCCTGGGCGGACTGCAGCACACAGCCGGCCTCCACCGTCATCGTGAGGTTGGCGGCGTCGATCGATCGCACCCGCTGCAGCCGGCGTGTGCTCAGCAGGATCTGCCGTCCACTGGCGTCGGGCACACCTCCACCGACCAGGCCGGTGTTGCCGCCCTGGGGCACGATGGACACACCGGCGGCCCGACAGAGCTTGACCACCTGGGCCACTTGGGCTGTATCGGCCGGGCGCACCACCGCCAGCGCACGGCCCTGCCAGCGCTTGCGCCAGTCGAGCAGGTAGGCGTCCAGGTTGCCCTCCTGCAGCACATGGGCCTCACCCAACAGGTGGCGCAGTGAGGTGAGCAGGTCGGAGGATTGCATCGGGCGTCGGGTCCGTGAAGGGGGGCAGCGCAGCGCGGAGTTCCGCTGGCGTTACGGCAACGGGGGCGCGTGGCCGGCCGATCCCGTGCCTTGAAGTGCCCGGCCATCGGCCAGTCGCAGCCGCACATGGGCTGCGCAGGCTGCAAACAGCAGCACCGAGAGCAGGATCTCTGCAGCCGCCAGGTGGCGGCCCAGGCCGGGGTCACTCAATCGGATGGCGCCTTCGGCCGCATACAGCCACACCGCCAGCGACAGCCAGCGGTAGGTGTACAGGCGCAGCCGCCACAGGCCGGGCAGGGCGGCCAGCAGGGGGAGCACCTTCAAGGCCAGTGTGCCCCGCCCGGTGGGGGCCCAGGCCAACTCCCAGCCCAGGCACAGCCCGACCAGTGCGGCCCAGGTGCACAGAGCGGCCAGTCGGCTCAACGCCACCGCGCGACTGGGCCGTGCCGGGGAGACGGGGGCTGCGGCAGCAGGAACGGAATGTGGAGCAGGTGCGGGTGTGCGGGACACGGAGCCGGGCCGATGGGCTGGGGAAAGGGAGCGCGCGGGGGCGCGACGCGAGTGCACGGCGCTGCAGGCCGCCGGGCTTTGGCATCATAGCCAGCATGACTTTTCCCGGTTCCGAGTCCTTTCTCCACCGCTCGGCGGTCTGGCGCTCGGCGCTGCAGCGTGCCGGCCGATCGCTGCGCCGATGGCCCTGGCTGGCCACGTTGTCCACCCTGCGGCAGCGTTTCCGGGAGGACCGCCTGGGTGTGACCGCCGGCAGCCTGACCTTCACCACCGTGATTGCGCTGGTGCCGCTGGTGACGGTGACCTTTGCGATCTTCACCGCCTTTCCGATGTTCGGGAGTTTTCGCAAGGCGCTGGAGCTTTACCTGGTGCAGAACCTGGTGCCCGACGCCATTGCCCGGCCGGTGCTGCAGCAGCTCACCCTGTTTGCCAGCAAGGCCCATCGGGTGGGGGCGGTGGGCCTGGTGGTGCTGGGGTTCACCGCGATCGCACTGCTGCTGACCATAGACCGCACGCTCAACGCCATCTGGCGTGTTCGCAAGCCCCGGCCCATCGCCCAGCGGGTGCTGGTCTATTGGGCGGCGGCCACACTCGGACCGCTGGTGCTGGGTGTCAGCCTGTCCATCACCTCCTATGCGCTGTCGGTGTCCAAGGGGCTGACGGCCGCCTTGCCCGGGGGGGTGGCCTGGCTGTTGGACGTGTTCGAGTTCGCCCTCCTGGCCGGCGGCATGGCGGCGTTGTTCCGCTATGTTCCCAACACCCAGGTGCGCTGGGTGCACGCCTGGGCCGGCGGGGTGTTTGTGGCGCTGGGGTTCGATCTGGCCAAACGTGTGCTGGCCTGGTACCTGGGCATGGCCCCGCTGTACACCACGATCTACGGGGCCTTCGCGGCGCTGCCGATCCTGCTGGTGTGGATCTATGCGAGCTGGGTGATTGTGCTGCTCGGTGCCGTGATGGCAGCCTACGCGCCCAGCCTGGACATGCGTGTGCAAAGGCAGGACCCGCTGCCCGGGTGGCGCCTGACGCTGGCGCTGCGCCTGTTGCAGGCTCTGCAGCAGGCCCGTGGCGGGGTACAGCGCGGTGTCTCGCTGGCCGGGCTGGCCGAGGCGTTGCGGGTGGATCCGCTGCAGATCGACCCGGTGATGGAACTGCTCGCGCAGCTGGACTGGGTGGGCCGCCTGGAGGAAGCAGGCGAGCCGCGGCTGGTGCTGCTGGTGGACCCGACCGCCACCCCGCTGGAGCCGCTGCTCGATCGACTGCTGCTTGCGCCGCACTCTGCCAACCGGGAGCTGAGGCAGCGTCTGGGTTGGAAGGCGGTGTCGCTGGCGGATGCACTGGTCCTGTCAAGCCACGCTTGAAACTGTCGCCCTTTTCGGCCTGATTTCGCTGACCACCCAGACCAAGGGCTGGGAATACTGCGGCCAGGCGCTGTCCTGGATCGGGACAGCGAAGAAGGGATGGAACATGCGCCGAAATCTGCCAGTCACGCAACGGGAGTACCCGTTGCCGGCCGGATTCTCCCTGGTGTCCACCACGGACACCCGAGGCCGGATCACCTACTGCAACCCCGCTTTTGTGGAGGTGAGCGGCTACTCACGCGACGAGCTGATCGGTCAGCCGCACAACCTGATCCGGCACCCGGACATGCCGGAAGAGGCCTTCCGGGACATGTGGGCCACCATCCGTGCCGGTCTTCCCTGGTCGGCACCCGTGAAGAACCGGCGCAAGGATGGTGACCACTACTGGGTGGTGGCCAACGTCACGCCGCTGCGAGACGGCGACCAGGTCACCGGCTATGTCAGCGTGCGCACCCACGCCAGTCGCGACCTGATCGAGCGCACCGAAGCTGCCTACACCCGGCTGAGCGAGGACGCACAGCGCCGCCTCCCGCAGTGGCGGGTGCACCGTGGCGAAGTGCAGTCCCTGCGACCCCTGGCGCGGCTGACGCGTGTGCTGCAGCCCGGGCCGATGATGCAGCTCTGCCTGCCGCTTCTCGGCGCGGCACTGTCTGCGACGGTGGCGACCGAGGCGGTGGGCATGGCGGGTGGAGGCCTGGCGACGCTTCTGACAGCAGTGCTGGGTACGACGTTGGTCCTGGCCGGTCTGGCCTGGGCGGGACGGCGCCAGCTGATTGCGCCGGTCGAGGACCTGCTGGCTCAGGCCAACCGCCTGGCTGCCGGTGACCTGCGCTTCGCCGACCCGCGGCGCCAGCAAGGCCTGTTCGCCCGCTGCGAGCGCGCACTGCGCCAGGTGGCGGTCAACCTCGCCTCCATGGTGCAGGACACCCGTGTTGGCGCGCGTGAACTGCGCGGCACCGCGGGCGATCTGGCACAGGGCAACCAGGATCTGTCCAGCCGCACCGAATCGCAGGCCTCCAGCCTGGAGCAGACCGCCGCCTCGATGGAGCAGATCACCGGCACCGTGCGGCAGAACAGCCACACCGCCAGCGGCGCCGCTCGCTTCGCCGCAGAGGTGGCCGGCATCACCGGCCGCAGCGCCGAGGCGGTTCGGCAGGCCAACGCGACGATGCACGGCATCCAGAGCGCGTCGCAGCGCATCGGCGAGATCATCCAGGTGATCGATGGCATCGCCTTCCAGACCAGTCTGCTGGCGCTCAACGCCGCGGTGGAGGCGGCGCGCGCAGGCGAGCAGGGCCGGGGCTTTGCGGTGGTGGCAGCGGAGGTGCGCTCGCTGGCGCAGCGAACCTCCGCCGCAGCCCGGGAGGTCAAACAGCTCATCGAGGAGTCCGGTCGTACCGTGGAGGCCGGCAGCCTGCACGCTGGACAGGCATGCACCATCATGGATGAGGCGCTCGGCTCGGTGCACCGCCTCAACGAGCTGCTGTCACAGATCGACAGCGGTTCGTCCGAGCAGCTTTCGGGCATCTCCCAGGTCAACGAGGCGGTGGCCCACATGGACGCACTGACCCAGCAGAACACCGCGTTGGTGGAGGAGCTCAGCGCCGCCTCCACCGCTGTTGCCCAGCAGGCGCAGCAGCTCGAGCAGGGCCTTCAGCTGTTCAGGCTGGCAAACGACGAGGCCGGCGTTGCAAGGCACCTGCCGTCGGCCTGAGGCAACTCAGCGTCCCAGCGCGGCGCGCAGTGCCCGCAGCAACCCCTCCGGGTCCTCCTGCATCAGGTCGTGGCCGGGCAGATCCAGCAGTTGTGTCTCTGCCCCCAGCCGGCGGCCAACCTCGGTCGCCGCCTTCGGCAGCGTCATGCGATCGCGCCGCGCCAGCACCAGGTGGCTGCGGGTGCGGCCGGAAGCGGCGACCGCATCGGCCGCTTCCAGCCCGCGGTTGTAGCGGTTGCACAACGAGAAGTCGTGGTGGAAGAGGTTGTGCTCGCAGCCTTCCACCCCGGCCGAGCGCTCCAGGATGCGGCGGTTGAGCTGGCGGCTGGCGCCCTGGTGCCAGGTGCCGGGGCCCGGGTTGCCGGGTTCGCCCGCCAAGCGGGCATGACCGAAGGCCACCACCATGTCGATGGCCTGGAGCGGATCGCGTGCTGCGGTGGCCAGCAGGGCGTCGGACACCGGCATCGGCACCGCAGTGCCCACCATCACCAGGTGATCGATCTGTGGTCCGGTGCGGTTCCCGGCCGCTTGGGCGGCGGCTTCCAGCCCGATCAGCGAGCCCATGCTGTGGCCGACGATGCTGGCCGACACGATGCCCTGGTCAGCCAGCAGCTTCAGCAGCCAGGCGGCGCAGGCCTCGACATCCGGCAGCACCGGACCCGGGCTGCGGCCGTGGCCGGGCAGGTCCAGCGCCACCACGTTCCAGCCGTGGTGGGCGAACCAGCGCGCCGGGAAGGTCCAGACACAGTGGTCGTTGAGCGCGCCGTGCACGAACACCAGCCAGGGCAGGCCCAGCAGAGGCACGCGGCCGCCGGTGTAGGCGTAGACATCGGGGAGGGTGGGGCGTCGGATGTTCATGCGCGGCCTCCTGCGCTGCGATCAGCTGACTTGCCGCCCGCCTTCTCGGCCGCCTTCAGGGCACGCTTCAGGTCCTCGATCAGGTCGGCCGGGTCCTCCAGGCCGATCGACAGGCGGATCGTGCCGGGGCCGATGCCTGCGGCGGCCAGTGCGGCATCGTCCATGCGGAAGTGGGTGGTGCTGGCCGGGTGGATCACCAGTGAGCGGGCGTCGCCGACGTTGGCCAGGTGGGAGAAGATCTCCAGCGCCTCGATGAAGGCGCGGCCCTGCTCGCGCCCGCCGTTCAGGTCGAAGCTGAACACCGCGCCGCAGCCCTTGGGCAGCAGGCGCTGTGCCAGCGCGTGGTCGGGATGGCTGTCGAGCTCCGGGTAGGCGATGCGGCCCACCTGCAGTTGCTTCGACAGGAACTCGACCACCTTGCGCGTGTTCTCGACGTGCCGTGCCATGCGCAGCGGCAGCGTCTCCAGCCCCTGCAGGATCAGCCAGGCGCTGTGTGGGCTCAGGCAGGCGCCGAAGTCGCGCAGGCCCTCGCGGCGCGCGCGCAGCGCAAAGGCGGCCACGGTGTTTTCCTCGGCGAAGACCATGTTGTGGAAGCCGGCGTAGGGCTCGCAGAGCTCCGGGCAGCGGCCGTGGGCCTCGTGGGCGGCCTGCCAGTCGAAGTTGCCGCCATCGACCAGCAGCCCGCCGATCACCGTTCCGTGGCCGCAGAGGAACTTGGTGGCCGAGTGCATGACCAGCGCGGCGCCCAGGTCGGTGGGTTTTTGCAGCCAGGGCGTGGCCAGCGTGGCGTCCACCAGCAGCGGCAGGCCGTGATCCCGGCCGAGTTGAGCGAGGGTCGGGATGTCCAGCACGTCCAGCCCCGGGTTGCCGATCGACTCGCCGAACAGCAGCCGGGTCTCGGGGCGGATCGCGGCGCGCCAGCCGTCGATGTCACCCGGGCGCACGAACGTGGTGTGAATGCCGAAACGCGGCAGCGTGTAATGCAACAGGTTGTGAGAGCCGCCGTACAGGGCGGTGGAGGCCACGATGTGGTGGCCACTGCCCGTCAGCGTGGCGATGGCCAGGTGCAGCGCGGCCTGTCCGCTGGCGGTGGCCAGTGCGCCCAGGCCGGCGTCCAGCGCAGAGATGCGTTGTTCCAGCACCGCGGTGGTGGGGTTGGACAGCCGGCTGTAGACGTGGCCGGAGCGCTCCAGGTTGAACAGCGCGGCGGCATGCTCGCTGGACTGGAACACGAAGGAGGTGCTCAGGTGCAGCGGCACGGCGCGTGCGCCTGTGTTGGGGTCGGGGGCGGCGCCGGCGTGCAGCGCCAGCGTGTCAAAACCGGGGTCGGCGGGGCCGGGCATCGGGGAACTCCTCGGGGTGCTTTGGGGCGGCAATGTGGGCTATATTGCCACGCAGCAAGTGCCGCATCCGCGGCGATCGACTTCCCCGAGGAGGCCCCATGAAAGTCAGCGACATCCTGCGCGTCAAGGGCAGCGCCCTGTACACCGCCAACCCCGACCAGCCGCTCGCCGAGGCGATCGCGGTCATGAGCGACAACGACATCGGCTCCCTGGTGGTGATGGAGCACGGGGATCTGGTCGGCATGCTGACCTTCCGCGAGGTGATCCAGGCGCTGGTCAAAAACGCCGGCAGCATCAACGGTCCGCGGGTGCGTTCGGTGATGGACGACTGCCCGCTGACCTGCACCACCGCCACCGAGATCGACGAGGTGCGCCGCATGATGCTGGAGCGCCACGCCCGCTACATGCCGGTGATGAACCAGCGCACGCTGATGGGCGTGATCTCCTTCTACGACGTTGCCAAGGCGGTGGTGGAGAGCCAGGACTTCGAGAACCGCATGCTGAAGGCCTACATCCGCGACTGGCCGGTCGAGGAGGGGGCGGCCGCAGCGCCTGCCGAGTCCGCTGCCGGCACAGCCAGCCAGGCCTGAAAAGCCGCGCCGCAGGCATAAAAAAGGGCTCCCATCGGGAGCCCTTTGAGCTGGCAAAAGAAGAAGCGGCTGAACCGCTCAGCGCTGCACACGGGGGTTGCGCACGCTGTCCTGTACCGTTGAAGGCCGGTGCGCAACGCTGGGGTGCAAAGGCGAAGTGTCCGTGCGGCCTGCCCAGATCCAGTGGCTGCGCAGGGCCGTGCCTTGCTGCCAGGACTGGTGGGTGAGGGTGATGATTTCGCGGGCTCTTTGGCGCATCCCTGGGAATGGGTTGGGGTTGTTGTGAAGAGGGGTCACTGCATGACCGAATCGATCAGGCCCATGTCGGCACCGCTCATCAGCGCCTCGATGTCCATCAGGATCAGCATGCGGTCGGCCACGTTGGCGATGCCGGTGATGTAGCTGGTGTCCACCGCGGCATCGATCTCCGGGGCGGGGCGCACGGCATCTCCGGGCAGCTCCAGCACGTCGGAGACCGAGTCCACCACCGCACCGACCACCCGGCCACGGATGTTCAGCACGATGACGACGGTGAAGCTGTTGTATTCGGCCGAATCGCAGCCGAATTTCAGCCGCAGGTCCACGATCGGAACGATCACACCGCGCAGGTTGACGACGCCCTTGAAGAAGGGGGCGGAATTGGCGATGCGGGTGGGCTGCTCATAGGAGCGGATCTCCTGCACCTTCAGGATCTCGATGCCGTACTCCTCCGCACCCAGGCGGAAGGTCAGGAACTCACCGCCGAGGTGGTGGTTCATCGCCTGAGAGGGCGATCCGGCCAGCGAGCGGCCGGCGACCGACGCGGACGACGAGGTGCGGGGGGCTGAAGACTCGAGAACCGTGGACATGGGAGGCCTCTCAGGACGTTGGTTGGGTGACTCCGGCGCTGTGCAGGGCGCTTCCCCTGCGCGGGTTGCACCGGGCAGACCCCGCTCTCGGGGCACGGGTGGAATTGTTCGGCCTGGCATGACGCTTCGATCCGGCGAGCAGCGCCGCCTGCACCCGCCATTTCCGTGGCGTCGTGGGCAGTGGCGGGTTGTGGGGATGTCTTGGCAGCCCTGCACATCCGCAGAGGACCCACCGAGGGCATCAGTGGGCAACAGAGGGCATCAGGAGGGCTCAGAGGGGCTCCACCTACAATCGAACATCGTCCCGACCCCCACCACCGGGTGTCCACCTCCGCCGGTGGCTGCCCTGAGCTTTGTTCCTCCCATGCCCGGCAGCACCCTCGGAACCCTGTTTCGCGTCACCAACTTCGGCGAGAGCCACGGCCCGGCGATCGGCTGCGTGATCGATGGTTGCCCGCCGGGGCTGGCACTGTCGGAGGCGGACATCCAGCCCGAGCTGGACCGTCGCCGCCCGGGCACCAGCCGACACGTCACCCAACGCGCCGAGGCCGATCAGGTGCAGATCCTCTCGGGCGTCTACGAGGGGCTGACCACCGGCACACCGATCGCCCTGCAGATTGCCAACACCGATCAGCGCAGCAAGGACTACGGCAATATCCTGGACACCTTCCGCCCCGGTCACGCCGATTACACCTACTGGCGCAAGTACGGTCTGCGCGATCCGCGCGGCGGCGGTCGTTCATCGGCGCGGCTGACGGCACCGACGGTGGCCGCAGGCGCGGTGGCCCGCAAGTGGCTGAAGCAGCAGCATGGCTGCGAGTTCATCGGCTGGATGAGCCAGCTCGGGCCGATCGCCATCGAACACGAGGACGAGGCCCAGATCCCCCTCAACCCCTTCTTTGCGCCCAACACCAGCCAGCTGCCGCAGCTGGAGGCCTACATGGACGAGCTGCGCCGCGCCGGGGACTCCTGCGGCGCACGCATCGAGGTGCGCGCCCGCAACGTGCCGGTGGGCCTGGGCGAGCCGCTGTACGACAAGCTGGACGCCGACATCGCCTTTGCGATGATGGGACTCAACGCCGTCAAGGGCGTCGAGATCGGCGATGGTTTTGCCTGCGTGGCTCAGCGGGGCAGTGAACACGGCGACGAGATGATCCCCGGTGGTTTCGCCAGCAACCATGCCGGCGGGGTGCTGGGTGGCATCTCCACCGGCCAGGAGCTGCGGGTGAGCCTGGCGATCAAGCCGACCAGTTCCATTCGCATCGCGCGAGCCTCGGTGAATCGCTCAGGTGAGCCCACCGAGGTGCAGACCTTCGGCCGCCACGACCCCTGCGTGGGGATTCGCGCCACCCCGATCGCCGAAGCCCTGCTGGCGCTGGTGGTGATGGACCATGCCCTGCTGCAGCGCGCCCAGTGCGCGGATGTGCAGCTGCCCTGGCCGCCTCTGCCCGCGCGCTGAACCCCTCAGGTCAGGCGGAATACGGCCCGTCCGGGCACGTTCTGAGGTCAGGAGGAGCGGGCAACGCTGTTCTCGACGATGCCCTGGCTGCGATAGACGCCGCAGCCCACCGCCAAGTCGTCTCCAGCCGGCAGCACATAGCTGGCCTTGTCGACCACTTCGAGCGTGAGCGGGTGGGAGATCTGGTACTCCACCCAGCCTCCGCCGCCCTCGGCGATCTGCCAGGCTGCAGCGCTGAGCAGCGGTCCGCCGCGGGTGGGGATCGGGGGGCAGGTTTGTCCGACCAGCGAAGGGTCGGTGCCGCAGACCCGGTAGATTCCCTGGCGATCGAAGGCGAAGATGTACAGGTCGCGATCGCGGAAGCCGCCGTCGCGTGAGTGCAGGATCGGCTGCGCCGCCTCGAGCCCCAGTTCTCGGATCAGCTCAGCGGCCTGATGCACCAGGGCCAGCGCCTCGTCGGAGCTGCCCTGCCAGAGGCGGATCTCGCGCACCGCCAGATTCAGGTCATCGGCCTGGCCCATCAGCGACTGGGTGGCTTGATGGGAGGCCCGCACCATGGCCGCGTTGTCCCGCGTGATGCCGTTGAGGTCGCCGATGGTGCTGGTCAATTCTCCGATCGACTGGCTCTGCCGGCCCGCAGCGTCGGCAATCACCGACAGGGTCTCGGCCACCTCGCGCACCCCGGTGGTGATGTCGCCGAGGGTCAGATCCATGGCGGCGATGCGGGTGGCGCCTTCGCCGATCTGGCGGGATGAATCCTCCAGCAGCGTACTCACTTCCTGGGCCGCCTGGCTGCTGCGCTGGGCCAGCTTGCGCACCTCATCGGCCACCACGGCAAACCCCTTGCCGCTTTCGCCGGCCTTGGCCGCCTCCACCGAGGCATTGAGCGACAGCATGTTGGTCTGGAAGGCGATGTCTTCGATCACACCGACGATCTCATGGGTGCGTCGGGCGCCGTCCTCGATGGCCTGCATGGTGCTGACCACTTCGCGCATCGACTGGCGCCCTTCGTCGGCCACGCTGCGGGCCTGTTCGGCGCGCTGCGTCACCGCGCGTGCGCGCCGGGCCGTGTCTTCCACCGTGGCGTTGAGATGGCGCACCGAGGCGGCCGTCTGTGACAGGCTGACCGCCTGGGACTCCGTGCGCTGGGCCAGCGCGGTGGCGTCGGTGGACAGCTGCAGGCTCGCGGTCGACAGCCGGGTGGCGGTGCTGCGCACCTCCGAGACCGTGCCGGACAACCGCCTGGACATTTCCGTCAATGCGGTGGCGATGCCTGCCAGCTCCAGCTCGCCGCCTGTGCCGCAACGGTGGGTCAGGTCACCTTGGCTGACCGCCTGCACGGCGCGCTGGAGTCCATGGACCGTCTGGCGGTAGTTGCGGAACATGGCCAGCCCGAGGTAGAGCATCACGCAGGCCACGGCCAGAAAGAGGGCCAGCTGCAGGGCAACGATCTGCACGGCCTGAAGCTGCCGCTGCCGCAGCTCCTCCTCCAGCCGCAGGCGGGCCGCCGTGCCCAGATGGTGCGCAGCGTGGCTGGCCTGCGCCCCGGCCTCCAGCAGCGAACGCACCGAATCCGGTCGCGCCGCCTCGTCCAGCAGGGCCAGGCTCACGCTCACCAGTTCCTCTCCCAATCGCCGGGAGGCTTCCCAGCCGGCGGGCAGCGGCTCACCACTGCGCTGCAGCGCGCTGCCGCGTCGGTCCATCTCCCGCAGGCGTTCCCGGACCCGCAGGGCCTGGGCCACCATTTGATGGCGCTCCGCGTCGGGCAGGACATCGCTGGCCATCTTGGCCGCGGCCAGGTCGGTCAGGCTGGTCAGTGCATCGCTCCAGGCCGGCACCTGCAGCAACGCCAGGTCCATCAGCTGGTAGCTGGCGGAGTCGGGATCCAGCAGCAGGCGGGAGTCGTCGCCGATGCGGTGAAGCAGGTCGGACAGGGCTGCCAGCATGTCGGTCTGGCGTTGCCAGAGGTTGGCGGGCATCGGGTCGGTCGATTCGGAGAGCAGTCGGCGCCAGGCCTGCAGCTGCAGCGCGGTATCACTTGGATAGGCGGGGCCGACGACGGTCTGGTCGATCTGGCGAGCCAGTTCGGCGAGGGTCGCGGTCAGTTGCTTGCGGGCAGGAGCCAGCGCTTCGCCCGCCCCTGGGTGGCCGATCGCCAGCTGCTGGAGCGCGGAGCGGTGCCGCTGGCCGGCATCGACCAGTTTCATCACCTCGGCGATTTGTCGGCTGCCCTGCAACTCCTGCTCGGCGATCTGCCAGGTCTGCAGCTGGAGCCAGGAGGCCCAGCCGGTCAGCCCCAGCAGGGGCAGCAGGGTCAAGGCACAGCAGGCGGTGATCTTGCTGCCCATCGAGAGGCGGCGCATCAGTTGCAGGCCAGGAGTGAGCAGCCGCTGCAGCCGGTCGACCCCGCGTTGTGCGGGAGCTTCGTCGCCGTGTGGGCTGGTGGGGGTCTGCGAGGGGTTCATGCGGTTGCGCTGTTCGCCGGGTTCAGAAGAATTCCACCTGGGCAGATCGTTCGATCTCGGTGTTGCCGTGGTGCTGCACCCTTTGCTCTTCCATCGTGTAGCGCGATTCCAGGCGGGCCAGCCATTCGGTGGCCTGGGCCTGGCTCAGGTCGCCTTCATGCTGGAGCCAGTCGCGCAGGCGCTGCATGTCCTCCTCCACCGTGCCCAGCATCTGGTTGAGTCGGTCCTGGGCCTGGAAGCCCATCAGCAGCCGCTCGATCTGGCCGCGCACCTCTCCACCTGCCTGCTTGAGGCCGCGGCTGGATCGAGCCACCCGGCCCACGCTGTCGAGCAGGCCGCCGATGGCCTGGCGGGCGGCGGTATCGGCCTGGGCGCGCAGCTCCTCGTCGCTGCTGTCGCGGGTGGCGGCCTGCACCCTCAGCGTGCGCAACTGTTCCTCCAGGCGGTTGGCCTGGCTGAGCAGCTGGCCTGCATCGGCAGTGGACTGCAGTGCCAGGCCACGCACCTCTTCGGCAAGTACCGCAAAGCTGCCGGCACGACCACCCGCGCGGGCCGATTCCACCGACGCGTTGAGCGCCACCATGTTGATGCGCCGCGCCGCCTGACGCATGCGGGCGGCGCTGTTGCGCAAGCCGTCCAGCACGGGGCCGATGCGGTCGATCTCTGCCAATGCGCTGTCGCGTGCCTGCAGGGCCTGCCGCAGCGGCACCAGCAGTTGATCGAGCACCGCCTGGTTGTCGTCGATCAGCGCGTCCACATGCGCGCCGGTCAGATCGGCGGAGGAGACTTCGGCCAGCCGCACCGCCTCCTCCAGCCGCTCGTCGATGGTCGAAAAGGCCCCCAGCACCTCGCTGGTGCTCTTCTCGGCGTGCTCGCGGGCGGATTCGAGCAGCCGCATCCACACCGCCACCACCTGATTCACCAGCGGCGCACCCTCCGCAGGGAACCTGTCTCCGGGGGATCGGATGAGACCGTGCCACGGCTCAGCCAGGCCACCAGGGCGACACCAGCCGCTGCGGCCCACCAGCCACCGCCCAGCTGAACCGCCACGGCCGTGACGGCGCATCCCATCACCGGGCCCCAGGTCATGCGGCGAGGGGCCCGCGCAGGCTGCGGCGGCGGCCCGGCGGCCGCGGTCGGATCAACGCTTTGCAGTGCGGGCGAAACCATCGGGAGCAGTCCGGCAGAGGTGCGCACGCTCGAAGGGAGCTTGCATCGTGAGCATCCTCCCCTGAGCGCAGTCGCGCCGATGGCTGGAAATGCCCGAAGCCTGCCGTGCAATTCAAGCGGTGGATCTGCTGCTGCCCGGCTCTAATGCCCTTGGGCTGCCCGGGGTGGGTGGTTGTTTGCGTGTGTGCGTCTGCGGCCGCTGCAGCGCGAGGTGCCGAACATGACTTCTTCGTTGCGCTGGTCCTGGCGCCGTGTCCCGACCGGCCTGCCCGGCTGGTCAGGATGGCCGAATCTGGGTGGCTTCTGGTCGGCCGGGCGGGAGTTCTTTCGCCACCACGGCATCTGGGCGCCAGGCGTGCGGTTGCACCGCCGGCTGGATTTCCGGGCCAAGGCGGCCATCGTGGCCAGTGTGTTCGTGCTGCCCAGCCTGCTGCTGGCGGGGCTGCAGCTGCGCCAGGCCTGGCAGGAGCATGCCGATCTGCGCCGCGGCGCGCAGTTGCTGCATTGGGCGCAGAAGGGGGGCGAACTCGCGGATGCGGTGGGCCACCAGCGCCTGCTGCTGTACCGCAGCAGCGTCCAGGCCGGACCGGCGGTGGCCGAGTCTGAGTGGCGCGACCTCCTGCAGCGCAGCGACGCGGCCTGGGCCCGTCTGAAGTCGGCCCAGCCGAGCGGTCCGTTGGGGCCTGCTCTGCAGGCGCGCTGGGTGTCCGTGCAGGAGCACTGGCTGTTGTTGACCGGGCCCCGTGTGGGCAGCACACGGGAGCAGATGCAGCTGCGCAGCCGATTCCTCGCGGCCATGACGGATTTGATGGAGTCGCTGCCGGCAGATGAGGCGCTGCGTTCTGAGCGGGGAGCCGAGCTGCGGATGCAGCAGCGCCTGGCGCTGGTGGAACTGCTGAGGCTGAGCGAGCAGTTGGCCCTGTCCACCGGGCGGGTGCGGATGTTTGCCACCGCCGGTGACCGCAGCCTGCAGGCTCACGCGCCGGTGGCTGCTGCGGCCCAAAGCCTGCGCGAGCAGGTGCAGCGCAGCCGCATGGCGATGGATCTGGTGGAGGCCGCAGCCGCTCCCGGCGCTGACCGACCCGGCGAGGGAGCGGGCCTGCGTTCGCTGCTGCAACAGATGCTGCAGCGCCAGGACCGGCTCGACCGACTGGTGTTCTCCGGCGCCACCGCGCAGGAGGTGGCTCAGGAACTGGACGGTGTGCCGCAGTTGATGCAGCAGCTTTCGCTGCTCCGGCGCGGCCTGACCGACCGCCTCGACGCACACTGGCAGGCTCGTGTCCACGCCCAGCAGCGCAACTTCGTGCTGGCCTGCGCGGCCTTGTGCCTGACCCTGCTGCTGGCGGTCTACCTGCTTTATGCCTTCTTCCATGTGCTGCGCGGGGGCATGGCGCAGATCCAGCGGGAGGTCCGGCACATGGCCGAGGGCAACCTCAGCCGCCGGCCCCGCCCGTTGGGTCGTGACGAGGCCGCCCTCACACTCGGCCTGCTCACCGAGTCGCTGGGCAACCTGGGCAACCTGTTTGCCGTGGTCAAACGTGGGGTGGCCTCCGTGGCCCATGCCTCCACGGAAATCGCCACCGCCAGTTCGGACCTGTCGCGCGGCTCCGCCCAGGCGGCCTCCTCTGTGGAGGCGGTGCGCGAAGGCATCGGTGCCATGGTCGACCACCTCGACGGCTACGAGCAGTGCGTGCAGCAGGCGGTGGAACGCGCCCGCGCAATGCGCACCGAATCCAGCCGCAGCCGCCGGGTGATGGGTACGCTGGCCGAGCGCATCTCCGGCCTGCAGCAGCGCAGCCGCGAGATCGGCAAGATCGTCACGCTGATCGACGGCATTGCCTTCCAGACCCACCTGCTGTCGCTCAACGCCTCGGTGGAGGCCGCCCGCGCCGGTGAGGCCGGCAAGGGCTTCTCGGTGGTGGCGCATGAGGTGCGGCAACTGTCGCACCGGGTGGCCGGTGCGGCGCAGCAGATTGCCGACATCGTTGCCGCTTCGATCTCCGAGGTGGAGCAGGGCCGCGCCATCACCCAGCGCACCGTGGAGGCGGTGGTCAGCACCGAGTCGGAGGTGCACGGCGTCAACGGCGTGCTGCAGCGGCTGAGCGAACTGACCCGCGAGGGCCAGCGCAACGTCAAGGACATGGCCGGCTCACTGGACGAGCTGCACCGTTTCAGCGAAAACAACGCCCGCCTGTCCGAGCAGATGTCCTCGGCCGCACGCGAGATGCAGCGCGAAAGTCTGCAGGTGAGTGAACAGTCCTCCCGGTTCAAACTGGCTTGATACAGGGTGGTGTATAAAGACGGGATGTCCTCGCCACCCTCCAACTCCTTCGAGCGCGCCGGTTCCGGCGTGCTTTCGCCGTCCCCGATGGTTTCAGTTCCAGCGTCCCCGCTGCGGCGCCGGCGCGCGCTGGTCCTCGGGGCAGCCCTGGCGGGATTGACTGCGGTCTGCCCCTGGGCATGGGCGCAGATGGATGCCCGCTCCGTTTCCCTGGAAGCCGCCCGAGCCGCATTGGCCGACGGGCGCACGGTGGTGTTCGACATCCGCGAACCGCAGGAACATGCCACCGGTGTGGCCGCCGGCATGAAGCTGCTGCCGATGAGCCAGATCGGCGGCCGCCTGGGCGAAATCCCCAAGGCGGCCGATCAGCCTGTGCTGCTGATCTGCAACACCCAGAACCGTTCCCGCAAGGTGGTGGACGCACTGCGTGAGCGCGGCTTCAGCAACGTGCGTTACGTCATGGGCGGCATGAGCAGCTGGGCCTCCAAAGGCTGGCCGATGGTCGCACCGCAACGCTGACGGCCAGGAAGCCACCGGGCGGTGGGGCGAGTCGGGTTAACCTGCTCGCCGCCGATGGAACACGATGCCCTTCTCACTGAATCGCCGCAGGCCGATGCTCCGCAGTTCCTTGCCCAGGCCCCTGCCGGCCTGCTGATCCTGCACGGCAACCGCCTGGAGTGGTTGCTGGAGGCGGTGCTGGACTGGCTGCAGCGCCAGCCGCTGCCTCCTCTGGAGGAAGAGCTGCTGCTGGTGCAGAGCAACGGCATCGCCGAGTGGCTCAAGCGCTCCCTGGCCGAGCGCAGCGGCATCTGCGCGGCCACCCGGGTGGAGCTGCCGGCGCGTTTCCTGTGGCGCTGCTACCGGGCGGTGCTGGGGCCGGCCGGCGTGCCGCGGCGCTCCCCGCTGGACGAGGCGCCGCTGGTCTGGCGGCTGATGCGCTGCCTGCCGCAGGTGGCCGGGCAGCCGGATTTCGAGCCGCTGGCGCAGTACCTGGCGGCCGACGACAGCGATGCACAGGCCCTGTCGCGCCGCCTGCAGCTGGCGCAGCGCCTGGCCGACCTCTACGACGAATACCAGGTCTACCGGGCCGACTGGCTGCAGGCCTGGGCCAGCGGGGACGCGGTGCTGATCGATGCGCTGGGCCGGCGCAGCCCGCTGCCGGCCGAGCAGCGCTGGCAGGCGCGGCTGTGGCAACAACTGTGTGGCGAGCTCAGCGAGGCCGAGGCCCGCGGCGTGCGCAGCGAGGTGCATGCCCGAGCGGTGGCCGCCCTGCAGGCCGGGGAGGCCGCGCGGCAGCGGCTGCCGCGCCGCGTGGTGGTGTTTGGCCTGAGCCACCTGCCGCAGCAGGCGCTGGAGGCGCTGCAGGCCCTGGCCGGCCGCGCCCAGGTGCTGCTGGCGCTGCCCAACCCCTGCCGCTACCACTGGAGCGACATCATCGAAGGCCGCGAGCTGCTGGCCGCCGCGACGGCGGCCCGGCGGCGCCACCCTCTGCGCGGCGGGGTGGACCTGGCGGCCTTGCCGCTGGAGCAGGCCCATGCCCAGGCCCACCCGCTGCTGGCGGCCTGGGGCCGGCAGGCGCGCGACTTCATCCGCCTGCTCGACCGCTTCGACGACACCCGGCGCCAGGCCGGTGCGCTGGAACTGCCGCGGGTGGACCTGTTCGACGACGCGCCGGGCGACACCCTGCTGCAGCAGCTGCAGGCGCGCATCCGCGACAACCTGCCCGCGGGTGAGGCGCTGGAGGGTGCGACGCCGCCGCCGGCCGCAGACCGCTCCATCGCCTTCCACATCGCCCACAGCGCGATGCGGGAGGTGGAGGTGCTGCACGACCAGCTGCTGCACCGCCTGGCGCCGTTTCCTGGCGAGGCGAAGCTGGCGCCGCGCCAGATCGTGGTGATGCTGCCGGACATCGAGCCCTGGGCGCCGCTGATCCATGCGGTGTTCGGCCGCCACGGGCCGGGCGATGCGCGGCGCATCCCTTACGAAATCGCCGACCTGCGCTCGCGCGAGCGGGCCCCGCTGCTGCGGGCGCTGGAGTGGCTGCTGCGGGTGGACGCCCAGCGCTGCACCGCCGGCGAACTGCGCGACCTGCTGGAGGTGCCCGCGGTGGCGCGGCGATTCGGGCTGGATGCGTTGGGCGACGAGGGCCGCGAAGTGGCCGCCCGCTGGCTGGCCGGCGCCGGCGTGCGCTGGGGCCTGGATGCGGCCCAGCGCGAGCAGCTGGGCCTGGGGGCCTGCGGCGAAGCCAACACCTGGCGCTTCGGCCTGCGGCGCATGCTGCTCGGTTACGCGGTGGGATTGGATGGATCCGGTGAAACCTTGTCGGACGCGTCGGCACAGGGGCCGGGAGAAGCGGCTTTCGAAGACTGGCAGGACATCGCTCCCTACGGTGAGGTGGGTGGCCTGGAGTCGGTGCTGGCCGGCTCGCTGGCGCTGCTGGTGGACGCCCTCGGCGACTGGTGGGCGCGGTCGGCCCAGAGCGCCACCCCGGCCGACTGGGGGCCGCGTTGCCAGGCCCTGCTGCAGGCCTTCTTCACCGCCGCCGACGAAGGCGATCGCCTGCTGCTGGCCCGCCTCAACGAGGCGCTGTCGCACTGGCTGGACGACTGCGAAGCGGCCGACTTCGACGAACGCATCCCGCTGGCGGTGCTGCGCGAGGCCTGGCTGGGCGGTGTGGACGATGCCGGCCTGCGCAGCCGCTTCCTGTCCGGCGGGGTGTTGTTCTGCACCCTGATGCCGATGCGGGCCATTCCCTTCGAGCTGGTCTGCCTGCTGGGCATGAACGACGGCGACTACCCGCGCCGCGCGCCGCGCAGCGACTTCGACCTGATCGGCGCCCCCGGCCAGCGCCGCCCCGGCGACCGCGCTCGCCGCGACGACGACCGCCTGCTGATGCTGGAGGCCCTGCTGGCGGCACGCCGCGGGCTGTACGTCAGCTGGGCCGGGCGCAACCTGCGCGACAACAGCCCGCAGCCGCCTTCGGTGCTGGTGGCGCAGTTGCGCGATGCCATCGCCGCCACCTGGGGCGAGGAGAGGCTGGCGGCACTGACCACCGAACACCCGCTGCAGCCCTTCAGCCGCCGTTACTTCGAGGCCGGCAGCCCGCTCGTGAGCTACGCCCGGGAGTGGCGCGCCGCCCACCCGGAGCCGGCGACGGGCGCTGCTCCGCTGCTGCGGTCTGCGGCATCTTCAGCCCCGGTGCCCGACCTCGCATCGATGCTGCCGCTGAACCTGGCGCGCCTGGAGCAGTGGCTGCGCCGACCGGTGGCCGCCCACTGGCGCGAACGCCTGGGGGTGGTGTTCACCCCGCTGGCATCGGCCGTGGCGGACGACGAGCCGCTGGCGCTGGATGCACTGGACGAAACCCTGCTGCTGCAGCAACTGGTGGCCGGGCTGGCCCGACCGGAGCAGTGCAGCCCGCAGGCCCTGCAGGCCGGGCTGGAACGCCGTGTGCGGCAACTGGCGCGCCGCGGCGAGTTGCCGCTGGGGGCGTTGGGGGAACGCTGGCAGCACCATTTCCAGGTCACCGCCGAGCCGATGCTGCGGGTCTGGGCCGAGTGGATGGCCGAGCTGCCGCAGGCGGCCGCGCCGCTGCGCCTGAGCTGGGTGGATGAAGCCGACGAAGAAGACGGCGAAGGAGCCGACGAAGAAGGCGGCGACGCAGCGCTTCCAGCCTCGCTGCTGCTGGACGACTGGCTCGACGGCCTGCGCCAGGGCCCGGACGGGACGCCGGTCTGGCTGCAGCTGGAGGTGCGCCGGCTGGCCAGCAAGCCGCGTGTGTCGGAGAAGAAGCCGTCGGCCCAGGGCCCCGACCGGTCCAAACCCCCGCTGCTGCGTCCGGAGCAGTTCGTCGGCCCCTGGCTGCGGCTGCTGGCCGCTTCTGCCCAGGGACAACCGCTGCCGGGCCGCCTGATCGGCCGGGATGTGGTGGCCTGGTTGACACCGCCAGCGCCGCAGGAGTCGCGCCGCCTGCTGCGTCAATTGCTGGCGGCGTGGCGCCATGGGCTGCAGGCGCCCCTGCCGGTGGCCTTGTACACCGCCATGGCCTGGCTGAAGGCCCGCGCCACCGGCAGCCTGGCCGATGCCGACGAAGCGGCCCGCCAGGCCTACGATGGCGGCCACCGGCCCGCTCTGGCCGAGGCCCGGGAACCCGCCCTGGCGCGCTGCTGGCCGGAGTGGGAGCAGTTGGCCGCCGCACCCTGGCAGCCCGCCGGGTTGCCCTCAGTCCTGCGGGAGGGGGGCGAGGGTCGCGATGAAGGGGCGGGCGGTGCTGCCGCAAGGGGCGCGTTCGACCCCTGGGTGAGGATCCTCTACGCGCCGCTGTACGCCTGGGTGAACCAGTCGGTGCGGGCCCAATGGCTGGAGGGCGCGGCGCCGGAGGAGGATGACGGCTCCGAAGACGGGCCCTGGGAGGACGACGCATGACAGCCCCGGCCCCGCAGACCCTCGACCCCCTCACGCTGCCGCTGGCCGGCTCCCGGTTGATCGAGGCCAGTGCCGGCACCGGCAAGACCTGGACGATTGCCGCGCTTTACCTGCGCCTGGTGCTGGGCCATGGTGATGCGGACCACCGCCCGCCGCGGGCGCTGGCGCCGGGTGAGATCCTGGTGATGACCTTCACCCGCGCCGCCACCCGGGAGCTCTCCGAACGCATCCGGGCCCGCCTGGTGGAGGCCGCGCGCTGCTTCCGCGGGGAGGCCGAACCGTCGGCCGGGGATGGCTTTCTGCAGGCCCTGCTGGCGGCCTGGCCGGAGGGTGTGACGCGGGAGGCGGCCGCGCTGGCGCCCGGTGCACCGCGCAGCCGCCTGGCCGCGGCGCACCGGCTGGCGCTGGCCGCCGAGGCGATGGACGATGCCGCGGTGCACACCATCGACGCCTGGTGCCAGCGCATGCTGCTGGAGCATGCCTTCGACAGCGGCCAGCGTTTCGATGAGGAGCTGGTGGCCGACGAACTGACGCTGCAGCGCCAGGCGGTGCACGACTACTGGCGCCGTGAGGTCTACCCGCTGCGGGGTGCGGCGCTCGATGCCGTGCTGAAGGTCTGGCCGGAGGTGGGCAGCCTGTCGACGCAGTTGCAGGGCCTGCTGGGCCGCAGCGAGTCCCTCGGCCCCTTCGGTGGCGAGGCCCTGGTGCTGGGCGACTGGCTGCAGCAGTGGCAGGGTCAGTGGCAGCAGGGCCTGGCGCAGATCAAGGTCGGCTGGGCCGAGCGGGCCGAGGCGCTGCGGGCCTGGCTGGCGGCGCAGTGTGCTGGCAAGCTGTTCAACGGCGTCAAGCTGCGCGCCTCGTTTTTTGATCCCTGGTGTGATGCACTGTTGCAGTGGGCGGCGGACCCGGAGCAGGTCGAGCCCGAGCTCAAGACCGGCCGGCGGCGGCTGACGCCCGAGGGCCTGACCGATGCCCTGGCCAAGGGCCGCAGCCTGCCCGATCTGCCCGCGGAGTTCGACGCGCTGCAGCAGCTCTTCGACGCCCTGGCCGCACTGATGCCGGCCCGGGAAGCCCTGCTGCGCCACGCCGCGGCCGGCGTCGACCGGCAGCTGGCGCTGCTCAAGCGCCGCACGGCGCAGTTCGGTTTTGCCGACCTGCAGGCCCGGCTGGATGCGGCGCTGACCGGCCCGACGGGGCCGCGGCTGCGCGAACGCATCGTCGGCCAGTACCCTGCGGCGCTGATCGACGAGTTCCAGGACACCTCGCCGCTGCAGTACCGGCTGTTCGACCGGCTCTACGACGTGGCTGCCGATGCGCGGCAGACCCTGCTGCTGCTGATCGGCGACCCGAAACAGTCGATCTACGGCTTCCGCGGTGCGGACATCTACAGCTACCTCGCCGCCCGCCAGGCCACCGCCGGGCGCCACCATGTGCTGGGCACCAACTTCCGCTCCACCCAGGCGCTGGTGGCATCGGTGAACCGGGTGTTCCAGCAGGCGGAGGCCGGCTGGGCGGAGGTGGAGGCTCTGCTGGGCCCGCCTCCGGGAGAGCAGCTCCCCCAGGCCGTCCGGGAGGATTGGGGCGCTCTGGCGCTGCCGCGTACAGGTTGGCATGCACTGCCCTTCGATCCGGTGGCTGCGCGCGGCCGGGGCGAGCGGCTGGTGGCGCGGGATTCGGCCGGGGAGGTTCAGCCGCTGCCGGCGCTCACCCTGCAGTGGCTGCCGCAACCGCTGCCGGCCGAAGCGCTGCGCCGCAGCCAGGCGCGGCTCGCTGCGGCGCAGATCGTCACCTTGCTCAATGACCCGCAGGCCGGTTTTGTCGGGGACGACGGCGGTTGGCGCCGCCTGCGCGCCGCCGACTGCGCGGTGCTGGTGCGCCACCGCCGGGAGGCCGAAGCCATCCGCCGCGAGCTCAGCCGCAGCGGCGTGCCTTCGGTGTACCTGTCGGACCAGGATTCGGTGCTGCGCAGCCCGCAGGCCATGGACCTGCTGCGTTGGCTGCAGGCGGTGGCCGACCCGCTGGACGCCCCCCTCGTGCGTGCGGCCTATGCCACCGCCACCCTGGGGTTGGGTTGGCCCGAACTGCGCGCCCTGCGCGACGACGAGGACTGCTGGGAGCAGCGCCAGGGCCTGCTGCTGCGCCTGCGTTCGGTGTGGCAGCGCCAGGGGGTGCTGGCCATGTTGTTGCAAACGCTGCACGCGCTGGACCTGCCGGCGGCCTGGCTGGCCAATGCGGGCGGGACAGGTGGGAATGTGGGCGGGGCCGGCGACGACCCGGTGGAGGGCCTGGATCATGGCCAGGAACAGGACCCCGGTGCCGGTGAGCGCTGCCTCACCAATTGGCTGCACCTGGCCGAGTTGCTGCAGGCCGCGGCGGCGACGCTGGAGGGGGAGCAGGCGCTGATCCGCTGGTTGGCCGAGGAGATCCAGGCCGAGTCGCATGGGGCGGAGGAGCGCATCGTCCGCCTGGAAAGTGATGCCGAGCTGGTGCAGGTGGTCACGGTGCACAAGTCCAAGGGGCTGGAGTACCCGCTGGTCTTTCTGCCCTTTGCGCAGTCGGCGCGGGTGGTGGACCGGCGTGGCCGCCAGGTGCTGGAGTTGCCGGTGGAGGTGGCCGGCGAGGTCAGCGACACCGACGACACCGACGAGGCCGGTGGCGCCGCGGGGCGGCGGCTGGACTTCCGCCTCTCGGATGCCGATGTGGCGCTGGCCGATGCGGAGCGCCTGCGCGAGGAGCTGCGCCTGTTCTACGTGGCGCTCACCCGGGCCCGCCATGCGCTGTGGCTGGGGGTGGGCCTGCCCAGCCGCCGCGCCGGGGCCGACCAGCCCGGTGCCAACCACCTGCACCGGGGCGCGCTGGGCCACCTGCTGGCGGCCGGCCGGGCGCTGGATCCGACGCAGGCCGAAGCGCTGCTGGCCGCCTGGGCGCAGGCCGATGCCCGTACCCGGCTGCAGCGTTTCGACGAACTGCCCCCCAGGCGGCGCTGGCAGCGGCCTGCGCCCACGGCGCCGCTGCTGGCGCTGCGCGAGTTTCACCACCCGATCGAGCGGGACTGGGGAGTGGGCAGCTTCTCGGCGCTGGTGCGGGACCTGACCGCGGCCGAACCTCCGGTGGCGGTGGAGCCCGGTGCCGACGCGCCCCAACCGCCGGATCGGCCCGCCTCCCTGCCGACCGATGCGTTCAGCGATGCTCCCTCCGATGCCCCCGCCGACGCGCCTGTCGTCGAGGCGGCGGGCACCGGCTTGCCGCCGGAGCGGCAGGGGGATGCCCTGCGGGTGGAACGCTGGCGCGAAGAGCTGCGCAGCGCCGCGCCGTCCTCCGACGAGGCGGCGCCGGTCCGGGATCCGGCCGCGGTGGATCGGGCGCCCGCCGCCCCGGCAGCGCCGCACGAAGGCGTGCAGGCGCCCTGGCACCGTTTTCCCAAGGGGGCGCTGCCCGGCAACTTCCTGCACGACCAGCTCGAGTGGCTGGCGCAGGAGGGTGAGGCCGGTGGCAGCGCGTTTGCCGACCTGGCCGACCCGGCCGATCCGGCCCTGCGCGGCCTGCTGCGAAGGCGCTGCGAGCGGGCCGGCTTCGGCGGCGAACGGGCCGACGACGTCCTGCAGTGGCTGGAGCGCCTGCTGAACACCCCGCTGCCGCCGCTGGGTGCCCCGTTGCGGGTGCTGCCGGCGCGGCTGGCGGAGATGGAGTTCTGGATGCCCACCGAAGCGCTGGACAGCCGCCGGCTGGACGCCCTCTGCCGGCAGCACCTGCTGCCCGGGCGCCCCCGGCCGGCGCTGGCACCGCGTCGGCTGCACGGGCTGCTGATGGGTTTTGCCGACCTGGTGTTCGAGCACGACGGCCGCTGGTGGGTGCTGGACTACAAGTCCAACGCACTGGGGGAGGACGATGCCGCCTACACCGCCGACGCACTGGAGGCCGCGATGCTGGCGCACCGCTACGAGCTGCAGGCCGCGCTCTACCTGCTGGCGCTGCATCGCCTGCTGCGCAGCCGGCTGGGGGCGGCCTACGACCCGGCGCGGCAGCTGGGAGGGGCGGTCTACCTCTTCCTGCGCGGCATCGCCGCACCCACGGCGGGCTGCGTCCATCTGCCGGCGGACCCGGCCCTGCTGCAGGCGCTGGATGCCGCCCTGCAGGAAGGCTGCACGGCCGATGCACAGGTCGGGGAGTGCTGCGATGACTGAGGCCGGCCGCCCCATCGAAGCCGACGCGCTGCTGGCCACCCTGACGCGCTGGTGTGAAGCCGGCTGGCTGCGCCGGCTGGACCTGGCGCTGGCGCGCTGGCTGCACCGCGAGCGGCCGCAGGCTGACGCAGCCGTGCTGCTGGCCGCGGCGCTGCTGGCGCACAGCGAGGGGCAGGGACACAGCTGCCTGGCGCTGGACGGCGAGGGCATCGCCGAACCCGGGCTGGATGGCCCGCCGGCCGCCCAGGCCGAGCTGCGCGCGCTGCTCGACCGCCTGGGGCTGGATGAGGCCGGTTGGGTTGCGGCATTGCTGGCCAGCGGCGCGGTGGACGGCGCTGCGCAGGCCGCCACGGGTGTGGCCCCGCTGGTGCTGGAGGGGCACCGGCTCTACCTGCGCCGACACTGGCGGGAGGAGCAGGGGGTGGCCGCAGCGGTGCTGGGCCGGGTGGCTGCGCTGACGGCCGCCGATGAGCTCCAGCCCGAACCGGCCGAGGTGCGCCTCTGGCTGGACCGTCTGTTCGGTCCGCCGGACGGCCCGCTGGACCCCGCCGACATCACCGGCGCGGCCGGCGAACCCGACTGGCAGCGGGTGGCCTGTGCGGTGGCGCTGCGCGGCCGGCTGGCGCTGATCACGGGTGGCCCGGGCACCGGCAAGACCTACACCGTGGCGCGGCTGCTGGCGCTGGTCTGGGCGCTGCACCCGGCGCCACTGGGCCTGCGCATCGCGCTGGCAGCGCCCACCGGCAAGGCGGCGGCGCGGCTGAAGCAGTCGATCGACCAGGCGCTGGACCAGCTGGAGCTGGCCCTGCCCGCCGCGCTGGACTGGGCGGCGCTGCGGCGCTCGTTGGGCACGGCCTGGACCCTGCACAAGCTGCTGGGTGCGCGCCCGGACACGCGGCGGCTGCGCCACGACGCCCAACACCCGCTGGAGGTGGACCTGCTGGTGGTGGACGAGGCCTCCATGGTGCACCTGGAGCAGATGGCCGCCCTGCTGCAGGCCCTGCCGGCACGCGCCCGGCTGCTGCTGCTGGGGGACCAGGACCAGCTGGCCTCGGTGGAAGCCGGTGCGGTGCTGGGTGACCTCTGCAGCGACGCAGCCGCCGGTGGCTGGGGCCGCAACACGGCCGGCTGGGTGCAGGCCTGCACCGGCCAGGCCCTGCCGGCGGCGCTGTGTGTGCCGCCCGGCCAGCCGGGTGCGCCGCTGGCACAGCAGACGGTGATGCTGCGCCGCAGCCGGCGTTTTGCCGGCGCCATCGGCACGCTGGCGCGTGCGGTCAATGCGGGAGACGCCGCGGCGGCCTGGTCGGTGCTGCCGCCTGCGGCGGCACTGCGGCGCGCGGTCCCCGATCCCGCCGGGGGGGTGGGAACAGCGGGGGCAGCCGGGGCCGCAGGGGCCCACGTGTCCAGCATGGCCCGGCTGGCCGATCCGCGCATCGAGCCGCTGCTGGCCCTGGCGCTGCACGGCCGGGAAGGCGCTGCCGGCGGGTACCGGCAGGCCTTGGCCCTGCTGCGCCAGCGGCCCTCACCCTTGGCGGGGGCCGCGGGCGTGGAGCAGCATGCGCAGTGGGTGCGCCAGGTGCTGCGGGCGTTTGACCGCTTCCGCCTGCTGTGCGCACTGCGCCAGGGGGACTGGGGCGTGGCCGGCTTGAACGCGGCGGTGGAGGCCGCGTTGCGGCAGGCCGGGGTGATTCCCCGCGAACTGCGGTTGGCACAGGGGCCCGGGCCCGGCTGGTACGAAGGCCGCCCGGTGATGGTGACCCGCAACGACCCGGCGCTGGGCGTCTTCAACGGCGATGTCGGGCTGGCGCTGCGGGCCGCGCCCACGCCCCAGGCACCGGACCGGCCGGGGCCGCTGCGGGTCTGGTTTGCCGACGGGGACCAGCTGCGCCATGTGCTGGCCAGCCGGCTGGCCGCGGTGGAGACGGCCTGGGCGATGACGGTGCACAAGTCCCAGGGATCGGAGTTCGAGCACACCGTGCTGGTGCTGCCGCCGCAGGCCAACCCGGTGCTCACGCGCGAGCTGGTCTACACCGGCATCACCCGCTCGCGACAGGCCTTCACGCTGGTGGCGCCGCAGCCGGCGGTGTTCGACGCAGCGGTGCAGCGCCGCACCCGCCGCAGCAGCGGGCTGGCCGAGCGGTTCATTGACGCGCCCGGGCAGTGAAGTCCCTGTCCGGGGTCTCCCTGGGGTGAGGCCGGGGTTTGTCCCTCCTGCGACAGGCGTGTGGGGTAGTCCCTGAACCCATTCCGGCAGGCTTCCGTTACCTTCTGCGGCGGTTCTTGCTCAGCAGCGTCCCACTGCACCCCACAGTACACAGGAGACTTCAATGACCTCGGTTCACAAGACATGGCTCACCGTCGCCGGCGCCGCCGCCCTGATGCTGGCCCAGAGCGCCTGGGCGCAAAAGGGCGAGACGGTCAAGATCGCCTGGATCGACCCGCTCAGCGGCCTGATGGCCCCGGTGGGCCAGAACCAGGTCAAGACCTTCCAGTTCCTGGCCGAGCACTTCAACAAGAGCAACCCGGCCGGCGTGAAGTTCGAGATCATCCCGATCGACAACAAGCTCAGCCCGGCCGAGAGCCTCAACGCGCTGAAGGCGGCGATCGACCAGGGCGCGCGCTTCATCACCCAGGGCAATGGCTCCAGCGTCGCGCTGGCCCTGGTCGACGCGGTCAACAAGCACAACGAGCGCAACCCCGGCAAGGAGGTGATCTACCTCAACCACGCCGCGGTGGACCCCGACCTGACCAACAGCAAGTGCAGCTACTGGCACTTCCGCTTCGACGCCGACACCTCGATGAAGATGGAGGCGCTGACCACCTTCATGAAGGACCAGCCCGACGTCAAGAAGGTCTACCTGATCAACCAGAACTACTCGCACGGCCACCAGGTCAGCAAGTTTGCGAAGGAGATCATGGCCCGCAAGCGCCCGGACATCCAGTTCGTCGGCGATGACCTGCACCCGCTGGCCCAGGTCAAGGACTTTGCCCCGTACGTGGCCAAGATCAAGGCCTCCGGTGCCGACTCCGTGATCACCGGCAACTGGGGCTCCGACCTGACGCTGCTGATCAAGGCGGCCAACGACGCCGGCCTGAACGTCAAGTTCTACACCTACTACGCCTCGGTGAGCGGCGCGCCCAGCGCCATCGGCGCGGCCGGTGCCGGCCGCGTCTACATGGTGGCCTATGGCCACTCGAACATGCCCGGCGCGTTCGGCAAGCTCAGCGACGATTTCAAGGCCAAGTTCAACGACGACCTGTACACCCAGGACGTGTACAACGAACTGCTTGCCGTGTCCGAGGCCATGGCCAAGGCCAAGTCCACCGACCCTGTCAAGGTCGCGGCGGCCATGGAGGGCCTGAAGTTCAAGGGCTTCAACGGCGAGGTCGAAATCCGCAAGGCCGACCACCAGCTGCAGCAGGGCCTGTTCATCTCGATCTGGCAGAAGACCGACGCCAAGAACAAGTACAGCGTCGAGAACACCGGCTACACCTTTGCGCCGGTCAAGGCCTACGACGCGTACGTGGCGAGCACACCCACCTCCTGCCAGATGAAGCGCCCTTGAGCGCCTGTGTCATGCCGGCGCCGCAGCCGGCCGGGTGATCCCCAGGTCCCGGCGGAACCTGATCCACCGGGCCCTTTCTTTTCTTTCTTTGCAGCACTGCAGCCAGCCGACCTACCCACGTGGACCAGATCCTCATCAACCTGCTCAACGGCATCAGCTCCGGCCTGCTGCTGTTCATGCTCAGCTCAGGCCTGACGCTGATCTTCAGCATGATGGGCGTGCTGAACTTCGCCCACGCCAGCTTCTACATGGTGGGCGCCTATGCGGCCTACACCCTGACCGGTGTCATCGGCTTCACGGCCTCGCTGGTCCTCTCGCCGCTGCTGGTGGGGGCGCTGGGCGCGCTGTTCGAGCGCACCGCGCTGCGGCGGGTGCACAAGTTCGGCCATGTGCCCGAGCTGCTCATCACCTTCGGCCTGAGCTACGTGGTCGGCGAGGTGGTGGCGCTGGTCTGGGGCCGCTCGCCGTTGACCTTTGATCCGCCGTTGTGGCTGCAGGGGCCGGCCTTCACGATCGTGCAGTCGGCGGTGCGGGGCCTCTCGGTGGTGGCCGGCGCGGCACCGGCCGAGCTGTGCAGCGGCGTGGGCGATGCCTGCACCCGCTTCCCGATGACGCGGGCCTTCATGGCCCTGGTGGCGCTGGGCATGCTGGCCTCGCTGTGGCTGTTGCTGACGCGCACCCGCATCGGCCTGGTGATCCAGGCGGCGCTGACCCACCCGGAGATGGCCGAGGCCCTGGGCCACAACGTGCCGCGCGTGTTCATGCTGGTGTTCGGCAGCGGCTGTGCCCTGGCGGGCCTGGCCGGGGTGATCGGCGGGGTCACCTTCGTCACCGAGCCCAACATGGCCAACATCGGGCCGATCATCTTTGCGGTGATCGTCATTGGCGGCATGGGCTCGCTCTCCGGCGCCTTCGTCGGCTCGCTGGTGGTGGGCCTGTTGCAGACGCTGCCGCTGACGGTCGATGCCAACGGGGTGGACATGTTCCGCCACCTCGGCCTGGCCATCGGCCCGGACAGCCCGCTGTTCCCGCTGCTGCGCATCAAGCTGTCCGAGACGGCGCAGATCCTGCCGTACCTGCTGCTGGTGCTGATCCTGATCTTCCGCCCCAAGGGCCTGCTGGGCACGCGGGAGTCCTGACCATGAGCCACACAAGCGAAAACCAGCCGAACTTCCATTTCAAGCCCTGGAACGTCGGCCGCATCCTGATCTGGGGGCTGTACGCGCTGGTGCTGGCGGTGGCGCCGCTGCTGTGGACCAGCAGCTTCGCCCAGACCATGCTCAGCCAGATGGGCATCGCCATCATCGTCTGCCTGGCCTACAACATCCTGCTGGGGCAGGGCGGCATGCTCAGCTTCGGGCACGCGGTCTACAGCGGGCTGGGCAGCTTCCTCGCCATCCACGCGCTCAACAAGGTGGGGGCGGGCTCGCTGGGTCTGCCGGTCAGCCTGGTCCCGCTGGTGGGCGGGCTGGGTGGCCTGTTGTTCGCTGCGCTGCTGGGCTACGTCTCGACCAAGAAGGCCGGCACGACCTTCGCGATGATCACGCTGGGTGTGAGCGAGCTGGTCTGGTCGATGTCGCTGATGCTGCCGGAGTTCTTCGGCGGCGAGGGCGGCGTCTCGGCCAACCGCGTGGTGGGCGAGAAGGTCCTGGGCATCAGCTTCGGGCCGCAGATCCAGGTCTACTACCTGATCGCGATCTACTGCTTCATCTGCACGGTGGCCATGTTCGCACTCACGCGCACGCCGCTGGGCCGCATCCTCAACGCCGTGCGCGACAACCCCGAGCGCGTCGAGTTCATCGGCTACAGCACGCGGCGGGTGCGCTACCTCGCCTTCATGATCTCCGGCTTCTTCGCCGGCATCTCCGGCGGCCTGGCGGCGGTGAACTTCGAGATCGTCACCGCCGAGGTGGTGGGCGCTGCACGGTCAGGGGCCTACCTGCTGTTCGTGTTCCTGGGCGGTGCCACCTTCTTCTTCGGGCCCATCCTGGGCGCCGTGCTGATGGTGATCGCGTTGGTGCTGCTGTCGGAGCTGACCAAGGCCTGGCTGCTGTACCTGGGCCTGGTCTTCCTGCTGATGGTGATGTACGCGCCGGGCGGGCTGGCCAGCCTGCTGATGATGAACCTGCGCCTGGCCGCCTTCGGCAAGCTGCGCCGCCTCTGGGTGGCCTACCTGGCGCTGGGTGGCATCGGGCTGGCGGCCCTGACGGGCGTGGCCGCGATGATCGAGATGCTCTACCACCTGCAGCTCAACGCCGCGCTCGGCCCCCAGCTCAAGTTCATGGGCGCGCAGCTGAACACCCACGGGGTCGACAGCTGGGCCGGCGCGATCTTCCTCACCCTGACCGGTGCGGCGCTGTTCGAGCTGACGCGCCGGCACTTCCAGGCCCAGTGGGGTGAGGTCCAGGAAGACATCGAGAAGGAAATCAAGCGCCGGGAGGCGATTTCGACATGACTGTGGCACAGCAGAAATCCTCGTCCGAATTTGCCCTCGAACTCGTCGATGTGCGCAAGAGCTTCGGCAAGACCGAGATCATCCGCGGTGCCAACCTGAAGGTGAAGCCCGGCGAGCGCGTGGCCATCATCGGCCCCAACGGCGCCGGCAAGAGCACGCTGTTCAACCTCATCAGCGGGCGCTTCGGCATCAGCAGTGGCGAGATCCGCCTGGGCGGCGCACGCATTGACGGCCTGCAGCCCTACGAGATCAACCGCCGCGGGCTGGCGCGCAGCTTCCAGGTCAGCAACCTGTTTTCGCGCCTGTCGGTGTTCGAGAACATCCGCTGTGCGCTGCTCTGGTCGCAGGGCCACCGCTACGCCTTCTGGAAGTTCCTGGCCGACCTGCACGACGCCAACGACCGCGCCGAGGAAATCGTCGAAGCGGTGGGGCTGGACAAGCGCCGCGACCACCTGGCCGTCAACCTCACCTACGCCGAGCAGCGCGCGCTGGAGATCGGCATCACCATCGCCGGTGGCTCCTCCGTCATCCTGCTCGACGAACCCACCGCCGGCATGAGCAAGAGCGAAACCAAGCGCTTCATCCAGCTCATCCGCCAAGTCACCGAGGGCCGCACCCTGCTGACGGTGGAGCACGACATGGGCGTGGTCTTCGGGCTGGCCGACCGCATCGCGGTGCTGGTCTACGGCGAGGTCATCGCCTTCGACACCCCCGAGGCGGTGCGCGCCAACCCGCGCGTGCAGGAGGCCTACCTCGGCTCGGTGCTCGCGGACCAGCAGGCGGCCCAGGCCGGTCACTGAAGGAGGCCACAGGCACCATGCTCAAACTCGACCAGCTTCACGCCTTCTACGGCAAGAGCCACGTGCTGCACGGCGTCAGCTTCGACGTCCCGCCCGGCGAGATCGTCGCCCTGCTGGGCCGCAACGGCTCGGGCCGTTCCACCACCGTCAAGACCATCATGGGCCTGGTGGAGGGCAAGGGCAGCATCCGCTGGAAGGACCAGGAGATCCTCGATCGCAAGGCCTTCGAGATCGCCCACCTGGGCATCGGCTACGTGCCGGAGAACCGCGACATCTTTCCCAAGCTGACCGTGCACCAGAACCTGATGCTCGGCGAAAAGAAGGGCGGCAGGGGCAGCGACAAGGGGCAGCCGCGCTGGAGCTTCGACGACATGTACCGGTTGTTCCCGCGCCTGAAGGAGCGCCAGCACACCGAGGCCGGAGTGCTCTCCGGTGGCGAGCAGCAGATGCTCACCCTGTGCCGCACGCTGATGGGCGACCCGGAGCTGATCATGATCGACGAGCCCACCGAAGGCCTGGCGCCCAAGATCGTCGAGCTGGTGGCCGAGTACCTGCGCGAACTCAAGCGCCGCGGCCTGTCGGTGCTGCTGGTGGAGCAGAAGCTGACCATCGCGCTGGAGGTGGCCGACCGCTGCCTGGTGATGGGCCACGGGCGCATCGTCTTCGAAGGCACACCCACCGAGCTGCGCGCCAACGGCTACATCCGCAAGGAGTGGCTGGAGGTTTGAGGTCCGGCCGAGGAGCCCTTGGTTTCAGCGCGCCGCAGCCCGCAGCTCGCGCAATCGCAGCTCCAGCGCCGGGCCGTTGAGCACGCCGAAGTGGCGGCCCACCAGCCGGCCCTGCGCGTCGTAGAACAGGGTGGTGGGCAGTCCGCGCGAGCCCACCGCCGGGCCGAGGGCGGCCGTGGGGTCGCGCCAGACGTCGCGCAGCGCGAAGCCCTCGTGGGCCAGGTAGGCCTGCACCGCCGATGAGCTCTCCCCCTGGTTGACGAAGAGGAAGCGCACCTGCGCCTCGCGCTGCTGGGCCTGGGCCAGCAGCGGCATCTCCTGCCGGCAGGGGCCGCACCAGCTGGCCCAGAGGTTGACCACACGCGGCTGGCCGGCGCCGATCTGGGGCAGGGGGGTCTCCCGGCCATCCTCCAGCGCCAGCAAGTGCAGCGGCGGCAGGCCGGCAGGCAGCGAGCGGGTGATCCACCACTGGCCTGCGCCCCACAGCAGCAAGGCACTCAGGCCGGCCACCGCCCAGGGGCGCCGGCCGGCCGGATGGCGCCAGCCGCACCAGGCCAGCCAGGCCACCGCCCCGGCCCAGCCGGCCGGGGCGGACCAGCCGCCATCACGCAAGTCCAGCAGGCTCAGGGGCTGGGCCAGGTAGAGGTCCGTCGCACCGGCCACATGGCCGATGCGGGCGCAGGCCAGGCCGATCCAGGCGGCATGGAACACGGTGTTGCCGATGCGGTGGCGTTCGCCCGCAGATCGGTCGGCAGACACCTGCGGCGACCCCTTCGGCGTTGCATGCGGTTCGGACGGCACCGAAGACGGCTGCACAGCGGCCGCGATCCGTGTGGCCAGCCAGGCGGCCAGCCAGACGATGGCCAGCAGCAGCAGCGGGCCCACCGGCAGGGCCAGCGGGCCCAGGGAGATCGAGATCATCTGCCTGTCCTGTGGCCTTCAGTGCCCGTCGGCATGCAGCCGGGCATGGATGCGCTGGTTGGCCTTCCACACCGCCCAGAGCACCAGCGGGATCAACGCTCCGGCAGCCATCTCGGGGTTCAGCGGCAGGCCCAGCCCCTTCAGTGCCTTGGCGCCGTAAAGCAGCAGGCTGATGACGTAGTACGAGATCGCCGCAATCGACAGCCCCTCCACCGTGGTCTGCAGGTTGAGCTGCAGTTCCTGCCCGCGGGTGAGTTTGGCCAGCAGCTGCTGGTTCTGCGTCTCGGTGGCGATGTCCACCCGGGTGCGCAGCAGGGCGCTGGCCCGCTCGGTGCGCTGCGACAGGGAGGCCAGCCGCTGGGCGGTGGCCGCCACGGTGGCGATCGCCGGCGACAGGCGGCGCTGCATGAACTCGCCCAGGGTCTGCGTGCCGGGGATCGGCTTTTCGCGCAGCTCGGTGATGCGCTGGCGCACGATGGCGTGGTAGGCCTCGGTGGCCGAGAAGCGGTAGACGTGTTCGGCGGTGGCCCGCTCGATGCCGGCGGCCACATGGATCAGGCGGTCCAGCAGCGCCGCCTCCGATGCCTGGCGGGCCTCCAGCTGCAGGGTGACCTCGGCCAGCCCGGCCTCGGCCTCGGCCAGCACCGGCGCCAGCGACTTGGCCACCGGCAGGCCGCGCAGTGCCATCAGGCGGTAGATCTCCAGCTCCAGCAGCCGCTGCGAGATGCGGCCGGCCCGGGTGGGGCTGGTGCCGGGCGGGGCGATCACCAGCATGCGCTCGAAGCCGTCTTCCTGAATGCGGAAGTTGGTCACCGCCATGGAATGACCGTTGCCCAGCAGCGATGCGACCACGGTGCGCCCGCCAAACCAGGCCTGCCCCAGCGCCAGTGCGGCATGGGGGTCGTCGAGGTCGTGCTGCAGCATCGCGAGCTGCACCGCGGCCACCGTGCGGCCCGGTATGCGGTTCAGCCACTGCGTCGGCAGCGCCAGGCCGGCCATCAGGTCGGGCTGCTGCGTGCCCAGTCCCACCCCGGCCGGCAGCGGCTGGGTGAGCACGTAGCGGGTGAACTCGGTGTGGCGCTCCCACTTGAGCATGTGGTCGGCAAAGCGCAGCCGCAGGAAGCTGCCGGCCAGGTCCTGCAGCGTCAGCCCCTCCTGCCCGGGCAGCAGGCGCAGGTGTTCACATTCCTGTTCACGGGACACTCCTTCGTTGAGCACGGCGATGAACACCACCAGCGCAGGCAGGTGGATGCGCGCCGGCGGGCGGGCGTGCACTTCGTCGTGCAGCGGCAGGCGCTGCGGGTCGTCGGGCGGCAGGGCCCAGGGGGGTGGACCGTCCGGCGTCGGGCCGGGCGTCTGGGCTGAGCGGTCTGTGGCGGTCATCGGTCGGGCGTGCGCTGGACAGGACTGCAGTATCCGCTGAGCGGCCCCGCACGCCGCCACTGCATGCCACCCCTGCATGCCGCCCCCGCATGGCTGCGGGGAGCGGGGTGAGCGGCAGCCGTTTTCGCTCCTACACTGCTGCCGCCGTTTTCCAGGGATCCCACGGTCTCGGACGGTGGAAGAAGGGCGGGCCGATGCAACGCAGAAGGGTATGGATGGGGGCCGGTCTGGCACTGGCCGGAACGGGTTTGGCGAGCGGGGCAGGCCTCGCAGCCCTGTCAGGCTGTGCCCTGCTGGGCACCCGCATCACACGCGGCCCTTACCTGCAGTCCGGCAGCGACAGCGGCATTGTGCTGCGCTGGCGCAGCAGCCGGCCGACCGACAGCCTGGTGCGTTTCGGGACAACGCCGGATGCGCTCACCCACGCGGTCCATTCTGCGGCGCTGACCACCGAGCACCAGGTGGCCCTCACCGGGCTGAAGCCGGACACGCTCTACCACTACGCCGTCGGCAGCAGCGAGGCGATGCCGGCGGGTGGTGATGCCGCCCACCACTTCATCACCAGCCCGCCGGCCGGCATTGCACGGCCGACGCGCATCTGGGTGATCGGGGATGCCGGCACCGGCACGGCGCAGCAACGGGCCGTGCGCGATGCCTACCTTCGCTTCAACGGCAGCGGCCCCACCCACCTCTGGCTGCAGCTGGGCGACAACGCCTACGATCGCGGCACCGACGCGGAACACCAGGAGCGGGTCTTCGACGTCTACGCCGACCTGCTGCGCAGAAGCGTCACCTGGCCGACGCTGGGCAACCACGACACGGCCGACTCCACCTCCCCGCCGGATGCACTGCCGTACTTTCAGATCTTCTCGCCACCCATTGACGGTCGCTGTGGGGGTGTGCCCTCCGGCCAGAAGCTGTACTACGCCTTCGACGCCGGGGACATCCACTTCGTCTGCCTGGACTCGATGGTCTCGTCACGCCAGCCGGGCAGCCCGATGCTGAAGTGGCTGGAGGCCGACCTGGCCGCCAACCGCTGCAGCTGGACGGTGGCGTTCTGGCACCACCCGCCCTACACCAAGGGGGCGATCGACTCGGACACCGAAACCAATGCCACCGAGATGCGCCGGCATGTGCTGCCGCTGCTGGAGCAGCATGGCGTGGACCTGGTGCTGGGCGGACACAGCCATGTGTACGAACGCTCCGTCCTGCTCGACGGGCACTACGGCGATTCGGCCACCCTGACGGATGCCATGCGACTCGACGCCGGCAGCGGCCGACCGCAGGAGTCCGGCCCCTACCGCAAGCCGGCCGGCCGGGTGCCTCACGCAGGCACGGTGTACGTGGTGGTGGGCGCTTCGGGCGAGCCCTTGAAGGGTCCGTTGAACCACCCGGCGATGGCCGTGTCGGCATCGGTGGCGGGGTCCCTGGTGCTGGACGTGGACGCCCGCCGGCTGGAGGCCCGCTGCCTGACCGAGACCGGTGCCGTCCTGGACCAGTTTGCCATCGTCAAGGAGCCCCTCCCCGCCGCCGTGGGTCCGGGCTGAGGTCGTCCTCCCGGCGGGACTCAGTGCGCCGCCAGCGCCTTGCCCACCGCGGCGCGCTGCAGCCAGGCGCCGATGTCGCCCAGGGCCAGCACCTGGTCGGCTGCCCCCAGCTTGATCGCCTCCTTGGGCATGCCGAATACCACCGAGGTGGCCTCGTCCTGCGCTGCGGTGACGGCACCGGCGTCGTGCATCTCGCGCAGGCCGCGGGCTCCGTCGTCACCCATGCCGGTCATGATCACGCCGATCGCATTGCGGCCGGCGCAGTGCGCCACCGAACGGAACAGCACGTCCACCGACGGGCGGTGGTGGTTGACCAGCGGGCCGTCCAGCACTTCAGCAACATACTGGGCGCCGCTGCGTTTGAGGCGAAGGTGCTTGCCGCCCGGGGCGATCAGCACCCGGCCGTTGATGACGCGGTCGCCGTCCCGGGCTTCGATCACTTCCAGCTCGCAGAGGTTGTTCAAGCGGGCGGCAAAGGAGGCGGTGAACTTCTCCGGCATGTGCTGCACGATCACCATACCCGGCAGGGTGCGGGGCAGGGGGCGGAGCACGGATTCCAGCGACTGCACCCCGCCGGTGGACACGCCGATGGCGATGACCCGGTCGGTGGTTTCGGCCATCGCACCCAGGGTCCGTGCGGCCGGGCCGGCCGGCAAGGGTCGACCGCCCGCACCCACTGAGCCAACTGAGCCAGCTGAACCGGTGGCTCCTGCAGGCCCCGCTGCTGCGGCAGGCCGGGTGCTGCGGGCCGCCACCGCGGCCGTGTTGCGCATGCCGGCAGCCACCGCGCGCATGTTGGCGCCAGCGGCGGTGCGCACCGCCGCCACCAGGCCGTTGGAGCCATCTTCCAGGAAGTTGCGCAGCCCCAGCTTGGGTTTGGTGACGAAACTCACCGCACCGGCGGACAGCGCCTGCATGGTGGTTTCACAGCCGGCTTCGGTGAGGGTGGAGCACATCACCACCGGGGTGGGGCGCTCGGCCATGATCTGGCGCAGGAAGGAGATGCCGTCCATGCGGGGCATTTCCACGTCCAACACCACCACGTCCGGCCAGAGTGCTTGCATCTTCGGCCAGGCGAACAACGGATCGGCGGCGGAGCCGATGACCTGGATGCCGGCGGCGGACAGGACCTCGGACAGGTGCTTGCGCACCACCGCCGAGTCGTCAACGATCATCACCTTGATGGAGCTCATGTCAGTTCCTTCTGCATGAAGAGTGGGAGGGCCGCAGAGTGCGACCCGTCATCGTTCGGAGCGGCGCATCTGCACCTCGCCGCTGCGCAGGTCCAGGCGCACGGTGCGCGGTACGTTGTCGCCCACGTCCACGCCCACCAGCTGGAAGCCGTGCTGGTCCACCAGGCCCCAGCCCACTTCGATGTTGCGCACGCCCACCTGGGTCTTGTGGGTGACGTGGTCGGGCAGCGTGTCGGCACCGCCGTACAGGTGCGCCTCGTATTCGCTGGCGCGGGTGCCCTGGCGCTGAAGCATGTCGATGAGCACCTCCAGCGCTTCGGTGCCGTAGCGCCCATCGCGCTGCTGGTCGGGGCTGCGGCGGCGTTCGGGAAGCAGGTAGTGGCACATGCCGCCGATGCGCCGGGTGGGGTGCCACAGCGTCAGCGCCACGCAGGAGCCCAGCAGGGTGCGGATCGAGGGCGGCGCCTTGCCGAAGTAGAGCTGCCCGGGCATCAGCAGCAGCTCGCCGCTGCAGTCGCTGTCGGCCACCAGGCCGGTGGGGCCCTGGGGTGGTTTGCGTGCGGTGGCCCGTGGGGCGGCGGGCGGGGCCGACCTTTTCATCGGGTCCGGGGCTGCCGGGGACCGCACCTGGACGCTCAAGCCGCCCATGGGCGTGCCGGAGGCTGCCGTCGCGGCCAGGGATGGTTTGGCTGGGCCCGCACCGGGCGCGCCTGTCGCGGGACGCAACGGGGCCGCCGGGCGCGCCGTCGATGCCGTGCCTGCCTGTGCCGACGCAGCCGCCGGGGCAGGGCGGGCGGTCGGCCGCTGGGACTCAGGCCGGGACGTAGACGGCGGGCTGGAGCGCACGGATCGGGAGGTCCAGGTTGGCAAGGGATTCGGCGTGGCCGGTGAGCAGGTGTCCATGGGGTTGCAGCTGGCGCAGCACCCGGCGGGTGATCGCCGCCTTGGCCGGAGCGTCGAAGTAGATGAGCACGTTGCGCAGGAAGATGACGTCGAACTGGCCCAGGTCCGCCGGCAGGTCCTGCATCAGGTTGGCGCCGCGGAAGTGCACCCGCTCGCGCAGCGAACGCTGGATCAGCAGTTGCCCTTGATATCGGCCTTCGCCGCGCAGACAGAAGCGCTTGAGGTAGTCGTGCGGGGTGTGGCGGGCGCGCTCCATCGGGTAAAGCGCACGCTGGCCCGCTTCCACCATGGCGGTGGAAAGGTCGGTGCCGACCACCTCCCAGGGGCGGCTGCCCAGCACGTCGGCCAGCAGCATGGCGATGGAGTAGGCCTCTTCGCCCGATGAACTGGCCGCACTCCAGACCCGGAAGGCGCCGCGCGGAGGCTGAGTGCGCAGCTGCTGGGTCAGGAACTCGAAGTGCTGCGGCTCGCGGAAGAAGTAGGTTTCGTTGGTGGTGAGCTTGTCCACCACCTTGGTGAGTTCGGCCTCACCGGCTTCGTGCAGCAGGTGCTCCACGTAACGGTCCAGGGAGGTCTGGCCGGCGTCTTGCGCCAGGCGCTGCAGCCGTCCTTCCACCAGTGCCTTCTTTGCCGGAGCGAGCCGGATGCCCGAGACGCGCTCGAACAGCTCCGCCACCGCATCGAAGGCTCCTTCAGACATCGTCGTCATTGCACTGTTGTCCTTGTGTTCTCGCCCGCTGCAAGCGGTTGCAGCCGGGACGATCCCCGGGCGTTTGGGGGATTCAGTGAAGGGCGCCTGGTGACCGGCCCTGCGGCGTGATGTGCAGGGCGATGGCCTGGGACAGGGCGCCTTCGTCGAGCACCTGTTCCAGCGCCAGCACCGGCACGATCTCACCGCGCAGCCGGGCCATGGCCGCCAGGAAGTCGCTGCGGATGTCGGTGCCCAGGGGCGGCACCGGCTCGATCTGCGTGTTCGCGGCGTCGACCACCTCGTGTACGGCATCGACCATCACACCCATGACCTGGGTGGCGCTGTCCTGGCGGGAGCGGATCTCGACCACCACCACGCAGGTGCGCCGCGACAGGCTGGACGGCTGGCCATGCAGCCTTGCGCCCAGGTCGATCACCGGCACCACGGCGCCGCGCAGGTTCATCACGCCGCGCACGAAGGTCGGCATCAGCGGCAGGGTGGTCATCTGGCCGACCTTGAGGATCTCGCGCACCAGGTCGATCGGGACCGCGAACATCGAACGGCCCACCGCCAGGCGCAGCAACTGGCCGGTGCTGCCCAGGGCCGCAGCCAGCGCCGACGTCGGGTCTTCGCCGGTCCGGGCCGCAGAAGGTTGGGTGGCAATCATCGGGAGGCTCCGGGCGGGGTTCAGAAGCGGCCGAAGGAGGCTTCGTCGATTTCACCGGCGTGGGCCGATGCGGCGGGCGCGGTTGCACGCTGGGGTGCCGGACGTCGAGACGCCATCGCGGACCCCGGGCGCGCATTGAAGGGGCCTGCAGAACCCGTATTGCGGCGCTGAGCGGGGCTGCGGGGGGCTTCGGCTGCAGGGGCCGAGGCGTGGCGGGTGCGGAAGAAGCCCATCAGCTCCTGCAGCTGGGCCGATTGCGCCGAGAGCTCTTCTGCCGTGGCCGACAGCTGTTCGGAAGCGGAGGCGTTCTGCTGCGTGGAGCCGTTGACATGCTCCATGGCGGCATTGATCTGGGTGACCGAGTCGGACTGTTCTCCCGACGAGGCAGCGATCTCCTGCACCAGCTCGCTGGTCTTGTGGATGGAGGGCACCATCGCGTCCAGCAGCGAGCCGGCACGCTCGGCCAGCTTGACGCTGGAGCCGGCGAGCTGGCCGATCTCCTGCGCCGCCACCTGGCTGCGCTCGGCGAGTTTGCGCACCTCGGCAGCCACCACCGCAAAGCCCTTGCCATGATCGCCGGCGCGGGCGGCCTCGATGGCGGCGTTCAGCGCCAGCAGGTTGGTCTGGTAGGCGATGTCGTCGATGATCGAGATGCGCGTGGCGATGGACTTCATCGCCTCCACCGTCTGCACCACCGCGCTGCCGCCCTCCTGGGCTTCGCGGGCTGCCTTGGTGGCCATGCCGTCGGTGACGTTGGCGTTCTCGGAGTTCTGCCGCACCGAAGCGGCCATTTCCTGCAGAGAGGCACTGGTCTGCTCCACGCTGGCGGCCTGCTCGGAGGCGGCCTGGGACAGCGACTGCGAGGTGGCCGACACCTGGCCTGCTGCGGCGTTGAGCGCCTGCGAGGCGGAGGTGACCTGGGAGATGGTGTCCACCAACTGGCCGATCATGCGGTTCAGATCGGTCTGCAGCTGCCCGAAGATGCCCTCGTGTTCACCGGCCATCGTCACGGTGAGGTCTCCAGCGGACAGGCGCGACAGCAGCGCAGTCACCTCGGTGAGGTTGCGCTCGGTGGTGCCCAGCAGTTCGTTGACTCCACCACCCAGGGTGCGCATGAAGGCGGGCGCCTCGGCGTCCAGGCCGATGCGGCGGCTGAAGTCGCCGCGGGCCGCCCCTTGCACCACGGAAGTGACTTCCTCTTCCGCAGCCACCTCCAGCGAGCGGTCCAGCCACTCCAGCACCGCGCCGGCACGTTGACCGTCGGCGCCGAAGATCGGCGTGGCCGTGAGCTGAATGCTGTGTGCCCCGAACTTCCATTGCCCGCGGTGCGGTCCGGTCAGGCCTGCCACCAGGCTGCGCTGGTGGGCCGGGTTCTTGTGGAAGGTGTCGAAGTTGGCCCCCATCACCTTGGCCGGGTCGAAGTGCGGCACCACCGTGCGCAGCGCCGGGGCGATGCGGTTGAGCAGCGTCATCACCGCCTTGTTGCCGTAGCGGATCACGCCGTCGTTGTCGGCGATCAGCACCGAGCTTGGCACGCCGTCCAGCGCCATGCGGATGCGCAGGTTTTCCTGGGCAGCCGTTGCGGCTTCACGCAGCAGGCCGCGCACCCGTTCGATGGTCTCGTTGATGAAGGCCTTCTTGCCCGGCAGCTGCTGCAGCGGGGCATCCAGGTTGCCGCGACCGAACTCGGCCACCACGCCCAGGGCCATCTTCTTGACCGCGATGTGGGCGCCCACCATCTGGTTGACGCCTTCGGCCATGCTGCGGAAGTCGCCGGCGTAGCCGTCGCTGGGGATCATCACGTCGATGTCGCCGCGTTCGTGTTCAGCCGACATGTGGTTCATCTGCTGGATCAGCGTGTTCAAGGTGCTGCGCATGCTCTCCACCGAGCGCGCCACGGCCGCAAATTCATCGCGGCCATCGACCACCACACGCTGGTCCAGGCGACCGGCGGCCAGCTGTTCGGCACCGTCCTGCAAGGCGCGGGCGGCCCGGCGGATGGAGCCGCGGATGGCGGCAAACAGGTACAGCGCCAGCAGCACACCCGCTCCGGCAATGCCGGCGCTGAGGTTGCGCTCCTGCTCCAGCCGCGCGATGCGTGCGTCCAGCAGGGTGCCGAGCCGCTTGTCGACGCCGTGGTGGAGCTGGTCCAGGCGGTCCAGCACCTGGGTGCCGGCCGCAAACAGGCCCATCGCCTCGGCCTGGGTTCGGCCTTCGCGGGCCAGTTCCTGCACCTGCCGTACGTAGCCGGCGGTGGCTTGCTGTGCTTCGGCCCAGCCGGCCGGGCGTGGTTCGCCGCTGCGCTCCAGGGCCTCCGCCCGCCGCTGGGCGTTGGTCAATGCGGTGGTGAGTTCGCCCATCGGTGCGGCCAGGCGCAGGCTGTCCTGGGCGGTCCATTCCCCGCGGGCCAGCGCACCGGACGCGACGCCCCGGATCTGCGCCACCGCTTCGGTCCAGGCGTTCAGGCGCTCCACGCTGATTTCCATCAAAAAGTAGGTGGGGCCCTCGGGGTCGAGCAGCAGCCCGGACTTTTCCGCCGCCAGCAGGGACAGTGCGCCCAACTGCTGGATCGCCACCGTGTGCTCCTTGAAGGCGGGGCCGGCTTCGGTGGCGCCGCGACCGGAGATCAGGCGTTGCACCTCGGCACGCAGCGGGCTCCACAGGCCGGTCAGTTCCGCCGCAGGCGCGGCCTGCAGGGCCGCTTCGGTAGCCTCCAGGTGTTGGGTCAGCTTGCCGCGGGTGGCCTGGCGGGCGGTTTCGGCGGCGCTGTTGCCGTTGATCGCCATCGCGGTCTGGCCCCGATGCGCCTGCAGCTCGACCGTCAGCTCATGCAACTGCTCCACCTGGATCGCCCCGAACTTCTCCGCCTGGGTGGTCTGCAGATCGCGGCCCTGCCGGGTGATGACCGTCACCAGCAGAACGGCCAGAGGCACAAACAGCACAACGGCCAACGTCATCAGTTTGGCGCCGAGGTTCATGCGGCCCAGCAAGGGGTCGAGCAGGCGCAGCAGACGGCTGCCGCCCCGGCGGCCTGGCCGATGCGTGCGATTCAACGCGGTGGATTCCATGGGGTTCTTCCTGACGTCGTGGGGTGGGGCGTTGCGGGCGGGAGGGGTTGCAGGACTCAGTCGGCAAAAGCCGGCATGCGGGAGCTGCGGGCGGTGCCGCCGGCCGGCCGGCCGGTGCGCGCCGGCGGCTGGGCCTGAGCGCCGCGCTGGACGGCCGAATGGACGGTCGCGCTCGAAGATGCGGGGCTGCCGGCTTCGAGCTGGTAGGCATCGACCAGATCCTGCAGGCTGGCCGCCTCGCCGTTGAGCTGCTCTGCGGTGGCCGAAAGCTGCTCCGACGCGGCCGCATTGCGCTGGGTGGTCTGGTTGACCTGGTCCATCGCGGTGGAGATCTGGGCCACGCTGTCGTTCTGGCTTTCGGAGGCCATGGCGATGTCCTGGATCAGCTCGGAGGTGCGCAGGATGGCCGGTACCATCGATTCCAGCAGCGAGCCGGCCTTTTCGGCGAGGCCGACGCTGGAGCCCGCCAATTGGCCGATCTCCTGCGCGGCCACCTGGCTGCGCTCGGCCAGCTTGCGCACTTCAGCAGCCACCACGGCAAAGCCCTTGCCGTGGTCGCCGGCACGGGCGGCTTCGATGGCGGCGTTCAAGGCCAGCAGGTTGGTCTGGTAGGCAATGTCGTCGATGATCGAGATGCGTGTGGCAATCGATCGCATGGCCTCCACGGTCTGCGAGACGGCGGCGCCACCTTCCTGCGCTTCCTGGGCGGCCTGTGCGGCCATGCGGCCGGTCTCTGTGGCGTTGTGGGCGTTGCGCTGCACCGATTCGGTCATCTCCTGCAGGGCGGCGGTGGTCTGTTCCACCGTGGCGGCCTGCTCGGAGGCCTGCTGGGCCAGAGAGTGGGCGGTGCTGGTGGTTTCCGCCGAGGCGGTGCCCAGCCGGGTGGCGGACTCGCGCACGTCGATCAGCGCGCGGCTCATGTTGGCCAGCAGGCCATTGAGCATCTCACCGACTTGGCGGATGAAGCCCTGGTGGTGAGCCAGTTCCATGCGCACCGAGAAGTCGCCCTGCATCGCCGAGCTGGCCAGGGCGGTCAGTTCGGCCTCCGCCGCCAGCTGCTCGGTGCGGTCCTCCCACATGCCGATGGAGCCCAGTCGCTCGCCGCGGGTGTCCACGATCGGGGTGGTGGTGACGTCGTAGGTGCGGCCGCCCAGCACCATTCGGCTGGTGACGCGCTTCTCCAGCCGGCGCAACCGTTCGATGGCTCCAGCGGGGTCGGTGTAGAACATGCCGATGGAGCCGCCCATGACCTTGTCGGGGTCGAAGCCGGGAATCTCGCGGCGGAAGGCGGCGGCGTCGCGGCGTACCACCTCCAGCAGGGTTTCGTTGGCGTAGACGATGCTGCCGCTGGCGTCGGCGATGCGGATCGGCAGCGGCGTGCAGTCCAGCGCCCGGTTGACGCGCAGGGCGGCGTCGCGCTGGCGGCGATCCTCGGCGGCGGCGGCCTCGGTGCGGGCCTTGGCGGCCAGAGCCTCGGTCTGATCGCGCCATTCGATGACGGCGCCGGTGATCGGGCCCTCGCCCTGGCGCACCGGTGTGACCGTCAGTTCCACCGTGCGTCCACCCACGAGGTGGCTGACGCGCTGGCGCTGCCCCAGCGAGGTGAGCACGCAGCGATCCTGGGCATCGATCAGCACCTCGCACAACCGGCTGCCCTGCAGCGTGGCCAGGTCCAGACGCGGCCAGCCCTGACGCAGCGCACTCAGGTGTTCCGTCATCCAGTCGCGCAGGGAGCCGTTGACGTAGACGACAAATCCGTCGGCATCGGTCACCAGCATGCGTGCGGTGGCCACGTCCAGCGCCATGCGGATGCGCTCGGCGTCGACCGCACGGCGCTTGGAGTCGGCCAGTTCAAACCCGAGGCGGGTCTGCAGGCGGCGCAGGGCGTACAGGGCCTGCACCGGTTCGTCGTCGCCATCGAGCTGGGCGATGGCCCCATCGAAGCGGCCCTGGGCAAAACGGTCGATGTGCCGGCGCACGTCGTCCAGGCTCAGGCGCATGCGCCGGCCCAGGCGCTGGATGGCCCAGGCAGAGGCCACCACCGCGGCCACCGGCAGCGGCGCCAGCCACCAGGCCTGCGAGGCCGCCATGCCCACGCCGCCTGCGGCTGCCGCGCAGCCCAGGCCGATGGCGATGGCCAGCTGCCGGCCGATGGAGCGGGTGCCCAGCAGGGCTGCCAGGCGTTCGCGGCGGGAGATGTCGCGCTCACGCACGAACTCGCCGCGGAACACGGTCCAACCCGCGGCCTGTCCGCTGCGCAACTGCCGGTAGGCTTCTTCGGCCGCCGTGATTTCGGCGCGGCTGGGCACGGTGCGCACCGACAGATGGCCGACGATGCGGTCGTTCTCCTGTAGCGGGGTGACGTTGGCGCGCACCCAGTAGTGGTCGCCGTCCTTGCGGCGGTTCTTGACCAGGCCGGACCAGGGCTGGCCGGCCTGCAGCGTCTTCCACAGATCGTCGAAGGCCTCCGCGGGCATGTCGGGGTGCCGCACCAGGTTGTGCGGCTGTCCCATCAGCTCGTGGTGGGTGAAGCCGCTGGCGTCGATGAAGTCCTGGTTGACCCAGGTGATGCGCCCCTTGGTGTCGGTGCGCGAGACGATGCAGCAATGCTCCCCGAGGGGGTGCTCTTTCTGGGTGACCGGGAGGTTCGTACGCACGGTGGTCCCTTGGCGGTATGGGGTGTGGGGTGTGGGGGAGGCGGGCGGTGGTGCCGGCGATGGATTCAGTGGCCGCCGGCCGGCACCAGGGTGACCTGGACGGCCTGGGTGGCCTGGGTGGCCTGGGTGAGGGTGGCATGGGCCACCAGGCTGGGAATGTCCAGCACCAGGGCGACCTCGCCGCTGCCCAGCACGGTGGAGCCGGCGATGCCGGGCAGCTGCTGAAACACCCGACCCAGCGGCTTGAGCACGGTCTGGTGTTCTCCGAGCAGCCGGTCCACCAGCAGGCCGACCTTGCCGTTGGGGGTGCGCACCAGCAGCATGCTGCGCCGCGCGGGGGCGTCGCCGCCCTGGCGGAAACACTGCCGCAGGTCCACAAAGGGCAGTACCTCGCCGCGCAGGTCGAAGCAGCCGGACAGGCGCGAGTCACCCTCGCGGCAGGCGGGCGGGGTCTCGATGCACTCCACCACACCTTCGAGCGGCACCACGTAGTGCACCTCCCCGACGGTGGTGAGGAAGCCGTCGATGATGGCCAGCGTCAGCGGCAGGCGGATCTGCATGGTGGTGCCCACACCGATCTGGCTGGCGATGTGGATCTGGCCGCGCAGCGCGTCGATGTTGCGCTTGACCACGTCCATGCCGACGCCGCGGCCGGACAGGTCGGTGACCTTTTCGGCGGTAGAGAAGCCCGGCGCAAAAATCAGCTGGTGCACCTCCGCGTCGCTCATCGGCTGGTCGGCGCCCACCAGGCCGCGCTCGATCGCCTTGGCCAGGATGCGTTCGCGCGCCAGCCCGCGGCCGTCGTCGCTGACTTCGATGACGATCAAACCGCTCTCGTGGTACGCATTCAGCGCCAGACGGCCGCGTGCGGGCTTGCCGCTGCAGGCGCGGTCATCGGCCGATTCGATGCCGTGGTCCAGGCTGTTGCGCACCAGGTGCATCAGCGGATCGGCGATGGCCTCGACCATCGACTTGTCCATCTCGGTGTCGCCACCGGTGATTTCCAGCTCGACATCCTTGCCCAGGCCCTTGCTGACATCGCGCACCACCCGCTGGAAGCGCGCGAAGGTTTCGCCGATGGGCACCATGCGCAGACTCAATGCGCCATCGCGGGCCTCCTGCACCAGGTCGTGGATGCGCAGGGCGGCTTCCATGAAGGCCGGGGAGGATTCGCGCTGCGCGACCAGCTGGGCGCCGGAGCTGGCAATCACCAGCTCGCCGATCAGGTCGATCAGGCGGTCGAGCTTGTCGGCCGACACGCGCAGGAAACGGGCGTCGTCGCCACGGCGATCCTTGCCGCCGCTGCGGCGTTCGGGTTCGTTGCGGCGGCGTTCTGCCTCGGCCGGCGGGGCCTGGCGGCGTTCGATCTGTGCGGCCTGCACCGCCGCTGCAGCCCCCTGCGCGCCGACGTCGGCGGTGGGATCGGCCGCGGCCGGCGTTGGCTGCACACGCATCGGCAAGGCCAGGCCCTGGGCTTCCCACACCGCCAACAGGTTCGCCCGGGCCTGGGCGTCATCGCCGCAGCGCTGGCCCAGGAGCTGGTCGAATCGGGCCGGTGGGGCGCCGGGTTCCAGCACCGTCAGATCACAGTCATCGAGCATGAACTCGAACACCTGCTCGATGCTCTGCCGGTCGGCCTTGGCGCTGCTCAGGCGGATCTCGAAGCCGAGGTGGCAGTCCTCCGCATCCAGCACCTCCAGCCGCGGGATGCGCTCGTCCAGCGTGGCAATGTGCTCCACCCGACCGAGGGTGTCCAGGTAGCGGATGAAGGACAGCGCATCCAGCCCGTTGCGCAGGGCGTCGGGGCGCTGGCGCAGGGAGATGTGCCAGCAGCCGGCGCCGCCGGGCTGCCCACCGGCGGCCGGTGCGGGGCCGGCTGGTGTCGGTTCCTGCGCGTCTGCAGAGGGGGCGCCCAGCCAGGTGCGCAGTTCTGCGCCCAGGCGTCGGCTGATCGCGTCCAGCTCCGGGTCGGGCGTCTCGGCACGGCCGGCGCGGACTTCGTCCAGCAGGCGTTCCATCTGGTCGCGGCTTTGCAGGAGTGCGGCGATCAGCGCCTCGCACACCGCCAGCTCGCCGGCACGCACGGCCTCCAGCAGCGTTTCCACCTCGTGGGTGAAGCTCACCACGGCATCGCAGCCGAACAATCCTGCGGTGCCCTTGATGGTGTGGGCGGCGCGGAAGGCGGCGTTGATGACCTCGCTGTCACCGGGATCGGCCTCCAGACCGAGCAGGCATTGCTCGAACTGGCGCAGCAGCTCATCGGCCTCTTCCAGGAAGCCGGCCCGTGCGGCCGCGAGGATTTCGTCGTCTTCGGTCATGTGCTCACCTCGATGCTGCGGGGCGCCAGCGGCAGCGCACTGCCTTCCATGCCCGTGCCCAACCCCAGGCAGCGCAGCACGTCGCGCACCACCGGGGGGGCCTCGGCCAGCTCCAGGTGCTGACCGCGTGCAGCCAGGCTGGCGCGGGTGGCCAGCAGCAGCTGCACACCGGCGCTGTCGAGGCTGTCCACCGCGCGCAGGTCCAGCCGCAGAGCGGCTCCGGCAGCGTCGCCCAGCTCACCCAGCGTGGACAGCAGGTTCAGCCGCAGCTCTGCGGCCGCAGAGATCGTGATCTCGCCTTCCAGGGCCAGCGTGCGTGTGGTCATGGCGTCACACGCACAGGCGGTTGACGGCGTCCACCAGCTGCGAGGGCTGGAAGGGCTTGGTGATCCAGGCCCTGGCCCCGGCGGCGCGGCCTTCGGCCTTCTTGGCCTCCTGACTCTCGGTGGTCAGCATGATCACCGGAGTGAACTTGTAGGCCGCCTGCGCCTTGACATGGCGCAGGAAGCTCAGGCCGTCCATGTTGGGCATGTTGACGTCGCAGACGATCAGGTTGAACTTCTGTCCGTTCAACTTGCCGCAGGCGTCCTTGCCGTCCATGGCCTCGACCACGGCGTAACCGGCCTTCTGCAGGGCCAGCTTGACCACCGTGCGGAAGCTGCCCGAATCGTCCACCACGAGGATGGTCTTGCTCATGTCAGAGACTCCTTCAGAAACTCTGTGGAACTGTGGCCCGGAACGTCCGAGCCTGAGAGGTGGAAATCGGCCTGCAATCGGGTGCTGATCGAGGGGTCCGGACCACCGCGGGACGCAACGTCAGAAGAACTCGACGTTCTGGGTCTGTTGCACCGATACCGTGCCGTGGTGCAGGTCCAGCTGTTCCTTCATGGAGTAACTCGCCTCGAGGCGGCGCAGCCACTCCTGCACGGTGGTAAAGCTGGCACGGCCGTCCTGGTCAAACCACTCCACCAGCCGCTGCATGTCCTGCGTGACGTTGACCAGCATCTGGCTTTGTCGGTCCTGGTGCTGCATGCCCTCGTAGAGGCGGTCCAGCGCTTTGCCGACCTCCAGACGCGCCAGGCGCATGGCGCCGGAGTCGCCGCGCAGGCTGACCATTTCGTCGAGGATGCGGCGCACCACCGCGCGGGCCCGTTCTTCGGCCTGCCAGGCCAGCTCCTGGTCGTCGCTGTGCTGTCGCGCGCCGGTGGCGGCCAGGCCGCCGAGGCGTTCTTCCATCCCGTTCAAGCGGCTGTCGATGGCCTGTGCGCTCTCTGCGCAGCGCTGCGCGAGCTGGCGCACCTCCTGCGCGACGATGGCAAAGCTGCGCCCGGCCTCGCCGGCCCGGCTGGCCTCGATGGCGGCGTTCAGTGCCACCAGGTGGGTGTTGCCGGCGATCTGTGTGATGCGGCCGGTGACGCTGCGCAGGGTGGACAGGTCCTCGCGCACCTGTACCAAGGTCTCCAGCATCCGGTTGTGGTGGTCCAAGGCACGCCGGGTGGGTTCGATCAGGTCGTTCACCTGGTCCTTGCAGCTGTCGAGCAGGTGCTCGCTGCTGCCTGCACCGATGCCCGCCGGCTGGTTCGAGCCGCCCAGCACCTGGTCCAGCGACTGCTGGATGCTGGCAAAGGCCTCGACGATGTCGTTCATCTGCTTCTCGCCGTCCTGCCGTACGGCTTCGACGCTGCGCTGCCAGATGGGTACCACCGCGCGGGGCAGTTGCTGGCCGCCGTCGACCAGGCCCGCGCCAGACGCGGACGATCTGGACCCCGCGCCCTGCGGGCCGGGGCCGGGCGACGCTGGGGTGCTGGAGCGCGGCAGCAGCAGCAGCGCGGCGCTGGCCGTGAGGGCGGCTGCCCAGGGCCAGGGGCCCTGCAGGCTGGAGGTGGCGCAGGCCAACCCCACCACGGTGGTCGTGGAAACCAGGGCGCCCGCCGAATGCATGCCGGGCAGGGCTGTCTTCAGCCGCTGCCGCAGTGCCCGACGGTCCGGCGGCGGATTCCGGGAGGGCGCGGGGCCCTGAGTTCGTTCAGAAGGGTCCATCGGTACTCGGGTGTCGGAAAAGGCTGCGGATCGGCCGCCGGAACCGGGCCGGGCTGTTGCGGCCCCGGACGCTGAGCCTGTACCTTAGGCGCGGCACGGGTGCGGCGTAGAGCGAAAAAGCGCATGCACCGGGGTGCATATCGGGCCCTGGCCGGCGCCGTGGCCGGATAGGCTGCAGTGCAGGGATGGCCCGTGCGTTCGGGGGGGCTCAAGTGGGACATTGCCTGCCCGATACCGAACCTTGGTACCCGTATCCCGCATCCCGTACCCCGTATCCCTTGTCCTGTATCCCGCATCCTGCTTGGGGGAGGGGATCTGACTCCGAACCCTGTCCGATGAAACTGCGCAACACACCGCTCGCACCGAACGCTGCCGGCCGCCTGGGCTTTCGCCAGTTGCTGCAGGAACTGCGCATCGTGTCGCGCTACAACGGCCTCTGGGGGCCGGGAATGCTGCTGCTGCGCAATGTTTCGATGGTGTGGAAGACGGCCATCCTGCTGGTGGTGCTCTCCTTGCCCACCCTGATGCTGTTGACGCACTACGCGCGCAGCCAGATGGAAAGGGTGCATGCGCTGGACCGTCGCGTCGAAACGCTGGATTCCATCCTGCGGGCCACCGACCTGGCTCTGGCGCTGCAGGAGCAGCGCGGTGCTCTGGCTCGACACCTTCTCGGCCTGGCTTCTGCCGGAGCCGCTGCGACGGCGGACAAGGCTCCCGCAGCGGGCGAGACGGCAGCTCAATGGCAGTTCCTGGAGGCGGTGCTGGCGCAGCGTGGCCCGCAAGGCGCCGAGTTGCTGAGGGAGCTGTCGGCGCACCGCCGTGCCGACCCTGCATCGACCAACGACGTGCCGGCCCAACTGCAGCAGCTGGCGCGGCTGCAGTCGCTGCTGGATCGGGCGGAACAGCTGCTGGTGGACGATCTGGGAGGGACCAGCCACATGGACCCCCTGCTGCGCAGCGCCCTGGTCGGGCTGGTGATGCCGGCGCCGCGGTTGATGGCCGCGGCCGAACGGGCTGCGCAGGTGCTGGTCGATCCCCGCTGGCAGGGGCAGCTCACCGCACAGCGGCTGCACGAAAGTGCCCTGGCCCAAGGCCAGGCCACTCAGGTGATGCAGCAGATGCGCCAGACGCTGCAGTCCCCCGTCAGCACAGCGCTCGGGCCTGCGCGTGAACAGGCCCTGGCGGCACTGGTCGGCATCGAGCGGGCCATGAACCGCCTGGTTCAATACAGCAACACCGACCCGCGGGTCTCCTCCGTGGACGCCCTGCCACCACTGCTGCCACAGCTGTTGCGCGGGGTGCAGCAACTGCGTGCCGCCGCGCTGACCAGCATGCGCGAGCATGTGCTGGCGCAGCGCCAGGACACCGTGCAGGAGCTGATTCTGGACGGGGCGCTGCTGCTGGGTTGTGCCCTGCTGGGGGTGTACACGCTGGTGTGCAGTTACCGCGTGATCCACGGTGGCCTGGTGGTGCTGCGCAGCCATGCCGCCCGCATGGCCGATGGAGACTTCAGCCAGATCCCGCAGCCGCGCGGCCACGACGAGGTGGGGCAGTCCCTGCAGTCGCTGCGCACCTCGATGCTGCGCATGAACGAGCTGTTCGCCACCGTGTCGCGGGGCGTGTCCTCGGTGGCCCATGCCACCCACGATGTCGCCAACGGCAACGCAGGCCTGGCCGAACGCACCCAGGCGGCCGACACCGGCATCCACCGCATGGCCGACCGGGTGCTGTCCTTCTCCGACCAGATGGACGATTGCAGCCGTGAGGTGGACCAGGCGGTGGACCATGCCCGCTCGATGCGTATCGACGCGGCGCGCACCAAGCGCAACATGGTTGGCCTGCGCGAGCACATGAGCACGCTGCTGGGCAAGAGCCGCGAGATCGGTGACATCGTCGGCCTGATCGACGGGCTGGCCTATCAGACCCGGCTGCTGGCGCTGAATGCCTCGATCGAGGCGGCCCGCGCCGGTGAATCCGGCAAGGGCTTCGCAGTGGTGGCCTCGGAGGTGCGCGCGCTGGCACAGCGCAGTGCAGAGGCGGCCACGCAGATCTCCGGCATCGTCAAGGCCTCTGCCGACGAGATTGCCGACGGCCACCGGCTCAGTGAGCGGGCCAGCGAGGCGGTCACCCAGACCGAGGAGCGCATCACCGCCATCAACGAGCGCATGAACCGCATCGTCGAAGTGCTGCGCAGCGGCACCGCCCAGGCCGATGAGGTGCTGAACCTCGCCCGCGAGGTGGGTGCGGCCACAGACGGCAACGTGCAGTTGATGCAGCAGCTGTCCACCGCCTCGGGCGCATTGCGCCAGCAGGGCGACACGCTGGAAGACGCGATGACGCGCTTCAAGCTGGCCTGAGTGCTGCTCGGGCGAGTCGGTGGAGGCTGACGCCTGCGCAACAGTTTGCAGAGCGTCAGTTGGAAGCGCATCGCGGCACTGTGTTTACACTCATTGACCTGCTCTATTGGGTGAACTCGACTTCAGGTTCTCCGATCGACCGATCCCTGCACCCGCTGCGCTGAACATGACCGCACCTCCGGTTTCCACCCCAGCTGCTGCCATCTCACGGTCGGCTCCAGGCCGGCAACTGTCGCTCAAGGCCCGGCTGGCCCTGTGGTGCGTGCTGGTGATCGCGGGTTCGCTGCTGGCTTCTTCCTGGTGGATGCTCGCGCAGGTGCGGCGTCAGGCGGTCCAGGTACTGCAGCGGTCGGAGGTGCAGAACGCCCAGATGTTGGCCCGCATCCTGGACCAGCGCATCCGCCAGATGATGATGTCGCTGGATTCCGGCGCCGCAGCGGTGCCGGTGAGCCGACTGGGCGACGGGCAGGCGCTGCTGGCCTTCATGCAGCAGCGCCAGGCCACGGCCACCTTGTTTGCCGAGATCGTCTTGAGCGATGCCGCCGGGCAGCCGCTGGTGACGCGCGATGAACAGGGCGTGCGTCTGGGGGGGCAGGCCGGTCCGACCCGCAGCGACATCCGTCGTGTGCTGGACAGTGGCGCACCGGTGGTGGCGCAATGGGTGCGCGCGGCCCGCATCGATGCCTCCATGATGTACTTCGCGGTGCCGGTGCTGGACCGTGAGAAGCGGGTGCGGGCGGTGCTCAGTGCGGGCCTGCGCCTGGGCTCGCGCGACCTGCTGGACGATCTGGTGGCCGGCGGTGGACTGGAGCAGGTGCGCCCGCGCATCCCGTCGCCGGACCTGCCGGTGACCACGGTGTTGCTCGATCGCCAGGGGGTGGTGCTGGCCCATCCCGACGCCCGCCTGCTGCTGCGGCCGGCCGGCAGCGATCCGGGGCTTCTGGCCGCCCAGGCCGAAGTGGTCGGGCCGCAGTGGCTGGTGCTGCGACTGGCCGACCCGCAGGCCTGGTTTGGCGCTTTCGACGCGGCAGTGCTCAAGTCAGGTTGGATCGCACTGTGCGTGGGGCTGGCCGGTGGACTTTTGCTGATGGCCTGGCTGGCCTGGCAGCTGCGGCCGCTGGAGCGTCTGGAGGGGTTGGCCAGGCGTCTGGGACAGGGGGATGCGGTGGCAGAACAGGAGTGGCCTCAGGCCCGCGGCGAGATCGGCGCCGTGGTGGAGGCCCTGCGCGAATCGGTGCAGCGGCGCAGCGCTGTGGAGCAGCACAACGAGCAACTGCTGCGCAAGATGCGCTCGGTGCTGCACACCGCGCCGATCGGCATCGCATTCACCCTTCAGAAGCACTTCGAGTTTGTCTCCGATGAGTTCTGCAGCCTGTTGGGTTATGAGCCCGAGGCCCTGAAGGGCGAGCCGGCGCGCATCGTGCATGCCAGCCAGGAGGAATACGACCGCCTGGGGCATCGGGTGGCCGAGGCCTATGCCGGTCGGGGCGAGTTTGCCGGCGACCTGGAATTCGTGCGGCGCGACGGCAGCCACTTCATCGGTGAACTGCTCGGGCGCCCGGTGGAGCCCGGCCAGGCTCGGGCGGGTTCGATCTGGTTGCTGCGGGATGTGACCGCCGAGCGGGCCGCCCACCGCGAGCTGGCCTGGAGCGCCACCCACGATCCGCTCACCGGTCTGCTCAATCGCCGGGCACTGGAGGCGGAATTGCAGCGCCTGCTGCCGCAGGTGCGGGCAGAGTCCCCAGCGGCGGCGTTGTTCATCGATCTGGACCACTTCAAGGCCGTCAACGACAGCGCCGGCCATGCGGTGGGGGATCGACTGCTGCGCGAGGTGGCGCTGGCGCTGGCGGCCACCGTGCGGCGCGACGAGCTGGTGGCCCGGCTGGGGGGCGACGAGTTTGTGATCGTGCTGATGCAATGCGACCTGGACTCGGCTGTCAGGGTGGCCGACAAGGCCCGCGCGGCGGTGGAACGCATCGAGCTCCAGCATGAAGACCAATTGCTGCAGGTGGGTGCCAGCGTGGGTGTGGTGCCGATTGCGCCGGGATGCAGCAGCGTTGCCCAGGTGATGCAGGCGGCGGATGCGGCCTGCTACGCCGCGAAGGCCGAAGGGCGCAACCGGGTGCATGCCGATGCGGGGCCGCTCCCAGGCGGCGGCGCTGCGCCTGCGGAATCTTGAACGGCACACGGGGTGCGATGTCTGGTAACCACGCCGAGGCGTTGCCCCGGTGTGCAACTGTGCATTCCTTCACCTGTTTCGCATTGCCGCGCTGCCGGCTCGCGGGTCGCTCAGTCGGGCTTCGTATCCTCTGCGGCTGATCGGAAGGCGGGCTTCCGGTCGCCAACCACAACGGGGAATGCCGCAGGACGGCGACACGCACATGTCGAAAGAGCGAACGGGCGGGGGCTCTTCGTCGCAGGGATCTCGACCCTGGGGCCGGCTTCTCGGTGTTTGGCGCTCCGATCTCTCATTGGATGCGCTGCAGCAGCAGGTGATGCTGCAGCTGGCCCCGTTTGCGCAGTTCAACCACCTGTTGACCTTGGTGGCGCTGGCCTGGGCGGCCCGGGGTCTGCCCGCGGCGCATGCGGTTCAGCTTGTGGCCGCGATGAGTGCCGCAGGCAGTCTGTGCTGGTGGCCGTACACCCGCTGGCTGTTGCGGCGCGGCCCGCTGGTTTTCGGGCGCAGGGGTCGTGCGACTGCAGATGCTGGCGCTGACCGCCCTGCAGGCGCTGGCGCTGGCCTTGATGGTCTGGTGGGCCTTCCCGCAGGCGGCCAGCGGCGAGCGTGTGCTGATGGGCGGCACCATGGTCGGCATGATCGCCGTGGGTGCGCTGGAGATGGCGGTGCTGCCGGCACTGGGTCTGGTCTGGGTGGCGGTATCCGGGGCAGGTACCCTGTGCGCCCTGGTGGCCGGTGGCGGCCCGATGGTGCCGGTGACTGCCACCGTGCTGGTGGCCTACCTGTTCTTCCTGGCGGTGGCGGTGCGGGCGATCGCCCAGGTGTTTGCTCGCATGCATCGGGCCCAACAGGAAGTGCTGCGCGAGCGGGAATCGGTGGCCCTGCTGCTGCGCGACTTCGAGCAGCAGTCCAGCGACTGGCTGTGGGAGAGCGATCCCCTGGGCCGGCTGAAGCGGGTACCGCAACGCCTGGGCGAATTGCTTGGCCAGGCACCCGAGCGGCTGCGTGGGCAGCAACTGTGGGCTTGGTTCGAGCGGTCGCCCGCCACGGCGGATGTGCCTGCGGGCCCTCCCGAGGAGACCTTGACCGCGACCGCCTTGACCGGGCAGGTGCTTTCGCCCCTGGCCCGGCTTCAGCAGCGCCTGGCCGAGACGCGGCCCTTTCGGGGGCTGGAGCTGCCACTGGAGGGCGTGGGAGGCCGGACCTGGTGGCGCCTGAGTGCGCTGCCGCAGTTCGATGCCCAGGGCGGGCTGATCGGCTGGCGCGGGGTGGCCCAGGACGTGACCGCCGAGCGCCGTCAGACCGAACAATTGCAGTGGCAGGCCCGCACCGATGCCCTCACTGGACTGGCCAACCGCCGCGCCTTCCAGGCCCGTCTGCATCGGGTGGAGGCGGCACGGCCGGTTCTCGATGCCCAGACCGACACGCTGCCCGCGCCTGTGGAGGGTCTGGCCGATCCTGCCGCTGCCCAGCCGCCGCTGTGCCTGCTGCTGCTGGACCTGGATGGCTTCAAGGCGGTGAACGACAGCCTGGGCCACCTGATGGGTGACCAGTTGCTGCAGGAGGTGGCCGACCGGCTCAGCGTGTGTGTGCGAGAAGGCGAGTTGCTGGCCCGGCTGGGGGGGGATGAGTTCGGCCTGATCCTTCCGGGAGCCCTGCTGGAGCAGGAGGCTGAGGCCCGCGGCCATGAACTGCTGCAGATGCTGCGTCAGCCCTGCCAGATCCAGGGACACCGCATCGAGCTGCGTGCCAGCATCGGCCTGGCGCGTTTGCCGGAGGATGCACAGGACGGGGCCGGCCTGATGCAAGCGGCGGATGTGGCGCTCTACTCAGCCAAGAACGCCGGTCGCAATCAGGTGCAGGCGTTCAATCTGCAGCTGGCCGAACGCCATGCCCGCCGCCGGGCCGTGCAGGCCGACCTGGCCGTCGCGCTGGAAACCGGTGCCTTTGAGCTGTTCTACCAGCCGCTGGTGGAGGTGGCCGATGGGCGGGTGAGCGGGTTTGAGGCGCTGCTGCGCTGGAACCACCCCAGCTGCGGGCGCATCCTGCCGGGGGACTTCATCGGCGCGGCCGAAGAGTCCGGCCTGATCGTGCCGCTGGGCGCCTGGGTGCTGCAGCAGGCCTGTGCACAGGCAGTGCGCTGGCCGGTCGATGGGTTGGGCGGGCCCCGGCTGTCGGTCAACCTCTCTGCGGTCCAGCTGGCCACGCCGGGCCTGGTGGCCCAGGTGCAGCGCTCGCTGGAGCAGTCCGGTCTGGCAGCACAGCGCCTGGACCTGGAGGTCACCGAGACGGCTCTGCTGCGCGACCTGCCGGCCAGCCGGGAGGTGCTGGCACAGCTGCGTGCGCTGGGGGTGCGGGTGGTGCTGGACGACTTCGGCACCGGGCACTCGTCACTGGCCTACCTGCGCGAGTTGGCCGCTGACGGGCTGAAGATCGACCGCAGTTTCGTGCATGCCGCGCAAGTCGATGTGGTGTCGGCCGAGATCGTACGCACCCTGCTCGCGCTGGCCCGCACCCTGGGCCTGCAGGCGGTGGCCGAAGGCGTGGAAACCCAGGCCCAGTTCGACCAGATGGCCGAGCTGGGCTGCGAGCGGGTGCAGGGCTTCCACCTCGGCCGGCCGATGCCCGCCGAGGCGGTGGTCAATTTTGTGGCGCGCGCCGATTGGCTGCGGCTGCAGCCATGGGCCCACACCCCATTGCAGCCTGCGCTGATGGTGAAGGTCTGAGAACCTGTGAACGAACCCTCCATGCCCGCTGTCCACGCCCACAGGCGCCCGCTCTTCGTTGCAAATGCTCGCCATAGCCCGAGCTATGGCTGTGCTTTGCGCCTCGATCGGACACCCGTGGACGCGTCCCTCGGTCACGGCCGGTTCATTCACAGGTTCTGAGGCATCGGTTTGGCAGCGCTGCCGCTTTGCCCGGTCCGGATTGCCAGTTCCGGAGTGGCCCACTGCTAGACTGAGTTGGGTGTGGCAGATGCGCCGTCGGCGCAGCATTCACGGGTCAGGCATGAAAAATGGATGGGGACGTGCGGTGCCGTGGGGCGCTGCACGCAAAGGGTCGGTCAGGACACCGGCCGCTGAAAAGGTGACCGGCGGGCGTGAGCTGGAGCAGCTGCAGGTGGCGCTGCAGCTCATCCCTGTCTCCCAGTTGGCCAACCTGACCTCCGTGGCGGCCTTGTTCTGGCAGTGGCGGCGCAGCGGCGCTCCCCTGCTGGCGGGGCTGCTGCTGCTGGTGTCGGCGCTGTTGTGCGTGGGGTTCTGGCTGGAGTCGCGGCACCTGCTGCGGGTGGGCTGGGCCTCGAACGAACGGGGGCGCATGGCCCGCCGGGTCAGCGTCTGGGGGGTTGCCCTCGGCCTGGGCTGCGGGCTGGCCGGCCTGTTGCTGTTCCCGCAGGCCGATCCGGACGGGCGTTTCCTGCTGGGCGTGGTGGCCATCGGTGCCATGGCCGCCGGTGCGCTGAGCCTGGCGGTGGTGCCGTACGCCAGTGCCTCCTGGCTGCTGCCCTATGCGACCTGTTCGGCGCTGTCGCTGTGGCAGGTGTCCGGGACGGTCTACCGCATCTCCAGCGTGTTGCTGCTGATGTTTGTCGGGGTGGTGCTGGCCTCGGTGCGTGCGACCGCCCAACTGTTCGACAACCTGGGCCGTGCACGTGCGCAGATCGAGCTCGAACGGGGCTCGGTGGGGATGCTGCTCAGCGACTTCGAGCGCCAGGCCAGCGACTGGATGTGGGAGACGGACCGGGCCGGGCGCTGCACCCGTGTGCCCGAGCGGCTGGCGCGCTGGCTCGGGCAGCCTGGCGCGGCGCTGCAGGAGCGCCCGCTGATCGACCTGCTGCAGGCCGATCTGGCACCGGCCGACGGGTTGCTGCGCTCGCAGGCCGAAGCGGCAGCGCAGCGCTGGCGCACCGCCTTGCGCGAGCCCCACTCGTTTCGCGGCGTCGAACTGCCGCTGCTCACGCCCGAGGGGCTGACCTGGTGGCAGCTCGGCGGCACCCCCTTGTTCGACGTTGAGGGGCAGCACAGCGGCTGGCGCGGCGTGGCGCAGGACATCACCGTGCAGCGTCAACAGGCCGCCGACCTGCACCGACAGGCCTCCACCGATGCGCTGACCGGCCTGGCCAACCGCCACGCCTTTCAGCTGCGGCTGCAGGGGTTGTTCCAGGGGCCGGGCAGCTCGCTGCAGTTGTTCATCCTCGATCTCGACGACTTCAAGGTCATCAATGACACGCACGGACATGGCGTGGGTGACGAGGTGCTGTGCGAAGTGGGCCGGCGCCTGGCCCGGCAGGTGGGGCCCGGCGAGATGCTGGCCCGCCTGGGGGGCGATGAGTTTGCGGTGATCCTGCCCGCTGCGCCCGCTGCGCCCGCTGCACCCGGTTTGACCGACGGCGTGAA
>JADJCH010000017.1 GCA_016703325.1 Burkholderiales bacterium | reverse complement strand
CCCTCACCCCTCAAACAACTCCCCCAGCCCCGCCTTGTTCGGCGGCGCCACCCCCAGGTGCCGGTACGCCGCCAGCGTGGCGATGCGGCCGCGCGGGGTGCGTTGCAGGAAGCCCTGCTGGATCAGGTAGGGTTCGATGACGTCTTCGATGGTGCCGGGCTCTTCGCCGATGGCGGCGGCGACGTTGTCCAGGCCGACCGGGCCACCGTCGAAGCGATGCACCACCGCCTCCAGCAGCTTGCGGTCCATCAGGTCGAAGCCGCGCGGGTCGACGTCCAGCATGGCCAGGGCCTGGTCGGCGATGGCCTTGACGATGTGGCCGTCGGCCTTCACTTCGGCGTAGTCGCGCACCCGGCGCAGCAGGCGGTTGGCGATGCGGGGCGTGCCGCGCGAGCGGCGGGCGAGTTCCATCGCACCTTCGGCGTCGATCGGCGTCTTCATCAGCCCGGCCGAGCGGGTGACGATGCGCACCAGCTCCTCGGGTGTGTAGAACTCCAGCCGGGCGACGATGCCGAAGCGGTCGCGCAGCGGGTTGGTCAGCATGCCCGCGCGGGTGGTGGCGCCCACCAGGGTGAAGGGCTGCAGGTCGAGCTTGATGCTGCGGGCGGCAGGGCCCTCGCCGATCATGATGTCGATCTGGTAGTCCTCCAGCGCGGGGTAGAGGATTTCCTCGACCACCGGCGAGAGGCGGTGGATCTCGTCGATGAACAGGACGTCGTTGGCCTCCAGGTTGGTCAGGATGGCGGCGAGGTCCTTGGGCTTTTCCAGCACCGGGCCGCTGGTCTGGCGCAGGTTGACACCCAGCTCGGCGGCGATGATGTGGCTGAGCGTGGTCTTGCCCAGCCCGGGCGGGCCGAAGAGCAGCACATGGTCGAGCGCCTCGGCGCGCTTCCTGGCCGCGCCGATGAAGATCTCCAGCTGCTCGCGGGCCTTCGCCTGGCCGACGTACTCCTGCAGCAGCTTGGGCCGCAGGGCACGCTCCAGCGCCTCCTCGTTGGGCGAGGTGGGCGCGGCGCTGATCAGGCGGCGCTGCGGGGCGGGCGCGGCGCCCAGGTCGTCGGTCTGGATGGCCATCCAGTGATTATCGGCCGCGATCAGGCGGGAGGGGCCGACCGCGGCCCCGTGCTCACTTCACCGTCAGCAGGCTTTCGTCCCAGCTGGCGTGCTTCTCGAAGCCCAGCAGATTGGCGGTGGTCGCGGCGATGTTGGACAGGCCGGCCGTGTCCGTCTGGCGCAGGCCGAGGCGCCCGCCGCTGACGTTGTCGTACAGCACCAGCGGCACCTGGTTGAGCGTGTGCGCGGTCTTGGCCTTGAAGCTGCCGTCGGGGTTGGTGGCCGGTTGCTTCGTTTTCTTGTCGATCTCGAACATCTCGTCGGCGTTACCGTGGTCGGCGGTGATCAGCGCGACACCGCCCGCCGCATCGACGGCGGCCAGCACGCGGGCCAGTTCCAGGTCGACCGCCTCGATGGCCATGGTCGCAGCGCGGAAATTGCCGGTGTGGCCGACCATGTCGCCGTTGGCGAAGTTGCAGCGCAGCGTGCGGTACCGGCCGGACTGCAGCGCGGCGATCATCGCGTCGGCGATCTCGGCGGCCTTCATCCACGGACGCTGCTCGAAGGGCACCACGTCGCTGGGCACCTCCTGCCAGGTCTCGCCCTCGAACTTGCTGGAGCGGTTGCCGTTCCAGAAGTAGGTGACGTGGCCGAACTTCTGCGTCTCGGAGCAGGCGAACTGCGCCAGCCCGGCCTTGGCGAACCACTCGCCGGTGGTGTTGCGGATGGCCGGCGGTGCGACCAGGAAGCGCTGGGGCAGCTTCAGGTCGCCGTCGTACTGCAGCATGCCGGCATACGTCACCTTCGGGTGGCGCTGGCGGTCAAACTTGTCGAACACCCCGTCCTCGAAGGCACGCGTGATCTCGATGGCGCGGTCGCCGCGGAAGTTGAAGAACACCACCGCGTCGCCATCCTGCACCGTGCCGATGGGCTGGCCGGCCTCGGCGATGACGAAGGGCGGCAGGTCCTGGTCGATGGTGCCGGGGTGCATCTCGCGCAGGGTGCGCACGGCCGTGGCGCAGTCGGCGAACTGCGCGCCCTCGCCCAGCACATGCACGCGCCAGCCCTTGTCCACCATGGCCCAGTTGGCCTCGTAGCGGTCCATCGTGATGTTCTGGCGCCCACCGCCGGAGGCGATGCGGGCATCGAACTGGCTGTCGTTGAGCCCGGCCAGGAAGGCCTCGAAGGGTTCGACGTAGTCCAGCGCGCTGGTCTCGGGCACGTCCCGGCCGTCCAGCAGCACGTGGATGCGCACGCTGCGCACCCCTTCCGCCTTGGCGCGCGCCACCAGGGCCTTCAGGTGGTCGATGTGGCTGTGCACGTTGCCGTCGGAGAACAGGCCCAGGCAGTGCAGCACGCCGCGCCCGGCCTTCGCGGCGGCGACGATTTCCTGCCAGGCCGGGCCGGCCCAGATCGAGCCGGCGGCGATCGCATCGGCCACCAGCGCGGCGCCCTGGGCGTAGACCTGGCCGGCGCCGATGGCGTTGTGGCCGACCTCGGAGTTGCCCATGTCCTCATCGGAGGGCATGCCCACCGCGGTGCCGTGGGCGCGCAGGCGCACGTTGGGGTACTGCGCAAACAGGCGGTCGAGTGTGGGCTTGCGGGCGGCCGCGATGGCGTTGCCGACCTCGCTGCGGCCGATGCCGTAACCGTCCAGCACGATGGTGACCACCGGGCCGGCCACGCCGGGGAAGGCTGAGAACTTGGGCAACATGAAGCGTTCCTGGGAGCAAGCGGGACCCGGGATTTTCGCACCCAGCCCACCCGCTGGTACGCCACTCAGACGGGCGGATCCGCCACACCTTGGCACCGTGGACGTGGCGAGCGTTGGCGCCGCGCCACTCGGACTTATCCCAAGTCAAGTTCGCACATGAAGATCCGTTTCTAGAATCCGGCCTGTGCTGAACCTGCTGCGTCACCGTCTGCAACGCCTGTCCTGGGTCGCCCTGCTGGCCATCCTGGCGCTGGCGGTCGTGCCGACGTTGTCGCGAGCCTTGGCCGCCACCAACGTCACCGCGGAGTCCGGCCTGGATCCGATGGCGGAGGTCTGCACGATGGACGGCATGGGCGGCACCGCGATGCCTGCGACCGACGCGCCGGCCGCACCGCAGGCCGACGGCGGCCACCTGGACCACTGCCCCCTGTGCGGGCTGGCCGGCCCCGGCGCCGGCCTGGCGCCGCTGCCGCCGCTGAGCTGGCGGCTGCCGGAAGGCGGCGCCGAGCTGCTGCCGCGGCTGTTCCTGCGGGCGCCGCGCCCGCTGTTCGTCTGGGCGGGCGTCCAGTCCCGCGCCCCACCCCTCCCGGCCTGAGCGGCCCGCCGGTGCCCCACCGGCTCATCGACCTTTCCTGACCGTTCGCGCCCTGACGCGCTCACCCGGCTGCCCGGGCCGAGCCACCGCGCGCAACGCCTCCCGCTCACCGCCTGCGGCGGCCTCTGTCGGCCGACTGCCTGCCTGGAACACCTGCCATGTCCGCCCATTCCCGCGCCCGTGTGCGCGTCGCCCCCGTTCAACCGACCCTCCACCTCCCGGCCCTCAGCAGCATCGGCCTGGCCGTGGCCTGCCTGTGCACCAGCCTGTTCAGCGGCCCCGCCACCGCCCAGGGCGTGGCCACCGAGGCCCAGCTGGAGACCGTCACCATCACCGGCGGTGTGCGCAACGGCCTGGCCCGCCAGGTGCCCAGCAACAGCGCCAGCAAGACAGCGGAGGACCTGCGCGAGCAGAACCTCTTCAACCCGGAGGACGCACTGAAGTACGTGCCCAACACCTCGATCCGCAAGCGCTACATCGGCGACCGCAACGCGATGATCGGCGGGCGCAGCTTCGGCACGCTGCAGCCCTCGCGCGGGCTGGCCTATGTGGACGGCTACCTGATCTCCAACTTCCTCGGCCGCTTCGACGGGCCGCGCTGGAACATGATCACCCCCGAGGCCATCGCCCGGGTGGACGTGCTCTACGGCCCCTTCTCCGCCATCTACCCCGGCAACTCCATCGGCACCACGGTGGCGGTGACCGAACGCGAGCCGCGGCAGTTCGAGGCCTCGGCCCGCCTCACCGGCTACCGCCAGCACTTCGACCAGTACGGCCAGAGCGACAGCTACAACGGCCACCAGGAATCGGTCTTCCTGGGCACGCGGCTGGAGTCCGGGCTGTGGGCCACGCTGGGGGTGAACCACCAGGACTCCACCTCGCAGCCGATGAACTACTACAACGTCACAGCCAACGCGACCACCGGCCGGTTCGCCACCGTCACGCCGCCCACCGGAGCGACCGCGACGCCGGTCACCGGCATCGTCTACGACCGCGACCCGAAGGGCGTCAACCGGGCGGTGTTCGGCGCCAGCGGTGGCGCGATCGACCACACGAAGCAGGACACGGTCAAACTCAAGGCGGGATATGCCTTCACGCCCGAGCTGCTGCTGCAGGGCATGGCCGGGTACTGGACGAACCACACCGAAACCCGCAACGCCCCTTTCCTGAAGGACGCCAACGGCAACACCGTCTGGTCCGGCTATGTCACCGACGGCACGAACACCTTCAACCTCCCGGCCACGGCCTTTGCGCCCTCCACCCGGGACGAGGCGCACCTGCACACCGGCCTGACGCTCAAGACCAAGCACCGCACGGGCTGGAACGGCTCGGTCGTCTACTCCAACTACCGCATCCTGGAGGACGTGGCCCGCCAGGCCAGCCAGCCCGACCCGGTGGCGGCCAACGGGGGCAGCGGCACCGCCACCTACCGCGATGGCACCGGCTGGAACACCTTCGAGGTGCAGGCCGCCTACACCCCGGTGGCCGGCGACTGGGGCGATGGTCGCCACAGCCTGACGCTGGGCGCACACCGCAACGCCTACGTGCTGGATAGCCCGACCGACAAGGTCAGCGACTGGCGCCAGGAGTCCAGCGTGACGGCGTTGGACCAGTACTACCAAGGCCGCACCGAGGTGCAGGCGCTCTACGCACAGGACGCCTGGCGCATCGACGAGGCCCTCACGCTCACCGCAGGGGTGCGCAGCGAGCGCTTCCGCGCTTACGACGGTGAGCAGCTCGGCAATGGGAGCACGGTCGTGTACGCCGAGCGCAAGCTCTCCGGCACCAGCCCCAAGGCCTCGTTGGCCTGGCGGCTGCAGGAGGACCTGACGCTCAAGCTCAGTGCCGGCCGCGGCGTGCGTTTCCCGAACGTGGAGGAGCTGTACAACGGCACCTCGACCGCCAGCGGCATCACCCAGAGTGACTCGAATCTGGCCCCGGAGCGCTCCGATGCGCTGGAGCTGAGTGCCGAGAAGGAGTGGGAGCACCAGCGCCTGCGCGTCTCGCTGTTCCACGACGACGTGCGTGACGCCATCCTGCGCCAGAGCGACACCACCGTCACACCGACCAAGACCCGCATCTCCAACGTCGACCGGGTCAAAACCAAAGGCATCGAGTTCGTCTGGCAGACGCAGGACTGGATGCTGGCCGGGCTGTCGCTGGACGCCAACCTGGCGCTGGCCGATTCCAAGGTGACCGAGAACACGCGCGATCCGCTCATGGTCGGCAAGCAATGGCTGCGCGTGCCCAAGGTGCGCGCCAACCTGCTGGCTGCCTACCGGCCCAATGCGCAGTGGATGGGCAGCCTGGGCGTGCGCCACTCCGGCCGGTCCTACAACGACGCCTACAACCTCGACGTGAACCCGAATGTCTACGGCGGGGTGTCGTCGTTCACCTTCGTCGACCTGCGCGGCAGCTACAAGTTCGACCCGAAGGTGGAGCTGGCACTGGGGGTGGACAACGTGGCGGACTCGCGCGGCTACCAGGCGCACCCCTATCCGGGCCGCACGCTGTTCACCGAGCTGCGCGTCCAGTATTGACCCGGGAGATCAGCGCATGAACGTCTCGACCCTTTTTCATCGGTGCCACCGATTCGGGGCCGCGCTGCTGCTGGCGGCCGTTGCGCTGCCCACATTCGCCCAGCATGCAGGCCATGCCGACGCCGCGGCGCCGAAGGCGAAGAAGGCGCCGCCGTCGGCCCTGGGCAGCGGGGTGGCCTTCGGCCCGGATGGCCGGCTGTGGTGGATCGGGCTGGACGGGGAGGGCCGGCTCTTCCTGCGCGCCAGCGCGGACGAGGGGCGCAGCTGGAGCGAGCCGCAGATCCTGCCCACCGGCAACGAGCGCATCTCCGCCGACGGTGAGAACCGACCGAAGATCGCCTTCTCCCCCGCCACACCCGGCACGGTGGTCATCAGCTATACGCAGCCGCTGGCCAAGCCCTACACCGGGGCGATTCGCCTGCTGCGCAGCACCGATGGGGGCAGGAGCTTCGCCGCGCCGATCACCGTGCACCAGGACCGGCAGGTGATCACCCACCGTTTCGAGTCCATCGCCTTCGACAGCCAAGGCCGGTTGCACGCGGTGTGGATCGACAAACGCGACCTGGAGGCCGCCAAGGCCGCCGGCCGCAAGGACTACCGCGGCGCGGCGATCTACCGCAACGTCTCCAGCGACGGCGGGGCGACCTTCGGGCCGGACGTGAAGGTGGCCGACCACAGCTGCGAGTGCTGCCGCATCGCGCTGGCGCCGACCCCCGACGGCGGCATGGCGGCGCTGTGGCGCCATGTCTTCGCGCCCAACCAGCGCGACCACGCCTTTGCCCGGCTGGAGGGCACGGCGGCGCCGGAGCCCGTGCGCGCCAGCCTGGACCGCTGGGCGATCGACGCCTGCCCGCACCATGGCCCCGGCCTGGCACCCGCCGCCGGTGGGGGCTGGCACGCGGTGTGGTTTGGCCAGCGCGACGGCGCGATGGCGGTGCGTTATGGCCGCCTCACGGCGGATGGCCGACCGGCTGGCGAGGCGCGCGCGTTGCCGGACGAGGCCGCCGAGCATGCCGACGTGGCCGTGGCCGGCGAGCGGGTGGTGGTGGTCTGGCGCAGCTTCGACGGCCGGCAGACCCGGCTGCGCGCCTGGACCTCCGAGGACGGCGGACAGCGCTTCACCCTCCAGGAGCTGGGCGCCACCGCCCTGCCCAACGACCATCCGCGCCTGCTGCAGCGCGGCGGCCGGTTCCTGGTGTTCTGGCGCAGCAGCGAAGGAGCCCGCGTTGAAACCCTCTGAACACACCCGGCGCCGGTTGGCCCTGGCCACCCTGTTGGCGACGGCCCTGTCGGGCCCCTTCTCCGCAGCCGTCGCCGCCCCGAAGGCGGTGGAGGCCTTCGACGCCACCACCTGGCCCGCCCTGCAGCAGGCCCGGCAACCCCTCGCCGTGGTGTTCACCACCACCGACTGCAGCCACTGCCCGGCGGTGGTGGAGCAGCTGGCCCGCGCCGTGCAGCAGCGGCGCGACGGTGCCCGGCTGGTCACGGTGGTGATGGACGTGTCGCCCGGCGAAGCGGACGCCGCGCTGCTGGCCACCGCCCACTACCGGCAGGCCGACCGCCTGCTGGCCTTCGACGGCGCGGCAGCGGCGCTGCGCTACCGCGTCAACCCGGCCTGGCGTGGCGTGACGCCCTACGTCGCGCTGCTGCGCCCGGGCCAGCCGGTGACGTTCGTGATGGGGCCGCCGTCGGCGCAGGATGTGAAGGACTGGGCCGCACCGTCAGCCCGCTGAGCGCAGACTCGTTCAACCCCGCGACGACTTCGGGCCGACCCCGGTGCCTTCAAGCCCCTCCAGCAGCTTGCGCAAGCTGGGTGAGCGCGGCGTGTCGAGGTTCATGGCCGGCGCAATCCGCGTCGCCCAGGTGTACTTGTCTCGCGCTGCAGGCTGACCCTTGCGCCCCAGGCATTCGGCCAACCGTTCCCAGGCTCCCACGACAGCGTCGGGCTCGATTCGCTGAATCAGCCGAATCCTGGCCTGGGGATAAGCCGACCGAATGGCATCCGGGTCGGCCAGAAACCAGCTTTCCGTTTCCTCCACCGCCAGTCGAAACAGCACTCTCGGAGGCCGGCGCTCCAACGCCGCCAGCATCTCCTCCAGTTCAGCCAAGAACTCGGCCTCCGGCGCATCGTCTGCATCGACCAGCACCAGCACCAGAACCGCGTCTCCCAGATCCGAATAGGCCCTGAGCTTGGCCGGCAACTGGTGCAGCAGAGTTCGGTTGTGCGGGTCGGGCCGTTGTCGTGGATCCTGCGGCAGACTGCCCTTGCCCTGGTGGGCGTGCAGCTCGAATTCCGTGCCAGGGTTCATGGCAAAGCGTCGGGTCAGGATTTCCCGGACCACCGGAACATCTGCGGCGCCCTCCAGCAAGGCATGCACGAACAAGACGGACATGGCTCTGCCCCCGACTACCCTGCGTTCATGCCGAAGTGGTTGCTGAACCAGAGACTGCCGAGCGGTATGCCTTCATCAAACAGCCGCTGCACCGTGGGCAAATCCTTGGCACGCTGCAGCGTGGAAAAGCCGTCCGACCCCTTCTTCAACAGCCAGACCTCCTCCGGACTGAGGGCATCGACCAGACTCGGCGCATGTGTGGTGATCAGAATCTGCGGCCCCTTGGGACGACTGGCAAAGTCCTTGAACTCGGCCGCCAGCAACCCCAACAGTTGGTGGTGCAGTCCGTTTTCGGGCTCTTCAATGCCGATCAACGGGGCCGGGGCCGGATCCTCCATCAGCAGCAGGTACGCCAGCAGCTTCAGGGTGCCATCCGACATGTCCTGCTGGAAAAAGGGATCCGCATAGCCCTGCGCCTGAAACTCCAGGTAGAGGCGCCGATCTGGTGCATCCTTTGAGCGGATCGACTCCAACCCCGGGATCTTCCGGGCGATACGCACCAGCATGTCCTTGAAGGCCGTCGGCCGTTCCCGTTGGATGAACCGAAGGTACTTTGCAAGGTTTTCGCCTCGCCGATCGAGGTGAGGATCAGCACCCACCATCGGTTGGCTGCGGGCCAACTCGGGAACAAAGTACGACAGGTACCAGCCGCTGAGGAAACGTCGGAACTGCGCGATCCGGGGGTGGTCCGACAGCGTCCCCAATGTCGAGATGGCCAGCACCTGCCGGTCGCTCATCTTGAGGGTGATCTTGGTGCTGCCCTCCTGCTCCTTGGTCGCCTCGCCCGACCAGGCCCAGCCCTCCCCATCGGTCAGATCCACGAAGGAAAACGGTTGGCCGTCCTTCTGCCCCAGTCGTCGCTGGCGCAGCCTCTCCTTCGTGACGATCGGCCGGCCATGTCGGTCGACCCCGATCTCCAGGGTGTAGTTGATCGGACGGCTGTTCTGCCCCTCACGGTAGCGGATCTCGAAGCAGATGGGGCGGTCGCTGCCCTGGGTCCGCAGCCGCTCGAACCCACCACGGTGCGGCTTGTCGCAGGCGGCTTCCACCCCTTCACCGAGGCAGTCGCCGATGAAGCCGAGCGCATCCAAAAGCGTGGACTTACCCACACCGTTTGCGCCGATCACCGCCATCAGGCGGGGCAGTTCGTCGGCTTTGGAGTCGTAGATCGTGCGCCCCCAGGTCACGTCGCGCAGCGCGCGGAAGTTCTGAATCTGGATGCCTTCCAGAATGGCCATCTTCGACTCCTGTCCTTGCTCAACCCAGCGCCTTCAGCGCCAGCTTGATGCCCTCGCTGACGCCCACATCCTGGGGCAGGTTCTTCAGCGCCGCGCCGGCTTCCTTGTCGTTGTAGCCCAGGGCGACCAGGGCCTGCACGATGTCGGCCTGGGTGTCGCTGTGCACCACGGCGCCGGGCAGCGCGAGGTCGGGGCCGAGTTTGCCCTTGAGTTCGAGCAGCAGGCGCTCGGCGGTCTTCTTGCCGATGCCGGGCACCTTGATCAGGCGGCCGGCCTGCTGGGTGGACACGGCCTGTGCCAGGTCATGGACACTCAGGCCGGAGAGGATCGACAAAGCGGTGCGTGCACCCACGCCGGTGATCTTGATGAGCTGGCGGAAGGTGGCACGCTCCTCGGCGGTCAGGAAGCCGTAGAGCAGCTGTGCGTCCTCCCGCACGACGAAGTGCGTCAGCAGCGTGACGCGCTCGCCCAGCGCCGGGAGGTTGTAGAAGCTGCTCATCGGCACGTCGACTTCGTAGCCGACGCCGTTCACATCGATGAGAACCTGCGGCGGAGCCTTCTCCGCCAGGGTGCCGCTGAGCCGTCCGATCATCCGGGGATGATACGGGGGCAGAGGGACTGGGGGATCAGCGGCGAATCAGCGCCGGAACAGGCCGAGACGCTGGGCTTCCAGGGCGGCTTCGGCGCGCGAGCTCACGTTGAGCTTGCGGTAGATCTGCTTGACGTAGTCGGCGATGGTGTGGCGCGACAGGCCCAGCTGCACGCCGATTTCCGGCAGCGTGAAGCCCTTGGCCACGCGCAGCAGCACCTCGCGTTCGCGCTCGGTGAGTTGCACGTTGGGCATCAGCGCGTCCGGCGAGGCGGAGGAGGCCTGCGCTGCCGGCCGGTTGGCCTGGGCGGAGAAGTAGCTGATCATGCGTCGCGCGATCGAGGGCGACAGCGGCGGCTCACCCTGGCTGATGCGCTGCAGGTGCTCCATCAGCTGCTCGCGCGGCTGCTCCTTGAGCAGGTAGCCGTAGGCACCGGCCTGCAATGCGGGGAAGAGGTGGTCGTCGTCGTCGTGGATGGTGACCACCACCGACTGCGCCTCCGGCTGGCTGTCGCGCAGGGCCTGCACCACCTTGACGCCGGAACCATCGGGCAGGCCCAGGTCCACCAGCGCCAGGTCAAAGCGCTGCGCAGCCACCTGCTGCAGGGCATCGTGGATGCGGGCGGCTTCGGTGACGCTGGAGCCGGGAAAGACCTGCAGCACCAGGGTGCGCAGCCAGGCGCGGATCTCGGGCAGGTCTTCGAGCAGGAGGATCTGTTTCATGGTCTGGGCTCCGGGCTTCGGTGTCCGGGGGGAGTGTGCCCGGGACAAGGCGGGGGGGTGGCGCAGTCTTCGGCGCCATATTCACGAACTTCAGCAGGCAATCGGCAGCAGGCGGTCATGTTTCACAGCGGCAACGTCAGGCGGATGGTGGTGCCGTAGCCGGGTCCGGACTCCACCAGGCATTGGCCCTGCAGCTGCTTGGCCCGGCCCTTCATGGTGGACATGCCGTGACCGCGGTCGAGCATGCCGTCCAGCTCCATCGGGATGCCCTTGCCGTTGTCGGCAATGACCAGCTCGAAGTCGTTGTTCTCCTGCCGGATCGAGATCTCGCAGTGGGTGGCGCCGCTGTGCTTGAGCACGTTGCTGACCGCCTCGCGCAGGATGCGGGTGGTCTGCACGTAGGCACGGGCGCTCATGGCGCGTTCGCTCATCAGCAGCGCGTCGGGCGCGTCCCAGGTCAGCTCCACACCGCCCTGGGACAGCCGCATCATCACCTCGCTGCGCCAGTCGCCGATGGCGTCGCCCACCTGCACCGCCCGGCCGGTGAGGCCGCGCACCGACAGGCGCATCTCCTCCAGCGCCTCGCGCGCCAGGGTGGAGATGCGGTCGTTGTCGCTGGTGTGCACGATGGTCAGCAGCTTGGCGCCCAGGTCGTCGTGCAGGTCGGCGGCGATGCGCTTGCGCTCCTTGGCGGTGACCTGCTCGATGCGCAGCTCGGCCATGCGGTCGAAGTTCTGCTCTGCCTCCACCGTGACTTCGTGCGTGCGCCGCTCGGCCGCGGCCACCTTCTGCTGCACCTCCTCCAGCGCCACCTGCTGCAGGGTGTGCAGGCGCCAGGACATACCGAAGAACATCGCGATGGCTGCGGCACTGACAGCCATCTTGCCGGGCTGCAGGGCCGGACCGGCGGGCAGCAGGAACTCCAGCAGCAGCACCCCCGCGGCCAGGCCGGTGGCCCAGGCGCCGATGCGGAAGTCCGGGCGAGACATCTGCCAGGCCCGCCGCAGGAAGGCCACCAGCGCCACCCCCAGCTCGATCAGCAGGATCAGCGCCCAGGGCTGGGTGACGGTGTAGACCCGCTCCGGTGCGGCCAGCGCCAGGCCCACCAGCACGAAGAAGCACTGCAACGCCAGGGAGGACTCCAGCCAGTCCACCCGCAGCCCGCAGTAACGCATCAGGAACAGCACCGCAGCCACCGCCACAGGCGGCGCCAGCGCACCGATGAGCATTTCCACCGCCAGCGGCGGCAGGGGCAGGTCCACCCCCAGCAGCAGCGCACACAGCACCGACCAGCCCAGGCTGGCCACACCGAAGTAGCCCAGGTAGGGCAGCTTGCTCTGCAAGGCACTCACCAGCGCGGCCACCCCCACCATGGCGCACACGGCGGCCAGCGCCAGCGGCAGGCCCAGGCGCAGCATGCGGCTGTGCTCCACCTCCGCCTGCAGCAGCCCCTGCGGGCCGATGCGCACCACCCCCAGCGTGCCTGCACGGTCAAGCGCCGCCACCTTGCGCAGCGGTGCGCCGAACACCTGGATGTCGAGCTGGTTGCCGCGCTCACGCAGCAGGCCCGGCGGCAGCGTCACCAGCGCCGGCTCGTGGCAATGGGTCGGGCGCGGCTGCGCCGGTTCACCGCGCAGGGCCAGCAGCTGGCCGTTGAGCTGCAGCAGGTAGGCCGAACACACCTGCGTCAGGTGGGCGGCCAGCAGGGGCCGGGTCAGCAGGCTGTGCGGCGCATCGAAACTCAGGCGGTACCAGGTCGACACCCCTTCGCGCGGCAGGCGCTCCCACACATCCGGCAGCGCCACCGGTTGGGCCAGCGTGCCGGGCGGAAACTGCGTCCCGCCCCCCACCACCCGCACCGCCATGGCGCGGTCGATCTGCAGCACGGCGGCAGCGCCGGATTCGGCCCCCCGCATCAACCCGACCGCCCAGGTGCCCAGCAGCGCCAACAGCAGCAGCAGCAAGGGCCAGCGCGCCGGGTGCAACAGGTGCGTCCAGGACCGCGACACATCCTGGCGGTCGCCGAGCGCCGCTGGTGACAGGCGCTGGAACGAAGCCCGCAGCCGGGCGAAACCAGCCAGGGCGGAGGCAGCGGAAAGGGCGGAAGTGACTGAAGGAGAAGGCACGAAGGAACGAGGGCTCGGGTCAGCCATCTGACGGGGAACCGGGCGGTTCTCCCCGAAGCTCGGGCCGGCTGGCGGTGCGTGGGAGGAACCGCCGGAGACGGTGCCGGAAATTCTGCCGTGGCCCCACCCATTCCAGGGGCGGCGACAATGCAGGATTCCGCCACCGCCCCCAACTTCGCACGCTTGCCGTGATCCTGCGCTACGACTTCACCCCCATCGACAACCCACGTCTGGCGCTGCTGTGCGGCCCGATGGACGATCACCTGCGCAGCATCGAGGCGGCCCTGGGGGTGCAGCTCAAGCGCCAGGGGGAACGCTTTCGCATCGACGGCCCGGCCCGCCAGGCCCGCGCCACGCAGGGCCTGCTGCAGCGGCTGTACGAGCAGGCCAGCCGCCCGATCGAGCCCGCGCAGCTGCAGCTGGCGCTGGTGGAGGTGATGCACCAGATCGACCATCCGCTGCCCGCGGCCGCCGGCACTGCGGAGGAGCCTCCCCTGGTGCTGCACACCCGCCGCAGCGACCTGGTGGGCCGCACCCCCAACCAGGTGGCCTACCTGCGCCACATGCTCAGCCACGACATCACCTTCGGCATCGGTCCGGCCGGCACCGGCAAGACCTTCCTGGCGGTGGCCTGTGCGGTGGACGCGCTGGAGCGCAACACCGTGCAGCGCATCGTGCTGACGCGCCCGGCGGTGGAGGCCGGCGAGCGCCTGGGCTTTCTGCCCGGCGACCTGGCGCAGAAGGTGGACCCCTACCTGCGCCCGCTGTACGACGCGCTGTACGACCTGATGGGCCTGGAGCGCGTCACCAAGGCCTTCGAGAAGGGTCTGCTGGAGATCGCCCCCCTGGCCTTCATGCGCGGGCGCACGCTCAACCACTCCTTCGTCATCCTCGACGAAGCGCAAAACACCACCGTCGAGCAGATGAAGATGTTCCTCACCCGCATCGGCTTCGGCAGCCGTGCGGTGGTGACCGGCGACGTCAGCCAGATCGACCTGCCGCGCGGCATGACCAGCGGCCTGGTCGACGCCGCCCAGGTGCTGCGCGACGTGCGCGGCATCGCGATGACCCATTTCACCTCCGCCGACGTGGTGCGCCACCCGCTGGTGGCGCGCATCGTCGAAGCCTACGAGGCCCGGCAAGGCCGGCAGGCCCACGAAAAATCCGAGGGCCGCGACCCCCGCCCGGCCCCTGCATCACCCACCAGCCCATGACCCGCTCCAAGCCCCAGCCCGCCACTGCTCCGGCCACTGCCGCTGCCCGCAAGCCCGGCCGCCCGACCCTGGCGCTGTCGCTGCAGTTCGCCGACGCCCGCCACCGCCCGCTGCTGCCGCGCCACCACGTCATCCGCTGGCTGCGCCATGCGCTGGAGGGCCCGGCGGAGTTCACCGTGCGCATCGTCGACACCGAAGAGGCCCAGGCCCTCAACCGCGACTACCGCGACAAGGACTACGCCACCAACGTATTGACCTTCGACTACGCTGCAGACCCGGTGGTCTCCGCCGACCTGGTGCTCTGCGCCCCGGTGGTGGAGGCCGAGGCCGCCGCTGCGGGCAAGGACCTGGTGGCCCACTACGCCCACCTGCTGGTGCACGGCGCCCTGCACGCCCAGGGCTGGGACCATGAGGAGGACGAGGCCGAGGCCGAACGCATGGAAGCCCGCGAGCGCGAGATCCTGGCCGAACTCGGTTTTCCGGACCCCTATGCCTGAGCCCGGCCCCGGGCTCTTCGCCAGCAGCGACGCCAACGACCCCTACCTCTGGCTGGAGGAGGTGCTGGGCGACTCGGCGCTGGATTGGGTGCGCGAGCGCAACGCCGAGGCGCAGGCCGCACTGGCGTTGCGGCCGGAGTACGACGAACTGCGCCAACAGTTCCTGGCCGTGCTCGACGACCGCCAGCGCATCCCCGGCATCCAGCGCATCGGCGATCTGTTCTACAACTTCTGGCAGGACGCCGACCATGTGCGCGGCCTGTGGCGGCGCTGCACGCTGGACGGCTACCGCCAGGACGAGCCGCCCTGGCAGACCGTGCTGGACCTGGACGCACTGGCCGCCGCCGAGGGCGAGAACTGGGTGTGGAAGGGCGCCGTGCTGCGCCCACCCTTCCCCGATGCCGATGCCGATGGTGCACCCGGCTGGACCCGCGCCCTGCTGCAGCTCTCGCGCGGCGGCGCGGACGCGGTGGTGCTGCGCGAGTTCGACCTGGTCACCGGCCGCTTCGTGCCGGAAGGTTTTCACTTGCCCGAGGCCAAGACCCGCGCCACCTGGCTGGACGCCGACACCCTGCTGGTGGGCAGCGACACCGGGCCCGGTTCGCTGACCGACTCCGGCTACCCGCGGCAGATTCGCCGCTGGCGGCGCGGCACACCGCTGCAGGACGCGCCGGTGGTGTTCGAGGGCGAGGCGGGCGACGTCTCCGTCTCCGCCTGGGTGGACGCCACGCCGGGGTACCAGCGGGCGGGCTTCAGCCGCGCGCTGGACTTCTACCGCAGTCGCGACTTCCTCTGGTCCACCGTTGCTGGCAATGGCGAACTGCGGCCCCTGCCCAAGCCGGAGGATGCCGACCTCTCCCTGCACGAAGGTTGGGCCCTGCTCTCGCTGCGCAGCGACCTGTCCACCGCGGACGCCAACGCCGTCTCAGCCGGACAACCGACGCTCCACCCGGCCGGCAGCCTGCTGGTGACCCCGCTGGCCGAGCTGCTGGACGGTCGGCCCGGCTGGCATCGCCTGTTCACCCCCGGCCCCCGGCGCAGCCTTGCCGGCTGGGACTGGACCGCCCGCGACCTGCTGCTGACGGTGCTGGACCAGGTGGCCACCCAGGTGGAACGCTGGCGCTGGGTGGTGGATGCCGGGGCCGCTGATGGCGGAACCTGGCAATGCCAGAGCATGCCGAAGCTGCCCGGCCCGGGCAGCCTGTCGGTGCAGACGCTGCACGACCCCTGCCACCCGGGCGGCGCGACGGCCGACCCGCTGGCCCAGGCGCTGCTGCTGCACTACACCGACTTCCTCACGCCGGACAGCCTGATGCGGCTGTCGCTGGACCGCGACCACCGTGGTGACGGCGGCGGCCCCGAGCTGCTCAAACAGCGCAGCCGCCACTTCGAGGCCACCGGCATGCGGGTGGAGCAGCGCTGGGCACGCAGTCGCGACGGCTGCGAAGTGCCGTACTTCATCGTCTGGCCGGCCGGTGTGGCTGCTCGTGCCGGCGGCGATGGCGTAGGCGATGGTGACGGCGACCACCCCACCCTGCTTTACGGCTACGGCGGCTTCGAGGTGTCGCTGCAGCCCTGGTACTCCGCCGCGATGGGCCGGGCCTGGTTCGCCCGCGGCGGTGTGCTGGTGGTGGCCAACCTGCGCGGCGGCGGCGAGTTCGGCCCCGCCTGGCACCAGGCCGCCGTGGGCGAGCACAAGCAGAAGAGCTACGACGACTGCATCGCCATCGCCGAGGCGCTGCAGCGCAGCGGCGTGACCCGCCCCACCCGGCTGGGCCTGATGGGTGGCTCCAACGGCGGCCTGATGGTGGCCGCCACCGCCCTGCAGCGCCCCGACCTGTTCGGCGCCGTGGTCTGCCAGGTGCCGCTGCTGGACATGCGGCGCTACCACCGCCTGCTGGCCGGCGCCTCCTGGATGGCCGAGTACGGCGACCCGGATCGGCCGGAAGATTGGGGCTGGATCTCCCGCTACAGCCCCTACCAGCGGCTGCAGCCGGGCGTGCAACTGCCGCCGATGCTGCTGACCACCTCCACTCGGGACGACCGGGTGCACCCCGGCCATGCGCGCAAGATGGTGGCCCGCCTGCGCGAGCTGGGACTGCCGGTGCTGTACCACGAGGCCATCGAGGGCGGCCACGGCGGCGCGGCGGACAACCAGCAGCGCGCCCGACTGATGGCGCTGGAGTACAGCTTCCTGTGGTCCCGCCTGGGGCCTGGCTGAGCCCTCCTGTCAGGCCCTCAAGGCCCCCGCACCGCGCCCGAGGTTCTTGCTGCAGCGCAACATCCGACCCTTCCGCATGGGCTTCCAGCGTTGCCCGGCGGCAAAACCAAGGGTTACCCCTAGAATCGTGATCAGGGTTTTCCCTTAGGAGTTGCCATGAGCACCTTGTCTCTTCCGTCGGGCCGTTACCAACCGTCCGCTTTCGATGCGCTGATCACCCGTGCCCAGCGCGCCTTCGTCCGCAGTGTCCAGGGCCTGTGGGCCCAGCTGTCCAACCCGCCGTCCTCCTTCGGGCCGGAGCCGCGCAATGCGCAGGAGCTGCTGGAGTACGCCTGGCGCATCGAAGCCAGCCAGCCGTCCTACGCGGCCGACCTGCGTGGCGCCGCACTGCGCCACCTGGGTGATCAGGACCTGCAGAACCGCTGATCCCACGGGTGCAGCGCCGGCCTGTTCTGGCCGGGGGGAATCGGCGCGCCCAACATGCCGGTGACCCCGTCGTTTCCGTAACCCGTCATTCCCGTGACCCCGTCATTCCCGCGCAGGCGGGAATCCAGAAGTCCCCCCAGCGTAGACGGTCGGCGCAAGGCCGCACCGAACTGGATTCCCGCCTGCGCGGGAATGACGTGTGAGCGTCCGCTTGATCGAGTCCTCCGCCGACACCCCGCCAAGGCGGAAAGATCTGGCCCCGTCGTTTCCATGCCTGCCGGCACAACCCGCCTTCACTGCCGCCTTCGGGCGGCAGTGTCGTTTCCGGAGGGGCCGCGCACGCACCCGGCTGGTGCCCCCACACTGCAACCGCCCTGTTTCGGCACTGCATCGATCCACCGGATGCACTGTGCCGGCCCATTCACGCCGCTTCGCGCCGCTTCGACCCAGGAGAAGGAAACTGGCATGGTGAATGCTTGTATACAAGCATGAACACCACGCAGGTCCAATCGATCTGCACCGCCCCAGGAGCTTCGCATGAGCCATTTTTTCTCCCATCGTCGTGACTGGCTGCGCACCGTCGGTGCCACCGGTGTCGGTCTGGCCACCGCCTCGTTCAGCGAGCTGGTGCTCGCACAAAAAACCATGACCGTGGGCTTCATCTACGTCGGCCCGAAGGACGACTACGGCTACAACCAGGCGCACGCAGAAGCCGCGGCCCAGGTCAAAAAGCTGGCCGGCATCAAGGTGGTGGAAGAGGAGAACGTGCCCGAGACCAACGCCGTGCAGAAGACCATGCAGGGCATGATCTCGCAGGACGGCGCCACGCTGCTGTTCCCGACCTCCTTCGGCTACTTCGACCCGCACATGCTGGCCGTGGCAGGCAAGAACCCGGACGTGCGCTTCGCCCACTGCGGCGGCCTGTGGACCGAGGGCAAGCACCCCAAGAACACCGGCAGCTTCTTCGGCTACATCGACGAGGCGCAGTACCTCAACGGCGTGGTCGCGGCGCACATGACGAAGTCCAAGAAGCTGGGCTTCATCGCCGCCAAGCCCATCCCGCAGGTGCTGCGCAACATCAACGCCTTCACGCTGGGGGCCAAGAGCGTCAAGCCGGGCATCACCACCTCGGTGATCTTCACCGGCGACTGGTCCATGCCGGTCAAGGAGGCCGAGGCCACCAACAGCCTGGCCGATCAGGGCGTGGACGTGTTCACCATGCACGTCGATGGCCCCAAGGTCATCGTCGAAACCGCCGCCAAGCGCGGCAAGTTCGTCTGCGGCTACCACGCCAGCCAGGCCAAGCTCGCGCCCAACGCCTACCTGACCGGCGCGGAGTGGAACTGGATCACCGCCTACACCCAGATCATCGAGGCCGCACGCAGCGGCAAGCCGCACCCGAACTTCGTGCGCGGCGGGCTGAAGGACGGCTTCGTCAAGACCTCGCCCTACGGCTCGATGGTGCCGGAAGCGGCGCGCAAGGCCGCGGATGCGGTCAAGGCGTCGATGGTCGCGGGCAAGTTCGACATCTTCAAGGGCGAGCTCAAGGACAACACCGGCAAGGTCGTGATCCCCAAGGGCAAGGTCTTCAAGCAGACCGACATGGAGCTCGAGAGCATGAACTACCTGATCGAGGGCGTGATCGGGAAAGCCTGACCCCCCGTTGCGGCTGACGCCGGTCCAGCCATTCGGCCTGCAGGCCGAATGACCTTCGCTGGCGGGAAGCGGTCCTCAGGACCCCTTCCCGTCCCGCTCAGCCCCCTCGGAGGGCGCAAGCAGCGGACTGGCAAAGCCAGATCCGCGCTTGCTGCTCGATAGGGTTGCCTCCCTGCAGCTCATCTCTCGTTGAGGAATCGCGATGCCTGGTGTGCGTGCGTGGCAGGACCCGGTCGAGGCGGTGGTCCTGCCGGTGCTGGCCCTGGCCGGGGCCCTGCTGGCCTTCGGCGTGTTCGTCTGGTTCGCCGGAGCCAGTCCGCTGGACGCCTGGGTGCTGCTGTTCAAGGGCGCCTTCGGTGACGCGTTCTCCTGGCAGAACACGCTGCAGCGCGCTGCGCCGCTGATGCTCACCGCGCTGGCGGTGGCGCTGCCGGCGCAGGCCGGGCTGACGGTGATCGGCGGCGAAGGCGCGCTGGTGCTGGGCGCGCTGGCCTGCGCGGCGCTGCCCTATGTGCTGCCCGGGCTGCAGGGCACGGGTGGCGCGGTGGCCATGCTGGCGGTGGCCGCGGCCGCCGGTGCGGCCTGGGTGGCGCTGGCGGGCTGGCTGCGGCAGCAGCGCGGCGTCAACGAGACCATCTCCAGCCTGCTGCTGGGCTACATCGCCATCGCGCTGTTCAAGCACTTCGTCGAAGGGCCGCTGCGCGACCCGGCCAGCCTGAACAAACCCTCCACCCGGCCGGTGGACGAGACGCTGCGCATCGGTGGCATCCCCTGGGGGGAGGCGGTCACCGACGTGCACTGGGGCCTGGTGATCGGCGTCGTGCTGTGTGTGCTGGCCGGCCTGTGGCTGAGCTTCACCGCCTCCGGCTTTGCGCTGCGGGTGGTGGGCGGCAATGTGCGCGCAGCCAGGCTGGTGGGCCTGCCCACGCTGGGGCTGATCCTCACCGCCTGTGCGCTGGGCGGGGCCGGCGCCGGGCTGGCCGGTGGCATCGAGGTGCTGGCGGTGCACACGGCGGCCAATGCCTCGCTGATCGCGGGGCTGGGCTACACCGGCATCCTGGTGTCCTTCGTCGCGCGCCACAACCCCTGGGCGATTCCGCCGGTGGCCGTGCTGTTCGGCGGCTTCGGTGCCGCCGGCAGCCTGCTGCAGCGCCGGCTGGACCTGCCCGACGCCTCCGTTCTGGTGCTGCAGGGTTTTGCCTTCGTGCTGATCCTGGCCGCCGAGGCCGGGCGCGGGCGCCTGCTGGCCGCTCGCGCGCCCAAGCCGCTGCCCCCCGCAGCACCGCCGGCCGACCCGAACGCGCCACCACCGCCCATCCACGCCTCGGCCGTGGCCAACTGACCCAGGAGCGCGCATGGAACTCAACGCCATCGTCGACGTGGGCATCGCCGTGCTGGGCGGTGCGGTGCGGGTGGGCACGCCCTTCCTCTTCGTCAGCCTGGGCGAGTGCCTGACCGAGAAGTCCGGCCGCATCAACCTGGGCCTGGAAGGTGTGCTGGTGCTGGCCGCGATGGCCGGCTTTGCGGGCAGCTACCTCAGCGGCTCGCCCTGGCTGGGCGTGCTGGCCGCAGGTGCCAGCGGTGCGCTGCTGGCGCTGCTGCACGGCCTGCTGTGCTCGCTGCCGCGGGTCAGCGACGTGGCCACCGGCATCGCGCTGATGCTCTTCGGCGCCGGCCTGGCCTTCTTCCTGGGCAAGCCGCTGATCCAGCCGCAGGCGCCGCAGGTGCCGGCCCTGGCGCTGGGTGGCTGGAGCGAATCCCCTGCGGTGCAGTCCGCGCTGGCGATCAACGCGCTGTTCCCGCTGGGCGTGCTGCTGGCGCTGCTGCTGCACTGGGGTCTGGCCAACACCCGCTGGGGCCCGATCGTGCGCATGGTGGGGGACTCGGCCGACGCGGCGCGCGCATTGGGCTACTCGGTCAACGGCGTGCGCATCGCCGCCACCACGGCCGGCGGCTTCATCGCCGGGCTGGGCGGCGCGTCGCTGTCGCTGTTCTACCCGGGCAGCTGGAACGAGGGCCTGTCCAGCGGCCAGGGCCTGATCGCGGTGGCGCTGGTCATCTTCGCGCGCTGGCGCCCGCTGGCCTGCCTGGGCGCTGCCCTGCTGTTCGGCGGCGCGGGCGCGCTCGGCCCGGCGCTGCAGAGCGTGGGCGTGACCGGCGGCTACTACCTGTTCAACGCCGTGCCGTATGCGTTGACGCTGCTGATCCTGGTGCTGACCTGCTCGCCCAGCCGCAGCCTGAGAGGCGCGCCGGCCGAGCTGGGTGTGCAGCGCTGAAACCGTTGTCCTGAATAGGAGTTGTTGATGAAACACCCTGCTTCAAAGGAAGGGTTGCGGGCCGAGCGCCGGGCCGCCCCAAGCCGGCCCGCCGTCCCCGTGGGGGACCGGCCGACGTACACGGCGGACGAGGGGCAGTCATGAGTGGACTCGGAGGCCTGAACAAGACACCGGCCGGCGTGGTCGTCGGCCTGGTGCAGCTGCAACTGCCGGTGGTGGAGACGCCCGCGCAGGTGGCCGCGCAGACGCAGCGCATCGTCGAGATGGTCGGAAAGGCCCGGCGTGGCTATGCGCAGATGGACCTAGTGGTGTTTCCGGAGTACTCGCTGCACGGCCTGTCGATGAGCACGGCCGACGAGCTGATGGTCACGCTCGACGGGCCGGAGGTCGCCGCCTTCAAGGCTGCCTGCGTGGAGCACCGCATCTGGGGCTGCTTCTCGATCATGGAGAAGAACCCCGGCGGCAACCCCTACAACACCGGGATCATCATCGACGACCAGGGCCGGCTGCAGCTCTACTACCGCAAGTTCCATCCGTGGATTCCGGTGGAGGCCTGGGAGCCCGGCAACATGGGCATACCCGTGTGCGTCGGCCCCAAAGGCCTGAAGATCGGCCTGATCATCTGCCACGACGGCATGTTCCCGGAGATGGCGCGCGAGTGCGCCTACCGGGGGGCCGAGCTGATGATCCGCACCGCCGGCTACACCGCGCCGATCCGCCACGCCTGGCAGATCACCAACCAGGCCAACGCCTTCCAGAACCTGATGGCCACCGCCAGCGTCTGCCTCTGCGGCAGCGACGGCAGCTTCGACTCGATGGGCGAGGCCATGGTCTGCGACCACGAGGGCCGCGTCATCGCCCAGGGCGGCGGGCGGCCCGACGAGATCATCTGCGCGGAGATCCGGCCCGACCTGATCCGCGACGCGCGCCTGCACTGGGGCGTGGAGAACAACCCCTACCAGCTGTGGCACCGCGGCTACGTGGCCGTGCAGGATGGCGCACAGGACTGCCCCTACACCTTCATGCGCGACATGGTGGCCGGCCGCTTTCGCCTGCCCTGGGAGGCCGAGGTGGTGCACACCGACGGCCGCTCCTGCGGTTTCGCGCCGCCCACCCGCACCTACCGCGGCGAAGAGCCCAACCTGCTGCAGCCCTGAGCCCTGAGCCCTGAGCGCCCGCCCGACACGCCGCGATCCCGAGGACCCGACATGAGCACCACCCTCGCCTCCGTCCCCTACGCCTGGCCCTACGACGGCCAGTTCACCCCGGCCAACACCGCGCTGGTGATCATCGACATGCAGACCGACTTCTGCGGCCAGGGCGGTTATGTCGACGCCATGGGCTACGACATCAGCCTGACGCGTGCGCCCATCGAGCCGCTGAAGGTCCTGCTGGCCCAGGCCCGCCGCACCGGCCTGCACGTGATCCACACCCGCGAGGGCCACCGGCCGGACCTGGCCGACCTGCCGGCCAACAAGCGCTGGCGCTCGCAGCAGATCGGCGCCGGCATCGGCGACTCGGGCCCCTGCGGCCGCATCCTGGTGCGGGGTGAACCGGGCTGGGACATCATCCACGAGCTCTACCCGATCGCCGGCGAGCCCATCATCGACAAGCCCGGCAAGGGCAGCTTCTGCGCCACCGACCTGGAGCTGATCCTGCACACCCGCGGCATCCGCAACCTGATCCTCACCGGCATCACCACCGACGTGTGCGTGCACACCACCATGCGCGAGGCCAACGACCGCGGCTTCGAGTGCGTGATGCTCAGCGACTGCACCGGCGCCACCGACCGCGGCAACCACGAGGCGGCGCTGAAGATGATCCAGATGCAGGGTGGCGTCTTCGGCGCCGTGGCCGACTCGGCCGCCGTGCTGGCGGTGCTGCAGGCCTGGCCGGACCGGGCCTGACCGGGCGCGCCGCATGATCGCCCCGCTCGACCCCGCCGCCTTCCACGCCCCCGGCCATGCGCTGCCTCCCGGGGGGCTGGCGCTGGATACAGTCAACCTCACCAAACGCTTCGGCGCCTTCACCGCGCTGGACGATGTGTCGCTGTCGGTGCGGCCCGGCACGGTGCACGCGCTGCTGGGCGAAAACGGCGCAGGCAAGAGCACGCTGGTCAAGTGCGTGGTCGGCTACCAGCCGCCCAGCACCGGCAGCGTGGTGATCGACGGGCGTGAAGTGGCCATCACCTCCCCCACCGTGGCGCGCGATCTCGGCATCGGCATGGTCTACCAGCACTTCACCGTGGTGCCGGGCATGACGGTGGCGGAGAACCTGCTGCTGGCGCGCGGCCGGCTGCCCGCGGTGGTGGACTGGAAGGCCGTGCGCGCGGACCTGAAGGCCTTCCTGCAGACCACGCCCTTCCGGCTCGACCTGGACGCCACGCCGGCGGACCTCTCGGCCGGCGAAAAACAGAAGCTGGAGATCCTCAAGCAGCTCTACCTGCGGCCGCGCCTGCTGATCCTGGACGAGCCCACCTCCGTGCTCACGCCGCAGGAGGCCGACGAGGTGCTGGGCGCCCTGGCCGAGCGGGCGCATGCCGGCCATTGCTCCATCGTCCTGATCACCCACAAGTTCCGCGAGGTCACGGCCTATGCGGACGACGTCAGCGTGCTGCGCCGCGGCCGGCTCATCACCAGCGGCGCGGTGGCGTCCACCACACCCGCCGCGCTGGCCGCAGCAATGGTGGGGGAGTCGTCCGGAGACGCCCACCCCGCCCGCGACGAAGTGCTGCACGAGGGGGAGCACCCGGCGGTGGCCGTGACGACGACGGCCACGCCGCGCGAGCCGGGGCCGCTGCGCCTGTCTGTGCAGGGCCTGACCGTGCAGGGCGACCGCGGCGAGCCGGCCGTGCAGGCGCTGGACCTGTCGGTGCATGCCGGTGAGATCGTCGGCGTGGCGGGTGTCTCCGGCAACGGACAGCGCGAGTTGATGGAGGCCCTGGTGGGCCAGCGCGGCCGGGCCGGCGGGCGAGGTGCGCGTGTCGGCACAGCCCTTCGCGGCAACTCGGCGGCAGTTCCGCCGACTCAAGGTGCGCGCGCTGCCGGAGGAGCCGCTGCGCAATGCCTGCGTGGGCGAACTCAGCGTGGCGCAGAACATGGCGCTGCGCAGCTTCGACGAGCCGCCCTGGGCCTCCCCGCCCTGGCGCGGCGGCTGGGTGCGCTGGGCGGCGCTGCGCGAACGGGCCCGCGCCTGGATCGCCGAGTACGGCGTCAAGACCCGCGGCGAGGGCGCAGCGATGCGCACGCTCTCGGGCGGCAATGTGCAGCGCGCCGTGCTGGCGCGCGAGCTGGCCGGCGAGGCCGAACTGCTGCTGGTGTCCAACCCGGTGTTCGGCCTGGATTTCGCCGCGGTGGCCGAGATCCACGGCCGCCTGCGCGCCGCCCGCGACCGCGGCGCCGCCGTGCTGCTGGTCAGCGAGGACCTGGACGAGCTGCTCGCGCTGGCCGACCGCATCGTGGTGATGAGCGGCGGGCGCATCGTGTTCGACACACCGGCGGCCAGCGCGGACCGCCAGCAGCTCGGCCATCACATGGGTGGACATTGAGGATAGCCATGAATCTCCATATCCCCGCCCAGCCCTGGCCCTTCGCACTGCCGCTGGCGCGCACGGCGCTGGTGATCATCGACATGCAGCGCGACTTCGTCGAGCCCGGCGGCTTCGGCGCCAGCCTGGGCAACGACGTGACGCGGCTGCAGGCCATCGTGCCGGCGCTGCAGCGCCTGCTGGCGGCCTGGCGGGCGGCGGGCGGCTGGGTGGTGCACACCCGCGAGGGCCACGCGCCGGACCTGTCGGACTGCCCGCCGGCCAAGTTGAACCGCGGCAACCCGTCGCTGCGCATCGGCGATGTGGGGCCGATGGGCCGCGTGCTGATCCAGGGCGAGCCGGGCCACGCCATCATTCCCGAGCTGGTGCCGATCGATGGCGAGCTGGTGCTGGACAAACCCGGCAAGGGCGCCTTCTGCGGCACGGACCTGCAGGCCCTGCTGAGGGCACGCAGCATCACCCACCTGGTGTTCACCGGCGTGACCACCGAGGTCTGCGTGCAGACCACCATGCGCGAGGCCAACGACCGCGGCTACGAATGCCTGCTGCTGGAGGACGGCAGCGAGAGCTACTTCCCCGAGTTCAAGGCCGCCACGCTGGCGATGCTGCGCGCGCAGGGCGCCATCGTCGGCTGGACCGGCCGCTGCGACGACCTGATCGCGGCGCTGCGCGGCGCCCCTGTGCGCCAACCCTGAGACCTTTCCGGAACCCACCGAGCCTCCCATGTCCTCCACGACCCTGCCCGTGACGATCGCCCAGTGGCGCGCCGCCTACCAGGCCGGTGCGCAGCCGGCGTCCCTGCTGGCCAGCCTGCTCGACCGCCTGGATCCGCAGGACCCGGCCTGGATCTGCCTGGCCAGCCCGCAGCAGCTGGACGAACAGCTCCAGGCCCTGGCCGAACGCCGTACCGCCGCCGGCGATGACCCGCAGGCGCTGCCGCTGTACGGCGTGCCGTTCGCGGTGAAGGACAACATCGACGTGGCCGGCTGGCCCACCACCGCCGCCTGCCCGGCCTTCGCCACCCTGGCCACGCAGGACGCCAGCGTGGTGCAGCGCCTGCGTGCCGCGGGTGCGGTGCTGCTGGGCAAGACCAACCTGGACCAGTTCGCCACCGGGCTGGTCGGCACCCGCTCGCCCTACGGCGCGGTGCCCAACACCCTGGACCCCAGCCGGGTCAGCGGCGGTTCCAGCTCCGGCTCGGCCTCCGTGGTGGCGCGTGGTCTGCTGCCCTTTGCGCTGGGCACCGACACCGCCGGCTCCGGCCGCATCCCCGCCGGCTTCAACCAGCTGGTCGGGCTCAAGCCCACCCCCGGCGCGGTGCCGATGAACGGCGTGCTGCCGGCCTGCCGCACGCTGGATGTGGTGAGTGTCTTCGCGCTGGACCTGGCCGACGCCGCCGAGGTGATGGCGGTGATCGAAGGGCCGGACGAAGGCCCGGTGTTCCAGCGCCATGCACCCCGACTGCCCTGGCTGGGTCGGCTGGGCCGGCCCTTGCGCATCGGCGTGCCCGCCGCCACGGCCGAGCTGGATGGCGCCCTGGGCTACCCCCAGGCCTGGCAGGCGGCGCTGCAGCGGCTGACCGGCTTGACCCCGCAGGACGACGCGGCGGCCCCACCGGCCTGGGCCGGCGAGGGCCTGGAGATCGTGCCGGTGGACCTGGGCACCTTCTTCGCCGTGGCTGCACTGCTCTACGACGGCCCCTGGGTGGCGGAGCGCCACAGCGTGGTGCGCCGCCTGCTGGCCGAGCAGCCCGAGGCGCTGGACCCGACGGTGCACCAGGTCATCGCCCAGGCGCTGGACCACGACGCCACCTCCACCTTCGAGGCGCAGTACCGGCTGAAGGATCTGGAACAGGCCACCCTGGCCACCTGGGCAGACGTCGATGTGCTGATGCTGCCCACTGCGCCCACCCACCCGACGCTGGCGGAGGTGGCGGCCGAGCCGCTGCGGGCCAACAGCGCGCTGGGGCGCTACACCAACTTCGTCAACCTGCTGGGCCTGGCGGCGCTGGCGCTGCCGGCCGAAGCGACGCCGTCCGGCCTGCCCTTCGGCGTCACCTTCGTCGCCCCCGGCGGCAGCGACGCCGCCCTGGCCGCGCTGGGCAGCCGCTGGGAACGCTGTGCTGCGCCGCTGCCACGCGGCGCCGGGCTGGCGCTGCCGCCAGTCGCCGTGCCGAAGCGATGGCCGGCAGCCGCCCCGACGCTGGCGCTGGCCGTGGTCGGCGCCCACCTGTCCGGCATGCCGCTGCATGGCCAGCTGGTCGAGCGCGGGGCCCGCCTGCTGGCGCGCACCCGCAGCGCGGCGCGCTACCGCCTGCACGCTCTGCCGGGCACGGTGCCGCCCAAGCCGGGGCTGGCCCGCGTCGCGGACGATGAGGTCGGCCACGCCATCGAGCTGGAGGTCTACGAGCTGCCGCTGGACCAGATCGGCAGCTTCCTCGCGCTGATCCCGCCGCCGCTCGGCCTGGGCTCGGTGGAGCTGGCCGAGGAGGTGCCGACACCCGCCGGGCCCAGCCGCTGGGTGAAGGGCTTCATCTGCGAAGGCGCCGCGCTCGCCACTGCGCCGGACATCAGCGCCCACGGCGGCTGGCGCGCCTACATGGCCGCCCGGGCCCGGGGGGAAGCGGCATGACCACCCCCTCCCCGGGCCTGCGCACCGACCAGCTCGACCTGGCGGCGGTGCATGCCGAGCTGCTGCCGCTGTTCGAGGCCTACGAGGCCGCGCTGATGGCCAACGACACCGCGGCGCTGGCCGACTTCTTCTGGGACGACGAACGTGTGACCCGCTACGGCATCGCCGACCGGCAATGGGGCGCCACGGCGCTGGCCGCCTGGCGTGCCCAGGTGCCGGCGCCGCAGTTCACCCGTCGGCTGGAGGAGCTGCGCATCCTGGCGCTCGGGCCGGATGTGGCGGTGGTGCAGGTGGAGTTCGTTCGCAGCGACACCGCCCTGCGGGGCTTCCAGACCCAGACCTGGGCTCGCCTGGCCGGCGCGGGGTGGAAAATCGTCACCGCCCACGTCAGCATGATCGAATGGCCCGCCGCCTGAACCCTTCCTCCCGCGCCGCCGCGGACGATGCCGCCGCACCGGTCGAACCGGCCATGCCGGTCCCCGTGTCTGCGACGACACCCGCCGCTTCAGCCACGCAAGAGCCCGCCTCGCTGGCCGAGCAGGCCTACCGCGAAGTCAAGCAGCTGATCTACGACTTCGTGCTGATGCCGGGCGAACGCTTCTCGGAGGCGGACCTCACCCAGCGCGTCGCCGTCAGCCGCACCCCCCTGCGCCAGGCCCTGCAGCGGCTGCAGCGTGAGGGCTTCCTGCAGGTCTTCCCCAAGCTGGGCTGGCAGGTGGCGGCGCTGGACTTCGACACCTTCGACGCGCTGTACGACCTGCGCATCCTGCTGGAGACCCACGCGGTGCAGCGCCTGTGCGAGGCCGAGGAGCGCCCCACCCTGGCCGAGCTGGCGGCGGTGTGGCTGGTGGCGCCGGCCGAACGCTCCGCCGACCGGGTGGAAGTGGGCAGCCTGGACGAGGACTTCCACCGCCGCCTGGTGTCCGGCAGCGGCAACCGCGAGATGCTGCGGGTGCATGCCGACATCACCGAGCGCATCCGCATCATCCGCCGGCTGGACTTCACCAAACCCGCCCGCATCGACGCCACCTACGACGAACACGCCCGCATCCTGGGCGCCATCACCCGCCGCCGCAGCGACGAGGCCCAGCGCCTGCTGCGCGCCCACATCGAGCAGAGCAAGCTGGAGGTGCGGCACATCACGCTGGACATGCTCTACCGCGCGCGGCGCGGGGGCTGAGTCACCCGCCCGCCGGTCTCGGGCGACCCGTGCCGTCGCCCTGTTGCTGCGCTGCTGCGTTGCAACGGTCCCAGGGATGAGGCAGATCAACCGGTCCGGCACCGGTGCAGCAAGCAACATGCGGGCGTCGTACGCTTCGTCAGGTCAGCAACCCCTTCGATCCGTTCCGGGAGGACCCGATGAAGACCCTGCCCCTGATCCTGTCCGCACTCGCCCTCAGCGCCTGCGGCGCCATCACCACCAACGGCAGCTACGAGCCGGTGCCGGCCGGCTACACCGGCCCCGTGGCCACCCTGGCCGACAGTGGCCTGGAGGAGTCACCCACCACCGCGCAGATCTTTGCCGTGGTCGCGGTGGATGGGCAGGCGGTGTCCAACAGCTTCTTCACCACCGCCGAGGCCAAGGGCAAAGCGGGCTACGACTTCAGCCGGAGCTTGGTGCAGCGCCGCGTGCCCGTGCGTGCGATGAAGCTCAAGCTCAAAGCCAGCCACAACGTCACCGACGCCAAAGAGGCCATGATGAACTTGGTCAAGGGCCGCCCGAGCACGTTGGTGGAAGGCGAAGTGGACTTCACCCCCCGGGCCAACGCCCGCTACGTCGTCCGGGGCGAACTGCTCCAGAGCGGCTCCACGGTGTGGGTGGAAGACGCCACCACCCGCCAGCCGGTGACCGCCAAGGTCAAGGGCTCCTCGGGCGACTGACCGCGGACGGGGTTTCATTCCCCGAACGAAACGCCCCTGACGGATCCAGGCGGCCTCAACCGGGGCCGGTCAACCAGCGGCCGAAGTCCTCCAGCCGCGTCACCATCGGCAGGGGCTCCTCCCCGGGCGGCAGCGGCTGCCGGCCCCCGGCGTTGAACCACAGGGCCGCCACGCCGCAGCGCCGGGGCACGCGCACATCGCCTTCGGGCGAGTCGCCGAGCATGGCGATCTGCTCGGGCCGCAGCCCCAGGCGCTCGGCCACGGTGGACCAGAACGCGGGCTGCTCCTTGCGCAGGCCCAGTTCGCGGGCGCAGAAGATCTCGTCGATCCAGGGCCGCAACCCGGCGCGCTGCAGCGCCGCCTCGATCTGCGCCCGACTGGACTGCGCCGCGTTGGTGGCCAGGCAGATGCGCCAGCGGCCATGCAGCCCGTGCAGCAGCTCGACCGCGCCGGGCAGCACGGTGACCTTCGGCCAGTCCACCATCGGCCGATCGGCGGGGCCATCGTCGGCCATCAGCGTTCCGCCCCAGTCGAAGCAGACCGCCCGCAGTTCCGACGGCGGCGGCTGCAGCCCCTGGCTGGGTCGGGCCCCTGCAGCAGCGGCGGCGGCGGCTCCGACCGCCTCGGTCACTGCGGCAGCGCCAGCAGCGCCCCCGCCAGCGTGGCCAGCAGCAGCGCCACCACCGACAGGAAACTCAGCACGAAACCGACGGACCGGCTGGCCGGGTCGCTCACATAGGCGCGCCAATACAGGTGCCGACCGAGGATGAACACCGCCCCCACCGCCGCCACCGCCACCGGCGACCAGTACAGCCCCGCCAGGCCGAGGGCCGGCAGGAAGGCCACCAGCAGCTCCAGCGTGTTCATCTGCACCCGGTACATGCGCTCGAAGCCTTCATGCCCTGTCACCGCCGGGGCCTTCACGCCGTACTGGCCACGCGCCTTGCCGACCAGTGCGCCAAAAAGCAGGTATTGCAGCAGCGCCAGCGCCGCCACCAGATGAATCGCGGACATCGTTGTGCCTCCAGATTGAGCCTCGTGAGGCCAGTCTAAGGGAGCCGGGCCCGCAGCCTTCCCCCGCTCCCTTCACCCGCGCCGCTCAGTCGTCCCGACCGCCGCGCAGATCCTTCTTCACGTGGTGCAGGAAGCGGCCGAAGGCGCGGTCCTTGTGCCGCTTCTCGACCTGCGAGAGTTCGTAGAAGGCCGACTCCTGCTGCAGCCGGCGCCAGTTGTCCAGCTGGCCGGCGTCGATCTGGCCCGCATCCACGGCCACCTGCACCGCGCAGCCGGGTTCGCCGCCGTGTTGGCAGTCCCGGTAGCGGCAACCGGCCGCCAGCCTGGCGATTTCGGAGAACCGATCCTCCAGCCCCTCCTGCGCATCGACCAGGCCGAACTCGCGCATGCCCGGGTTGTCGATCACCAGCGCACCCCCTTTCAGCCGGATCAGCTCGCGGCGCACCGTCGTGTGGCGGCCTTCGCCCGTACCACTGACACCGGCGGTGTCCTGCCGGGCCGCACCGATCAGCCGGTTGATCAGCGTGCTCTTGCCCACCCCGGACGAGCCGACGAAGCAGTAGGTTCGCCCGGGCAGCAGCTTCTGGCGCAGGGCGTCGAAGCCGTCGGCCTGTGCCCCCGGGCCACTGGCAGCGGGCCCAGCAGTGGGGGTCAGGTTGCTCAGCGCCAGCACCGGCGCGTCGATGCCGGCCGCGCGAATCTGCTCGATCTGCCCGGCCAGCACCTGCGGCATCACCAGGTCCGTCTTGGTCAGCAGGATCCAGGGCTCGGCACCACCGTCGCGCACCATCACCAGGTAACGCTCCAGCCGGTTGAGGTTGAAGTCGAAGTGGCAGCCCTGCACGATCACCACCCCATCGACATTGGCGGCGATCATCTGCGCCGCCCCGGCAGCACTGCCGGCCGCGCGCCGACGCAGCACGCTGTACCGAGGCAGCAGCCGCTCGACGCGCGCGACCCCATCGCCCGCGGGTCGTTCGACACAGACCCAGTCCCCTACACAGGGCAGCGCCTGTGCATCACCCGCCTCGTGAAGCCAGCGCCCGGCCAGCCGGCCGCGGAAGGCGCCGCTGCCGTCGTCCAGCAGCAGTGCATCGCGGTCCACCGCCAGCACCCGCGCCAGGTTCTGCCCGTCGGGGCAGGGCTGCGCCGACTGGCCCTCGTCGCGCCAGCCCAGCGCCTTCAAAGCCAACAGATCCTGCGTCATGGCTTGCGTCCACCGTGGTCGTCCACTGGGGCCTTCTACGCTACGGCGCAGCGGCCCCCCCGTCCTTGACCCGCCGCAACGCCCCGCCGTTGCCGCCGCTCAAGGCCGGCCCGCCCGGCCGGAGGGACACTGCCGCCGTGCTCCGCCCCCTGCTCGCGGAGACAAGGAACTCCGATGCGCACCACCCTGCTGCTGTCCCTGCTGGCCCTGGTCGCCGTCGGCCTGTGGATGCAGTTCGCCCACAGCCCCGACGCCGATCTCTCCGTGGCCCTGCGCAACCGGCTGGCCGCCCTGCCCGCGCTGCCGCCCCCCGCCGCTGCGCTGACCGAGGCCGACCTGGCCCCGCTGCCTGCGCCGGTGCAGCGCTGGCTGCGCACGGCCGGCGTGCTCGGCCAGCCGCCCGTGCGCGCGGTGCGGGTGAACTTCGACGCCACGCTGTACCGCGCCCCCGGCGACGGCGGCATGAGCGGCCCGGCCACGCAGATCGACTTCCTCGCGCCCGTGCCGCGCCGTCTCTTCCACATGCGCACCCGCATGTTGGGCCTGCCGGTGCAGGTGCTGCACGACTGGCGCGCCGACCAGCCGGGTCAGGAGGCCACCATGCGCGTGCGCCTGGCCGGCCTGTTCAACGTGGCGGACTTCTCCGGCCCGCTGCTCTCCGCCACCGAAACCGTCACCCTGCTCAACGACCTCTGCGCCTACGCCCCCTCCGCGCTGGCCGACCCGGCCTGGCGCGGCGCCTTGCGCTGGCAGCCGGTGGACGACACCCAGGCGCGCGTCAGCTTCACCCAGGGCCCGCACACGGTGAGCGCGCTGCTGACGGTCGACGCCGCCGGCCACCTGGTCGACTTCCGCTCTGAGGACCGCGGCGACGTGAAGGCCAACGACCGCGTCGAACGCATGCCCTGGACCACGCCGCTGTCGGAGTTCCGCCGGCTGGACAACGGCCGCAGCGTGCCCGGCCGCGGCGACGCCGTCTGGCACCGGGCGGATGGGCCGTTCGTGTACGGGCGGTTCCGGGTGGTGTCGGTGGACTTTGACGAGGCGGCCCTGCGCTGACGCCCACGGAGAAGGTACCGCAGAAAATCTCGATACTTTCCAGATCCCCACCTTGTTCCACCTGGGGATGTCGAGCCTCTCTGGAGCCCATCAAGGCCTGGCACGACCCTTCAGCACACATGGATCAGTTGCGGAGGAAGTCAGGGATCCCGATCCGATTGGGCAGACCCACTGGATCCGCTTTTTGCCGGATTGTGTGGATGGCCAGGAACTGGCAAGCTGAAGGCTCGAATATCGAGATTGAGTGAGCGGTCGAGCAGGCGGGCGTTTCAGCACCGCCCTCACCTGCCCCTGAGGAGACTCCCGCGTGAAACCTGGCTTGCCGGCTTGGCCGAGCGCCCCACTGCGCGTCGGCGCGGTCACACTCAGTGCGGGCGACAACACTCAGACCCAGCGCGAAAAGCTCGCCCGCATCGTGCTGGACGCGATGTACCAGTTCGTCGGTCTGCTCGATGCCGAGGGCCGCACGCTGGAGATCAACCGCGCCGCGCTGGAGGGCGCCGGCCTGCGGCTGGAGGACATCCGCGGCCGGCCGTTCTGGGAAGCGCGCTGGTTCCAGGTCTCACGCGAGTCGATCGAGCAGCAGCGCGACTTCGTGCGCCGCGCGCGCGGCGGCGAGTTCATCCGCTGCGACCTGGAGGTCTACGGCGAGGCGGCCGGCGACCGCACCATCGTGGTCGACTTCTCGCTGCTGCCGGTGCGCGACGACCGCGGGCGGGTGGCCTTCCTGCTCGCCGAGGGCCGCAACATCACCGCCAAGAAGCTGGCCGAGGCCGAGGTGGCGCGCAAGAACGCCGAGCTGCAGCGCCTGCTCGACACCGTGCGGCAGATGGACCAGCTCAAGAGCGACCTGTTCGCCAACGTCAGCCACGAGCTGCGCACGCCGCTGGCGCTGATCCTGGGGCCCACCGACGAGCTGCTGGCCCACGGCGCCAACCTCACCGAGCCGCAGCGGCGCCAGCTGCAGCTGGTGCGGCGCAGTGCGGCGACGCTGCTCAAGCACGTCGACGACCTGCTCGACCTGGCCCGGCTCGACGCCCGCAAGGTCGATCTGCGCTGCGAGCCGGTGGACCTGGCCGCGCTGCTGCGCGTGCTGGCCGAGCCCTTCCAGACCCTGGCGCCGCAGCGCGAGCTGGCCTATTCCGTGGCCACCCCGCCAACGCTGCCGGCGCTGGTCGACCCCGAGAAGTTCCAGCGCATCGTGCTCAACCTGCTGTCCAACGCCTTCAAGTTCACCCCGCCGGGAGGGCGGGTGCGCTGCACGCTGGAGGACCTCGGCAATGGCCGCTGCCTGCTCAGCGTGCAGGATTCCGGCCCCGGCGTGCCGCCCGAACAGCGGCAGACGGTGTTCGAGCGCTTCCGCCAGCTCCAGCAGGGCACCATGCGCGAGCACGGCGGCACCGGGCTGGGCCTGGCGATTGCCAAGGAGTTCGTCGACCTGCACCACGGCAGCATCGCCGTCACCGCCGCGCCCGGCGGCGGCGCGCTGTTCCAGGTCGAGCTGCCGCTGCAGCCACCGCCGGGCAGCTTCGTGGTGACGCGCTCGCCGAATGCACCGGACCGGCCTCCATCTGCCCACACCACCGACGCGATGCTCGAGGGCGTCCTGGCCGAGCTGCACCCGCCCGAGAACTGCGACGCCGTCGCCCCCGTCGCAGCGACTTCGCCGCCGCCCCGCCCCGCTCAGGCCGATGCCGGGACCGCAGCGGACGAACGCCCCGCCGTGCTGGTGGTCGAGGACAACCCGGAGATGCGCCGCTTCATCACCGACGCACTGCGCGGCGAGTGCCGCGTCACCGCGGTGGCGGATGGCCAGGCCGCGCTGGAGCAGGTGCTCGCCGCACCACCCGACCTGGTGGTCACCGACCTGATGCTGCCGCGCCTGGGTGGCGACCAGCTCGTCGAGGCGATGCGCGCGCAGCCCGCGCTGGCGGACCTGCCCGTGCTGGTGCTCTCCGCCCGCGGCGACGAGGCGCTGCGCACCCGGCTGCTGACCGATGCGGTGCAGGACTACGTCACCAAACCCTTCTCGGCCCAGGAGCTGCGCGCCCGGGTGCGCAACCTCGCCGGCATGAAACACACCCGCGACGTGCTGCAACGCGAACTGGCGGTGCAGGGTGGCGACCTGACGCACATGACGCGCCGCCTGATCGCCAGCCGCCGTGCGCTGCAGGAGTCCGAGCAACGCTGGTGGGCGATCTACGAGCACTCGCCGGTGGGCATCGCGTTGATCGACGCGGACGGGCCGATCCGCACCGCCAACCCGGCCTTCCGCACCATGCTGGGCTACAGCGCGGAGGAGCTGCGCGCCGGCACGCTGCGCCAGATCACCCCCGAGGAGGACCGCGCCGGCACCCAGGAGCGCGTCACCCGCCTGCTCGCCGGCACGGTGCGCGAATACCACGTGCAGCGGCGCTTCCTCCGGCGCGACGGCACACCGGTCTGGACCCACACCAGCGTGGCGCGGGTGCCCGGGGTGTCGGAGGTCACGCCGCTGCTGGTTGTTGTCGCCAAGGACATCAGCGAGCAGATGCGGGCCGAGCAGGCCCTGGCCCAGACCCGCGCGGAGCTCACGCAGGTCTCGCGCGCCAGCTCGCTCGGTGAGCTGGCAGCCTCCATCGCCCACGAGGTGAACCAGCCGCTGGCGGCGATTGCCACCAACGGCCAGGCCGGCCTGCGCTGGCTGGAAGGCGGCGGCTCATGCGCCCAACCCAGCCCGGAAGAAGCCAAGGACTCGCTGCGCCGCATCGTGCGCGACGCCCACCGCGCTGGTGAGGTCATCACCCGCATCCGTGCCTTCCTGCGCCGCGGCGAGCAGCCGAAGGCGCCCCTCGCGCCGATGGACCTGGCGCAGGCCGCCGAGGAAACGCTGGCCCTGCTGCGCGGCGAGGCCGCCGCCCGCGGCATCGAACTGCGCCTGAGCCGGCCCGACGATGGACAGCCGCCCCTGCCCCTTGTGCAGGCCGACCGCGTGCAGGCGCAGCAGGTGCTGTTGAACCTGGTGATGAACGCGATGGAATCGATCGACCGCCGCGCCGGCCCGCAGCGCGAGGTCGTGATCACCCTCGCCGCCGAGCCGCCCGGCCGCCTCCGCATCGACGTCACCGACAGCGGCGCCGGTATCGACCCGGTGCTGGCCGAGCGCCTCTTCGAAGCCTTCCAGACCACCAAACCCGGCGGCATGGGCATGGGCCTGGCAATCTGCCGCAGCATCGTCGAGTCCCATGGCGGCCGGCTCTGGACGGCCACGCCGTCGCCGGGCGCCGGTGCCACCTTCAGCTTCACGCTGCCGGTCGACACCGGCGACGCCCCGGAGGACGATTGACGTTCCTCACGCCCGCAATGTCCAACGACGCTCCACTCGTCATCGTCGTCGACGACGACCTGTCCATGCGCGAGGCCCTGAGCAGCCTGATTCGCTCCGCCGGCCTGCGGGTGGAAACCTGGGCCTCGGCGGCCGAGTTCCTCGACCGCATTCAGGATCCGCAACACCCGGCGCCCGGCCCGGCCTGCCTCGTCCTGGACGTGCGCATGCCCGGCTTGACAGGGCTGGAGCTGCAACAGCACCTGGCGAGCCGCAACGCCGGCGGGCAGACCTGGCCCATCGTCTTCATCACCGGCCACGGCGACATCCCGATGACCGTGCGCGCCATGCGCGCCGGCGCCATCGAATTCCTGCCCAAGCCCTTCAGCGACCAGGAGCTGCTCGCCGCCATCGACCTCGCCCTGGCCCAGGCCCGCGCCGCCAGGCACGACGCAGCCGCCCGCCAATCCGTTCAAGCCCGCTTCGACACCCTGACCCCGCGCGAACGCGAGGTGCTGCTGCTGATGGTCCAGGGCCTGCGCAACAAAGTCACCGCCGACCGCCTGGGCATCAGCGAAGTGACGGTGAAGGTGCACCGCCACCACGTGATGGAAAAGATGCGCGCCAGCTCGCTGCCGATGCTGGTGGATATGGTGGATCGGTTGGGGTTGCGGGCAGGGGCGCTGGGCGGCAGTTGAGCTTCGCTTTGCCGCGCCGACAGACCCTCGCGATAGACAGGCAGCCCATTGTCTGGCAGGTGAAGTGTTCTCGGTGGGGCGACGGGGGGAGTCAGAGGTGCCGGGCCAGGCTCATCCGCTGGTGCAGGATCCGCACGATCGCCAAGGTCGCGCCCTGCTCACGAAACACCACGACATGCGATCCCACGAAGTGCAGCCGGGGGTCTCGGGCAGCTCTGTAGGGCTCCGGCCCAGACCGGGTTGAGGGCGAGGCGCTGCAGGGCGCGGGGAGAAAGGACGATCCTGCGCGGCGGCGCGTCAGGGGAGGACTTCGCGGTCCATTGGCTGGCCGCTGTGCATGGCATGGATCGCCGCCTGGGTGATGTCGCCCAGCGCCTGGGCGGTGTAGACCATGCCCTCGCCTCGGTCAAGCTCGGCATTGCCCTTCTGAACCGCAGACCGCCAGGCCAGCACGCGGTCCTCCTCGGACTGCATCCGGCGGATGGCATCGCGGATCACCTCGGTCGCGTTGCCATAGAAGCTGCTGGCCACCTTGCCCTTGATGAAACTCTCCATTTCGGAAGACAGGTTGATGTGCATGGTCATGGTGCATCTCCTGTACACAGAATATCCATGATGTGGGTGTCGTGGCAAGACTGTCGTCAGACCCGTCGGCTGCCCCGGTGGGGGCGGGGAGATGTGAAAAATTCCGCGACGCGCAGGGGCTTGGCGGGGGGCCTCAACTCAGCGCAGGATCCCCGCAAAGAAGGCCGACAGCTCCTCGTATGCGTCCAGCGGCAGCACATGCGCGGTGTACTGGTCCGGGCGCACGACGATCATGCAGCCCCGCTCGCGGTCGATGCCGCGCATGTCGAAGATGTCGCCCACACCCTTGTGGTCGACGCAGAACACCTTCTCATGGTCCTGCAGGCCCAGCTTGCCGGTCTTCGGGCGCAGCAGCGAGGGCATCTGCTCGTAGGCGAGCTGGTCGAAGGTCTGCTGGAACACGGCGCGGAAGTCGATCACCGCATCCACGTCCTCGCCGGGGCGGGTGTGCTTGACGACCGGAGAAGCGGGGTTCGTCTCCAGCCAGTCGGCCAGCCGGTGGATGGCCGAGCCCGGCGCCGAGCTGTCGGCGCGGCCGGCGAAGGCGTAGAGGCGCCAGCGCGCGTCGGCCTCGGCGACGTGGCCCAGCTGCATCTGCTTGGCGTCCGACAGGCGCACCACCGGCGCGGAGTGGAAGCGGCGGCCGATCTCCTCGCCCTGGGCGAGCGCCTGGTGGGCCGAGGCGGCAAACAGCGTCCCGACGTCGTACTTGACCGCGGTGCCGCCGGTGAATTCCAGGTTGGCCTTGAACTGGCGGATGATGCGCGGCTCCTCCTTGCCCTCGCGCTCGGCCTGGGTGGTGGGCGCGGACATGATGCGGGCCCACTCATGGTCGGTCTCGACCAGGCGCTTAGCCTCGGTCAGGCGCTCCTTGGAGTACGTGCGCAGCAGGCTGGCGTCCGCCCGGCCCTGCAGCACGTGCACCAGCTTCCAGCCCAGGTTGAAGGTGTCCTGCATCGACACGTTCATGCCCTGGCCGGCCTTGGGCGAATGGGTGTGGCAGGCGTCGCCGGCGGTGAAGACGCGCGGGTTGCGGTCCGAGCCCTCGGCCACGTCGTCGAACTTGTCGGTGATGCTGTGGCCGATGTCATAGATCGACCACCAGACGATTTCCTTCACGTCGATCGAGTAGGGCCGGATGATGCGGTTGGCCGCGGCGATCATGTCGTCCTGGGTGAACTTCTTGCTGGCGGCCTTCTCGTCGGGGCGAAGCTTGTCCAGCTCCACATACATGCGGAACACGTAGCCGCCCTCGCGCGGCAGGATCAGCACGTTGCCCTCGTTGGCCGAGGAGATCAGGCACTTCTGCCGCACGTCCGGGAAGTCGGTGTTGGCCAGGATGTCCATCACGCCCCAGGCCTGGTGCGCCGCATCGCCGTGAAGCACACCGCCGATGGACTTGCGCACCACGGAGTGCGCGCCGTCGCAGCCCACCACATAGTTGGCCCGCACGGTGCGGGTGGCCCACCAGTTCACGCCGCTGGCGTCCTTGAGGGTCACGGACACCGGGTGGTCTTCGGTGGTCGGGTCCACCGTCAGGCTGACGATCTCCCAGCTGTAGTCGGGCTCCAGGCGGGAGGGCGAGTTCTTCATCACCTCCAGGAACAGCTCGTGCAGCCGCGCCTGGTTGATCAGAATGTGCGGCATCTCCGAGCTGTCGTCGGCCACGTCCTGCACCCGACCGACGCGCTTGATGTGCGCGGGGTTGGCGGGGTCGGGCATCCAGAAGTTGGTCTGGTTGACCCAGTAGGTCTCGCGCTTGACCTTGTCGGCAAAACCGAAGGCCTGGAACATCTCCATCGTGCGCGTGTTGATGCCGTCGGCCTTGCCCTTGATGATGTTGGTGGGCATGCGCTCCACGATCATCGTCTCGATCTCGGGGAACTGCGCCAGCTGCGCGGCCAGGCACAGGCCGGCCGGGCCGGTGCCGGCGATCAGCACATCCACCTTCTCCGGCAGCGGCTCGTTGATGCCGTGGTTGCGCCGGTTGGGTGCGGCTTCCTTCACGTCCGGGTTGCCGCCGCGAAAGCCATTCTTGTAGAACTGCATGTCCTGTCTCCTGGGGTTGAACCGCGCCCTACACCTTCTGCCGGCGCCTCAGCAAATAATATCTATGCTGATGATATGCGTCAACACTATGTGTATGCTCATTTCAAACCGCCGATGCGCAGGCCCCTACTTCCCCAGTCGCCCCAGGTTCATGCCATCCAGCAGCTTGACCAGCTCGGCCTGCGTGAAGCCCTTGGGCTGGCCCATGTTCATGACCGTCAGCGTGCGGCCCAGGCCCTCATGGCGGACCAGAACCGCAGCGGACGGAGCCAGTGCATCGGTGTACAGCGCCGGCATGCCCTGGTAGGTGAAGGCCAGCGGCTTGCGGCGGTTGACCACCTGGTTGGCCTGCTGATGGAACTCGGCCAGCGGGCGCAGCTGCAAGCCCACCATCTCCTCCCGACCGTTGACCCAGACGGCCATCAGCACACCCGGGTCGGGTTGGTCCACCCCGCCGAAGCGGTAGCCAGGCAGTGTCGTGCCCTGAGCCCAGGTGGTCAGGCGCGCTTCATCGGGTGGGGCGCCGAAAGCCGCCGTGCTCAGCCACAGGGCCCCGCACAGGGCCATCAGGGTCTTCTTCATGGTGCAACCTCCTCGGGTCAGGGGCGCCGGGGGCCCCGGCGCCGGGAAGATGCCTCATTGGACCGCGCCCCGGGCCCGAGGGCGCAACGCCTGCTGTGCGGAGCTTGATCAGGGTCGAACCTGATGCGCAGCGCAAGGTCTGCGGACCCTCACTGGAAATAGAACTGCTGCTGCAGTGCGCCGGTGTAGTTGCTGGCCGATGCGCTGCTGCCGGCAGCGCTGCCGCTCACCGTCAGGGCCTGGGCGCTGCTGCGGTTCTCGAAGTAGACCAGTCCGCCAGCCGATTTCATCGACCACATCTGGTTTGCGGCGGTGCTGGAGCAGGTGGCCCAGCTGACGGCGCTGCTGGCGGCCGAGGCCTGCGTGGCGCACTTGCTGCCGTACTTGAGCTGGTAGTAGGGCGTCGAGCCGACGCTGCGCACCGTCATCGCCCAGGCCGAGCTACTGGCGCAGGCCTGCTGGTCGATGCGGCTGCCGCTGCCGCGCAGGCAGAGGTGGCTGGCAGCATTCACCAGCTTCTTGGTCAGGTTGCCCCAGTTGACCCCGGCCGGGCTGCCGGCCAGCAGGCTCACCTCACTGGCCCAGTAGCTGGGCAGCGAGCCCCAGGTGTTTTCGCCCGCCTGCCAGTTGCCGCCGATGTCGGTGACGTAGGCCAGGTTGACCTGCATCTGCACCGCCTTGGCGATGGTGCTGCTCATCGCACTCTGCGTCGCCACGCTGTGCACCAGGTGCCAGGTGGACACCCCCTTGCTGCGGGCCGTCGCCGTGGTGCTGGCGATCTGCGTGGCCTGGGCGGTGTAGTCGGCGCTGCTGCTCTCGAACAGCACCACCGTCTCTCCGGCCAGCGCGCCGCCGACGACGCAGTTGTCCGGCACCCCGGCGTTGAAGGTGATCTGGGCGCCCGGCCGGTACCTGGCCACCAGGGCGCGCAGCTTCTGATATTCGGTGACGAAGGCGCTGCAGCTCCAGGTGGCCGGTGCCGCCTCGTCGAAGAAGATGCCGGTCACCGCCGGCAGCTGTGCGAAATAGGCCGCCACCTGCGCCTCGATGCGGGCCCAGGTCTGGCACTGCCCCTCGGCATTGCAGCCGTGGTTGAAGTAGCCGGTAGGCACGTAGCCCAGCAGCTTCACGCCGCGCGCTGCGGTGTTGTTGACGATGTCGCGCCAGCTCGCCAGGTCCGGCACCAGCGTGGTGGTCTGGCCGGCAGCGACGAAGAGGCCGCTGTCCGGGTTGATCACCGCCAGGCTGCCTGCAGGCAGCTGGTTGTAGAGCGCCGCATCCGTGCCCCAGTAGCTGATGACGCCAATGCCGGTGCCGCTACCTGCCTGGGCCACAGCCCCACCGCCGGCCAGCAGCCCCAGCCCGGCGATCAGGGCGGCGGTGGCCCGGCGGACGCTGCGCATCGAGGTGAACAAGAAGGGGGCCGACGCAGTGCGGCGGGTCGGATGGGTGGCATGGATGGCAGGCATGGAGTTCCCCTGGAGTGGTGGGCCTGAACTGGCAAAACTGCCAGTCTAGGCCCCACCGCAGGGGACACTCACCGGGGGCGTTCCGGCCCCGGTCCCACCAGCGGGTAGCGCCAGGGCTGCCCGGCCATGGCCTTGGACAGCGCGAAGATGCCCATCGTCACCAGTGCGCCGTGGACGCAGACGAAGTAGGTCAGCACCACCACCCAGGTCCAGGCGGCGTGCAGGCCACCCACCGCCACCAGCAGAGCGGACAGGCCGGCGATGAGTACGCCCGCCACCACACTCACCCAGAGCGCCTGATGCAGGTGCTGACGGGCCAGCGGCGGGGCGCTGTTGCGGTGGCGCCGCCACAGCCAGAGCAGTGCGACGAAGGCCAGGCCGGGGGCCAGCAGCAGGTTGATCAGGTAGAGCGACTGGGCCCAGACCGCCAGGGACTGACCGCTGTCGTCGCTCGGGCGGATGTGGCCGAAACCGGCCGGAGGGCTGCCTGCTGGAGGGTGGCCTGGGGGTGCCATGGCGGAACCTTCTCGATGAACGATGACGGGATGTCAGAGGAAGCGCAGGGCGGCCTCGCCGCCACCCTGCGCCGGGTCGCCGACCTGCGATGAAAAGCGCATGCCCGGCTGGGCTGCAAAGGCCCGGGTCAGCCCGCCGGTCAGCACGACGTCGCCTTCGCGAAGCATCGCGCCGTCGCGCAGCAGCCGCTCGGCCAGCCAGGTCAGTGCAGCCAGCGGGTGCCCCAATGCGTCCGCGCCACTGCCTTCGCCGAGCAGGTCGCCGTCGGCGCACAGTCGCACCGGCAGCGTCGCCAGATTGGCGTCCGGAGGCAGCGACATCGCCGGGCCGATCACGAAGCGCGCCGCAGAGGAGTTGTCCGCGATGTTGTCGGCCGCCTTGAACTTGTAGGCCTCGTAACGGGTGTCGACGATCTCCAGCGCCGCATGCACGCTGGCCACTGCAGCGGCGGTCCCGGTGGGGTCCGGCACGTCGGCCGCCATCACGAAGGCGATCTCCGGCTCCACCAGCGGGTGGATCAGCTCGGCCATCGCCAGCACGCCACCGTGCACCACCCGGGTCGGCGCCGTCAGCACGCCGTAGTTCGGCTGGTCCACCCCCATCTGCGCGCGCATCGCGGCGCTGGTGTAGCCCAGCTTGTAGCCCGCACGGGGTTCGCCCAGCAACGCTTCGGTGGTGCGGGCGATGGCGTAAGCGAGCGCCTCGTCCAGCTCCGGCCAGTGGGTGGTCAGGGTGGTGATCGGCCGGCGGCTGCGCCGGGCGGCCACCAAGGCCTCCGCGGCGGCGGCAACGCGTTCGGAAAGGTGGGGCGGGGCGTCGGGCATGCAGGCTCCTCGGCAGCACGAAAAGACCAGCATAGGCCAGAAGTGCTGCGCGTGTCACCGCGTGTCACCACGTGCCGCGGCTCCAGGGTGGTTGCAACTGCTTGCATCTGCGCTGCATCCAGCCGGCGCGCCGCGGGCTAGTGCGGGGTGTGAGGCCGCCATTCCGGCGCGCCGAGCGCCCCAACCCCCAGGAGCTCCTCATGTCGACCTTTCGCCTTGCCCCGCTTTCCCTGACCTTCCTGGCCGCCAGCCTGGCCGCCTGTGGCTCGATGCCCGGCAGCGGCTCCATGCCGATGGCGGCGTCGCCGGTGGCTGTGCCGTTCAGCCAGGACGCCCTGCCCGACGCCGTCAAGGTGCCCAGCGGCCACCGCGTCGCCTGGGAGACCGTCGGTGTCGGCGAAATCACCTACGAGTGCCGCGCCAAGGCCGGCGCCGCCGATGCCTTCGAGTGGGTCTTCGTCGGCCCGAAGGCCGATCTGCGTTCGCGCCAGGGCCAGGTGGTCGGCGGTTACTGGGGCCCGCCGGCCACCTGGGCGGCGCAGGACGGCTCCAGCCTCACCGGCGCGCAACTGGCCGTGGCCTCGGCGGGCAGCGGCAACATCCCGCTGCAGCTGGTCAAGGCCAACCCGGCCAAGCTCGCGGACGGCAAGGGTGACCTGCAGGGCGTGAGCTACATCCAGCGTGTGGCCACCCGCGGCGGCGTGGCCCCCGCCGCGGCCTGCACCGGCCCGATGGCGGGCAGCCGCCAGGTGGTGACCTATCAGGCCGACTACATCTTCTGGAAACCCGTCTGAACCCGGGCCTTTGCCGCTGTGGGAGAGTGGCCGGGCGGTGGTGCCTGCGGGTGCCGCTCAGGCCTGATCTCCCTTGCCGATGCCCCAGCAGACCCCCGAGCCCCTCGATCCGCTTGACCACGAAGCCGCCCTGGCCGCCTGCGCCCGCGGCGAGCGCTTTGCCCTGCGGGTGATCTACGAACGCGAGGGCCGCTGGCTGCTCGGCGTGGTGCAGCGCATCGTGCGCGACCCGGCGCGTGCCGAAGAGGTCTTCCAGGACGCGATGCTGCAGGTCTGGAGCCGCGCCGCCACCTTCGACCCCAGCCTGGGGTCCGGCCGCGGCTGGATCTACACCGTGGTGCGCCACCAGGCGCTCAAGGCGGTGCGTCGCGGCGGCATCGAGGAGGTCCTGGAGCCCCAGGCCCTCGGTGAGCTGTCCGACGCCCGCCAGGCGGCGCAGCACGATGCCCCGGCCGCGGACGGACTCGATGCCGACCAGCTGGAGCGCTGCCTCGAGCGCCTGGAGCCCGAACGCCGCGCCTGCGTGCTGCACGCCTTCGTCGACGGCTACACCCACGACCAGATCGCCCGGCGCCTGGCCACCCCGCTGGGCACCGTCAAGGCCTGGATCCGCCGCTCGCTGCTGGCGCTGCGGGAGTGCATGGCATGAAACTCGACACCGCCGAGGACCGCAGTGCCGCCGCTGGCGAGTACGTGCTCGGCACCCTCTCCGCCGAGGAGCAGCAGGCCTTCGAGTGTGCCCTGGCCGGCGACGGCGGGCTGCGCGCCGAAGTGGGCTACTGGCAGGACCGGTTGCTTGGCCTGACCCGCCGCAGTTCGCCCGCCGAGCGCCTGCCCGAGGGCGGCTGGGCCCGCCTCGAAGCCCGGTTGGCCAGGCCATCGTCCCGGCCGGGTGGCGTGCGGCCGGCGGCTGCGCGGCCGCCCTGGTGGCAGCGCCTGGGCTTCTGGCAGGGGCTGTCCGGCGTGGCGGTGGTGGCGGTGCTGGTGCTGGGCAGCAGCGTGGCGCTGCGCCAGGCGCTGCCGCCCGCCCCGGAAATCCGCTACGTCGCCGTGCTGCAGGACCCGCACGGAGGCGGCAATGGCTGGGTGGTGGAGATGACCGCGGCCCGAGATCTGCCGGGGCAAGGGCAGGGGCAAGGACAGGGCGGCGAGCTGCGCCTGGTGCCCCTTCAAGCCGACCTCCAGGTGCCGGCCGACCGGGTGCTGCAGTTCTGGACCAAGGCCCCCGATGCCGCCGGCCCCAGCTCTCTCGGCCTGGTGAGCGCGGGCCGCGTCACCTCGCTGCCGCTGCAGCGCCTGCCCGCGCTGAAGACGGACCAGCTGTTCGAGATCACCCTCGAGCCCCCCGGCGGCTCGACGATCGGCCGCCCCACCGGGCCGGTGCTCTACATTGGCCGCGCGGTGCCGCTGGGCACCTGAGGACCGCCCGCAGGGAGTGTCCCCGGGGCTACTTCCACAGCTCCACCGCCTGCCCGCGCTCGCGCAGCCGGTCGGCCTTGTCGCGGATGAAGCGTTGGAACTCCGGCTGGCGCTGCCAGGCGCGCTCGGCCACGTACTCCAGCGAGGTCGCCAGGTGGAAGGGCCGGGTGTAGCCGTCCAGGCGGAACACCTCCCGCCCGGCGCTGGCCGGCCCGGCGGCGTCGAAGAACACCAGCGTCGGCGTGAAGCCCACCCCCAGCTCGCGCGCCCAGGCCTCGGCGGCCAGGCGCCGGCCGTCCGGCGTGGTGACTTCGCGGCGGTCGTTCAGCGCAAAACGCAGCACGTCCAGCCGGCGCAGCTGCGCCTGCACCTCCGGGCGGCGGAAACCCTGCTGATGCATCTCGTCGCAGGGCGCACAGCGGCGTGTCTCGAACAGCACCGCCAGCGGCCGGCTGCCGGACTTGCGCCGCAGGTCGAAGGGCGGCGGCAGGAAGAAGGGCTGCTCATTCAGCTCGGCACGCGCCGTCTCCTTCACATTCGCGGCCAGGTACTCCGCCAGCGGCTGGCGCCGCTCGCCACGGGCGATCACATGGTCCAGCGCGGCGGAAAAGCGCTCCGGAGGCTGGTAGCCGTTGAGCCGGCCGACGATCTGGGCACTCGCCGGGTCGATGAACAGCAGCGTCGGCGTGAACTGCACCTTCAGCGCCTTGGCCAGCGCCTTCTCGGTGGTCTTCTTGCCGTCCAGCCAGGTCAGCTCCCGGTCGCCCCAGAGGTTGAGCGCGATGGCCACGAAGTGGGCCCGCGTCTTCTCGACGATGGCGCGCTGGCTGAAGTTGGTCTGCATCAGCTCCCGGCAGTAGGGGCAGCCGTCCTGGCCGACATAGACCAGCAGCCGCTTGCCGGCCTTGGCCGCCTCGGCCATCTCCTCCGGAAAGTCCAGGAAGCTCTCGGTGAACCAGGGCGGGATGTCGATGGCGACGGGGGCGTCGTGGGCTGAGGCTGCCGGGGCAGGTCGGGGCGACTGTGCAGTGGCGGCGGTGGCGCAGAGCAGGCCGGCCAGGGTGACGGCGATCGAACCAGCCGCGCGCAGGAGGGGCAGGCGAGATGACATCGGGTCTCCATTCTGGGCTGACGCCCGGCCAGTGACCTTAGCGGAAGATGCGTCCTGTGCGCTTCAGGTATTCCAGGAAGTTCAGGCAGGTCACATCGACTTCGGCCATGGCGCACACCGCCGGAATCTTGCACTTGGCTGCAACCTGCTGCCCGGTCTGACGCGCCTCGTTGGAGATCAGTTCTGCGCCATGCAGCCGCGCCGCGGCGATGATGATCAGGTCGTTCTCGTCCACGCCCTTGGGGTTGTAGCGCTCACTTTCGACGCCGATCAGGGTCTTGAGTCGCAGGGCCTCCAGGAGCACCGCTTCGCTGGTCGGCAGGACGTGAATCTCCTGTGCCTTCAGCCACACCCGACATTCGGGGATCTTGTGCCCCACCTCGTTCAGGGCGACGTCGGGAATCGCCAGCCGGGTCAGGCGGATCTCTTCCGCCAGCCAGTCCCAGATGCCCGGCAGTTGCTCAGGCGGGTAGTTGTCCCAGGCACAGATGACCGCTGAGGCGTCAAGCACCTGCACAGTGGCGCTCCAGCTTGTGCAGGTCGGCGATCTTCAGCCCGTCCAGGTAGCTGCTGGCCTTGGCGAGGCTGATCTGGCGGGCTGCCAGCGCGTCCAGCACCGAGCGCACGAAGCGGTCGCCAAAGATGTGCCGCGGTTCCCGGTGCCGCCAGGCCCGGTTGCCGCCGCCATCCTCCGCAAAGGTCTGCCCGGCTTTCCAGTCACGATAGGCCCGGGAATCCTCAGCCGACAGCCGGCCCGCATCCAGCAGGCGGCGCAGAATCACCTCGCCGCTCGCGCCCCAGGCGCGGCGCTGGGGCTCCAGCCAGCGGTCGAACTCCTCCACCGCTGCCGGCCGGCCAGCGGTGTCGATGCCGTTCAGGAAAGCATCCGGCACCAGCAGGTGGCCGGCGAAGGCATTGGCCTCGCGCTCGTCGCCGTGTGCCGCGTGCAGGTCGTGCTCATCGTCGATCGAGCTGGTCTGGCGCAGCAGCAGGTGCCCCAGCTCATGCATCAGCGTGAACACCTGCTGGGCCTCGGCTGCCTGCTTCTTCACCACGATCACCGGGCATTCGCGGTGATACAGGCAAAAGCCCAGGATCGGACTGTCCTTCGGGATCTGCCATCGGCCCGCGTAGCCATTGCTGCGGAACACCAGGACGCCCCGGGCCTCGATGGCCTGCCGGTAGCTGTCGAAGTCGTTGCGCTCGCCCAAACCCAGCCAGTGGCGGGCCGCTGCGGCAGCGGCGGCGGGTTGCCGGCGGTCCAGCGCGGGCGGGTCGAAGGCCGGGAAGTCCTCTGCGCCCAGGTCCTCGCGCAGGCTCAGGTAAATGTCCCGCTGGCGTTCGCTGCGCTCGATCAGTGTTTTCAGCGCTGCCGACAGATCCGGCTTCTGGTTCGCCAGCGTGCGGAAAACCGTTGTGTGCACCTGCTCGGCCTGCACCGGCGCCGGGTCCAGGAAGAACAACAACCCGCGCCCGAAGTACTCGGCCACCTTGCGCAGCTGGGCCAGCGTCAGCCCTTCACCTCCGCTCAGCGCCCGCTCCAGGGTGGCCGCGGCCAAGCCCAGGTCGGCCGCCATCGCCTCCGGGGTGATGCCGCGGTCGGCACAGCACCAGAGGATGCGGTCGGGATTGATGGCCTGGATGCGTTCCATGGTTCAAGGGGGTCGGCGCGATGACCTCTTGGGTTTTCTGCGCCGGTTTGAAATTGTCCCATTGGACCGGCATTTCGTGTTCAGGTCGCATCGACGCTCGTGCGAAGTGGTCGCAGCGCTCTGCGCGACCTGACGCTCCCACAGCGCCGCTTGATCTCACGTTGGTCAGGGCTACTCCTTCCTTGCTACTCCGTCCTTGCCCAGCGTCGGCACAGCCCGGATAGACTGCCCCCATCCCCTACCAAAGAGATCTGCCCATGGTCGCCATCGAACTGGAAGCCTCCATCGTCGATCACCGCATCGATGTGCGCAGTCTCCAACTGCCTGCCACGGCGCGCCATGCGCGGCTGATCGTGCTGCTCGACGATCACGAGGCAGTGAAACCGGCCGACGACATCCTGGCCGTGGCACGCGCTGCGCGGGCGAGCTTTCCACACCGCAGTCCGGCGGTTCTCGCGCAGGAGATGCAGGCGCAGCGCGACGAGTGGGGCCGTGAGCTGTGAAACCGCTGCGTTGGCTGCTCGACAGCAACGCCGTCATGGGCTATCTCAATGCGGACTCGTCTGCGGGATTCCTGGAGCGCATGGAGGCCTGCTTCGTGGAGGGCTCTGCGATCTCGGTGATCACCTGGATCGAGGTGCTGGGCTGGCGAGGCCATTCGGAGCGCAGCCGTGCCGATGCCTTGCAGCTCCTGGGTTGTTTCGAGCGAATCAACCTGGATGAGGCCGTGGTCGACCGCAGCGTCGCGCTGCGCACCGAACTGCCGATCAAGTTGCCGGACGCCGTGATCGCGGCCAGCGCCATCACCGCCGGCTTGACCCTGGTGACCCGCAACGTCAGGGACTTTGCCCGGGTGAACGGGCTCGGCGTGCTCGACCCGTATGCCCAGGGGACCGCTGACCCGTCCTGACGGTGGACGGCGGTCCATCGACAGCGCGGGGTTCACGGCAACGTGGCAGCCCGGTGCTCACCGGGCAAGCCATGAGGGCCAGGGGTAGGAACGCGCCATCCCCGGGGTTTCCCTGGGAGGGCCCAAGCTGCAAAAAAGCTTGCCATTCCCAGGGCTCAGGTCCAGCATGCAGCGCATGGAACCTGCTCCCGAAGAGCCCCGCGCCGGGGCGAATCGTCTGGTGGCACCACGCAACAGTGTGCTGGGCGATGTGCTCTCCGGCGCCGGCCTGGGGTTGCTGCTGGGGGTGGTGGTGGGGCTGGCGACGTCGCCGGTGGTGGCCATCGTGGTGGGGGCGCTGGTGTCGCTGCTGGCGGTTTTCCTGGGGCTGGAGAGCCGGGGCGAGTCGAAGCTGGCCATCGTCGCCAAGGTGCAGATCAACGGGCTGCGCATCGGCACGTTCGGGCTGGCGGCGGTGGCCGGGGTGCTGCTGGGGCAGTGGGTGCGGGTGAACAACCCGATCGCCCAGCCACCGCAGCAGCAGCTGGCGCGCTGGCAGCAGGCCTTTCCCGACAACCCGGTGCTGGCCGCGCAGCTGATGGTGCACGAGCGCACCGGCATCACCCCGGCCGAGCTCAAGTTCGACAAGGATGCCGCGGCCACTCCGGTGGCTGCCGCGTCGGACGCGGGGGCGCTGCGACCGGGGCTGATGGCCACCGCGGTCCAGGCCAACCTCTGTGCCGACCTGGCGCCGCGGCGTTTTGGCGGCCGGGTGGCGGCCACGCTGGAGGCCTGGGTGGATGAAAAGGGGCCGTACCGGGTGGTGGCCGAGCGCATCGCCCAGCTGCCTGCCGCTCAGCAGGCCGGCGCTCTGGAGGCGGCCCACCTGCTGGTGTGCGAGCTGGGCCGGGACACCGCTGCGCCTTCAGGCCGGAACACTTCTCCCACCGCTTCAGGAGCCGGACGATGACCCCGTTTGCTGCCAGCCCGTCGGACCTGGGGCGCGCTGGCCCTGGCCCACGCCGGCGAAGCCCTTTCGCCGCGCCGGGCCTGCTCGGAGCAACCCTGGTCGGGCTGTGGCCCGCGGCGGCGCCGGCGCAGTCGGTGCGTGGCTTCTACGACTCGGTGGTGCAGGTGCTCTGCCGCGAGGCGGGTGGGGCCGCGCGGGCCTCCAGTGGCTTCGTCTGGCGCGACGAGGGCCATGTGGTCACCACGCTGCACTCGGTGGCCGGCTGCAACCTGGTGAATGTGTTCAGTGAGGCGGCCCAGCGCACCTCACCGGCCAAGGTGGTCAGCGTGCACCATGAGCCGGACCTGGCCCTGCTGAAACTGGAGCGCCCGCTGGGGCTGCGACCGCTGCAACATGCCGAACGGGAGCCGGACCTGGACAAGGGGCCGTTCCGGGTGGTGGGTTACCCGCTGGCCACGCAGAAGCTGGGCAGCTACCCGGTGCACTTCACCGAAGGGCGGCAGGGCTGGGCGATGTCACTGGACGATGCCTACAGCGAGGTGCAAGGCAAGCGTGAGCTGTTTGCCGGCGTGAGCTTCCCGACCGGCAATGCCACCATCTTCCGCGTCGCCAGCCTGTTGCAGCCCGGGCAGTCGGGAGCGCCGATCCTCGACCCGCAGGGCCGCGTGGTGGCCATCGTCGACGGTGGTATGCGGGATGGTTACCTGGGTCTGAACTGGAGCATCCCGACGCACAAGTACCTGTCGGCGCTGCCTTCCCGAGGCGGTGCGGCACCTGCGCAGCCCTCCAAGTGGTCCCAGCACTTCAGCGCCCTGTTGGCCAACCCGCCCAAGTTCGTGGAACTGCCCGGGCGCGTGACCGCCACCACCGCGGGTGCGGCGGCGGACGGCGCAGGTGCCGCGTCGGGTGCCTTGTTGCGCCTGCGCACCATGTCGCTGGCGGACCTGGAGGCCCTGCTGCGCCAGCGCGGCCGGTGGAAGGATGAAAGTGGCAACCTCACCTTCATCCGCCAGACAGTGGGTGCGAAGGAGCTGGCTGCGCTGACCTTCGACATCTTCTACGACCCGGCCTCGGGCGCGACCTTCGGTGTGCCCACGCTGGCCCGCCTGAGCTGGGATGCCCGCCACGGCACGCTGGAAACCATGACCGCCAGCGGCCGGGCGCGCGTGGTGATCGGCGTGCAGGTGGCGGCCTCCCATGCGCAGGCCCGGACGACCGGGCGGCGCACCTTCATCGACAAGATCCTGCCATTGGCGGCCTGGGACAAGTCGCCCGCCACCCTGGCGATGAACGTCGACGAAGGCAGTGAGTACGCCCAGGGCGCCAACTTCTTCGCCGGGCGGGAACGCGGTGGCATGCCGGTGTCGGTGAACCTGAACGTGTCGGTGTCCGGGCGCAAGCTGCTGGCCTACGCACTGTACGGGCCGGACGACATCGTCAAAGACCTGTCCGATCTCGAGCGGGCGCAGTACCTGATGATGCAGTACGGCGTGCAGGAGCTCAGCGGCTTCTCGCAACAGTGAACCTCGCCGCCATGCCTGCGGCAACCCCGAGGTGGACCATGAGCGACAACTCACCCCAGGTCTATTTTTCCTACAAGTGGGGCGGTGAGGGCGAACGCATCGTCGACGCCATCGATGCCGCGCTGAAGGAGCAGGGCATTCCCTTCGTGCGCGACAAGGCCGACCTCGGCTACAAGGGCCGCATCGGCCGCTTCATGCAGGAGATCGGCCGCGGCCACTGCGTGGTGGTGGTGATCTGCGACCAGTACCTGACCTCGCCCAACACCATGTTCGAGCTGGTGGAGATCGCCAGGAACAAGGACGTGCACGACCGCATCTTCCCGGTGGTGCTGGGCGATGCGGACATCTACGACGCGGTGCGGCGCCTCCGGTATGTGCGCTACTGGGAGGACAAGAAGAAGGAGCTCAGCGAGGCCATGCGCAGCGGGGACCTGACCCACCTGCAGGGCATCACCGACGACCTGAACCTCTATGACGACATCCGTGACCAGATCGCCGGGCTGACGTCACTGCTCAAGGACATGAACACCTTGACGCCGGAGATGCACCGCAACGCCAATTTCGCCGGGCTGATCGGCAGCCTTCAGGCGCGGCTGCGGGATCTCGGTGCATGGGATGCCCGCCCGGCGGAGGATGCGGGCGACGCGCCAGCCTACGAAGACGGCTCGGCGGATGCCGAAGACAACGCCTTCGAAGCGGGCGATGAGGAGGTGCCGCAGATCGTCGTGGACCTGGTGGCCTCGCTGATCGCCATGATGGAGGACCCGCAGGCCGAAGGCCTGATGATCCAGCTCGACAGCGACGATGGCCCCATCGACCTGGCCAGCATCGTCACCCAGGACGATGGTTCGCTGGTCTGTGCGCTGGCATCCAACAGCCAGCTGCCCGAGGAGCTGCGCCTGTCGGCCGCGGCGCGGCGGGTGCTGGTGGCTGAACACGGCTTCGAGCCGCCTGCCGAACCGGGTGGGGAATACCTGCTCGAATCCGAGCCCGCCGACGACGACGTGCTGGTGGCCGTGGCCAACCACCTGCTCGCTGCGCTGATCGAGGTGTACGGCCTGCCCGAGGACCGGCTGGGCTGGCGCAGGCTGCCGGATTGAGCAACCTGCAAGCCGGTCAGCCGGCGCCGAGCTTCCCGAGGGTGGCCGCATCCCGCCGACCGCCGTACCAACGCTCCAGCAGCGCCCCGAACACCACCTCCTCGGGCGCCACCCGCTCGAACAGCGTCAGGCAGGAGTGCAGCTTCAGCGCATCCACCGGGCCGAGCACGGGTTCGGCGCCGAACGTCGGTGGCAGTGCGGCCAGCAGGCCGCAGGCCTCGCGCAGGCGCTCGCCGAGCAGCGGGTGGGCCCAGTACGCCCTGGCTTCATCGAGGTCGGCGATGCCGTAGAAGCGCGCCGTCTCGCTGCGCCCCAGGCCGCGCAGCTGCGGGAAGACGAACCACATCCAGTGGCTGCGTTTGGCGCCCGCGGTCAGTTCGGCACGCACCTGCGGCCAGACCGGGGCCTGGGCGTCGATGAAGCGCTGGAGGTGGAAGGGGTCGGGCGGCGCGGTCATGCGTCACGCAGCCCGCGCCAGCGGCAGCAGGATTTCCACGCTGTCGAAGGGCACCTGCAGCAGCCCCTCGGTGTCGCGCTCCACCAGGCCCAGTTCCTCCAGCCGCGTCAGGTCCGTGTGCACGTTGGAGTAGTTGCGGCCGGCGACCTTTGCCACGGCGTAGATGCTGCTTGGACCCGCCCGACGCAGTGTGTCGAGAAGGTCCAGCCGCGCAGGGGTCAGCTCCGCGAACAGCGTGCGAGCCGATTCGAAGCTCAGGCGGAAGTCCGGCGCCTGCCCCTGCCGGGCGGCGGACACTTGTTGTGTGGCGGTGTCGAAGATCGAGCCCCGACGGTTCACTTCGATGATGGCTTTCATGTGAGATTCATCCCCAACGTTCCACGTCCATCCGGAAGTCCTCCAGCAGGCGTTCGATCGACAGGAACTGGTAGGCCAATTCCTCGTCACCGACGTGCCGGTGGTCACCCTTGCCCCGCTCGTTGTCGTAGCGCACCCGGTACTGCCCGGCCATGCCGTAGTGCAGCCGGTACTTGAATCGATGCTCACAAGGCGGCGTCGGCTCAGGCAGCTCCCAGATCACGATTTCGACGATGGAGCCGTCGTCCCGAACTTCCTTGGCGCGAGCGAGCAGGGTTGCGGGCATATATTGCATGTTAGCAATACTCCCCATCGGAAGGGTCGTCCGTGTGACGAGGCCAGTGCCATTTCAGCGCGGACAATCGCCCGATGAATTCGCCAACCGCCGCCCAGCCGTCGCTCACCGACCCGCAGAAGTTCCTCGCCCGGCTGCGCCAGAGCCTGGCCGACAGCAGCTTCCAGCGGCTGGTGCTGGGTCGGCCGCACGATGCCGAGCCGTCGCTGGAGAAGCTGCTGGCGCGGCGAGTGCTGCTGCGCGGGGTGGACCACCTGTCGATGGTCTGGCGGCATCGGACCAAGGACATCACCAAGAACCTGCCGCTGGAGGCGGCGGTGGAAGAGGTGGCGCGGCTGGTGGCGGAGAGCTTCCACCACGCGCACCTGGTCACCCGCGGGCACGACATCCAGCTGATGATGAGCCGCAAGGGGCAGTGGGGCCTGCGCGTCGGCAAGGTCGCCGCCGCCGATGCCGTTGCGCCTCGGCTCCGCTCGGCGAACGCTGACGCTGCGAGACTCGATGACCGCGCTCCGAGCGGAGCCGAGGAGCCCGCCACCGCCCACGACCGCGCCAAGCGCCACGCGCTGTCGCTGGACACGCCCTTCCTGGCCGAGCTGGGCGTGACCGATGCGCAGCAGCGCCTGGTGCCGGCGATGGCGCGCAAGTGGCGGCAGATCAACAAGTTCGTCGAGGTGCTGGAGCACGCCATCGCCCAGTCGCCGCTGGCGCAGCGTGATGGGGCCGAGCCGGTGCGGGTGCTGGACTTCGGCGCCGGCAAGGGCTACCTGACCTTTGCGGTGCATCACATGCTGCGCGCCGCGGGGCGGGTGCCGGAGGTGACCGGCGTGGAGCTGCGGGAGGACCTGACGACGCTGTGCAACGACGCTGCCGCAACGCTGGGCTTTGCGCCCGGGCAGTGCGCGGATGGCGGCGCGCTGCACTTCGCCACCGGGGACGTGCGCAGCTTCGCGGCCCGGCCGATCGACATCATGATCGCGCTGCACGCCTGCGACACGGCCACCGACGTGGCGATGCACCGTGGCGTCCAGGCTGGCGCGGCCATCATCCTGTGCTCGCCCTGCTGCCACAAGGAGTTGCGTCCCCAGATGAAGGCGCCGCCGCTGCTGCAGCCGATGCTGCGCCACGGCATCCACATGACCGAACAGGCCGAGATGCTCACCGACACCCTGCGGGCCCTGCTGCTGCAGGCCAGCGGCTACGACGCCCAGGTGTTCGAGTTCATCTCCCCGGAGCACACCGGCAAGAACAAGATGGTGCTGGCGGTGCGCCGTGCCCAGCCGCTGCCGGAGTCGCAACGGCGCTCGCTGCTGGCGCAGGTGCAGGCGCTGAAGGCGCACTATGGGGTGGAGCGGCAGGCGTTGGAGTCGCTGCTGGGAGGCGCGCCGGCCGAGCCGGCGGGCATCCTGGCGGCGATGGCCCGGGGTGGGGCTGCCTGAAAGCCCAACCCGACCAGCACCCGTGCGCCGGACCCCGGTGGAGGAAGGCGCACTGCGGCTGATAAGGTGCCGGCCATGGTCGATGATGTTTCCCCCTCCCGTGCCGATGCCACCCACCGGGCCGGGCCCCAGCGCCCGGGTCGCCTGTGGTTCTGGGTGGCGCTCATTGCAGTGCTCATTGCCTCCCTGCTCTTCGGCCCGCCTTGGCTGCTGTACACGCAGGGCTTGAAGTTGGTGGTGCAGCTTCCCCAGCCGCCGGCCGAGGTGTTGCCGGCGACGCAGCAGCGTGAAGTCTGGCAACGCGCCGGGCTGGGCGGCGAGCCGGCCGCAGCGGTGCTGGACCCGGTGAGCTACCTCGCCTCCGCCGCGGTGCAGGCGCGCCCGCCGGCGGTGACGGCCTTTGCCTGGCGCGTCGCCTCCGACCACCTGCGCCAGGAGGCCCGTGCGCTCGGCCCGCTGGAGAAGCACCTGGCCGGCGCGGCGTTGACCATCTGGCTGACGCGGCATTGGAGCCTGGGCCAGCTGCTCAGCCGCTCGGCACAGCTGGATGCCGGCGCCCCCCCTGCCGCGACCGTGCCGAAGGGTTGAGACACGGTGGATCCGCCTGCCGGATCCGCGCCACGCGGTCCGTGCAGGACGAGGTTCACCGCGCCACCAGCACCAACCCCTTCAGATACTCCCCTTCCGGAAACCGCACCGTCGTCGGGTGGTCCGGTGCGGCTTCCAGGCGCTGCAGGATGTAGGCGTCCACGCCCGCGTCCAGCCCGGCCCCGGCGACGATCTTGTGGAAAAGTTCGGCGCCGATGCCGCCGGAGCAGCTGAAAGTGAGCAGCAGGCCGCCGGGGTTCAGGAGTTTGAAGGCGAGGCGGTTGATGTCCTTGTAGGCGCGGCTGGCGCGTTCGGCGTGGGCGGCGCTGGGGGCGAACTTGGGGGGGTCGAGGACGATGGCGTCGAACTTGCGGCCCTGCTTGATGAACTCGCGCAGGCTGCCGTTGACGTCCGCATCCAGCGCTGTGTGGTGTGCCGGGTTGAAGCCGTTGAGCTCGACGTGCGCGTTGGCGCGGGCGAGAGCAGGGCCGGAGGAGTCGACGCTGATGACCTCGGTGGCGCCGCCGGCCAGGGCAGCGATGCTGAATCCCCCCGTGTAGCTGTAGCAGTTCAGCACGATTTTGCAGCCGAGCAGGCGCACCAGGCGGGCGAAGAGGGCGCGGTTTTCGCGCTGGTCGAGGTAGTAGCCGGTCTTGTGGCCTTCTTCGACGTCCACGGTCAGGCGGATGTCGTGCTCGTATAGGGTGATCGTGGTTGAGCCCTCGCCGCGCAGCCAGCCTTTCGCGGGCTCCAGGCCTTCGAGCTGGCGCACGCCGGAGTCGCTGCGTTCGTACAGGCGGGTGCAGCCCAGCGCCGCCGTCTCGGCCAGCAGGGCGTCGGCAATCGTGGCCTTCCAGCGGTCGGTGCCGGCGCTGAGGAACTGCACGCTGAGGATGTCCTCATACCGGTCCACGATCAGGCCGGGCAGGCCGTCGGCCTCGCCGTGGATCAGGCGCACGCCGTTGCTGGCAATGCCCAGGCGCTGGCGCAGGGCCACGGCGGCGCGGATGCGGCCGGCGAAGAAGTCCGCATCGATGCGCTCGGCCTCGTCGAAGCTCCAGGCGCGCACGCGGATCATGCTGCTGGGGCTGAAGCTGGCCCAGGCCAGGAACTGGCCGGTGGCGCTTTCGACCCGCACGGTTTCGCCAGGGTCGGCCTTGCCCTTGTCCACGGAGCCCTGGAACACCCAGGGGTGGCCTCGCAGCAGCGAGCGTTCCTTGCCATCGCGCAGTCGGATCGATTTCATGGGACGGGATTGTCGCCGGCTCCTGTCGCGCTGCAGAGGCGGCATGCGACGCGACGCTGGGGCGCCGTCATAGAGGCGGCTGCCCAATTGCCGTCTGCTGCGCGTGCTAGCGTGAACTTTCATCTTCTGGAGTTGGCATGAAGGCGCCTGTTGACCTCCCACGGCCCACGGCTCCCCGGGCGCGCACCCCTGCGACGGCTCAAGGGCGGGCAGCGTCCCGGTCCCTGCCCCCGGCTCAGGTTCTGGTGTCGGACCTGCACGGCCTGGCCCGTTTGGGGGTGGATGCCACGGTGGGCATCACCGATCTGGTGGAGGCGGTGCACCACAGCATCGAGTCGCGGCTGGGTGTGGCAGATGCGGCTTCGGGCGGGCGCACCAGCGGGATCACCGGTTTTGTCTATCGCAGGGTGCGGGGTGTGACCCGGCTGGTGGGCCAGGGGCTGGACGCCGTGTTCGGTGTGCTGACTGAGCGGGTGCTGCCCGCGACGGCTGGGGCGTCAGCGGATGTGGCCCCGGGCGACGCCGGGGTGGCACTGCAACGCGAGGCCCTGCGCTCGGCCGTCAATGGGGTGTGGGGCGATCACCTGGCGCAAACCGGCAACCCGCTGGCCATCCCGATGCGCCTGCGGGTGGGGGGCCGGCCGCTGGATCTGTCGTCGCCCCTGGCCGGCCAGCTGCCGGCTGCGCCATCCGGGCGGGTGCTGCTGCTGGTGCACGGCCTGTGCATGAACGACCTGCAGTGGTCGCGCCGCGGTCACGACCATGGGCAGATGCTGGCGGCCGAGCTGGGCGCCACGGCGCTCTACCTGCACTACAACACCGGCCGGCATGTGTCGCAGAACGGGCGGGAGCTGGCGGCCCTGCTGGAGACGCTGCTGGCCCGGTGGCCGGTGCCGGTTCAGGAGCTGACCCTCATCGGCCACAGCATGGGTGGGCTGGTGCTGCGCAGTGCCTGCCACATCGGGGCGACTTCGTCGCAGGCCTGGCTCGGGCCGCTGCGGGCGCTGGTCCTGCTGGGCACGCCGCACCACGGGGCACCTCTGGAGCGGGGCGGTCGGCTGCTGGATGGCGCGCTTGGGCTGAGCCCGTACGTCCGCCCCTTCGCCCGGTTGGGCCGGTCACGCAGCGCCGGCATCACCGACCTGCGCCACGGCAACCTGCAGGACGCCGACTGGCAGGGTCGCGAGCGCCACGAGCAGAGGCACGATGATCGGCAGCCCACCCCGCCGCCGGCGGGCGTGGCGGTCTACCTGGGGGCCGCCACCACCGCGTCGAGTCAGAACGACTTGCGCGCCCGGCTGCTGGGCGATGGCCTGGTGCCGCTGGCCAGTGCGCTGGGCCGACATGACCATCCGGCCCTGGCCCTGCCGGTGCCCCCAGCCCACCAGTGCGTGGTGACCGGCGCCCATCACTGGGATCTGCTCGACCACCCCGAGGTCGCGCAGGCGCTGCGCCGCTGGATGACATGAATCCCTCCGAAGCGCCTTCGGCACCTCCCCCCAGGGGGCACCGCCAGCGCCCCCGGTACCGCTTTTCTTGTCATTGATACGAAATGTCATGTGATTAGGGAATATCCCAGGATATTGACGCAATAGAGTACATACTCAGCCGACTCTTGTATCGGAACCAGCACGAGAGGACGCCTATCGTTGCGACCGTCGAATCACGTGCCGAACCAACAGGCACGCAGCCCGACCCGACGCTTCCCTTGGTCTTCCTTTTTCCTGTTCCACCTGTCCCACCCTGCGTGAGGAGACTTCGATGATGAAACTCAAGGCTTCCCTGGCACTGGCCTTCGGTCTGGCGGCCGGCATGGCCCATGCGGCCACCGAACTGGTGATCGCCACCGTGAACAACGGTCACATGATCGAGATGCAGAAGCTCTCGAAGAACTTCGAGCAGGCCAACCCGGACATCAAGCTCAAGTGGGTGACGCTGGAAGAAGGCGTGCTGCGCCAGCGCGTGACGACCGACATCGCCACCAAGGGCGGCCAGTTCGACGTGATGACCATCGGCATGTACGAGACGCCGATCTGGGGCAAGAAGGGCTGGCTGCAGGCGCTGAAGACCGACGCCGCCTATGACGTGGACGACCTGCTGCCCGCCATGCGCAACGGCCTGAGCGTGGACGGCAAGCTGTTTGCCGCCCCGTTCTACGGCGAAAGCTCCATGCTGATGTACCGCAAGGACCTGGCCGACAAGGCCGGCGTGCAGGTGCCCGAGCGCCCCACCTGGACGCAGATCGCCGACCTGGCCAAGAAGATCCACAACCCGCCCAACACCTACGGCATCTGCCTGCGCGGCAAGCCGGGCTGGGGCGACAACATGGCCTTCCTGTCCACGCTGGTGAACACCTACGGCGGCCAGTGGTTCGACATGAGCTGGAAGCCGCAGCTGGAGTCCAAGGCCTGGAAGGATGCGATCACGTTCTACGTCGACCTGCTGAAGAACTACGGCCCCCCGGGCTCGTCGGCCAACAGCTTCAACGAGATCCTGGCGCTGACCAACTCCGGCAAGTGCGGCATGTGGATCGACGCGACCATTGCCGCCAGCTTCGTGAGCGACCCGAAGCAGTCCAAGGTGGCCGACCAGATGGCCTTCGCACAGGCGCCGACGCAGGTCACGCCCAAGGGCGCCAACTGGCTGTGGGCCTGGGCGCTGGCGATCCCGTCGGGCTCCAAGAAGGTGGACGCGGCGCAGAAGTTCGTGAGCTGGGCCACCTCCAAGGAGTACATCCAGCTGGTGGCCAAGACCAACGGCTGGAACGCCGTGCCCACCGGCACCCGCAAGAGCACCTACGCCACGCCCGAGTTCCAGAAGGCGGCGCGTTTTGCCGCAGCGGAGAAGATGGCCATCGACTCGGCCAACCCGAACGACAGCACGCTGCCCAAGTCGCCGTACGTGGGCGTGCAGTTCGCGGCGATTCCTGAGTTCCAGGCCATCGGCATCGCGGTGGGTCAGCAGATGAGCGCAGCGCTGGCCGGCAAGACCAGCGTGGACGCGGCGCTGAAGGCCTCGCAGGTGGCGGCTGATCGTGAGATGAAGAAAGCCGGCTACTACAAGTAAGAAGCAACCATCCGGCTACTGCGCGGGCCGATCTGGGGCCGGTGCTCCTCGCCGTACGGGAGTACGGCTGCGGTGCAGCGACCCCGCCCGTCTGCGCATCCTGGGTTCCCCTGCCTTGCCCCGTTCGGAGTCCTCCCCATGAACCGCCTCATGCCGCGCCTGTTGTTGGCGCCGGCGGTGGTCACGCTCTTCCTGTGGATGATCGTGCCGCTGGTGATGACGATCTACTTCTCCGTCATCCGCTACAACCTGATGCAGCCCGAGCAGACCGGCTTCATCGGGCTGATGAACTACGAGTTCTTCGTCACCGACCCGTCGTTCACGGTGTCGGTGATCAACACCCTGCTGCTGCTGGGCAGCGTGATCGTCATCACCGTGGTCGGCGGCATCGCGCTGGCGCTGCTGATCGACGAGCCCTTTCCGGGGCGCGGCATCGTCCGGCTGCTGCTGATCGCGCCCTTCTTCGTCATGCCCACGGTCAACGCGCTGCTGTGGAAGCACATGATGATGCACCCGATCTACGGCGTGCTGGCGCAGGTGTGGCAGTTCTTCGGCGCCACGCCGGTGGACTGGCTGACCGACTGGCCGCTGTGGTCCGTCATCATCATGGTGGCCTGGCAGTGGCTGCCCTTTGCGACGCTGATCTTCATCACCGCGCTGCAGAGCCTGAACCGCGAGCAGCTGGAAGCCGCCCGCATGGACGGCGCCAACACCCTGCAGCAGCTGCGCTGGATGGTGCTGCCGCACCTGGGGCGCTCGATCGCGGTGGTGATCATGATCGAGATGATCTTCCTGATGAGCGTGTTCGCCGAGATCTACACCACCACCGGTGGCGGGCCGGGGGACGCCAGCACCAACGTGGCCTTCCTGATCTTCAAACAGGCGCTGCTGAACTTCGACGCGGGCGTGGCTTCCGCAGGAGCCCTGTTTGCCGTGCTGCTGGCCAACGTCGCCGCGGTCTTCATGATCCGCCTCGTCGGCAAGAACCTCGATTGAGACATGGCCCACCCCCGTAGCGCCTTCGGCGCTCCCCCTCAAGGGGGCGCCCCCAGTGGACCGGCCGAGCCGGATCCACGGCGACCGCTGGAAGCGCGTGCGCCGAGCCGCTCGCTCTCAAAGGACAACCGATGAGCCGACCCCAATCCCTCTCCCCCGCGCTGGTCGCACGCACTCTGGTCGCCTGGGGCGTCACGCTGCTGATCTTCTTCCCGCTGTTCTGGCTGTTCCTGACCGCCTTCAAGACCGAGCTGCAGGCGATTTCAGTGCCGCCGGAGATCTTCTTCACCCCGACGCTGGAGAACTTCCACGAGGTGCAGGAGCGCAGCGACTACCTGCTGTACGCCCAGAACTCCATCGTCACCAGCGTGGTGTCGACCCTGCTGGGGCTGGCGATCGCGGCCCCGGCGGCGTATTCGATGGCGTTCTTCCGCAGCCGCAGGACGCGCGACATCCTGATGTGGATGCTGTCCACCAAGATGATGCCGGCCGTGGGTGCGCTGGTGCCCATCTACGTGCTGGCGCAGCAGTCGCAGCTGCTGGACACACAGCTGGGGCTGATCATCGTGTTCACGCTGAGCAACCTGCCGATCATGGTGTGGATGCTGTACTCCGGCTTCAAGGACATCCCGCCGGAGATCCTGGAGGCCGCGCGCATGGACGGCGCCACGCTGTGGCAGGAGTTTCGCCATGTGCTGCTGCCGCTGGGCATGGGTGTGATGGCCTCCACCGGGCTGCTGTGCCTGGTGCTGGCCTGGAACGAGGCCTTCTGGAGCCTGAACCTCAGCAGCGCCAAGGCCGGCACGCTGGCCACGCTGATCGCGAGCTACTCCAGCCCGGAGGGGCTGTTCTGGGCCAAGCTGTCCGCCGCCTCGCTGATGGCCATCGCGCCGATCATCGTGTTCGGCTGGTTCAGCCAGAAACAACTCGTGCAGGGCCTGACCTTCGGTGCGGTCAAGTGACCCGCCACCGCCCCCACTGAATTCGGAGTCGTCCCATGTCATTCCTGCAACTCCAAGGCGTCGAGAAGTACTTCGGCGACCTGCGCGCCATCCAGGGCATCGACCTGTCGATCCAGCGCGGCGAGTTCATCGTCTTCGTCGGGCCGTCGGGCTGCGGCAAGTCCACGCTGCTGCGGCTGATCGCCGGGCTGGAGCACATCGACCGCGGCACGCTGACGCTGGACGGGCGCGACATCACCGATGCCCCCTCGTCCAAACGCGACCTGGCGATGGTGTTCCAGAGCTACGCGCTGTACCCGCACATGAGCGTGTACGAGAACATGAGCTTCGCGCTGAAGCTGGCCAAGGAGGACCCGAAGGTCATCCGCGAGAAGGTGGAGCGCGCCGCCAGGATCCTCAACCTCACGCCCTACCTGGAGCGCACGCCGCGCGCCCTGTCCGGTGGCCAGCGCCAGCGGGTGGCGATCGGCCGGGCCATCGTGCGGGCGCCCAAGGTGTTCCTGTTCGACGAGCCGCTGTCCAACCTGGACGCGGCGCTGCGCGGCCAGACCCGGGTGGAGATCCACCAGCTGCACCGCGACCTGGGCGCCACCACCATCTACGTCACCCACGACCAGGTGGAGGCGATGACGCTGGCCGACCGCATCGTGGTGCTGCGCGACGGCCAGATCGAGCAGGTGGGCACGCCGCTGGAGCTGTACGACCGGCCGGCCAACCAGTTCGTCGCCCAGTTCATCGGCTCGCCGCAGATGAACGTGGTGGAAAGCCGCCACCTGCCCACCGTGCCGAACGTGCCGCAGGACGGCTTCGTCGGCCTGCGCCCGGAAGATGTCACCCTGCAGCCGGCCGCCCAGGCGGCCGGTGGCGGGTTGCCCGGCACGGTGAAGTTGATCGAGTCCCTCGGCGCCGAGACGCTGATCTACGTCACCGTCGACAGCGGCGCTCAGCTGGTGTCGCGCCAGGCGCACCGCAGCCCGCTGAAACATGGCGAGCGCGTCGGCGTGTTCGTCGATGCCGCCAATGCCCACCGCTTCGACGCCCAGGGCCGCGCCGCCCGGGTGGGCTGAACCCCATGCCGACAACATCACTCCCATTCTCCGGCCAGGTCGCCGCAGTCACCGGTGCCGCCTCCGGCATCGGCCGTGCCAGCGCCGAGGCGCTGCTCGCCGGCGGCGCCCGCGTCGTGCTGGTCGACCGCAACGCACAGGCCCTCACTGCGCTCTGCGAGCAGCTGGGCGACGCGGCCATCCCGCTGGCGCTCGACCTGCTCGATGCGGCGCAGTGCAAGTCGCTGCTGCCGCGCGTGCTCGAACTCGCCGGCCGGCTCGACATCTTCCATGCCAATGCCGGCCTGTATGTGGGCGGCGACCTGGTGGAGGCCTCGCACGATGCCATCGACCGCATGCTGCAGCTCAACATCGCGGTGGTGATGAAAAACGTGCGCGACGTGCTGCCACACATGATCGAGCGCGGTTGTGGCGACATCATCGTCACCAGCTCGCTGGCGGCGCACTACCCCACACCCTGGGAGCCGGTGTACGCCTCCTCCAAGTGGGCCATCGACTGCTTCGTGCAGACCACGCGGCGCCAGGTGTTCAAACACGGCATCCGCGTCGGCGCGATCTCGCCGGGGCCGGTGATCACCGCACTGATCGCCGACTGGCCCGCCGACAAACTCGCCGAGGCGCGCGCCAGCGGCAGCCTGATCGAACCCGCCGAAGTGGCCGAGGTCATCACCTTCATGCTCACCCGGCCGCGCGGCATGACGATCCGCGACGTGGTGATGCTGCCGACGAACTTCGACCTCTGACGATCTCCTACCGAATCGCTTCCTCACCATGAACGTCATCCTGCACCTCGGCCTGGGTTCGTTCCACCGCGCCCACCTCGCCGTCTACCTGCATGAGCTGCAGCAGACCGGTGACAGCTCCTGGTCACTGGCCGGCGGCAACACCCGCCCGGACATGGCCGACACCCTCGCCGCGCTGGCCGCCCAGGGCGGTGCCTACACGCTGGAGACCATTTCCCCGGCGGGTGAGCACCGCTACACGCGCATCACCTCGATCCGCCGCGTCATCCCCTACACGCCGGACCTGGCCGGGCTGATCGCCCAGGGCGCGAGTGCCGACACGAAGATCATCAGCTTCACCGTCACCGAGGCCGGTTACTACCTCGACGCCAGGAACCGGCTCGACCTGGACACCTTCGCCGACCTGCGGGCCGACCTCGACGCCGCCCGCGCCGGTCAGCCCGGTTCCACCATCTACGGTGCACTCACCGCCATCCTGCGTGCCCGCAGGGCCAGCGGCGCCGGCCCGGTCACGCTGCTGAACTGCGACAACCTGCGCCACAACGGCGAGCGCTCGCGCGGTGGCCTGCTGCAGTTCATCGAACTCGTCGGCGACCGCGACCTGCTGGACTGGGTGAAGGCGAACACGGCCAGCCCCAACGCGATGGTCGACCGCATCACCCCGCGCCCGACGCCGGACGTGCGCGAGCGCGTGCTGGCCGCCACCGGCGTGGACGATCCCGCCGCGCTGATGGGCGAAAGTTTCATCCAGTGGGTGATCGAGGACAACTTCATCGCCGGCCGACCTGCCTGGGAGCGGGTGGGCGTCGAGATGGTGCAGTCGGTGGACGCCTACGAGGAGGCCAAGATCCGCCTGCTCAACGCCACGCACTCCTGCATCGCCTGGGCCGGCACGCTGGTGGGCACCCTCTACATCCACGAGGGCACGCACGACCCGGTGATCCGCCGTTTCGCCTACGACTACGTCACCGACGACGTGATCCCGGTGCTGGACACACCCGAGCACCCGTGTCCCCTCAACCTGCCGAAGTACCGCGACGTGGTGCTGGAGCGCTTCGGCAACCCGGCCATCCGCGACACCAACCAGCGTGTGGCGATGGACGGCTTCAGCAAGATTCCCGGCTTCATCGCGCCCACCTTCCGCCAGCGTCTGGCGCGTGGCGAAACCATCGACAGCGTGGCGATGCTGCCCGCGCTCTTCCTGGCCTACCTGCAGCGCTGGCACGCCGGGCAGATCCCCTACACCTACCAGGACCAGGCGATGGACCCGGCGCTGGCCCATGCCATCTGCGAGGCCGCCGACCCGGTGGCCGCCTTCTGCGCCGACCGCCCGCTCTGGGGCGAACTGGCTGGCGACACGCGGCTGGTGGAGGCCGTCCGCCGCGCCAGCGCACGGGTGGCACAGTTTGTGGCCACCCACCGCGCCGCCGGCTGACGCCCGGACGGATCGACATGCCCGCCAAGCCCCGCGTCGTTCCCCGCCAGACCCGCCCCGAACGGGAGCACGACTACGTCCGCTCACCCCAGCTGGGCTACGAAGCGCCGGAGGAGACCGGGGTGGTACGCTGCCTGTCGCACGGCTTTCCCACACCGCTGGCGCGCTGGCACTACCACGACGAGTACGAGCTGCACCTGATCACCTCCACCTCAGGCAAGGCCTTCGTCGGCGACTGGATCGGCCAGTTCCACCCCGGCCACCTGGTGCTCGCCGGGCCGCGGCTGCCGCACAACTGGGTGTCGATGGACGTGCCGGAGGGCGGCGTCGAGCTGCGCGACCTGGTGATCCAGTTCCCGCACGAGCCGCTGGCCAACGCCGCGGCGGTGATCCCGGAGCTGGCGGAGGTGCTGCCGCTGCTGGAGCGGGCCCGCCACGGCATCGAGTTCTTCGGCCAGGGGGAGAGGGCCCAGCAGCACTGGGGGCGTGTCAAGGCCTCGCGGGGGGCGCGGCGCTTTGCCGCCTTCTGCGACTTCCTGGCCGACCTGGCGGCCTGCACCGACTACCGGCTGCTCTCCAGCGTGCAGCTGCAGAGCGAGGACGACGACGCCTCGCTCGACCAGATCGACGCCGTGGTCAGCCGCATCACCGAGGACCTGGCCCAGCCCTTCAGCGCCGCAGACATCGCTGCCGAACTGGGCATGAGCGAGAGCCGCTTCTCGCGCTTCTTCCGCCGCGCCACCGGCAACACCTTCACCGACTTCGTCAACCGCGTGCGCATCAACCGCGCCTGCCAGCTGCTGATGGAGAGCGACAAGCTCATCACCCACATCTGCTACGAGGTGGGCTTCAACAACGTCGCCAACTTCAACCGCCGCTTCCTCGAGATCAAGGGCATGACGCCCAGCGAGTTCCGCAGGCAGGCGGAGGTGCGGTTCGGGACGGCGATGTGAGGACATCTCCTCGGCCATGCCGCGAAATCCCCCCTAACCCCCCTTTTTCAAAGGGGGGAAACAAGAAAGCGCCCCGTGTTCACCCCCCTTTGAAAAAGGGGGGCAGGGGGGATTTGCCAACCCGACTCCCACCATGTACCTCGGCATCGACCTCGGCACCTCCGAGCTGAAGTTCCTGCTGCTCGACACGCAGCACCGCATCGTCGCCAGTGTGGGCGAGCCGCTCAGCGTGCAGCGCCCGCATCCGCTGTGGAGCGAGCAGCACCCCGCCGACTGGTGGGCCGCCTGCGACCGTGGCCTGCTGCGCCTGACGGCCGAGCAGCCCGCGGCGATGCGTGCGGTGCGCGGCATCGGCCTGTCCGGCCAGATGCATGGTGCGGTGCTGATCGGCGCGGACGATGCCGTGCTGCGCCCGGCCATCCTCTGGAACGACGGGCGCAGCGGCGCCGAGTGCGCCGAGCTGGAGGCCGCCTGCCCGAGCCTGCAGACCCTCTCTGGCAACCTGGCCATGCCCGGCTTCACCGCGCCCAAGCTGCTCTGGGTCAGGAAACACGAGCCGGAACTCTTTGCCCGCACCGACGGCGTACTGCTGCCCAAGGACTGGCTGCGCCTGATGCTCACCGGCGAGCGCGTCAGCGAGATGAGCGACGCCGCCGGCACCCTCTGGCTGGACGTGGCGCAGCGCCGCTGGTCGCCCGAGCTGCTGGCCGCCACCGGCCTGAGCGAGGCGCAGATGCCCCGCCTGGTCGAAGGCAGCCAGCCCTCCGGCACGCTGAAACCCGACCTCGCCGCCCGCTGGGGCCTGGGCGTGGAGGCGGTGGCCGACGTCCTGGTGGCCGGCGGCGGTGGGGACAACGCCGCCAGCGCGGTGGGCATCGGCGCGGTACGTCCGGGGGAGGGATTTGTCTCGTTGGGCACCTCCGGCGTGATCTTCCTGACCAGCGACCGCTTTCGCCCCAACCCGGCCAGTGCGATGCACGCCTTCTGCCACGCGCTGCCCGGCACCTGGCACCAGATGAGCGTGATGCTCAGCGCCGCCAACGGCCTGCGCTGGGTGAAGAACCTGCTCGGCGCCGCCAGCGAGGCGGCGCTGCTCGAACAGGCTGCGGCGCTGTCGGCCGAGGAGCGTGCGCGTGCGCCGCTGTTCCTGCCCTACCTGAACGGCGAGCGCACACCCCACAATCATCCGGGCGCGCAGGGCGTCTTCTTCGGCCTGACCAACGAGCATGGCGCTGCGCACCTGGCCTGGTCGGTGATCGAAGGTGTGGGCTTCGGCCTGCTGGACGGCTGGCACAGCCTGGGTGTGATGCCCGGTGAGGTCACCCAGCTCTCGCTGGTGGGCGGCGGGGCACGCAGCCCGCTGTGGGCGCAGCTGCTGGCCTCCCTGCTGGGGGTGCCGCTGGTCACCCGCCAGGGCGGCGAGGCCGGCGGCGCTCTGGGGGCGGCGCGGCTGGCCTGGCTGGCCGATGGCGGGCGCCTTGACGAAGTCTGCCTGGCCCCCCCAGTGGCGACCCTGTTCCGCCCGGACCCAGCGGTGGCCGCAGCCCTGGCGCCGCGGGCCGAGCGCCTCCGCGCCCTGTACCGCGCCGTGCGCGATCTCTATCCGGTGGCCTGACCTTTCCGGCGCTGCGGGGGTGGATGGCCCCCTGGAAGAGCGGCCTCACAAAGTCACGCCCACCATCTCGCGGCGCAGGGTGGCACAACCGGTTGCCGGGTGGAGGCTCAACAGCGGCTAGGATGCGCGGCCGCTGCAGTCTGCGTGTGTTCCGATTCCGCCAGGCCGGCAGCCCCCCATTCACAGCGCCTACAGTCCCCACAGTGCCCGCCCGGGCCGGTCCGACCCTTCGACCGGCCGGGAGCCTGAGCCCCACACCGTCCGCGATGCCTTCCTCCACCTCGCGCCGAGCGCGAATCCAGCCGTCGGCCGACACCTCCGCCGCGCCCGCCATCTCTTCGCCTGTGCCGCCCCCCGCAGCGGTTGCGCCTGTGGCACCGGCTGCGGCGAAGCGCTCGTCGCGAGCCCGCACATCGGCTGCAACCGCGGCAGCGGATCCGAGCCCGGTGGCGCCTCCCGCGGGGAAGTCGGCGCGCAAGACGGCAGTCAAAGCGGCAGCCGAATCTGCAGTCAAAGCAGCCGGCAAGACGGTCAGCAAGACGGCTGGCGAGGGGGCTGACAAAGCCGCAGCGAAGACGGCCGGAAAGACGGCGGCGAAGGCTCCAGGCAAAGCGGCCCGCAAGGTTGCGCCGGTGCCCGTTCCCACGCCAGTCGAGGTTGCGTCCAACAAGGGGGCCAAAAAGGTTGCCACCAAGAAGGTGGCTCCGGCTGCAGTGAAAGCCGCAGCCAAGGCCCCCGCCAAAACGGTTGAGAAAACGGCAAAAAAAGAGGCCGCCAAAGCCGCCATCAAGACCTCGGCCAAAACCGCGGCAAAAACCGCCGCCCGCAAGTTGGCTCCGCCCGCCGCCACGCTGCCTGCAGTGCCTGTCGAGACTGCTGCGGTGACCCCGGTCGCCAGAACGGCGGCCCGAAAGCAGAGCCAGGCAGCGTCCGATCCGAAGCCGGCAGCCGGGCCGCTGTCCAAGGGCCGTTCGGTGAAGCCGGCGGCGGCTCCCGCCCCAGCGCCCGCGAAGCCTGTTGCGGTGGAAGCGGCCCCGTCGCCGACCCCCAAGGCCGCTGCAGCCCCCGCGGCCAAGCCCCGCAAGGTGGCGGCCAAACCCCGGCGGCCGGTCGCCGAGGGGGCGCCTGAGGTGGCACCGGTCACCCCAGTGGCGGCTGCTCCCGCTCCCGCTGCTCCTGCTCCCGCCAAACGGCCGCGCCGCGGCGCCACTGCCGCGAGCCGCCCGGCACCGGAGGCTGCGCCGTCCGGGGTGCAGGTGAAGGTGCAGGTGCAGGTGCCGGCTGCGGAGCCGCCCGCTCCCGAGGCGCCAGCGGCCGAATCACTCGTTCAGAAGGCAGATTCGCGGAAGGCAACTGCCGCCAGCACCCCGGCCGAGAAGAAGCCGGCCAGAAAAGCGCCGGCACGCACCCGCGGGACCCGCAAGGCGAACGCCGACGATGCGGTGCCTTCGGTCGCTGCCGAAGCGGTGGAGCCTCACGTCGAGGCCCCAGCCCCGGCCCCGGCGGCGGAGGCCGTGACCGAATCCTTCGAGACGCCCGAAAAGGCCGACGTGCCGGTCGTGCCCACCGTCGCCGAGGCGGTGGAAGCGGAGCCTGAGGCCGCAGACACCTCTGCTGCACCTTCGTCCCGGTCCAGGCGGCGCAGGGCGGGCCGTGCTGCCGCACGCGCCGCGGCCGATGCCCTGGCTGCCGCGGCCGCAGAGCTCAGCGAGACGCCCGCAGCCGCGGCGCCGGCAGCATCCGACGCAGAAGGGCATGCCCCAGACGAGTTCGAGGCTGCTTTCGACGCCGATGTCGACGCAGAAATCGATGCCGACGCCGATGTCGAGGCTTTCATTGCCGAACCCCCGCCGGCCCCGGTGCCCGACCCCACCCCGCTGCACAGCCACTTCGCATTGCGCAGCGAGGGCCAGGCCCGCCACCTGGCCTGGTTGCCGGGCCGGCGCTGCCCTGCCGCACTGCGCCAGCGCGCCGAAGCGGCCCTGGATGCTGCCGGTCACTGGCCGCTGGGCGACGCCGCCGGCCTGCAGGCCCTGCTGGCCGCGGCGGCCGAGGCAGGCCACCGCATCGATGTGGACGCCGAAGCCTGGGAGGTGCTGGCCGAGGTGCACGATGCCCAGCGCCGTGTGCTGGTGCTGGAAACCGCCCTGCCGGACGGGCCGGAATGCGCCGCGCTGCGCCAGCCGGCGCCGCTGGGCCTGCTGGCCCAGCCCCTCAACCGCCACCAGGCCGAGGCCGCCTTGCTGGCCGCCTGTGCCGGCCGCTGCGCACTGGCCGACGATGCCGGCCTGGGCAAGGCCGCCCAGGCCTTGGGGGCGCTGGTGCTGCAGGTGCGCTATTTCGGCGTGGAGCGGGTGTTGATCGCCGCACCGGCCGATCGCCAGCGCCGCTGGAAGCGGTTGTTGCAGCAGTTGCTGGGCCTGACGCTGGACAGCAGCGGCGGCGCCGTGCTGCAGCTTGGCGTCGGTACCGGTGGCGGTGGCAGTGCCTGCGTGGCCCAGCTGCGCCTGGTCGCGCTGGAGGACCTGGTGGCCGACCCTGGCATCGCCCCCTGGCAGGCCTGGGCTCCCCAACTGCTGCTGGTGGACGAAGGCAGCCTGGACATGCCCCCCTGGTCGGGCCCGATCGCGTCGGCGCTGCAGGCGCTGGAGGTGCCCGCACTGCTGGTGCTGCTGCGCAGCCCGCTGGCCCAGCATGCGCCGGAGTCCATCGTGCAGCTGCTGGAGTGGCTGGATCCGCTGCGCCTGGGGCCGACCGAGCGCCTGCTGCGCCAGCACACCCGTCCGGCCGCCATGGCTGCCGATGGCGTCGAAGGCGCGGCCGACGATGCTGGCGCCGCAGCGCTGGCCTGGCAGGACCTGGAGCACATCGGCGACACGCTGCTGCCGCTGCTGCTGCGTCGCCGCCCGGCGCCGGGGTCTGCGCTGCCGGTCTGTGCGGGTGACGACATCCACGGCCTGCCCATGTTGCCGGTGCAGCGCCAGCGCCACGAGGCCGCCCGGGCGCGGCTGGAAGCCCTGCGCAGCCGCTGGATGCGCCTGGGCGACCTGTCCAGCCGCGAGCAGGCCGAGCTGCGCGATGCGCTGCGCGAGATGCATGCCGCCTGCGTGGGCGAGTCCTTCGAGCGGGGCCCGAAGTTCGACACCCTGCTGGGCCTGCTGCGCGAGGTGCATCAACACGCGCCGGACACCCGGCTGGTGGTCTGCTGCCATGGGCCCGAGGTGATCACGGCGCTGACCACCCGGCTGGATGCCGAAGGCATCCCGGCGCTGGCCTTCGCCCGGATCATCGATCCGGAGGCCCTGCGCCTGGTTGCGGCCCGGTTCCGGGAACACCCGAGCTGCCGCATCGCCCTGGTGGCGGACCCGGTGCTGCCGGCCCTGCAACTGGACGATGCGGCGGCCGGGGTGATCCACCTGGACCGCATCGGCCCGGCCGACACCCTGGCGCGGCGCCTGCGCAGCGTGCGGCCGGCGGTGGCCGCGGAGGGTGCGACCGACGCTGCCGTGCCCGTTCCACCCTTCGGGCCGGTGCTGCAACTGATGGCCGAAGGCGGCATCGAGGAAGCCTGGCTGGACCTGGACGGCGCGGTGTCCGAACCCGCCGCCGAGCGTTGCAGCGACGGCCAAGCCGCCCGCAGTGCCCTCAGCGCGGTGCTGGCTCAGGCAGGCAGCGGCAGCGGCCCGGCCGACCGCCTCTTCCTGGACCGGCCGACGCTGGCCGCCTGGATGCACCTGATCGGCCGCCTGCTGGCGGCCTGCGGCTGAGCCGCAGCGCGGGCATCAGCCCTGCACCGCCAGCCGCCACAGCGAAGTGACCTCCGCCCGGCGGGCGAAGTGCAGCGGGTCGTCGGTGCTGCTGGACTTGGGGTGGCGCGGGCGGATGTCCAGGCGGTCCAGCACCCGCAGGCCGGACGCTTCGATCCATTGCAGCAGCTCCTGCCGTGAGCGCAGGCCCAGGTGCTCGGCCAGGTCGGACAGGATCAGCCAGCCCTCGCCACCCGGCCGCAGGTGGGCGGACAGGCCCGCCAGGAAGCCGCGCAGCATGCGGCTGCCTTCGTCGTAGATGGCGTGCTCCAGCGGGGAGGCCGGCCGCCCCGGCAGCCAGGGCGGGTTGCAGACCACCAGATCGGCGCGCAGGGGGTGCCCGGCCGCGTCGACCGTCACCGGGTACAGATCAGCCGCCTGCAGCGTCACCCGGTCGTTGAAGCCCAGGCGCTGCAGGTTGTCGGCCGCGCAGGCCAGCGCGCGGGGGTCGAGTTCGGTGGCGATGACCTGCGGCACCCCGCGTGCCGCCAGCACGGCACACAGCACCCCGGTGCCTGCACCCAGGTCGAAGGCCAGGGTGGGCACCACACCGCCGGGCCAGGACGCCTGGGCGACCAGGTCCACGTACTCGCCCCGCACCGGGGAAAACACGCCGTAGTGCGGGTGGATGCGGCCGCGCTCGCCGGCCGACTTGTCTGCCGAACTGCCTGCCGACCTGTCCGTCGTTCGGCCTCCCGACTGCGGCAGCTTCGCCAGGGCGGGCAGCTCGATGCCGCGGCGGCGCCACTCGTGCGCCGCGACGATGCCCAGCAGCTCGCGCAGGGAGGCCACGGCGACCACCGGGCCCGCCGCTGCCACGCCAGCCACCACCGCGCCGACGGCCTCCGGGCTGGCCGCATCCGCTGGCAGCGCCGCTCCCGTCGTCGGGGCGCCCCAGGCCTCGGCACAGGCACTGCGCACGTCCGGCGCGCGCCGCAGCGGCACGCTGTGGTCGGCTGCGAAGGGGATGAGCAGCGCACCCAGGATGCGCGCGCGCTGGCCCTGCGCCATGCGGTAGCGGTGAAAGCGCTCGCTCGGCGATGCCGGCGCAGCCTCCTGCACCGCCGGGCCGCGGCGTTTGCGCTCGGGCACCTGGTCGATGCGGCGCTGCAGGGCCTGCAGCAGCTGGCGGGCGTTGTGGAAATCCCCCCGCCACAGCAGCGCCGTGCCGGCGCAGGCCAGGCGGTAGGCCACATCGGCCGGCAGGGTGTCGTCCACCACCTCCACACGTTTCGGTGGAGCGACGCCCCGCTCGGAGCGCCAGGCGGCGCTGCAGCCGCGGCCGTCTTCAACCCAGCTCAGCCGGGGCAGATTTGCCGCCGGGGGGTGAGATGGGATGGGGGAAAGCAGGGCGCCGGCAGGATTCATGGGGATCAAGAGGGTTCGCGGGTGGCAAAGTGCAGGAGACGTGCGTCTTCAGGAACGGGGCCTGCGCGATCGAACCCAGCACAGTTGCAGGCCGAACCCGGATTGTCTGCCCTGTGGGGCCTGCCCGACATCGTGCATGAAGGCTCAAGGATCGTGGGGACACTCCTGCTTCGACAGAATCGGGATTGTCCGAAAGGGGAGTAGTCAGGCAGCCCCGGCTGCCGCGATGTCCCGTCAATACGGAGCGCCGGTGCAATGCCGGCGGTCCCGGGTGCGCACGAGGCGGCCGCTACAGCCCGCTTCCGGCAAGACCTTTCGGCGCGATCTCCATCCTTTTACCTGGGACTGTCCATGGACACCATCGCGCCGCTCTGGCTGTGGCTCACCTTTGTCGCCTGCGTGCTCGCCGCGCTGTTCGTCGATTTTGTCGTCCTGCGCAAGCAGGGCGCCCATGAGGTTTCCGTCAAGGAGGCGCTGAACTGGTCGCTGGTCTGGGTGGCCGCCAGCTTTGCCTTCAACGGGCTGTTCTGGTGGGCGGTTGCGCAGGACCACGGCAGCGACCTGGCGAACACCCGGGCGCTGGAGTTCCTGACGGGCTACCTGATCGAGAAGAGCCTGGCGGTGGACAACATCTTTGTCTTCCTGATGATCTTCACCTACTTCGCGGTGCCGCCGGCCTACCAGAAGCGGGTGCTGATGATCGGCATCGTGGGCGCCATCGTGCTGCGCACGCTGATGATCCTGGTGGGCTCCTGGCTGATCGCGCAGTTCCACTGGATCCTCTACGTCTTCGGTGCCTTCCTGCTGATCACCGGCATCAAGATGTGGTGGGCCGCCGGCCAGGAGCCGGACATGGAGAACAACCCGGCGCTGCGCCTGCTGCGCCGCCTGATGCCGGTGAGCCGCCAGCTCGACGGCGAGAAGTTCTTCACCGTCGAGAACGGCCGGCGCATCGCCACGCCGCTGCTGCTGGTGATCGCGCTGGTGGGCCTGACGGACGTGATCTTCGCGGTGGACTCCATCCCGGCGATCTTCGCGATCACCACCGACCCCTTCATCGTGCTGACCTCCAACATCTTCGCCATCCTGGGCCTGCGCGCGATGTACTTCCTGCTCGCCGCGGTGGCCACCAAGTTCCACCTGCTCAGCTACGGGCTGGCGGTGATCCTGGCCTTCATCGGCACAAAGATGATGCTGATCGACGTGGTGAAGATCCCGGTGCTGGCCTCGCTGGGCGTGGTGGTGGCGATCCTGGCGATCACCATGGTCTGGAGTCTGCGCACCGCGCCGCGCCTGCCGATGCGTCAGGAAGCCAGCAGCGACCCCGGCCGGTGACGGGTGCGGGTTCCTGGGGTGAACCCCAGGAATGGGAAGAACCTCACTGCGCAAGGGCATGCGACCCGGCATAACCTGGGGATTCCTTAACGGATCGTGAAGGAATCCTCATGCGCACCACCGCTCTGCAGGCCGCTCCGATCGCCGCGGCGATTTTTTCCACGCTCCTGGCCGGCTGTTCCATGACGCCGGCCACCGGGCCGATGGGCTTCTTCGTCACCAGCGCCGGCCCGGGCAGGGGCGGTGACCTGGGAGGGCTGGCCGGAGCCGACCAGCACTGCCAGAAACTGGCCAGCGCGGCGGGTGCCGGCCAGCGCAACTGGAAGGCCTACCTCAGCACGCCGCCGACCTTCGCGACCCAGACGGCGCCAGCGGTGCCCGCGATCAACGCGCGTGACCGCATCGGCAAGGGGCCCTGGTTCAATGCCAAGGGCGAGCTGATCGCCCGCGACGTGGCGCACCTGCACAACGGCAACCACATCAACAAGTCCACGGCGCTGGACGAGTCCGGCCGCAGCATCTCCGGCCGGGGCGATGCAGTGAACAACCACGACATCCTCACCGGCACGCGGGCGGACGGCACCGCCTTTGCGCCGCAGACCGACACCACCTGCGGCGGCTGGACGAAGAGCGGCGACGGCTCCGCGGTGGTGGGCCACCACGACCGCATCGGCCCGCTGCCGGAGACCTGGGCCACCTCCTGGAACTTCTCGCACCAGAGCGCGGGCTGTGGCATGGACGCGCTGCGCCGCACCGGTGGGGCGGGGCTGTTTTATTGCTTTGCGGCGGATTGACGACGTCGCAGGGGGTGGCCGGACGGGCCGCCGCGGTGTTCGCAGACTCTGCTGGTCGTGGTGGGCATGGCCAGCGAGACCAACCGCCTGGTGGCGGGCCTGTGCGTGCCGGTGGACGGGGTGTTCCGCCGCTGAAGACCGGCCGGGGCCGGGGCGTCTGCCGTCAGGGCGCGTCGGCGTCGCGCTGCAGGAAGAGATCGGCGATCACCGGCCGGTGTTCCGACGGGCCCTTCGCGCCCACCTGGACCGCGCGAACCGCGATCTCCGGGCTGACGAGGATGTGGTCGATGCGCAGGAAGTCCAGGCGCAGCTTCAGCGCATGGCCATAGGTGTGGCCCCAGCCGCGCCCGGCCACGCTCCAGGCGTCGCGCAGGCCGCGCGCAAGCAGCTGCTGCACCACCGGAGAGGCCTCTTCCGCGTTCAGGTCCCCGGCCAGGATCAGCGGCCGGGGCTGGCGCGCGATTTCCTCGGCCAGCTGGGCCGACTGTGCCAGGCGGATCGACCAGTTCTCCCGCCACTCGTCGTAGCCTTCCAGGCGCTCGCGGCGGGTGGCGTTCAGCCCATCGCGCGGCGAGAGGAAGTGCACCGTCAGCACGTCGATGTCGCCGCCCGGGGCGCGCAGCGTGCAGCGCAGGAAGCCGCGCTGGTGTTCACCCGGGGTGAGCAGGCTGCTGCGGCAGCCCGCCAGGGGCAGCCGGCTGGCCACCACGTACTGATCGTGGCGGTGGAGCTGGTGCTGCGGCAGGGCCTCGCGCAGCTCCTCGGGCAGGCGATGCAGCGGGCCTTTCTCCAGCGTGGCGTCCTGCATCACCACCACATCCGCATCCCAGCGGCGCAGTTCGTCGGCCAGCAGGATGAAGCCGTAGGGCCGGTCGTGCGCCCGGTAGGCCTTGATGTTGTAGGTCATGAAGCGCAGCGGCTGCCGCCCCGCCTCCGGCGCGCCCCAGGTCCAGCCCATCACGCCGGTGAGCACGATGGCCGGTGCCAGGCTGGCCAGCAGGCCCCAGCGCCAGCCGGCCGCCCAGGCCACCAGCCAGACGAGCAGCGTGGGCAGCAACCAGGCCGGGTAGGGCAGGTAGCGCAGCAGGTCCACCCAGGCGCGCGGCGCCATCGGCCAGTGCAGCAGGGCGGCCAGGGAGGCGGCGGCCAGCAGGGTGAACAGGACCAGGGCTCGCAGGGCCCCTTGCGGGTTCAGGAGGGTCGGGAGCATAGGGCCCGCATCATGGACCAGAATCGAGGCGGCCCCGCCGGGCCCTGGACCTGTTGAAGCCGGTGTATTCATGCCCCTCGATCTTTCCGCCTGGACCCTGTTGCTGAGTGCGGCATTCGCCGCCGGGGTGCTCAACGCCATCGCCGGCGGGGGCAGCTTCCTGACTTTTCCGGCGCTGGTGTACACCGGTGTGCCGCCGATCGAGGCCAACGCCAGCAGTGCGGTGGCGGTGAGCCCGGGTTACCTGGGCAGCACGCTGGGTTTCCGTGCCGAGCTGGCCACGCTGCCCCGCGCCACCCTCTGGCGGGAGGGTCTGGTCTGCGCCATGGGGGGGGTGTTGGGTGCCTTGCTGCTGCTGTGGACACCGGCCCAGGTCTTCTCGGCCCTGGTGCCCTGGCTGCTGCTGTTTGCCACCGCCGTGTTTGCTGCCGGGCCCTGGCTGCTGGCCAGGCTGCGCGCCCGCCGCGGCGACCATGGGGAGGCACAGGGGGGGGACCCTGCGAGCACCGCCGCGCCGCGGCTGCTCGGATTGGCCGCGGTGGCGGTGTACGGCGGCTACTTCAACGGCGGGCTGGGCATCCTGCTGATGGCGCTGTATGCGCTGGTGGGCGAGTCCCAGCTCAACCGGGCGAATGCACTGAAGAACCTCAACTCGCTGCTGCTGTCGCTGCTGAGCGTGGTCGCCTTTGCCTGGGCCGGCGCGGTGCAGTGGCCGCAGGCGCTGGGCATGGCGGTGGCCGCCACGCTGGGTGGTTTTGCCGGCGCCCACGTGGCGCGGCGGCTGCCGGCACCGGTGCTGCGGGCGGTGGTGATCACCACCGGGCTGGTGATGGCGGTGCTGTTCTTCGCGCGCGGGCGCTGAGCTGCCGGCTCTGTGGGGGGCTCAGAACGAGCGCAGCACCTCGGCCAGCAGCCCGGCCACCGGTACGGCGTTGCTGGCGTGGGGCACGCAGTCGCTGCTCCAGACGCGGCGCACGCCTGCGGCCTGCAGGGCCTCCAGTGCGTCGCCGACGAACAGGGCATGGGTGACGGCCACATCCACCGTATCCGCCCCGGCGGCGAAGCACAGCCGTGCGGCCTCGATCAGCGTGCGGCCGGTGGAGGCCATGTCGTCGAGCAGCACCACGGCGCGGCCCTCCAGGTCCAGCCCGGCGGGCAGGGTGACCCGCACGTCGCGGTCGCCGTGGCGCTGCTTGACGCACCAGGCATGCGGCAGCCCGTGGGCCGATGCGGCCTGGGCCACCCACTGGGCCGATTCCTCGTCCGGCCCCAGCAGCAGCGGCGGCAGGGTGTCGTGGCTGTGCTGGGTGGCGATGAACTCACCCAGCAGCCCGGCGGCGGTGAGCGAAACCGCGCGGCAGGGTGAGGGCATCACCTCGTCCAGCGAGGCGATGCGGTGCAGGTGTGGGTCGAGGGTGACGATGCCGTCGAACTGCCCGGCCAGCAGGGCGCCGATGTGGCGCTGGCTCACCGCCTCACCGGGATGGAAGGCGATGTCCTGGCGCATGTAGGCCAGGTAGGGGCTGGCCAGCAGCAGCCGCTCGGCACCCAGTTCACGCGCGCTGGGGGCGCTGATCAGCAGCTCCACCAGCTTCTCGTTGGGCTGGTGCAGGCTGCGCAGCAGCACCACGCTGCCGGACAGCGGCGCGGGCAGCGTGAGCTTGAGCTCCCCGTCCGGGAAGCGGTGGCGGCGGATCAGCCCCAGCGGCAGCCCGAGGGCCTGGGCCAGGGCCTGGCCCATCGGAGCTTCGTCCTCGAAGGCCAGCACCTGGGTCAGTGGGGGAACAGCGCGGTGGGTGGGCAGGTCGGCGTCGGTCATCGGGCGCAGAGTATGGCGGTGCGGTGGGGTGGCGCGAGCGGAGCCGGGGGTGGGAGCGCGGCAGATCCGGCATTCCCTCGCACCGGCCCGCCATTCTGGAGGGAGGTCAACGCTGCACCACCAGCGCCGGCAGGGGCAGCTCGGCGTGGTTCTCCGGGGCGTACATGGCCTCCACCCGGGTCGGTGGCAGCTGGAACTGGCCGACGGTGTTCAGCCGCAGGGTGTACTCCACCGTGTGGCGCCCGCGCGGCATCCAGCGGTAGTAGACCCGCCAGGCGTCCGGGCGGCGTTCTTCCCAGGCCAGCCAGGCGCTGCCTGTGGGCTCTTGTGCCGAGTTGCGGGCGATGCGGCTGTCGCGGCCCAGGCCGCTGCCCAGCAGCGTCGCACCGGCGGGCACCGGGTCGCTCAGCACCACCCAGCCCAGGTCGGCACTGGCATCCACCGTCAGGCGCACACGCAGCACATCGCCGCGGCTCCAGGGGCCGCTCACCTTCTGCTCCACCGGGGTGGCGCTGCGCTCCAGCCGGTAACCGGCAGCGACCGTCACCGGTGCGGTCGCCGCCAGGCTCTGGATCGCCAGCCAGGGTCGGCCGCTGCCCTGTTGCGTGACCTGCAGCGTGGCGGACTGGGCCGGCCAGGGCAGGAGCAGACGGCCACCGTCGGGACGGCGGCCCCAGTCCAGCTCGCCGCTGGCGCTGCCCAGTTGAGCCCGGGTGAGGCCGGTGACGGCCTGGGATTCGCGGCGCAGCGAGAACTGCTCGAAGGCCAGCGTGGCCCAGACGTTGGCGGTGGTGGTGTTGAAGGCGCCCGCTGTGCTGCCTGCAGCGAGCTGGCGCTGCGGGCCGTCGCCGCCGTGCAGGCGCAGCAGCAGGCCCTGCGCCAGCCGCGGTGCATCGTCCTGCCAGGCGGGGGTCTGCAGCGCCATCAGCAGCAGACGGGCGGCGTTGGCGTCCGGCCCTTCCATCAGCCAGCTCCAGCGGTCGCCGGCCTCGTCGACGAAGCGCAGCGTGCTGCCTGCGCTGCTCAGCCGGGCGCGCAGCAGGCGCGTCGCCTCCTCCAGACGCTGCTCGCGTTGCGGCAGGCTGTCCACCCGCTGCAGCAGGGCCTGCCAGTCCAGCAGGGCGGAGGTGGGCCACTGGGTGGGTGTGATCTCCAGGCTGCCCAGGTGGCGCGGCAGCGCCCGGCCGTGGCGCGACAGCGCTTCCAGCGCGGCGAGCTTGCGCACATCGCGGTCGCTGCGGGGCGCCGGGCCGGGGCGCTCCAGCCGGCCTTCGACGAAGGCGCCGAGGCCGTCGAGCAGGCGGTCGCGCAGGTCCGGCGGCAGCGGCCAGCCCGCGGCGTCCGACAGGCTCAGCAGGTAGGCGCTGAGCCGGTCGCTGCCGCCGCCGGTGGCCTCCTCCGGCCGGGGCGGGAAGTAGTGCGCCAGCCCGTCGCCGTCCAGGTAACCGGGCAGTTCCCTGAGCAGCTGCTGCCAGGCCGGCAGGTCACGCAGCCCCACCGCGCGGGAAGCGCGCTGCTCCAGGCAGCTGTAGGGATAGGCCTCGAACCAGCGGCGCATGCCCGGCAGGGCGCCGGCCAGGCGGGGCTGCAGGGCCACCACCACGCCGCCGCCCGGTGCGGCACCGGCCGGGCGCTGCACCGGCAGGGCAAGGCTGCTGTCGAGCTGCTGCAGGCTGGCCTGCTGCACCCGCAGCGGCAGGGCCGGCTCCACCCGCTGGATCAGCCGCAGGGCGTCGCGTTTCGGGTTCAGCGGGGTGCCGCCGCTGCGCGTGCTTTCCACCGCGCTGGCCTCCCAGGCCAGGGCGCGTACCTGGGCCGGCACGGTCACCGGCCAGCGCAGTTCCACCGCAGACTGGGCCGGCACCTCCACTCGCTGCGGTGCCAGGCTCAGTGGGGGGGCGGTGGTCGGGGGCGTCCCGGTCCCCGGTGCGGCGCCGCGGGCGGCCGCTGCCGCGGCAGTGCCGGCCTGCTGCAGGTCGGCATCGCCATCGGGTGTGGGGGTGGCCTCCAGCTTCACCTCCAGCCAGGTGGCCGCTGCGGTGGTGTTGCGCAGGGTGAGCTGGGCCTCGAAGCGGTCGCCGCTGCGCACCACCGGCGGCAGGCCGGCAATGAGCTGCAGGTCCTGGCTGACGGTGAGGGTGGTGGAGCCGCTGCCGAAGCGGTCCGCTCCCGCATCGGCCACCGCCACCAGGCGAAAGCGGGTGAGCGAGTCGTTCAGCGGCACATCCAACGTGGCGCGCCCCTGGGCGTCGAGCCTCACCACCGGGCGCCACAGCAGCAGGGTGTCGAACAGCTCCCGGGTGGGGTTGCGTCCACCGCCGCCGCCCGGCGGCAGCGCCTTGCGGCCGTAGTGGCGTCGCCCGACGATCTCGTTCTGCGCGGTGGCGGTTTCCACGCCCCAGGCGCGCGGCGGGTACATCTGCTCCAGCAGGTCCCAGGAGCCGTTGGGCGACAGGGCCAGCAGCCCTTCGTCCACCGCAGCGAAGGCGATTTCGCCGCCCGATACCGGCTTGCCGTCCTGCGTCACCACCACGGTGGCGCGGGCGGTCTGGCGCGGGCCGTACTGCGGCTTGTCGCTGGTGACCTGCACCTCCAGCCGCTGCGAGGCCAGGCCGATGTGCAGCTGCGCCACGCCCAGCTTGAAGGCGGGTTTGGCCAGATCGACCATCGCGGTGGGTGGCTGGTGGTCGGGGGCTTCCCGCCGCCAGGCGTTCCACCAGTCGAGTGGTGCGCGCCAGCCCCACTGGAAGAAGGAGTACCAGGGCACCTCCCGCAGCCGGCCGCGCAGCACCAGCGCACTGACGTAGACGTTGGGCGCCCAGGCCTCGGCGCCGTCCTTGCCGGCCCCGCCCTTCGGGATCGGCAGCTCGATCACCGGGTCGCTGCCGCGCAGCGTCAGCACCTGGGAGTGCAGGATGCCCTCGCGCTCCACCGTCAGCAGCACGGTGGCTTCGCGGAAGGGCATGCGCACCTGCAGCCGGGCGGTGTCGCCGGGCTGCAGCTCGCGCTTCTCAGGGATCAGGTCGATGCGGTCGTCGTTGTCCTGCGCAAACCACTGTTCGCCGCTGCCGCTGATCCACACGCTGGTGGCGGTTTCGACGGTGCGGCCCGCCTCGTCGGAGGCACGGGCGATCAGCTCCACCTCACCGGCAGCCTGCAGCAGGGCGTCGCAGGTGAGCAGCCCGCGGGCGTCGGTCTTGCCTTTGCAGACGGGGCCCAGGTCCTGCACCTCCTGCCGGTCCTCGTAGGCGTAGAAGCCGCCCACCACCCGCTGGCGGTGGCTGAGCAGCTGGATCCGGCGGGCGCGCAGCTCCACGAACTGGCCGCTGCGCGGCTTGCCGGCGGTGTCCAGCGCCACCACCTGCAGCGGCACCTGGCCGCGCTGCGCCAGCCAGGAGCGCGCCTTCAGCCCCAGCTGCAGCGTGGCGGGCCACACCGGCAGGGTCTGGGAGACGGTCTGGCGCTCCCCATTCGGGTCGTCGAAGCTCAACTCGGCCAGGAGTTCGGCCGGGCGTTTCAGCCGGGTCAGCGCGGCCTGACGGGGCAGGGTGACGGTGGCGGCGCCTTGCGGGTTGGTGCGCAGCGCCAGGCGATCGGCCAGCAGCACGCCGCCGGAGGGGGCGGCGGACGCCCCTTCCTCGCCCTCCGGTCGGTTGGCGGGGGCGTTCTGGTCACGTTCGCGGGGGGCGTTGAAGCTGTATTCCTCCCAGCCGGCGGGGGCCACCTCGCGTTCGCGCAGCAGGGCCGAGAAGCTGGCGGCGGTGGCCAGGCCGCCTCCGGCCATGTGGTTGAGCTGCACCGCGAAGTCCAGCGCGCCGGGGGCCACCAGCGGGCCTTTGGGCGGGCTGAGACGGGCATCGACCAGTGGCACGCGGAAGGCCTCCACCCGGAAGCGCCCGCTGCTCCACTGCCGTGCACCGCGGTGCAGGCTGAGCTCGTATTCGCCCAGCCGGGCCTGCGCGGGCACGGTCCACTGCATCGACACCGAACGCAGTGGTGCTTGCTCCGCCGCCGCACTGGCCGCACCCGCGGGCGGTGTGGGCAGGGCGGGCAGCGCGGGTAGCGCCAGCCGGGTCACTTCACCGCTGCCCACGTGGGTGATCTGCAGCTCGGTGGGCCAGTCGCTGGCGTTCAGCAGGGCCAGGCCGCGCTCGGTTTCGGCGCGCAGCACATGTTTCATCGACAGCGTTTCGCCTGCGCGCAGCAGGCTGCGGTCCAGCACGCTGTGGGCGCGCAGCTCCGGCTCCACGCCGCTGGCGGTGGCCAGCCCGAAGCGCCAGGGCTCGATGCCGCGCATCCAGTGGCTGTAGACGAAGGCCAGGTCGCGCACGCCGTCCGGCCAGGCCTTGCGGGCGCTGACGAAGTAGGCCGCCTCGCCGATGCAGCGCTCGCCGTCCTCGTCGGCAAAGCCGCGCGGGATGCGCGCCAGGCCCTGCGCATCGGTGCGGCCGCTCCACAGGCTCTGGCCGCGGCAGTCGCTGACCGCCACCTCGGCGCCCTCCACCGGGCGGGCGCGGTCCAGCGAGGTCACCCACACCAGGCTGGAGCTGCGCCCGCGCTTGAAGTGCACCCCCATGCGGGTGACCAGCACACCGCTGCGCACATACATCGGCGCCGGCTCGGCCAACAGTGCGCGGCCCAGCAGGCGCGACTCCAGCTCCAGCAGGTGGTAGCCGGGCTGCGGCAGCGGCAGGCCCAGCACTTCGGTGTCGCGCACCGGGGCGGCGACGGCTGCCGAAGCTGCCGCGGCCACCGAAGCGGCCGCGGACGGCGGCCGTGGCAGCGGCGTGCGGGTGACGCCGGACTCGCCGGCCAGCAACGACAGCTCCCGGCTGCCCACGCGCCGCTCCTGGCGCTGCGGCTTGCCATCCTCATCCCTGCCCTCCAACCACCAGCGCGCCTGGGGCTGGCCGGCCTCCTTGGCGGTGAAGCTGCTCTCGTGCCAGCGTGCGAGGCGGGCGTGCCAGCGCATCAGCTCGGCATCCGCTGTGTCGGCGCCCAGGCGCTTGGCCGCCAGCTGCGCCGTGCCGTCCAGCCCCGGGGCGAGGGCCTGCACATGCCGCAGCGTGATCGGCAGCAGCGCGGGCTCGCCGGCACTGCCGGCCTCCACCACGCCGAAGGGGGCGGCGGCGAACTTGGCCAGCGGTGGCATCGGCCCGGTGGCGGTGGCCAACGGGAAGGCCGCTGCGTTGGCCAGCTCCCGGCCGGTTTCATCGCGCAGGCCGGCGGGCAGGGTCAATTGGTAACGGGTGTTCTCGGCCAGCGGGGCGGCAAAGACGATCTGGCTGACGGTGGGGCCGGCGTCCTCCAGCTTCGGGACCAGACCCTGCGAAGCCGCTGCGGAGGCCGCGCTGGCTGGCCCGAGCTGCCCGATGGGCCCGAGCGGAACCAGCCGGGCCGCCTGCGCCTGCGCCCGCGGCACCGGGGCGGAGAAAACCAGCCGCATCGACCGCAGCGGCAGGCAGGGGGCCTCGGCGCGTTCGCGCTCGCAGCTGAATTCGGCGCTGAAGCGCTGCCGCACCGTCCACTGCCAGCTCTTCGTGCCGCGCGTGACGAGTTGGGGCGCACCGGCCGCCGCAATGCCCGCGCCCCACACCAGCCGCACGGTGGCCCCAGGCGGCAGCGGGCGCTGGCAGCGCAGCAGCAGGTGGCGCTGAGCCTGCGCCGCGGGGATGCGCCGCGACTTCAGCACCGCCTCGCGCGGGGCACCTTCCACCACCACCACCGGCAGGCGCTCGCCCAGCCCCTGCACCTCGCAGGCGGCGCGGCCGGCCAGCGACGCCACCTCCACCGGCCCGCTCAGGCGCAGCAGGAAGTGACCTTCCTCCTCCACCTCGCTGCCCTCCCAGGGGGAAACCTGCTGGACGGCAGGCCCGCCCGTGGAAAACGTGAACTCCCGCGTACCCTGCAGGCTGGCGCCAGCGCCCGTGGCTTCCTGGCCCGAGGCGGCCGGGCCCAGCGGCCGCACCGCCACCACCGGCGCCCAGTCCGGGCGGATCGCCAGGCGGCAGCTGACGCCCGCGCCCAGCGGTTCGTTCAAGTCATACACCCACTCGGCTGGTCCGGTCCAGCGGCCGCTGCCGGGGGGCGTGCGGGAGGTTGCCGTGGCCGATGCCGAAGAGGCCGCCGCGCCGCGGCCCGGTCCCAGTCCCAGTCCCAGTCCCTGACAGAGCAGGGTGGCCGGGTCGGCGAGCCGGCCGCTGCCGAAGGGCACCACCGGGGCATCGAAGCGCAGCTGGACCTGCTGGACCTCATCCACCTCGCCGCTGGGGCTGACGCTGCGGACCTGCACCGCCGGCACCGGGAAGGCCGCCAGCAGCGCGCCTCCGGCCAACAGCACGCGCAGCGCCGGCAAGCCAGGCAGCAGGCGGTGGATCGGCCAGGCGGGGGGCGCAACTCGGCAGCGCATGCAGACTCCAGGCCACGGGCCGCAGCGGCCCCCGGCACGACAGATCAGAGGACCCGCAGGCGAACGGCGGGTGGCTGTGCACCGAGTCTATGCGTTGGGCGTGAACTGTTGACGCCCTTGAGCAACGCCTGATCGGCCGACCGGGCCGAGAGTGGCCCCTCGCCCACAGCCCGGCAGAGGCTTTGCCGGGCTGAACCGGCTCAGCGTGCGCAGCTCAGCTGCATCGAGTGGCGCGGGTCGCGGAACACCAGCGGCTGCTCCGGCACCGCGCCGCTGCGGGCACGGGCCTCGGCCTGCTCGACCGCCACCTGCACGATGCCGTGGTGCGGGCTCTTGGGGCAGACCGGGTCGGCCGCCTCCGGGTCCTGCGCGAGCAGGTAGGCCTGGCAGCGGCAGCCGCCCAGGTCCTTTTCCTTGTCGTCGCAGCTGGCGCAGGGCTCCTTCATCCAGCCGGTGCCGCGGTAGCGGTTGAAGCCCTCGCTGTCGTACCAGATTTCGCGCACCGGGGTGGTCTGCACGTTCGGGAAGGTCAGGCCCGGCAGCATGGCCGCGGTGTGGCAGGGCAGTGCGGTGCCGTCCGGCGTGACGGTGAGGAAGACGTTGCCCCAGCCGTTCATGCACTTCTTCGGCCGGCCCTCGTGGTAGTCCGGCACGACGAAGAACAGGCGCATCCTGCCGTCCAGCTTCTGGCGCCACTCGTCGGTGATGGCCTCGGCGCGCTGCAGTTGTTCGCGGGTGGGCAGCAGGTGGTCGCGGTTGAGGTGCGCCCAGGAGTAGTACTGCGAGTTGGCCAGCTCCAGGTACTCGGCGCCGAGCTCGGCGGCCATCGCGATGATGCGGTCGATGTGGTCGATGTTGAGGCGGTGGATCACCACGTTCATCACCATCGGCCAGCCCTGTTCGCGCAGCATCTCGCCCACGCGCTGCTTGAGCTCGAAGGTCTTGGTGTGCGAGAGGAAGTCGTTGACCTCCCGGGTCGAGTCCTGGAAGCTGAGCTGGATGTGGTCCAGCCCGGCTGCCTTCAGCGCCGCAGCGCGCTCGCGGGTCAGGCCGACGCCGGAGGTGAGCAGGTTGGTGTAGAAGCCCAGGCGGTGCGCCTCGGCGATCAGCAGCTCCAGGTCGTCGCGCAGCAGCGGTTCGCCGCCGGAGAAGCCGCACTGCACCGAGCCCAGCGCACGCGCCTCGCGCAGCAGCTTCAGCCAGGCCTCGGTGCCCATCTCCGCGCCGTGGCGGGCAAAGTCCACCGGGTTGTAGCAGAACACGCAGTGCAGCGGGCAGCGGTAGGTGACCTCCGCCAGCAGCCACAGCGGCGGGCCGGGCGGTGCAGACGGAGAGGCTTGTCCAGGCACCGGAAGCGTCATGCCCAGGTCACCCAGCGCTGCTGCCGCGCCATCAGGAGGAAGCGCTCCACATCCCCGCGCAGGCCCTGGGCGGAGAAGGCCGCCTCCAGCGAGGCGACGATGGCGCCCACGCCGGCCTGCCCATCGCAGCGCGCCAGGATCTCCCCGGCGCTGCGGTTGAGCTTGACCATGCCCTCCGGGTAGAGCAGCACGTGGCAGCCCTGGGCGTCCTCCCACTGCAGGCGAAAACCGTGGCCCAGGCGCGGCACGGTGGTGTCGGACAGAGGGCCGGCGGAGGCCGTGGCCGTGGCCTCGCTCACCGCCGTCATGTGTTCACCCCGTAACGCTGCGCCATCGCGTCGTTCATGACCCAGAGGATGTCGAGCTTGAAGCGCAGGATCTCCAGCGCGCGCTCCTGCTGTTCGCGGCTGCGGAAGTGCTCCAGCGTCACCGCCAGGCCCTGCTCCACATCGCGGCGGGCCTGGCTGACGCGGTTGCGGAAGTACTGCAGCCCGGTGGATTCGATCCAGCCGTAGTGCTCCGGCCAGGTGGCCAGGCGCTGCTTGTGGATCTCCGGTGCGAACAGCTCGGTGAGCGAGGAGCACACCGCCTCCTGCCAGGGTGCGTGGCGCGCGAAGTTGACGTAGGCATCCACCGCAAAGCGCACGCCGGGGATGACGTGGCGCAGGTCGGTGATCTCTTCGCGCGTCAGGCCAGTGGCCAGCCCGAGGCGGATCCAGGCCTCGATGCCGCCCTCGTCCTTGACGTCGCCGATCTCGAAGCCGTCGTGGTCCAGGATGCGCTGGATCCAGCCGCGGCGCACGTCCCGGTCCGGGCAGTTGGCCATCACCGCGGCGTCCTTCACCGGAATCGCGATCTGGTAGTAGTAGCGGTTGGCCACCCAGGCACGGATCTGGTCCGGCGTCGCCTTGCCGGTGTTCAGCATCACGTTGAACGGGTGGTGGATGTGGTAGCTGCGGCCCTGCTCGCGCAGCTGGGCCTCGAAGGCCACGCGATCCCAGGCCGGGGCGTCCGGGTCGCGCGGCCGGGTCACCAGCGGGGAGGAGAACGGTGCGCCGAAGCGATTGCCCATCGATGTGTCGCAGGAGGTGAGCATGGTGGGGATCCAGAGCGGGTGCGCGTCGTCAGAACTCGAACACCATGCCGTCGTGGCAGACCTCGACGCCTGCGGCGCTGAGCTCGCGGCGCTGCGGCGAGGCCTCGTCCAGGATCGGGTTGGTGTTGTTGATGTGGATCAGCGCCTTGCGGGTGCGGGCGGGCAGGCGAGACAGCATCGTGCGCATGCCGGGCGTGCCATCCGGCAGGTCGCTTTGCGGCAGGTGACCGATGTCGCGGGCGGTCTTGCTCGACAGGCCCAGGCGGATCATCTCGTCATCGGTCCAGAAGGTGCCGTCCACCAGCACCGTGTCGGCCGCGAGCATCATCTCCCACACCGGCGGGGTGATCTCGCCCAGGCCGGGGGCGTAGAAGATGCGTCGCCCGCTGGCGGTGTTCTCCAGCAGCAGGCCGACGTTGTCGCCGTCCACCGGGCACTCGCGGTGCGGTGAGTAGGGCGCCGGCTTGCTCGACAGCGACAGCGGCGTCACGCGCAGGCCGTCCACGCCCGGCACGGTGATGGCGCGACCGTCGAAGGGCAGCTCGCGCCAGTCCACGCCGCAGTAATGGCCCAGCACACGCAGGATGGGGTTGCCCTGGCTGAGGTCCTCATGCACCGGCCGGGTGCTCCACAGCGGCAGCGGCCGGCCGCGTTCGCGCAGCATGTACAGGCCGGTGCTGTGGTCCACCTGGCCGTCGCAGAGCAATACGCCGGCGATGCCGCTGTCGCGCAGGGCGCGGGCCGGCTGCAGCTGCGGGTTGCGCTGCAGCTGGGTGAGGATGTCGGGCGAGGCGTTGATCAGCAGCCAGTCGTCCGGGCCACCGACCGCAATCGAGGACTGCGTGCGGGCGCGGTGCGTGGGTGAGCCGCCACGCACCGCGCGACACTGGTCGCAGTTGCAGTTCCACTGGGGAAAGCCGCCACCGGCGGATGAACCGAGCACGAGGAGTTGCATGGTGCAGCCGGCGCGATGGCGTGATCGCTCACAAGGCTCGCCGGCGCTCAGCGCGCGGCGATGTACATCGTGATTTCGAAGCCGAAGCGGAAGTCGCAGGCAGAGGGGGTTTCCCAGGTCATGGCAGGTCTCCAGTGAGGTTGAATGGATTTCGCCCGACGGGCCCGGGGCCTGCAGCGGTGAATCTGCTGGGAATGCACCGCTCGTCGGATGCAGGCCTCAGGTGACTGGCGAGCCCCCAGTGTCGTGAGCTGCGGCGCATCGGTCGTCCGTCCGACCATGAAAGGTCACTCATGAAAATCATGAAGCGGCCCTGGGGGCAATCCGGGGGTCCGCTTGGACCGCAGCGCAGCAGGGCACGGGGACAATCAACCCATGTCTGCCCAGCCGTCGCCCTCCCCGGTCCCGCCGCGTCGGCTTCGGTCGGGTGGCTGGACAGCCGGCTGGAGCCTCAAGCTGCAGATCAACCTGCTGGTGACCGGGCTGATGGCGCTGTTTGTCGCGGTGCTGCTGTGGCTGCAGATCGATGGCACACGCAGCGGCGTGCGCGAGGAGATCGTGGCCGCCAACCGGGTGGCCACTCAGCTGCTGCAGCGGGTGTCGTGGATCTATGCCAGTTCGGGGCCGATGGGGCTGCGCAGCTTCCTGGAGCAGCTCGGCCGGGTGCGGGCCAACGACATCACGCTGGAGGATGACCAGGGGCAGGTTCTGTGGCGCTCACCGCGTCCCACCTACAAGGAGGGCCGCGAGGCACCGCAGTGGTATGCACGGCTGGTGCTGCCGCCGCTGCAGCGCCAGGTGATCGAGCTGCCGGGGGGCCGGTTGACGGTGGAGGCCGACCCCTCCCGTGCCATCCTGGACGGCTGGGACGACCTGCTGCGCCTGGCCTCGGTGGGCGCTGCGGCGCTGCTGCTGCTGGTTCTGGCGGTGGTCGCCCTGGTCGGGCGGGCGCTGCGGCCCTGGCCGACGCTGGTGGCGGGGCTGGGCCGGCTGCGCGCCGGTGACTACCACGCCCGCCTGCCGGCACTGCCGGGCTACGAGGCCGGTCTGATCGGTCGGGAGGTCAACCGCCTGGCCGAGGCCATCGAGGAGCAGCTCGACGCACGCATGCGCGCTTTTGAAGCCGAGCGTCGTCTGCAGGAGAGCCGCGAGCTGGCGCGCCGGCTGGAGGTGCGCACCGACGAGGAGCGGCGCGCCATTGCCCGGCTGCTGCATGACGAATTCGCACAGAGTGTCACCGGCATGCGCAGCCTGGCGCACGGGCTGCAGGATCGGTTGGCGGCGCTGGACCCGGCCTCCGCCCAGGCCGCGCGGCTGATCTCGCAGGAGGCCGCCCGGCTGTACGACGCGATGCAGGGCCTGATCCCGCGGCTGACGCCCCCCGCGCTGGAGGAGCTCGGCCTGGCGGATGCCTTGCTGGCGCTGGTGGACCGCAGCCGCAGCCTGCATCCGCAGGTGCAGCTGGAGTGGGTGCTGGCGGACAACGCCGCGCCGTGCCTGCCCCGGCTCACGCCCGAGGGTGCACGGGCTCTGTACGCGTTGGGCCAGGAGGGCCTGACCAACGCGCTGCGCCACAGCGGAGCCGGACGCATCGAACTGCACCTGTCGGCCGAGGCCGGCCCGCCTGAAGGCCCGTGCCAGTTCCTCTGCCTGCGGGTGGGCGACGACGGCGCGGGCCTGTTGCCCGAGAGCCCGGAGCGCGAACACCACGGCCTGCGCGGCCTGCGCGAGCGCCTGGACGCATTGGGCGGCCGGCTGCAGGTGGGCCCCGGGCTCGCCGGCCGCGGCCTGGGCCTGACGGGGTGGCTGCCGCTGGCCGCGGACAATGCGCCCATGAATGAATCGAGGCAACCCGGCAGCGGGGAGACGCGGTCGTGACGGCGCGACGGGTGATGCTGGTGGACGACCATGCGCTGGTGCGCATGGGTTTTCGCATGCTGCTCGCGGCCTGCGAGGACCTGGAGGTGGTGGCCGAGGCCGACAACGGCGAGGAGGCGCTGCAGCGCCTGGCGCAGGGCGGCATCGACCTGGTGGTGCTGGACCTGTCCATGCCCGGCATGGGCGGGCTGGAGACGCTGCGCCGCCTGCGCGCCAGGGACACCCGGGTGGGCGTGCTGGTGCTCTCCGCCCACGATGACAGTGCGCATGCCCGCCGGGCGCTGGATGCGGGGGCGCAGGGTTTCCTCTCCAAACGCGGGGCGCCGGAGGCGTTGACGCAGGCGCTGCGTTGTGTGGCCGACGGGCGCCGTTACCTGGACGCCGGCATCGCCCAGCAGCTGGCGCTGGCCGCGCTGGACGGCAGCCACCACCCGGCCGACGCGCTGTCTGCGCGGGAGTTCGAGGTCTTCGTGCAACTGGCGCGCGGGCGCAGCGTGCAGGAGATCGCCGGTGACCTGAATCTGTCCACCAGCACGGTGGGCACCCACCTGTACCACGTCAAGCAGAAGCTGAATGCCTCCAACCAGGCTGAACTGACGCTGCTGGCGCTGCGCTGGGGGCTGATCGAGCGCTGAAGGCGGGCGAACGACGACGTCGCGACATCGCGCCGTCAGCCCGCAGCCGGCGCGCTGCGGCACACTGTGCGCATGTGCCAGCTGCTCGGTCTCAACGCCAACACCCCCACCGATCTGGTGTTCAGCTTCACCGGTTTTGCCCACCGGGCCGAGGAACACAAGGACGGCTTCGGCATCGCCTTCTTCGAGGGGCCGGGGGCGCGGCTGTTCGTCGATGCGCAGAGCGCCACCCAGTCTCCGGTGGCGGAGATGATTCGCCACTACCCGATCCGCAGCCGGCACATCCTGGCGCACATCCGCAAGGCCACGCAGGGCCGGGTGGCGCTGGAGAACACCCATCCCTTCATGCGCGAGTTGTGGGGGCGCTACTGGGTGTTTGCGCACAACGGCAACCTGGTGGACTTCCAGCCCAAACTGCATGCGGCCTTCCGCCCGGTGGGCGACACCGACAGCGAACGGGCCTTCTGCTGGCTGATGCAGGAGCTGGCCAAGAACCACGCCAGCCTGCCGAGTGTGGAGCACCTGACGATGACCCTGGCGGAGCTGGTTCCGACGGTGGCGCGGCACGGCACCTTCAACTTCCTGCTCAGCCATGGCGAGGCGCTGTGGGCCCACTGCAGCACCCACCTGCACTACATCGAGCGCTCGCACCCCTTTGCGGCCGCGCAGCTGCAGGATGCCGACATGACGGTGGACTTCTCTGCCCACACCACCCCGCAGGACCGGGTGGCGCTGGTGGTGACGCAGCCTCTGACCTGCAACGAGGACTGGCAGGCCCTGCGCAGCGGCGAGCTGGCGGTGTTCGTGGATGGGCACCGCGCGATCTGACGGCAAACCGTCGGGCGGCCCGGGAGCGCTGCAATCGCCCCATGGCGGTGCGGTGCCTCGCTAGACTTGCTCCCCATGTTCGCTTACCTGGTCCGCCGACTCTGGCAGATGTTGCCCACCCTGCTGGGGGTGCTGCTGCTGGTGTTCTTCCTGTTCAAGGCCTTCGGCGGTGATCCGGCGGAGATCCTGGGCGGGCTCAATGCCACGCCCGAGCAGGTGGAGCAGATCCGCGAGCAGCTCGGGCTGAACCGGCCGGTGTGGGAGCAGCTGCTGATCTTCCTGAAGCAGATCGCCACCTTCGACTGGGGCCGGTCCTGGGCCACGCAGGAGTCGGTGGCCTCGCTGTTCGCCACCCGGCTGCCGGCCACGTTGACGGTGATGCTGCCCATCCTGATCCTGGATGCGGTGCTGGCCATTCCTCTGGCGCTGGCGGTGGCGGCGGTGCGCGGCTCGCTCACCGACCGGGCCATCATGGTGGTGACCACGGTGGCGCTGTCCATCAGCTTCCTGGTCTACGTCATCGTCGGGCAGTGGCTGTTTGCGTTCCGGCTCGGCTGGTTCCCGGTGCAGGGCTGGTCGCCGGACCTCTGGACCAACCTGGTCACCTACGCGCCGCTGCCGGTGCTGCTGGCGGTGCTGGTGGGCGTGTCGCCGCAGACGCGGCTGTACCGCAGCTTCTTCCTGGACGAGATCGGCCAGGACTATGTGCGCACCGCCCGGGCCAAGGGCCTGACCGAGCGCGCCATCCTGCTGCGGCACGTGCTGCCCAACGCGATGATCCCCATCCTGACCCACATCGGCATCCAGTTGCCGGGCATCTTCGTGGGCAGTTTCCTGATCGAGGTGTTCTTCTCCATCCCCGGCATCGGCCGGGAGGTGCTGCTGGCGGTCAACCGCAGTGACTACCCGGTGATCCAGGCGGTCACCGTCTACCTGGCGATGATCACGATGGCGGTGAACCTGATCGTGGACCTGCTCTACAAGGCGGTCGATCCGCGGGTGGTGTTGCGATGACCGCCGCAGCCGGTGTGACCGCACGCAGCCAGGGTGTCTGGCGGGCGGCCTGGGCCCGTTACCGGCGCGATCGGGTGGGGCTGGTCAGCCTGGGCATCGTGGCGCTGTATGCCCTGCTGCTGCTGGCCGTGGCTGCGGGTTGGGTGGCGGGCAGCTGGCAGGACGAACGCGGGGTCTCCTACGCCCGACCGCACCTGCTCGGGCCGGCGCCGGACTCGAAGGGGGCAGAGGGGGCCGCCGCGGGCCCGGGTGGTGCCGCGGTGGACCTGCGCGACATCGACCCGCTGGGTCCCCGCTACGACGAATGGGCTGCACGTGCGGCCCAGCTGAGCAGCGAGACGCCGTTGCGCGAGGCGACGTTGCCCGCAGGGGGCGACCGCTTCGGCCGCGACGTGCTGGCCAAGGCAATGCAGGGGTCGCTGGTGTCGATCCAGGTGGGGGTGCTGGGCGCCGTCTGTGCCACGCTGATCGGCACGCTGCTGGGCGCCCTGGGGGGGTTCTTCGGCGGGCGGCTGGGGGATGCGCTGGAGTGGCTGTACAACGTCTTCACCTCCATCCCGGGCATCCTGCTGATCTTCGCCTTCGCGGCGGTGACCGGCCGCGGCATCGGCAGCGTGGTGCTGATCCTGGGTCTCACCGGCTGGACCGGCATCTACCGGCTGGTGCGTGCCGAGTTCATGAAGCATGTCGTGCGGGAGTACCTGCGCGCCGCGGAGGCGATCGGCGCCAGCGCGGCGTCGCGCATGTTCCGCCACATCCTGCCCAACGTCAGCCATGTGGTGCTGGTGCAGCTGTCGATCCATGTGGTGGGCTTCATCAAGTACGAGGTGATCCTGTCCTACCTGGGCCTGGGGGTCAGCGTCGACCAGGTCAGCTGGGGCACCATGCTGGCGGAGGCCCAGAGTGAGCTGATCCTGGGCTACTGGTGGCAGTTGGCCACCGCCACCGCCTTCATGGCCCTGTTCGTGACCGCCTTTTCGCTGATGACCGATGCCCTGCGCGATGCGCTGGACCCGAAGCTCAGGGGGCTGGAATGAGCGAGCCCTTGCTGCGCATCGAGGACTTGCAGGTCCACTTTCGGCTTGGCCGGGAGGCCGGCGTCGAGCGTCGCGTCCAGGCGGTGGGCCGCAACGGACGGGGCGTGAGCTTCGACGTGCCGGAGCACCGCACGGTGGCGCTGGTGGGCGAGTCCGGCTCGGGCAAGACCGTCACGGCGATGAGCATCCCCGGCCTGCTGCCGGACAACGCCGAGGTGCGCGGGCGCATCCTCTTCCAGGGGCGCGACCTGCTGCAGGCCCGCCCGGCCGAGCTGCGCCGGCTGCGCGGGGCGCAGATCGCCTGCGTGTTCCAGGACCCGATGAGTTCGCTCAACCCGGTGCTTTCCATCGGCCGTCAGCTGGCCGAGCCGCTGCGCCTGCACCTGGGCCTGTCCGCACGTGCCGCCTGGGCCCGTGCCGAACAGCTGCTGGAAGAAGTGGGCCTGCCGGAACCACGCCGGCGGCTGGACCGCTATGCCCATGAGCTCTCCGGTGGCCAGCAGCAGCGGGTGATGATTGCGATGGCGCTGGCCTGCGAGCCGAAGCTGCTGATCGCCGACGAGCCCACCACCGCGCTGGACGTGACCATCCAGCGCCAGATCCTGGAGCTGCTGGCCGAGCTGAAGCAGCGCCGCCGCATGAGCCTGCTGTTCATCACCCATGACCTGGGTGTGGTGGGCGAAATCGCCGACGAGGTGCTGGTGATGCGCCACGGCCAGGTGCGTGAGCAGGGGCCGGCGCGACAGGTGTTCGCCCATCCGCAGGACGCCTACACCCGCGCACTGCTGTCCTGCCGACCCCCGCTGCAGCAGCCACCGCGACGGCTGCCGGTGGTGGATGCCGAGCTGGATGCCGACGGGGAGGGTGCGATTGCGGCGCCTGCGGCGCGGGTCGCCTCGGCTCCCATCGCCACACCCGCCCTGGCCACGGAGGACGCCGAGAGAACCGTCGTCGAACCGCCGGTGGTGTTGCAGGTGCGCGCTTTGGCCAAATCCTTCTTCCTGCGCGAGGGCCTGTGGCGCAGGCGTGAGTTCAAGGCGGTGCAGGAGGCCAGCTTCGAGCTGCGGCGCGGCCGCACGCTGGGCATCGTGGGTGAGTCCGGCTCGGGCAAGACCACCCTGGGCCTGACCCTGCTGCGCCTGCACGAGCCCACCCATGGAGAGGTGCTGTTCGAGGGGCGCAACCTGCTGGCGCTGCAGGGTCCCGACCGTCAGGCGCTGCGGCGGAGGCTGCAGATCGTCTTCCAGAACCCCTATGCGGCACTGAACCCGCGTTTTTCCATCGGACAAACGCTGCTGGAGCCGATGCGCATCCATGCCATCGGCGCCGACGACGTCGAGCGCGAGGCCCGCGCGCTGGCGCTGCTGCGCCGGGTGGGGCTGGACGAGACCGCCTTCAGCAAGTACCCGCATGAGTTCTCCGGCGGCCAACGCCAGCGCATCGCCATCGCCCGGGCGCTGACCCTGCAGCCGCAGGTGCTGGTGCTGGACGAGGCGGTGTCGGCGCTGGATGTGTCGGTGCAGGCCCAGGTGCTCAACCTGCTCAAGGACCTGCAGGACGAACTCGGTCTGGCCTACGTCTTCATCAGCCACGACCTGGCGGTGGTGCGCTTCATGGCCGATGAGGTGCTGGTGATGAAGGACGGCCGGGTGGTGGAGCGGGCCTGCGCCAGTGAACTCCTGCACGCACCTCGCGAGGAATACACCCGCCGCCTGCTGGCGGCCGTGCCACGGGGGCTGCCGGCGTCCGCAACTTGAGGCCCGAGGTCTCCGGACGGTGACGTTTTCGAGGCATTTTCACGCGGGCGACTGCCTTCGTCACCGCCCGCGCGGAGCCGTACAGACCGGATTTGACAATTTTGGTCGCCCGGGGTGACAGGTTTGGTCTGCCCTGCAAGGAAACCTTGCCAGCCTGTCCAGGGGTTGTGACGGGGGACACGGTTGTGTCCTGGCACACAGGCTGCGGCATGGAAGCCAGGGCCGCTGGAGGCGCGATGGAGTCATCGCCCGGTCGGTCCCAGGGGAAGACGATGAAGATCCGTTGGACCGATTGGTTGGCCGCCGTGGCGGTGGTGCTGGCGCTGGGCTCCTTTGCCGCAGCCGACGGCACGGATGAACTTCCGGTGGTGGTGTCGGCCCGTTGAGGCCCTGGCCTTTTTCACTTTCTCCGCCCCAACTTCAGGATTCGGGGCGACCTGCGAAGCAGATGCGGACCCACGGGGTTCCGTGTCGAGCGGTTGTCCCCATGCTCCCGGACGTCCAGCCGAGAGACGCGGGGGCACGCAAGAGACTTCTCGTGTGACTCCTCCTTGAGAAGACTTCGGGCCGGCGAGCGGCCCAGGGGGGCGGGCGTACCGGAGCAAAGAGAGCGAGCCTCCGGAGCCAGCGTCCCGCCCCCTCACTTTTCCATTCCGATCCCCTTGTTTCCCACCGCTGTTTGAGCGGCAACGGCTGCCCTGCACCGTGGGCGCTGCTGTGGCTGCTTACACTCCTGCGTGATTGAAATCACGATGCGATGGCCAAGGTGGCCGAACGAGGAGTGCACATGAGCAGTGGGTGGCCCGCCTGGCGGGAAAAAAACGATGGCGTGATCGCCCCGGATGAGCGGCTGCCCTGGCCGCAGACGGTGGCCATGGGGGCGCAGCACGTCATTGCGATGTTCGGCGCCACGGTGCTGGCGCCGCTGTTGATGGGCTTCGATCCGAACGTGGCCATCCTGATGAGCGGCGTGGGCACGCTGCTGTTCTTCCTGGTGGTGCGCGGCCAGGTGCCGAGTTACCTGGGCTCGAGCTTCGCCTTCATCGGCGTGGTGATCGCGGCCAGCGGCTATGCCGGGCAGGGGCCCAACACCAATCTCGGCGCGGCGCTGGGGGGCATCGTGGCCTGCGGTGCCGTCTACACATTGGTCGGCCTGCTGGTGTCGGTGACCGGCACCGGCTGGATCGAGCGTTTCATGCCGCCGGTGGTGACCGGTTCGGTGGTGGCGGTGATCGGCTTGAACCTGGCCGGCATCCCGATCAAGAACATGGCGCCCACCGGTTTCGATGCCTGGATGCAGGCGCTGACTTTCCTCTGTGTGGGCCTGGTGGCGGTTTACACCCGCGGCATGCTGCAGCGCCTGCTGATCCTGATCGGCCTGCTGCTGGCCACGCTGCTGTACGCGCTGTTGACCAACGGAATGGGCATGGGTCAGCCGATCAGCCTGGCCAAAGTGGCGTCGGCTGCGTGGTTCGGTGCTCCAGCGTTTGCGTCGCCGGTCTTCGACGCGCGGGCGATGCTGCTGATCGCACCGGTGGCGGTGATCCTGGTGGCCGAGAACCTGGGGCACCTCAAGGCCGTTTCCGCCATGACCGGCCGCAACCTGGACGCCCACCTGGGCCGCGCCTTTGTGGGCGATGGCCTGGCGACGATGGTTTCCGGTGCCGTCGGCGGTACCGGGGTGACCACCTACGCAGAGAACATCGGTGTGATGGCCGCCACCCGCATCTACTCCACCGCGGTGTTTGTGGTGGCTGCGCTGATGGCGGTGCTGCTGGGCTTTTCTCCGAAGTTTGGTGCACTGATCCAGACCATTCCGCTGGCCGTGATGGGCGGGGTGTCGATCGTGGTGTTCGGGCTCATCGCGGTGGCCGGCGCCAAGATCTGGGTGGACAACCGGGTGGACTTCGCCGACAACACCAACCTGATCGTGGCAGCGGTGACGCTGGTGCTGGGCACGGGCGACTTCACGTTGAAGTTCGGCGGCTTCACGCTGGGCGGGATCGGTACCGCCACCTTTGGGGCGATCCTGCTGAACGCCTTGTTGCGGCGCCGCTGAATCACCTCACCTGGTCGGGCCTGCATCGGGGGCGGGCGTGCAACAGGGCACGCCTCCTGTCCCACCGCCAGGTCCGGCGGGAACCCTGCGGTGCTTTCTGCCGGGGACAATCCGCAGCGACTCCGGAGGGGCCCGGCCGTGCAGGTGGCCCTTCCTCCCCTTCATCCTTCAGGAGTGCTCATGCCCGCCCTCATCTGCGGTTCGCTTGCGTTTGACACCATCGCCACCTTTCCCGGGCGTTTTGCCCAGCAGATCCTGCCCGAGCAGATCCACATCCTGAACGTGTCCTTCCTGGTGCCCACGCTGCGGCGCGAGTTCGGCGGCTGTGCCGGCAACATCGCCTACACCTTGAAGGCCCTGGGTGGCGAGCCGGCGGTGATGGCGGCGCTGGGCAGCGACGGCGCCGGGTACCTGCAGCGCATGCAGGAGCTGGGCATAGACACCCGTCATGTGCTGACGGTGGGCGAGAGCTACACCGCCCAGGCCAACATCATCACCGACGAGGACAACAACCAGATCACCGCCTTCCATCCGGGCGCGATGCAGTACGCCGATCGCATCGAGGTGCCCGGCGATCGCAACGATCTGGCCCTGGCCATCGTGGCACCGGATGGCCGCGATGCGATGCTCGGGCACGCCCGGCAGCTCAAGGCGGCGGGCATTCCCTTCATCTTCGACCCGGGTCAGGGGCTGCCGATGTTCAACGGGGAGGAACTGCGCGTCTTCGTCGAGCAGGCCACCTGGGTCACGGTGAACGACTACGAAGCCAAGATGCTGTGCGAGCGCATGGGCTGCGACCTGGCCGAGCTGTCACGCTCGCACCTGTTGGGTGTGATCGTCACGCTGGGTCACGAGGGTTGCGACATCTGGGTTCAGGGGCAGGCGCAGCGGGTGCCCGGCGTTGCGGCCACGGCGGTCCTCGATCCCACCGGCTGCGGGGATGCCTTCCGGGGTGCGCTGCTCTACGGTCTGGAACGCGGTTGGAACCTGGAGCGCTGCGTGCGATTGGGCAACCAGGTCGGGGCCCTCAAGATCGCCTGCCACGGCCCGCAGAACCACCGACTGAACCCTGCTGAACTCGGTCTGGGCTGAGGTTCCACAGCGGTCATCGTCCGGCGGGCCGGGCGAAAAAAAGCCCGGCCTCTGGTCCGTGCGAAAAAAAGCCCGGCCTGGGCCGGGCTTGGGAGGCTCTGCAGGGCCAGGCCTCAGGGCTTCTCCCCCGTGGGGAAGGGCCAGGCGGCCTGGGGGCTCAGGGTGGTTTTGGCTGCAGGAGCCGGCGCAGGGGCAGGGGCAGCCTTCTTGGCCGCTGCCTTTTTGGCGGCGGCTTTTTTGGCGGGTGCCTTGGCTGCGACCTTCTTTGCCGGCGCTTCCCGCTTCAGGGCGGGTTTGGGCGTGCCGGCAGCCTTCTTGGCAGGCGCTGCGGCCTTCTTGGCGGGGGCGGCCGCCTTCTTCGCCGGTGCGGCGGCTTTCTTGGCCGGTGCCGCCGCCTTCTTCGCTGGGGCTGCTGCCTTCTTGGCCGGGGCTTCACGCTTCAGGGCGGGCTTCGGCGTTGCGGCAGCCTTCTTGGCGGGCGCCTTGGCCGGAGCTTTCGCGGCGGCCTTCTTCGCGGGCGCTGGTGCCGCCTTCTTGGCCGGGGCCGCAGCAGCCTTCTTGGCGGCTGCCTTCTTGGCCGGTGCCGCTTCCTTCTTGGCTGCCGCCGCCTTCTTGGCCGGGGCTGCCGCTTTCTTTGCAGTTGCCATCAATGTTCTCCTTGATGCAGTTCACAACACCACTGCCACCGTCTCGAGCCGGCAGCAGATCCGCAGGTCCGTCGGCAGCCCTGGAGCGGCAGCCGGCCCTGTGAATTCCTTCAAGCCCTGTCTCTGGCGATTCCTTCCCGCCAGGGCACATGGCCATGATTCATGAAACCCGTTTATCGGAGAACAGTCAGGCACTGGGGACGGCGCCTGGCGCCGGCTTTCATCAATCCCAGGACAGGGCGCCACCTGACTGGTATTCGATGACGCGGGTTTCGAAGAAATTTCTCTCCTTCTTCAGGTCGATCATTTCGCTCATCCAGGGGAACGGGTTCTCCTCGTTCGGGAAGAGCGACTCCAGGCCAATCTGGGTGGCGCGTCGGTTGGCGATGTAGCGCAGGTAGCCCTTGAACATCGACGCATTCAGGCCCAGCACGCCGCGGGGCATGGTGTCCTCGGCGTAGCGATACTCCAGATCGACGGCCTTCAGGAACAACTCCTTGATCTCGGCCTTGAACGAGGGGGTCCAGAGCTGGGGATTTTCCAGCTTGATCTGGTTGATCAGGTCGATGCCGAAGTTGCAGTGCATCGATTCGTCGCGAAGGATGTACTGGTACTGCTCTGCGGCGCCGGTCATCTTGTTCTGCCGGCCCAGCGCCAGGATCTGGGTGAAGCCGACGTAGAAGAACAGGCCTTCCATCAGGCAGGCAAACACGATGATGGACTTGAGCAGGGTCTGGTCGGATTCCAGGGTTCCGGTGTGGAAGTGCGGGTCCATGATCGCGTCGATGAACGGAATCAGGAACTCGTCCTTGTCGCGGATCGAGGAAACCTCGTGGTAGGCGTTGAAGATCTCGCCTTCGTCCAGGCCCAGGCTTTCGACGATGTACTGGTAGGCGTGGGTGTGGATGGCTTCTTCGAAGGCCTGGCGCAGCAGGAACTGGCGGCACTCCGGTGCGGTGATGTGCCGGTAGGTTCCGAGGGTGATGTTGTTGGCGGCCAGGGAATCGGCGGTGACAAAGAAACCCAGGTTGCGCTTGATGATGCGGCGCTCGTCCTCGGTCAGGCCGCTCGGGTCCTTCCAGGTCGCGATGTCGCGCGACATGTTGATTTCCTGCGGCATCCAGTGATTGGCGCAGGTGGCGAGGTACTTTTCCCAGGCCCACTTGTACTTGAACGGGACGAGCTGGTTGACGTCCGTCTGGCCGTTGATGATGCGCTTGTCGGCCACATTCACCCGGCGCTGACTCACCTCGTTTGCGGTGCGGTCGGGGGTTCCCTGAGGAACGGTTTTCACGAATCGGCCCGCAGCTGCGGGCGGCTGAACGGCCATGGCCGGAATGGCCGACGCCAGGGTCGGTGCGTTGGGCATCGAAAGGGCTAGCGCACGAGATGCCGCATGAGGCGCTGCATGAGGTGCCGATACCTCCGACATCCCTCGGGGGAGGTTCATCGGGGTGGGATTCGCGGGGGCAGGCGAAGAATGCGGAGTGTCTTCCCAGACCAGCATTTCTGACTTCCTATCGGGGGTGGATTATCTGAATGTTGAGACCAAACACCAAGCACTTATTGACATGAATCCGTCATCCGGATCACGCCCAGGTGCGGGTGGGCCGCCAAAACTTCGATCGGGGGTCGGGGAGTCTCAAAATCGCTACAGGCTGATGCAGCGATATCGATCAATCCGACCCCTTCCAGAAGCCGAAGCACCGGCCTCACTGGCAGGCTTCGCAGCCCGGGTCGTCGATGGCGCAGAACTTGACATCGGTGGCCGGTGACGAGGTGGCTGCGGCGAGTTGGGCCTTTGCCTGTGCGGCCGCGGCGTCCATGGCCGACAAGCCGCCGCCGGTGGATGCACCGGGCACTGCGTTGAGCGAGCCCGCCTTGACGGTGGACTTCTCCGCATGGGTGGCACCCATGGTGCGCAGGTAGTAGGTGGTCTTCAGGCCACGCAGCCAGGCGAGTTTGTAGGTCTCGTCGAGCTTCTTGCCGGAGGCGCCGGCCATGTAGATGTTCAGGCTCTGGGCCTGGTCGATCCACTTCTGGCGCCGGGCCGCGGCCTCGACCAACCACACGGGTTCGACCTCGAAGGCGGTGGCATACAGGCGCTTGAGCTCTTCGGGCACGCGGTCGATGCGGCGCAGGCTGCCATCGAAGTGCTTGAGGTCCATCACCATCACGTCGTCCCACAGGCCCAGGGCCTTGAGGTCGCGCACCAGGTACTCGTTGACCACGGTGAACTCGCCGGAGAGGTTGGACTTCACCGACAGGTTGCCGAAGCTGGGTTCGATCGACGCATCCACGCCGATGATGTTGGAGATCGTCGCCGTCGGTGCGATGGCCACGCAGTTGGAGTTGCGCATGCCGTGCTGGGCGATGCGAGCACGCAGGGACTCCCAGTCCAAGGAGGTGGAGTCGTCCGCTTCCACATGGCCGCCGCGCTGCTCGGCCAGCAGTTTCAGCGAATCCAGCGGCAGGATGCCCCGGTCCCACAGCGATCCGCGGTAGGTGGCGTAACGACCGCGCTCTTGGGCCAGTTCGGTGGAAGCCCAGTAGGCCTGGTAGCACACCGCTTCCATCGAGCGATCTGCGAACTCGACGGCTTCGGCCGAGGCGTAGGGCAGGCGCAGCTGGTACAGCGCGTCCTGGAAGCCCATGATGCCCAGCCCCACCGGGCGGTGGCGCAGGTTGGAGTCGCGCGCCTTGCGCACCGCGTAGTAGTTGATGTCGATGACGTTATCCAGCATGCGCATGGCCGTTGACACGGTGCGGCGCAGCTTGGCGTGGTCGATGCGTTTGCCGCCCTGGCCGTCGTCGCTGACGTGCTGTGCCAGGTTCACCGAGCCCAGGTTGCACACCGCGATTTCGCGGTCGTTGGTGTTGAGCGTGATCTCGGTGCACAGGTTGGATGAGTGCACCACGCCGACGTGCTGCTGCGGGCTGCGCACGTTGCAGGCGTCCTTGAAGGTGATCCAGGGATGCCCGGTCTCGAACAGCATGGTCAGCATCTTGCGCCACAGGTCGACGGCGCGCAGGCGCTTGAACAGCGTGATCTCGCCGCGATCCGCCTTCGCCTCGTAGGCGGTGTAGGCGGCCTCGAAGTCGGTGCCGAACTTGTCGTGCAGGTCCGGGCAGGTGTTGGGGCTGAACAGCGTCCAGTCGCCGCCCTCCATCACCCGGCGCATGAACAGGTCCGGGATCCAGTTGGCGGTGTTCATGTCGTGGGTGCGCCGGCGGTCGTCACCGGTGTTCTTGCGCAGCTCCAGGAACTCCTCGATGTCCAGGTGCCAGCTCTCCAGGTAGGCACAGACCGCGCCCTTGCGCTTGCCGCCCTGGTTGACCGCCACTGCGGTGTCGTTGACCACCTTCAGGAAGGGCACCACGCCTTGGCTCTCGCCGTTGGTGCCCTTGATGTGGCTGCCCAGCGCACGCACCGGGGTCCAGTCGTTGCCCAGACCGCCGGCGAATTTGGACAGCAGCGCGTTTTCCTTGATGGCTTCGTAGATGCCGTCCAGGTCGTCCGGCACCGTGGTCAGGTAGCAGCTGGACAGCTGCGAGCGCCGCGTGCCGCTGTTGAACAGCGTCGGCGTCGAAGACATGAAGTCGAAGCTCGACAGCACCTCGTAGAACTCGATGGCGCGGGCTTCGCGGTCCACCTCGTTGAGAGCCAGGCCCATGGCCACGCGCATGAAGAAGGCCTGCGGCAGCTCGATGCGCTGCTTCTTCACATGCAGGAAGTAGCGGTCGTACAGGGTCTGCAGGCCCAGGTAGTCGAACTGCAGGTCGCGCTCGGCCTTCAGCGCCGCGCCCAGGCGGGCTAGGTCGAACTGCATCAACCGCTCGTCGAGCAGCTCGGCGGCCACGCCCTTCCTGACGAAGTCAGGAAAGTAGTCGGCATACCGCTGCGCCATCTCGTCCTGGTTGACCTCCTCGCCCAACACCTCACGGCGGATGGTGTGCAGCAGCAGGCGTGCTGTGGCGCGGGTGTAGCCCGGGTCCTTCTCGATCAGGGTGCGCGCGGCCAGGATGGCGGCCTTGTAGACCTCGTCCATCGGTACCCCGTCGTAGAGGTTGCGACGGGTTTCGGCCAGCACCGGAGCGGCCAGCACTTCGGCGCCCAGGCCGGCACAGCAAGACTCGATCAGCGCGGCCAGGCGCTGCGGGTCCAGCGGCACACGTTGGCCGCCGTCGATCACCATCACACCGGGCTGTTGTGCCGCCGGGGCCTGGCCGGAGCGGGCGCGTTCCTGGGCGCGGTGTTCCCGGTAAAGCACGTAGGCACGTGCGACATCGTGGTGGCCGCCACGCATCAGGCCGAGTTCGACCTGATCCTGCACGTCCTCGATGTGGAAGCTGCCACCTGCCGGCCGCGAGCGCAGCAGGGCGCGCACCACCATCTCGGTCAGCAGGTCGACCGTTTCGCGCACGCTGGCCGAAGCGGCGCCATGGGTGCCGTGCACCGCCAGAAAGGCCTTCATCAGCGCCACGGCAATCTTGTGCGGCTCGAAGGCCACCACCGCGCCGTTGCGACGAATGATCTGGTAGCCGGTGTAGGCCGAGCTCGTGCGTGGGTCGGCAGCGGTGGGGTGGCCGGTCGGGTTGGGCTGGAAGGTCGAGGCGGCAGTGTGCATGGGCGGTCCCTGTTCCTGGACGGTCGGTGAAGTGGATGGGCAGTGGAACGTGTCCGGGCGAACCCTGTTCCTGCACGACACAAAAAGCTCCGCCTGCGCCTGCCCGTCTGGGCAGGACGATCTGTGGGGGATTTGCGATGGAAACGACTTGCCGCGGCGCACCGAAGAGGTTGGGCACCCGGCGGTCAAGCCGCTGGCTGGAAAGGATTCGACGGGCGCAAGAATAACACGCCCGGTGGATCTGGACACTACCTGTAGTGTCCGTGTTGTCCCTGGGCACTAGGGGTAGTGTGTTGGAATCGAGCGTCTGCGCCGGGCCGGATCCGGCAGATTCACAGGTCCTGGGGCCAGCGCAGCCGCAGGTCACTCAGCCGGCGGCGCAGGCGTTGCCAGTCCCAGCCGGGTCCGGGATCGGTCTTGCGGCCCGGTGCAATGTGCTCGTGACCGGCCACGTCGTGAATGGGCCAACGCCCCGACAGTCGGCGGATCAGGCCTGCTGCTGCGCGGTACTGGGCGGCAGTGAACAGGCACCCCTCCAGGCCCTCGAGCTCGATGCCCACGGAGTGGTCATTGCAGTTGCTGCGGCCCCGCCAGGAAGAGGTGCCTGCGTGCCAGGCGCGCCGTTCGACGTCGACAAACTGCAGCAGGCTGCCGTCACGGCGCAGGAAGAAATGGGCCGACACCTGCAACGCAGCGACACCCGCAAACGAGGGGTGGCCCTGCGGGTTCAGCCGATTGAGGAAGAGCGCCTGCACCGCAGGCCCGCCATAGTGTCCTGGCGGCAGGCTGATCGAATGCAGCACCACCAGATCGATGGCAGCGCCTTCAGGTCGGGGGCCGTGGTTCGGACTGAGCTGCCTGCCGGCGCAGCGCAGCCAACCTGCCTGCCAGGCGGGAGCCGGCATGCGTCGCCGACGGCATTTCACAACGACGCGCCCTCGCCACTGTCCATGGCGTCGCCGCCTTCACCCACGGTCACGCCGTCCGCATCCACATGGATGCCCAGGCGGGCCATGCGGTAGCGCATCTGGCGCAAGGTCAATCCCATCGCCGCACCGGCGGCGGTGCGATTGAAGCGGTGCTTCTCCAGCGCCAGGATCAGGACTTGTCTCTCCAGATCATCGAGATAGGCGACCAAATCGTGAGGTACCTCGTCCACCCCCGGCGGCGGGCTGGGAATCGGTTGAACCTGCTGCGGCTCGGGCCGCTCCGCAACCGTTGGGTCGGCCAGAGGCGCCGAGCGGGGCGGGCTCCGCACCGGGTCGTCGTCGGGTGGAACGGCCGGGCGACCGACGTCGGCCGAGGCAGGCAGTTGCAGGTCGGCCACGTCGATCATCGGCCCGCCTGAGAGGGCCACGGCCCGGTGCAGCAGGTTTTCCAGCTCGCGGACGTTGCCGGGAAAGTCGTAGGCCGACAGGTGTTGCAGCGCCTGTGCAGTCAGCCGGGGCGGATGGGTCAGGCCGGTGTCGGCGGCGATGCGCTCCAGCACCCGCAGGCAGATGTCGGCCAGGTCGGCACGCCGGTCCCGCAGGGCCGGCACGCGGATTTCGATGACGTTGAGCCGGTAGTACAGGTCCTGGCGAAACAGCCCCTGCTTCACTTCGACGGCCAGGTCCTTGTGGGTGGCGCTGATGACACGTACGTCCAGCGGCAGCTCGCTGACGGCGCCCACCGGTCGCACGGCCCGCTCCTGGATGGCGCGCAGCAGCTTGCTTTGCATCGACAGCGGCAGGTCCCCGATTTCGTCCAGGAACAGGGTGCCGCCCCGGGCGGCCTGGAAGAAGCCTTCGCGGTCCTCCGCCGCGCCGGTAAAGGCTCCCTTGCGGTAGCCGAAGAACTCGGCCTCGAGCAGTTGCTCAGGGATGGCTCCGCAGTTCACTGCAATGAAGGGCTGGCCCGCGCGCACGCTGCTCTGGTGGATGGAGCGGGCCACCAGCTCCTTGCCGGTGCCGGACTCGCCCTGGATCAGCACCGGGGCCATGCTGCGGGCCACCTTGTCCACCAGGCTGCGCACCTGCTGCATGGCCGGCGAGCTGCCGGCCATGCGGCGCAGGGCGCTGCCGTCGCCGGCCCGACGCATCGGCCGCTGCAGTGCTGCATCGGCGGCGGTCGAGGCGGGCAGCGCGGCTGCATCGGTGCGGCCCGGGTTGCGCCCGCTGTCCTTGGCGGGGGCATGGCGCCCCATCGCAGCGGCCACCACCGCTCGGAACTGCTTCAGGTCCACCGGTTTGGTGAGGTAGTCGTACGCCCCAGCCTTCAAGGCGGCCACCGCATTTTCCGGCGATCCATAGGCGGTGATGACGATGCTGCGCTCCGGCCGGCCGGCCCGTTCCAGGCGGCGCAGCAGCTCCAGGCCGGTGCCGTCGGGCAGTCGCATGTCGGTGATGACGGCCTGAAAGCTGCGTTCCTGCAGCAGGCTCCAGGCCTCTTCCACCGCGGAAGCGGATTCCACGTCATACCCCTCGCGCAGCAACGACAGCTCGTAGAGGGTGCGCAAGTCCGGCTCGTCGTCGACGACCAGGATCTTCAGTGCGTCAGGGCTCATGTTCGATGCGCTGGGGCGGCCATTCGCGGTGATCGGGCGGGCGGGGTGCACAGGCGGGCGTCCGTCACACCGAGCGGGGCCGGTGGCCCCCCGTTGCGGCGGCCGCGCGCGGCAGCGTCACCAGGAACACGTTGCGGTGCCGCGCACCCGCCCCCCTGGGCTGGTATTCGATCGTTCCGCCGTAGCGTTCGCACAGCTCCCGGCAAATGTACAGGCCCAGTCCGCTGCCGCGACTGCGGGTCGAGAAGAAGGGCTCGAACAGGTAGGGCTCCACATCCACACCGATCGGCGGGCCGTCGCTGGCCACCGTCAGCAGGGCCTGACCCGGACCGGCGGGGGTGCAGCGCACCCAGATCGCCTGCGGCTGGCCACTGCCGTGGCGCAGGGCGTTGTCCAGCAGGTTCACCAGCACGCGGCGCAGGTGCTCGGGGTCGATGCGGGTGGTCAGCGTCTCGTCGCCCAGGTCCACATGCATCGGGCTGGCGGCGCTGTCGGGCAGCCCGGCGGTGTGGGCCCAATCCCGGCACAGCGTGGCCACATGGCGCCCGAGGTCGATCCAGGGGGCCTCCGGCGGCGCTCCCGGCACAGCCTCCAGCACGTCGTCAACGAGGCGCTGCAGCCGCTGCACGTTGTCTTCCACCATGCGGGTCAGCTGGAGGGCGCCGGGTTGGTCCAAGTCCTCGGCCAGAAGGGCGTTGGCCTGGGCAATGGCGGCCAGCGGGTTGCGGATTTCATGGGCAATGCCGGCGGAGACACGGCCCATTGCAGCGAGCTTTTCCTGCCGCGCCCGGGCCCGCAGGGTGCGCATGTCTTCCATGAAGACCACGCCCAGCTCTTCCTCGCTGCGCGCGCCGCGCGACCGGGTGAAGCGCATGCGCAGGCGCAGTCGCCGATCCTCGGCCGGTGCACCTGCGCCCAGCGGCAAGGGCAGGGCCAGCTCCTGGCCGGCCTGAGGCCAGGTGCCGGTGGCAAAGGCCTCCTGCAGCGCTGCCAGCAGGGGCTGCCAGGCGGGGGTCTGCTGCAGGTCGAAGGGCTGGAACCTGCGGGCGCGGGCAGCGCCGATCAAGGCCAGGGCCGCCGGGTTGGCTGCGCGCACGCGGCCCTGGCGGTCCACCACCATCACGCCATCGGGCATTTCCTCGATCATCAGTCGATTCAGGCGGGCCTGCTGGCGCGCCAGCTCCAGCGTGCTGCGGGCCGCCAGCTCCTGCCGGGCCAGACGCTCGGCCAGCTCACTGGTCAGCAGCGAGATGGCGAGCAGGCCGGCGCCCGTCAATCCCGCCTGCGTCAGCGATGAGGCCAGATCCAGGCCCGTCAGTGACAGCAGCCCGGCATGGCCGATCTGCAGCAGCACCACCGCGGCGGCAATGGCCAGGGCGGGTCGCCGGGGCATCAATGCGGCCGACATCAGCACCGGCAGCACCAGCAGCGCCGCCACGTTGACGCTCCGCCCTCCCAGGACCAGCAGCAGCGAGAAGGCCAGCAGGTCCACGCCCACGGTGGCCATCCACCAGCGCCGGCCGATGTGCCCACCCGGCTGCAGCGGCACAGGATGTTGCACGCCCCAGACCGAGACCGTCAGGGCGGCCGCGGCGTAGCCGATGGCGACCAGCAGGGGCGCCCAGTCGATCGGCCCGCTGCCGATCGCCGCGAGCAGGCTGAAGAGTCCGAGCAGCAGCGTCCCGGCCAGGGACCGGGCCACGGTGAAGGCCTTGAAAATGCGCGCAAAGGCCGGGGGCGGTTGGGTTTCCCTTGCCGGGCGCGGTGGGGCAGGCGGCAGCGGGGCGGCTGCAGCACCGGAGGCCAGGGGTGCTGTCTTTGCCGCGGCTGGATCTCGGTGAGGCGGAGCGAAGGAGGGAGGCTGCGACGGCTCGGCAGGGGGCCGGGCGCCGATCCCGATGTGCGGGGCGGGCGCGGGTGGGATGACCGCGCGGGGCCGTTGCAGGCGAGAGCGCAAGCCGTTGTGCAAGGGGGGCGGCCCGGCCGTCGGCTGCCCGGTTGGGGCGCTGTCCAGTGCCCCCGGCTGGGTCAGGCCCGTCCCGATGCCCAGGGTGTCGAACCAGGTTTCCTGCGCAGGGCGGACCCGGGGTGGGTCGGCTGGCGAGGTGGCGCCCTCGGCGCCGGGGGCCGGAGGTGGCTTCACTCAGCGTCCCGCTGCTGTCGAGTCCCCGGCCTCCAGGTGAGCAACGCTGCAGTAGTACTTGCTTCTGGCCAGGATGGCGTCTTGGGCGTCCAGGTGGACCCCGCAATGAGCGCACTGCACCATCAGACCGGCCGGTGCGGCATTCGCAGGTCGGGCCCGGGAAGGGGACGGGGACGGCGGGGGCGGCGAGGCGCGATCACGCCGCCGCCAGCCGCGCCACAGGGCCACCACAACCAACACCAGCAGGACGAACCAGACAAACCGGGCCATTGTTGATCACCCCGCAGACCATGCGGCTGAGGTCGGCGGCGATGGCTGCAGCAGGGCCGCGCTGGTGGGGCGGTGCAACAGCACCTCGAAGACAAACCGCGAACCCACGTAAGACAGCAGCAGCAGCAGCGTGCCGATGTACAGCCAGCGCGTGGCCCGCCGCCCGCGCCAGCCGAACATCTGACGACCTGCCAGCAGGCTGGCGAACACCGCCCAGCCCAGCACGGAGAACACCGTCTTGTGGTCCCAGTGCCAGGCGGCGGAGAACCAGGCGCCCATCAGGATCGCCAGCGTCAGCACGCCGAATCCGGCCGCCACGAAACGGAAGGTGAGCTTTTCCAGCGTGAGCAGCGGCAACCCCTGGGCAGCCAGTCCGTCGGTGGGCAGGCGTTGCCGCAGGGCCCGCTCGCTGCGGTCCAGCAGGGTGGCGTGCAGCACAGCCGCACCGAAGAGCCCGTAGGACGCCAGCCCCAGCATCCAGTGCAAGGGAGCCCAGGGGCTTTGCGGGTGGATCTGGCCTGCGCCCGGAAAGGCCAGCGCCAGGGCCAGGGTGCCGCCACCGAGCAGGGCGAGCCAGCGCCGCACGCCGGTCAGCGGCAGGAAGCGGCTCTCCACCGCATGCACCGTCAGCACCAGCCAGGCCGTGGCCGACAGGGCAGGCGCAAAACCAAAGCGCGCACCATCACCGGGCAGGCCGATGCCGAACAGATGGGCCAGGCCGGCCAGGCCGTGGGCCACCCAGGCCAGCAGCAACGCCCAGCGCGCGGAGCTGCGAGGTCCGTCCAGGGCCGCAGCCAGGTAGGCGCACAGGGCCAGTCCAGCAGGCAGCAGCGTCCAGGGCGACAAGGGGGGGGCAGACAGGGGCGTCGATAGAATCACCCGCGCAGTGTACTTTCGGGGCTGCAGGCAGGTTTGATCCAAAGCGCGCCGCTGGCTCGGCGGGCAGCGACGGCCTCTCGCTCCTCGCACTTTTTCCTTGTTCGCCGGGGTCGCATGCCGACCTCGACACCCCCGGGGCCGCCATGGCATCAGCACTCTCCGAACGCCTATCCAAGCTCGTCAAGACGATGCGCGGGCAGGCCCGCATCACCGAATCCAACGTGCAGGACATGCTGCGCGAGGTGCGCATGGCGCTGCTGGAGGCCGACGTGGCGCTGCCGGTGGTGCGCGACTTCATCGCCCGGGTGAAAGACAAGGCGCTGGGCCAGGAGGTGGTGGCCTCCTTGAACCCGGGCCAGGTGCTGGTGAGCATCGTGCACAAGGAACTGGCGGCGACGATGGGCGAAGGGGTGGCCGACCTCAACCTCGCGGTGCAGCCGCCGGCCATCGTCCTGATGGCTGGTCTGCAGGGGGCGGGCAAGACGACCACCACCGCCAAGCTGGCCAAGCACCTGATCGAGCGGCGCAAGAAGAAGGTGTTGACGGTGTCTGCCGACGTGTACCGCCCGGCGGCCATCGAGCAGCTCAAGACGGTGACCAAACAGGCCGGAGCCGAGTGGTTCCCGAGCGCGCCCGATCAGAAGCCGCGGGACATCGCTCTGGCCGCGCTGGACTATGCAAAGAAGCATTTCTGCGACGTGCTGCTGGTGGACACCGCCGGCCGCCTGGCCATCGATGAGGCCCTGATGGCGGAGATCCAGGATCTGCACGCCACCCTGCATCCGATCGAGACCTTGTTCGTGGTGGACGCGATGCAGGGTCAGGATGCGATCAACACCGCCCGGGCCTTCAGCCAGGCGCTGCCGCTCACCGGCATCGTGCTGACCAAGCTGGACGGTGACTCCCGCGGCGGTGCAGCGTTGTCGGTGCGCCAGGTCACCGGGGCGCCGATCAAGTTCGCCGGGGTGTCGGAAAAGATCGATGGCCTGGAGGTGTTCGATGCCGACCGTCACGCCGGGCGCGTGCTGGGCATGGGCGACATCGTTGCGCTGGTCGAAGAGGTTCAGAAGGGTGTCGACATCCAGGCCGCGCAGAAGCTGGCCGACAAGGTCAAGAGCGGTGCGGCCTTTGACCTGAACGACTTCCTGGCTCAGATCAGCCAGATGAAGAAGATGGGCGGCCTGTCCGGTTTGCTCGACAAGCTGCCCACCGAGCTGGCCGCCAAGGCAGGTCAGGCCGACATGACCCGCGCGGAGAAGGATGTGCGGCGCATGGAAGGCATCATCCATTCGATGACGCCCTTGGAGCGGTCCAAGCCCGAGCTGATCAAGGCCAGCCGCAAGCGCCGCATTGCCGCAGGCGCCGGTGTGCAGGTGCAGGATGTCAATCGCATGCTCAACCAGTTTGAGCAGATGCGCGACATGATGAAAAAGATGAAGGGCGGCGGCCTGATGAAGATGATGAAGCGCCTGGGCGGGGCCAAGCGGGGGTTTCCAGGGCTAGGCGTCTGAGCGGCACAGGTCCGGGATGTCCTTCTCCGGCTTCATGCGCCGGCTTGGCGGGTTTCCTCGGACGTTCGTTGTTACACACGAATGGACTTGTGGGATTGACGCGACTTCGCGTCACCGATAAGTTCTCGTGATGGATTTCGCATTTCTTCACGAGGGAGAAGTTCGCCTGCTGCTGGCTGCAGGCGTGGTGGCATTTGTGATCTGGCTGTGGCGTCGCCGGATGCCGGGTCAGCGCTCACAGGCTTCGACAGCGCGACCGCGCGCCCTGGATGCGGTGGACACCGTGATCGGCTGGCCTCCCGAAGCCACCCGCGTGCTGACGATGCGCCATCGAGAGGCGCTGGAACTGCTGCGCAAGGCCCTGCCGAACCATGTGGTGCTGGCTCAGGTGCCCCTGTCTCACTTCATCAAGGTGCCGACTCGCCACTCCTACATGGAGTGGCTGCGGCGGGTCGGGCATGTCTGCATCGACCTGATGGTCTGCGATGAAGCGTCGAACGTGATTGCTGTGATCGAGCTGCGCCAGTCCGATCGGGTGCTCTCGGAGCGGGCGCGCAAACGCCACGCCCGTGTCGAGCGGGTGTTGAAGGCGGCAGGAACACCGCTGCACCTGTGGAACGAGTCGATGCTTCCGGACATCCAGGCGGTGTGCAAGGCCTTCATCCTGACACCGCAGTCCGATGGCCCGGCGACCCTTCCTTTGCAGGATGGCCCTGACCGGCGTGCGGTCGGCCTGGAGCCTCCCGGTGCGAGTTGGTTCGATGAACTCCATTCCACGCGTCCGAATGCCTTGGATTCAGGGCCTGTTGAGGGAGCCGAGGGAGCCGGTTCCTCCGCGGACCTGAGCTTGCCGCCGGTGCACCGTCCGATGGCTCAGCTTCGGCCTGTCCCGGACCGCTGAACAGCTCCTCATTCCGGAAACGGCAAACACGCAGGCAAAAAAAGAGCCCCAGCCTATGGGCTGGGGCTGCAAAGCCTTAACGCTGTCAACACGGTAAGGCACCTGCTCAGGGAGGAAAAGCAGGGAGAGCGCGCCTTGCGACGCAACCCTCAGGCATAAGTCTATCAGCACCGCGAATGCCCGCAAGTCCTTGCGGGTTGATGGAGCTGGAAATTGTTCCGACGTCGCGCGTCCATCGCCGTACTGTTGTGCCAGTGCAAGAGCGCTGCCCCAACTTCTGCGATGCTTCGAGGCTTGCAGTTCTGCTCACAAGTTGCCATGTTCACTCCTGCCCCTTCTCCCCTGTACCGCCCGCGGCGACTGCGCCGCGATGAGTTCACCCGCGCCCTGGTGCGGGAGAACCAGTTGTCGGCGTCGGACCTGATCTATCCGGTGTTCGTGCTGGAAGGGCAGGGACGTGTCGAAGAGGTGTCCTCAATGCCGGGTGTGCAGCGCCGCAGCCTGGATCAGCTGTTCCCGGTGGCCGAGCGCTGCGTGTCGCTGGGTATTCCGGTGATGGCGCTGTTCCCGGTGCTCGATGTGGCGCTGAAGACACCCGATGGCCGCGAGGCCACCCGCGCCGAAGGGCTGGTGCCGCAGGTGGTGGCCGCGCTCAAGCAGCGCTTCCCCGAGCTGGGGGTGATGACCGACGTCGCGCTCGACCCCTACACCTCGCACGGCCAGGACGGCCTGATCGACGACAACGGCTACGTCCTCAACGACGAGACGATCGAGGTGTTGGTGCAGCAGGCCCTGGTGCAGGCCCGTGCCGGTGTGGACATCGTCGCGCCCAGCGACATGATGGACGGCCGCGTCGGCGCCATCCGCCGCGCGCTGGAGGCCGAAGGGCTCATCCACACCCGCATCATGGCCTACAGTGCCAAGTACGCCAGTGCCTTCTACGGACCCTTCCGCGACGCGGTGGGGTCCTCCGGCAACCTCGGCAAAAGCAACAAGAAGGTCTACCAGATGGACCCGGCCAACAGCGACGAGGCCCTGCGCGAGGTGGCGCTGGACATTGCCGAAGGGGCCGACATGGTGATGGTCAAACCCGGCATGCCTTACCTGGACATCGTGCGCCGCGTGAAGGACGAGTTCCGCATGCCGACCTTTGCCTACCAGGTGAGTGGTGAGTACGCCATGCTGAAGGCGGCGGCACAGAACGGTTGGCTGGACCACGACGCGGTGATGATGGAGTCCCTGCTGGCCTTCAAGCGCGCCGGTGCCGATGGCATCCTGACCTACTTCGCGGTGGATGCCGCAGAGAAGCTGCGTGCAGGTTGACGCTGGTACGGCAACCGGACGCGGCCTGCGTTGAGCCACAGTCGATGCGTGTCTTCCTGATCGACGAGGGCTGCCGGGAACTGGCCGGGCCGCCGCCGGACCTGCCCGAGCGGGGCTACCTCTGGCTGGCCTATACGCGCGGAGCCTTCGAGCTGTCGGCGGCTGCACTGCAAGGCTGGCTGCAGCGCTGGTGCGGCGGTGGCCTGGTGGACCTGCATGTCTCCGACCTGCTCAACGCACACCTGCCCTCGCACTTCGACACCACCTCCTGGTACGACATGCTGGTGTTCCGCCGGCTCGCCGCCGCGCCCGGCAGCGACGGACTGTTTCTGGATGAAGAACACGGCACGGTCGCCGCGGCGGCGCAGGCCCTGCGCAACATCGACACCAACCCGGTCGGTTTTGTGGTGTTCGACCGGGTGCTGGTGACGGTGCATCCCGCAGACTGCCAGGTGCGCGAGTTCTTTGCCCAGCGCCTGACACAGATGCAGGCCGCCGCTCGTTTGCCCAGCAGCCCGGCAGACCTGATGCTGCGGGTGGTCAACCACATGGTGGACAGCTACCTGGAGCTGCGCCGCCTGCTCACCCGCCAGCTGACCACCCTGCAGGGTGAACTGCTGGCGCCGCGCAGCCGGCAGGTGAACTGGCAGGCTCTGCTGGAGTCGCGCAACACCCTGAATCTGCTGGAGGATGTCTGCGAAGACCAGCGCAGCGCGGTGCAGGAATGGATGGACGCCCTGCAGGAGTGGCCGCCGGAGGACGCCGGGCCGGCCCTGCGTGAGCGTGAACTGCTGAGGCTGCGCTCGCGGGATGTGCAGGAGCACATCGACCGTGTGCTCAGCCACGTGCGGCGCCTGCAGTCCTCCGCCGAAGGGGCCGTGCAACTGCACTTCTCGGCCCTGGGGCACCGCACCAACGGCATCATGCGCACGCTGACCGTGCTCACGGCCATCTTCCTGCCGCTGAACCTGGTGACCGGCATCTTCGGCATGAATTTCGACAGCCTGCCGCTGATCCATTCCTCGACCGGATTCTGGGTGGCCGCCGGAGCCATGGCGGCGCTGGGGCTCGGTCTGGGCCTGTTCTTCTGGCGCAAACGTTACCTGGGACTGCGCGGCGAGTGAAAGCCCGAAAGTCCGAAGGCGCGAAGGCGCAAAGGCCTGACGATCTGTGGGCGGGTCAACGGTCCGGGTCAGCCCCGGTGCCTGCGCCGGCAGTTTCGATCACCTCCAGCGCCAGGCAGAGATCCTCCCAGGCGCGTGACTTGTCCAGCGGATTGCGCAGCAGGTAGGCGGGGTGGTAGGTGACCACCAGCGGCACCCCGTGGTACTGGTGCACCTTGCCGCGCAGGCGCCCGATGGGTTCCTGGCTGCCCAGCAGGCTCTGCACCGCAAAGCGGCCCATCGCCAGGATCAGCTTCGGTGCCACCAGCTCCACCTGCCGCTTCAAGTAGGGCTCGCATTGGGCCACCTCGGCAGGTTCCGGGTTGCGGTTGGCGGGGGGGCGGCACTTGAGCACGTTGGCGATGTAGACCTGCTGTTCGGCCGGCGCATCCGCGCGGGTGAGTCCGACCGAGCGCAGCATGTTGTCCAGCAGCTGGCCGGCCTTGCCGACAAAAGGTTCGCCCTGCAGGTCCTCCTGTTCGCCCGGTGCTTCCCCGACGAGCATCCAGCGGGCCTGCGGGTGACCAACGCCGAACACCGTGTGTCGTCGGCTGCGGCACAGCCCGCAGGCCTGGCAGCCGGACACCGCATCTCGCAAGGCCTCCCAGCCCATGTGCTTGACCCCGCCGGGGCGGGTGCCCAGCGGCTCCGCTGCGGCGACAGGTGGGCGCGCTGCGGGTGTTGCTGGCTCGGCAGCGTTGGGCGGATCGGGTCGACGCGCCGCGGGCTGGGGCGCGGCGGATGCGGCCCGAGGTAACGCATCCGGTGCTTCCGGCGGTGCCGGGGTTTCCGACCGTGCATCTGAAGGTCGGGCCGGTACCGGTGCCACGGCGGCTGGGGTCAAGGCCTCGGGCGGCTGCGGTGCCCAAAGCGGGATGCCCATGGCCTGCAGCAGCGCCATTTCCCGGGGCGTCCAGGCAACGGTCGTCATGCAGCGGGCTCCGCACCCGCACCCGCACCCGCACCCGCACCCGCACCCGACGCCAGCATGCAACTCAGCACCAGCGCATCTTCGCGCCGACCTTCGTGATCGGGGTAGTAGTTCTTGCGGCGTCCGACCTGCTGGAAACCGAAGCGTTCATACAGCGCCAACGCAGGCAGGTTGCTGGGCCGCACTTCCAGCCAGAGGCTGCGACCGGACTCGCTGCGCGCCTGGTGGGCCAGGCGCTCCAGCATCCGGCGTCCCAGGCCGAGGCCCTGCCAGCGCGGGTCCACCGTCAGGTTCAGCAGGTGCCACTCCTCCAGGCTGCGCAGGGCCACCATGTAGCCGATCAGCAGGCCTTCTTCGGTGATGCGGCAGTGGCTCCAGTAGCCTGCGGCAATCGAGTCCACGAAGTTGCCCCGGCTCCAGGGGAAGGGATAGGCCTGCACTTCCAGCCGCATGACCTGTTCCAGCAGGCCCACCTGCATGGGCACGCCGTGCGTGGGCGGCAGGACGGGCCGGGCGGTGCGCCGGGCGGCGGGGGGGGCGTTCATGCTGCAGCGGCCGCGGTGCGTGCTGCTTCGCGTTCGGCCGTGGTCTGGGCCACCTTGTCGCGCACGTACAGCGGCAGCGCCAGAGCGGGGTCGAGTGTGCGGGCCGCCCGCCATTCCACCCTCGCCAGGGCTGCCAGGGCTTGCCCGTCCGGCACTGCGTCCGGGTCACATGCGGCATCGGGCGCCCCCTCGTCGCGAACGGCGGGCAGGGCCCAGGCATTGCCGGCCGCCAGGCCGCCGTGACGGTTGAGGAGGGTTCGCAAGGCCGGCGGCTTCAGCAGGGCGGGCGGCTCCAGCGCAGTCCAGCCGCCCTGTGCGTCCCGCTCCCAGCAGGCGGCGTAGACCTCGCCCATGCGAGCATCGGTGGCGCTGCAGATGCGCGTGCCGGGCCGATCCAGCTGGGCACGCCGGGCGGCAGACTGCGCAACGGCAGCCAGCGTGTCGAGGGCCAGCACCGGACACCCGATGCCCACCGCCAGGCCTTGCGCCACCGAACAGGCGGTGCGCAGGCCGGTGAAGGCGCCCGGCCCGCGGCCAAAGGCCACGGCCTGGAGTTCGGCGAGCCGCAGGCCGGCCTCGTCCAGCAGATTGCGGATCATCGGCAGCAGCTGGGCAGAGGCCTGTGCGCCGCCGGGCAGCGCCCGCGTGTGCACGCCCGAGCTGCACCACAGTCCCAGGTGGACGGTGTCGGTGGCCGCATCGATGGCGAGCAGTCGGGGGGCGGACATGGACAGGAGAGGGTGGCAGGCTGGGCAGTGGCCACCGCAGGGTCACAGGCGTGCAGTGACATTGCAACGGCAGGGCCACCGAGTTTAATCGGCCCGCCCTGCGCGGGCCTGGAAGGGTCTGCGTATGATTCCGGCGTGTCCGTGGATACCCTGATCAACCCTCTGCGTCACTTCTGGCGTCAGCTCCTTCGTCTCATCGCAAGGCAGCCGCTTTCTGCCCGACTTCTCCTGCTGTTGGCCGGGTTGGTCTGGCTCGTCCCGGCCCGCGCCGTCCTGCCCGAGGGCGTGCGGGCGGCATTGGCTCGAGCGCAGATCGACGCGGACAGCACCTACGTCTGGGTTGCACCGGTGGGCAGCGACACCCCGCGGCTGGCGCACCAGGCCGAGCGCCTGGCCCACCCGGCGTCGGTGATGAAGCTGGTGACCACCGCGGCGGCGCTGCACCGGCTCGGCCCGGCCCACCAGTGGAGCACGCCGGTCTATCTCGACGGGCCGATTCAGCAGGGCGTGCTGCAGGGATCGCTGTACCTGCAGGGCCGCGGTGACCCGCGCCTGGTGCTGGAGCGCGTCTGGCTGCTGGTGCAGCGGCTGCGGGCGCTGGGTCTGCAGGAGATCCGCGGCGACATCGTGCTCGATCGCAGTCACTATGCACTGCCTGCGCAGGCCCCTGGCGCCTTCGACGGCGAACCCTTCCGGCCCTACAACGTGCAGCCGGATGCGCTGATGCTCAATCAGAAGAGCCTCATCCTCTGGCTGCGGCCCGACCCCGCCCAGGGCGTGGCCTGGGTCCAGCCCGAGCCGGCGCTGGCGGGGGTGGAGGTGACCGCCAGCGTGCCGCTGAACCGGCAGGGCTGTGGCGACTACCGGGCCCAGTTGGCGCCGGACCTGAGCCAGCCCCGGCGCATCCGCCTGAACGGCAGCTTCCCGCAGGCCTGCGGTGAGAAGGCCTGGCCGCTGGCCTACCAGGAGCCGTCCAGCTACGACGCCCGTCTGCTGGAGTCCCTCTGGAAAGCCGCGGGCGGCAGGCTGGTCGGCCGTGTACGCGACGGTCGCGTGCCGCTGGGCCTGGCGCCCACGTTGGAGTTTCCGTCGCCGCCTCTGCCCGAGGTGCTGCGCGACATGAACAAGTACAGCAACAACATGATCGCCCAGCAGGTGCTGCTGGCGTTGAGCCCGGTGCTGCCGGCGCGTTTCGAGACGGCCCGGCCGGTGCTGCTGGACTGGCTGCAGCAGCCGGTGGGCTGTGCGGCCGACGAGATCGTGCTGGACAACGGCTCCGGGCTGTCGCGTGAGGAGCGCATCAGCGCGCGCTGTCTGGCGCGGGTGATGCAATGGTCCTGGGCCCAGGCCTGGATGCCTGAGCTGTTGGCTTCTCTGCCGGTGGCGGGGCTGGACGGTACGGCCCGCCGGGCGGTGTCCGCCAGCGGACGGGCCCATTTCAAGACCGGATCGCTGGCCAACGTGGCCGCACTGGCCGGCTGGATCCACCTGCCCAACGGGCGCCGCGTGGTTCTGGTGGCCATGATCAACCACCCGCAGGCCACCGGGCCGGAGGTGCGCGCAGCGCTGGACAGCCTGGTGCGCTGGGTGGTGGACGACAAGGAGCTGAACACCCCATGAATGACCTGTCCCTGGCCGAAATGGCCGACCCGGCCCGCTGGTCCGCCTGGCGCGAGACCATCGGCACCTGCGCAGCGGTCCTGACCACCGTGTCCTTCATCCCGCAGGCCTGGCTGACGCTGCGCACCCGGGATGTGAGCGGCATCTCGGTGTCGATGTACAGCGTCTTCACCTTGGGCGTGGCGCTGTGGCTGCTCTACGGCGTGTTGCTGCAGGCCTGGCCGGTGATCATCGCCAACGCAGTCACGCTGGCGCTGGCCGCCTCCATCCTCGGCATGCGCCTGCGCTTCGGTGCGCCGGTCTTGCGGCCCGCTGTCTGCCCGGTGCGCAGCGACCGCTGAAATCGGCGGGGGCTGAGAGGCAGCAGATTCAGCCGGTCCCCCTCACTGCAACTCGACCCTCAACGTCCGCCCCACGACGCGGGCCGCCCGTGCCAGTGTCGACAGCGTGACATCGCGGCTCGGGTCCAGCAGCCGGCCGAGCTGCGCGCGGCTCGTACCCATCTGGGCGGCCATGCGGGCCTTGGAGATCGAGCGTTCGGTCATCGCCTGCTGGATCTGCCAGGAGATCACACACCGGGCCGGCGAAGATTCGGATGTCTGTCTCTCCGCTATCTCCCCGGCCTTCCCGGAATCATCGTCAGCATGTGGTCCGCCACGCCGCCGTCGACCACCAGGCTCTGGCCGGTGACGTAGGGGGCGTCGGCGAGGTAGCAGACGGCCTGGGCGACGTCGGCCGGGGTGCCGATGCGGCCGAGCGGGACGAGGGAGGGTGAGGTCCCCCCCCCCCCCCCCACCCCCCCCCCCCCCCCCCCCCCCGCGCCCGCCGCGGTGAGTTCGGCCAGCAGCGCGTCCAGCGCCACGCCGGGGCGGGAGGCGGCGGCGGCGATGCGCAATGGCCGGCCCTGCTGGCGGGCCAGTGCGGCCAGTGCGAGGCAGATGGCGCGGCCGATGCCGCCGGTGGCGCCTGTGACCAGGGCTGCAGTCGGGCCGGGTTGATCGGTGGTGCCGGGATTCGTGCTCATGCGCCGGCCTCCTGCCCTTCCAGCACCCGCTTCGCCGCGGCGAAACACTGCTTCGCCCAGGCCTCGTAGCCCATCGCCGGGGCGCGTTTGTCGTCCGGCACCTCCACGCTGATCGGCAGGTCGGCGGGCAGGCGGGCGAAGAGCTCGCGCAGCGGGATGCCGCCTTCGCCCGGCTGCATGCGCTCGCAGCGGGCGTCGTGGATCAGGCCTTCGACGGACGTCGGCCCGGGCACGCGGCCGTCGCAGATCTGGGCGTAGTTCAGCGCGCTGCGGGGCAGGGAGGCCACCTCTTCGAGCGTGCTGGCGGAGCGGGCCCAGTGCAGGGCGTCCACCAGCACGGCGGCGTTGGGCTTGCCCACCGCGTTGACGATGCGGGCGGCGTCGCCGACGGACTTCACCGTCGTCCAGGGCATGAACTCCAGGTCCAGCGACAGGCCGTAGGGCGCGGCCAGGTCGCAGAGCGCGGCGTAGTGTGCCGTCAGCCGGGCTTCGTCTTCGTCGATGCCGGCGGTCAGTACGTGGCGGGCGCCCAGTTCGGCGCAGACCTCCAGGAAGTCGCGGCAGCCGGCCAGGTCGAAGTCGGGCGTGATGCGGAGGATCTCCACGTCCAGCACCTTGACGCCGGTGCAGGCGATGCGCGCCTGCGTTTCGCGGCGCAGTGCGGTGTCGGTCTCCAGCGCGTGGAAGGGGCCGCCGGGCGAGGAGGGACGGATGCGAATGCCGCAGGCGTCGCAGCCGGTGTCGGCGGCGAGCTGCACCATCTGCGGCGGGGTGTAGGGCAGCGCGATCAGCTGCGCCAGCGAGTACACGCGGCGGGGAGCGGCGGTGGCGATGGGGGGCGTCATGTGCGGAGGTCCTGGGGCGAAGGAGTGGATCGGGCGTCGGAGCGGGAGGCGGGTGGCGCTTCGGGCGACGTGTTGGGCGGCACCTCGGGCGGTTCCGGCAGGGGCAGCGGCCGGCCGGCGGCGTGGTGGGCGAGGATCCAGCCGAAGGTCATCGCCGGGCCGAGGGTGATGCCGCCGCTGGGGTAGTGGCCGCCCATCACGCTGGCCATGTCGTTGCCGGCAGCGTACAGACCGGCGATCGGCGAGCCGTCGGCGCGCAGCACCTGGGCGTGGGCATTGACCGCCAACCCGGCGAAGGTGCCCAGACTGCCGGGCACGACCTTCACCGCGTAGAACGGCCCCTGCTCGATCGGCGCGACGCAGGGGTTGGGGCCGGGGTGCTCCGTGTCGCCCTGCATGCGGTCGTAGGGGATGCCGCCGCGGTCGAAGGTGGGGTCGCGGCCCTCGCGGGCGTGCAGGTTGTGGTCGTTGACCGTGCGCAGCAGGCCTGCGGCGTCGATGCCGCAGGCGCCGGCCAGCTCGGCGAGCGTGGCGCCCCGCTTCAGGTAGCCGCTCCTCAGGTGCGCGCCGCAGGGCAGCGGGAAGGGCCGCACCGCGCCCAGCCCCCAGCGGCGCAGGAAGCGGTGGTCCACCACCAGCCAGGCTTCGATCGGCTGGCCCGGGAAGTCCTGCGCGCAGCGGGTGAACAGGGCGCGCATGAAGGAGTGGTAGTTGCCGGCTTCGTCGACGAAGCGCCGCCCCGCGCGGTCCACCGCGATCAGGCCCGGCTTGCCGCGCTCGGCCAGGTGGGGGAAATTGGAGAAGGCGCCCAATCCATTCGACGCGCCCGGCGCGTCCGGTACCACCGACACCGGGCACCAGGCGCCCGCATCTGCCAGGTCGGTGGCGACGCGGGCGCCGGCCGCCTCGGCCAGGCGCAGGCCGTCGCCGGTGTTGCTGGGCACGGCGGCGGAGCGGTGCTCGTGGCCGTGGGGCGCGTGCGGGAAGAGGGCGGCCTTGCGCGCATCATCGTGCGGAAAGCCGCCGCAGGCACAGACCACACCGCAGCGCGCGCGCAGCGTCACCTCGCCCTGCGGCGTGCGCAGCCGGGCGCCGACGATGCGGCTGCCGCGCCCTTCTCCTTCCTCGATCAGGCCGACGGCCGCGTGCCGCTCGCGCAGCGACACGCCTGCGTCCAGCACCGACTTCAGCAGCGCGGCCGCCAGCGCATTGCCGCCCAAACGCAGCCGCCCCTGGCCGTGCAGCGCGAGCTCCAGCAGGTGGCAGCTGGTGCGCTTTGCGGCGTAGAGGAAGGAATCCCAGGCGCGGCCGGCGCGCAGGAAATGGCGCAGGTCGCCGCCGATGCTCATGCCCAGGAAGCTCAGCAGCGGCGCGGGGGGGCGCAGGCGCTTCAGGTCGGCGCCGAGCCGCCCGCCGTCGAAGGGTGCGGCACAGACCGAGCGCCCGCCCGTGCGCGCGGCCTCGGCGCGGCCGTGAAAGTCGGGGATCGCGTTGCCGTCGATGAAGCGCAGCGCGGTGTGGTCAAGGTGGAACTGCAGCATCTGCGGCGCGCAGGTCAGGAAGGCCTCGGCGCGCTGCGGGTCCAGGTGGCGGCCGACGATGCCCTGCAGGTAGCGGCGCGGTTCGTCGATCGACTCGGCGATGCCTGCGGCCAGCGCCAGCGGGTTGCGCGGGATCCACATCCAGCCGCCGGACCAGGCGGTGGTGCCGCCGAAGACCGGCTCCTTCTCGGCCACGATCACCTTCAGCCCCAGGTGGGCAGCGGTGACCGCAGCGCTCAGCGCCCCGGCGCCGGAGCCGAGCACCAGCAGGTCGCAGTCGAAGGGGTGCGGGGCAGCGGGCGAGGCCGGGGAGGCGCCATCCAAGTCGGTCTCCTGCAGGGTGAGTAGTGGAAACTGAGTTACGAAATTGAATTGTGTTCCACTTTACGGATGAAGAAAAGGGCGATCGACCCGGAGATCGAACGCCCTTCTGGAGCGGCCGGGTCGTCGCCGTTCAGACTGTGGCGGGGGCCGCCATCGTGTGTGCGCCGCCGAGGAAGAGGCGCTCGATGTTCGGGTCGTTGAGCAGCTCGTCGGCATCCTTGTGCAGCACCTGGCGGCCGGACTCCAGCGCGATGGCCTCGTCGGCCATCTTCAGCGCGCTCTTGACGTTCTGCTCCACCATCAGCACGGTCACGCCCTGCTCGTCGGCGAGTTTGCGCAGCAGGCGGAACACGTCCAGCACCACCAGCGGCGACAGGCCGATGGAGGGTTCGTCGATCAGCAGCACCTTCGGGCGCAGCAGCAGCGCGCGGCCGACCTCCAGCTGCTTCTGCTCGCCGCCGGACAGCGACGACGCCGCGCTGTGCAGGCGCTCCTTGACGCGCGGGAAGAGCTTGAGCACTTCCGGAATGCGTTCGCGCGTGGTCTTCATGCCCAGCGTGATGCCGCCGAGCTCCAGGTTCTCGTAGACCGAGAGCTGGCCGAAGAGGTTGCGCCCCTGCGGCACGAAGGCCACACCGTGTTCGGTGAGCAGCTGCTTGGCGCTGGCGCCGGTGATGTCCCGGCCGTCCAGCCGGATGCGGCCGTTGCGCACCTTCAGCAGGCCGAACAGCGTCTTGAGCACGGTGCTCTTGCCCGCGCCGTTGGGGCCCAGCAGCAGCGTGATCTTGCCGCGCCGGGCCTGCAGGCTCAGGTTGTTGAGGATCATGAACTCGCCGTAGCCGGCGACCACGTCGTCGAATTCGATGGCGGGCGTGTCAGCCCCCGTCCACGGGCCATCCCCGGCACCGGCCCCGGTTTCTCGCTGCTCATGATCAGTTCCCGAGATAAGCGTCGAGCACGGCCTTGTTGCCGCGGATCTCGTCGGGTGTGCCGACGGCCAGCACCTGGCCTTCGACCATCACCAGGATGCGGTGGCAGAGGTCCATCACGAAGTCCATGTTGTGCTCGATGACGACGAAGGAGCTGGCCTTTTTCCCAGATGCGCGGGTCTGGTTCAGCTGCTTGAGCAGCGTGCTGATGCCGCCCACCAGACTGGGGTTGACGCCGGCGCAGGGCTCGTCGAGCAGCACCAGGTCGGGCTCGCTCATGAAGGCCATCGCGATGTCCACCAGCTTCTGCTGGCCGTAACTCAGCTCGCCAGCCTTCTTGTCGCCACATGGCGGATGCGGAACTGGTCGATCAGCGCATCGGCCTTGGCGCCCAGGCCCGAATCGCCGGGCGCAAACATGCGGCCGAACATCGTGCCCTGGTGTTCCTGGGCGGCCACGATCAGGTTGTCGCGCACCGTCATCTTGCCGAACACCTGCAGGGTCTGGAAGGTGCGGCCCACACCCAGCTGGTTGAGCTGCTGCGGCGACTTGTGGGTGATGTCGTGGCCGTTGAGCTCGATGCGGCCCTGGTCCGGCGTGATCTGGCCCAGCACGCTGTTGAACATCGTGGTCTTGCCCGAGCCGTTCGGGCCGATCACGCCGAAGATCTCGCCGGGCATGACCTCGAACGAGACGCCGCCGACGGCCTGGATGGCGCCGTAGGCCTTCCGGAGGTCGGTGACCTTTCAGCGCAGTGGTTCCTGCCGGGCCCCCAGGCAGCGCCCTTGGGGTGGCGGTGGGCCGGGCGTGCAGTCCCAATTTGCAGCAGCGGCAGCGCGGGCGGCCGAGGCTTCACGGGCCTGGCGCTTGGCGGCCAGGGCGGTCGGGGATGCTGAGCAGGCCGTCGGGCAGCCAGAGCATCAGCAGGATCACCGCGGCCCCGAAGACGAACAGGTACCAGGCCTGGGCGAAGCGCAGCCACTCCGGCAGCAGCACGCCCACGGCGGAACCCAGCAGCGGGCCGAAAAAGTAACCCGGGCCACCGACCACCACCATCAGGTACATCATGATCGAGGCATGCACCGCAAACGGTGCCGGCTCGATGAACTGCACCAGCGAGGCGAACAGCGCGCCGGCCACCCCGGCGTAGGCTGCGCCGATGGCGAAGCTCAGCAGCGTGTAGCCCTGGATGTGGATGCCCAGACTCTCGGCGCGGATCGGGTTGTCGCGCAGCGCGGTGAAGGCCTTGCCCCAGGGCGAGGACAGCAGCTTCCACTGCAGCAGCCCCATCACCACCGTCATGCCGAGCACGAAGTAGTAGTAGGCCAGGTTGCCGTCCAGGCTCAGGCCGAACAGGCTGGGCCGGCCGATGTTGTTGATGCCGAAGGTGCCGCCGGTGAGCCACTCCTCGTTGCGCATCACCAGCCAGATGGCGGTGTTGAAACCCAGCGTGGCGAAGGCCAGGTAGATGGTCTGCACCCGCAGCGCCGGAAAACCCAGCGCCAGGCCGATGACGAAGCAGGCGATCACCGCCAGCGCCAGCCCCAGCCAGAAGCTGTGGCCGGCCTGCATCAGGATGGCCACCGAGTAGGCGCCAATGCCGAAGAAGGCCGCGTGGCCCAGGCTCTTCTGCCCGGCGTAGCCGACGGTGAGGTTCAGCCCCATCGTGGCGATCACGAACACCATCCAGTAGCTGAACAGGTAGATGCCGTAGTTCTTCAGGAAGGGCGGGGCGGCCAGCAGGATCGCAGCGATCGCCAGGCCGGAGATCAGGGGGAGTCTTTTCATGATCGTGGCCTCGTCAGACTTTGCGTTCAACCTTCTTGCCCAGGAGTCCTTGCGGCTTGAACAGGATCACGGCCATGAAGATCACCAGCGCCACCGCGTCCTTGTAGGCCGGGGAGATGTAGGCGGCGGCGAGGTTCTCGCACACGCCGACGATGATTCCGCCCAGCAGCGCCCCGCGGCTGTTGTTGAAGCCGCCGATGATCGCGGCGAAGAAGGCCTTGTTGCCCAGGCCCTCGCCCATGTCGAACTTGGCCAGATACGTGGGCGTGACCAGCAGCGCGGCGGCACAGGCCAGCAGCGCGTTGATCGCAAAGGTGTAGAAGATCATGCGCGGCACGTTGATGCCCAGCACGGTGGCGCTTTCGGTGTTCTGCGCCACGGCCTGCATTGCGCGGCCGGTGACCGTCTTGTTCAGGAAGGCCTGAGTGCCCAGCACCAACAGCAGCGCCAGCACCAGGGTGCCCACGTCGGCCAGCGTCACGGTGACGCCGAAGACGTTGAACAGCTGGTCGGCGAACAGCCCCGGAAAGGGATGCGCCTCGGCCGAGTAGCCGGCGCGGATGCCGTTGCGCGCCGCGATCGCCAGGCCGATGGTGGCCACCACGATGGGCATCAGCCCGTGCTTGAGCAGCGGGTCGGCAATGCCGCGCTTGAAGGCCCAGCCCAGCACCAACACCGCCACCCCGCAGCTGGCGATGAAGGCCAGCGGCAGCGGCAGCCCGGCGGCACCAAAGGCCAGCATCACGAAGGCCGGCAGCATCACGAACTCGCCCTGGGCGAAGTTGATCGTGCCGGAGGCCTGCCAGAGCAGGGTGAAACCCAGCGCGGCCAGCGCATAGATGCTGCCGGTGGCGAAGCCGGAGAAAACGAGTTGGAGGAAATCGGTCATGAGCGCCTCTGTTCACCCGCCCCCTTCATGGGGGAGGGCAGGGAGGGGGCAAGAAGGCAGGGGAGGCAGGGGCGTGACGAAGCCCTGGCGCAGGCGCTTCCCTCCCGGCCCTCCCCCGTGAAGGGGGAGGGAGGAGATGGGCGCTGCGTTCAGGCGCGGCTTACTTCTTGGACAGCGGGGGCAGCACTTCCTTGACCACCTGCCGGCCGTTCTTCACCTCGACCAGGAAACTCTCGCGGTCCAGGTCGCCCTTGTCGTCGAAGCTCACGTCCATCAGCACGCCGGGGTTCTTGGCGGCCGAGACCTTCAGGCCCTTCATGGCCTGGGCCACCGCCTTGCGGTCGAGCTTGCCGGCCTTCTCGATGGCGGCCTTGAGCACGTACACCCCCGTGTAGCCCTTGATGCCGTTGTGGTCGGAGATGGTCTTGGTCTCCTGGTAGAACTTGCCCTTGAAGCGCAGCATCAGCGGGTTTTCGGCATCCACCGTCAGGCCCACATGGGCCAGCGCGCCGTTGGCGGCGTCGCCGGCCAGGTCGATCACCTTCTGCCCGGTCAGCGTGGTCTCGCCGACGATGGGCTTGTTGTAGCCCTGCTTGCGCAGCTCGCGCAGGGCGCGGGCCGACTCTTCCTCGTTGGTGTAGACGAACAGCGCATCGGCGTTGGCGTTCTTGGCCTTGAGCACCGGGGCGGAGAAGTCCACCTGGCCGCTGTCGGTGGAGATGTCGGCCACCACCTTCACGCCGTTGGCCTCCAGCGCCTTGGTGATGGCGTCGCGCCCACCCTTGCCGAAGTCGTTGTTGACGAACATGACCGCCACCGTTCTGGCCTTCAGGCCGCCGGCGATGTACTTGGCCACCTTCGGCATCGCGCTGGCCTGGGTGAAGCTGGTGCGGAAGATGTAGGGGTTGCCCTTCTGGGTGATCGCTGCGGCCTCGCCACCGGTGAAGTTGGGCACCTCGGCGCGCTGGGTCTCGGCCATGCTCACCATGATCGAGCCGGAGAACACCGGGCCGAACACCGCAAAGGCCTCGTCGTCGATGGCCTTGGCCGCCAGGCCCTTGGCCACGCCGGGGTTGGTCTGGGTGTCGGAGATGCTGTGCTCGATCTTCTTGCCCAGGATGCCGCCGGCGGCGTTGATCTCCTTGACGGCCATCTCCACACCGTTCTTGAACATGGTGCCGGCGCTGGCACCGGCGCCGGAGAGCTCATACAGGCCGGCGATCTTGACGGTGGACTGGGCCTGGGCCAGCGTCGGGGCAGTGAAGGCGACGGCGCAGGCGGCGCCGATCAGGGTGCGACGGATGATGGGCATGTTGTCTCCTCTTGGGGATGGGGATGGGGATGGGGATGGGGCAGGGAAAATGGAATGAAGGGGGCACAGGAAAGCGCAGGCACTCTAGCGCCCGCAGGCCGGGGCTGATGGCATGGACATCCCCACCCCATCGACGTCGGCGGCCCGGTCCCGGTCGGGCAGGGGCAGGCCGAAGAAGCGCAGGTAGTCGGGGATCTGCTGGGTCAACATCTCGAAGCCGGGGTGCACCCGGGCGCCCCGTTCGGCGCAGGCGCGCAGCAGCGGGGTGGGCTGGTTCTTCATCAGGATGTCCACCACCACCGCGCCGGGCTCGACCGAGGCCGGGTCCAGCGGCAGCGGATCGCCGGGTTCCATGCCCAGCGGGGAGGCCTGCACCACCAGATCGAAGCCGGCGGCGTCGGCCGTCTTGGCGGTCCGTGCGGGTTGGCCGGCAAAGGCGGCGTTGATGCGTGCCGCGGCAGCGGCGCTGCGGGAGTTCTCCGGGTCGAACAGGGCGATGGCTGCGGCCCCGCGTTCTGCCAGCGACACCGCAATGGCCATGCCGGCACCGCCCGTGCCGACGATCAGCACCCGCCGCCCGGCCACCGACACCTCGAAGCGGTCCAGCGCCTTGACGAAGCCCTCGCCATCGAACAACGCACCTTCCAGCGAGCCGTCGGCGTTGCGGCGCAGCGCGTTCACCGCCTGGGCGATCTGACCGCGTCGGTCGCAGCGGTCCAGCAGCGGCAGCACGGCGGCCTTGTGCGGGATGGTCAGCCACAGGCCGTCGATGTTGTGGGCCCGCAGCACCTGCTGCACGAAGCCACCGAGGTCGTCCGGGCTCACCTGCGCAGGCACCAGCACCGCATCTACGCCCTGCGCGCGGAAGATCGGGTTGAAGAGCGCGGGCGCCTGCACCTGGGCGATCGGGTCGCCGAGGATCATGAAGACGCGGGTGCGGCCGGTGATGTCCATGGCCGTCACGATAGGCCGGCACGGGTTGCCCCGCCATCGAAAAGCGGCCGATCTGCGCGATGATCGCGCAATGCGCGCGATCATCGAACGAAATAGGGGTTGATCCTGATGAGTGACGACGAAGCTGCACCCCCCATCCATAGCCGCGACCTCATCGAAGGCCTGGGCAAGGGCCTGCGGGTGATCGAGGCCTTCAGCGAGGAGCAGCCGCGCCTGACGCCCAGCCAGGCCGCTGAGTTGACCGGGCTGACGCGCACCGCCACGCGGCGCTACCTGCTCAGCCTGGTGCACTTCGGCTACGCCGCCACCGACGGCAAGCAGTTCTGGCTGGCGCCGCGGGTGTTGCGGCTGGGGCAGAGCTATCTGGGTGCGGCGCGCCTGCCGCGCATCGCCCAGCCCTTCATCCAGCAGGTGTCGGCGCAGACCGGCGAGACGGTCAATGTCAGCGTGCTCGACGGCCACGAGGTGGTCTACGTGGCCCGCAGCAACGCGCCGCGCTGGGTGTCGGTGGGCTACCAGGTGGGGGTGCGGGTGCCGGCGCATGTGGTCACCCCCGGGCCGGTGATCCTGTCCACCTGGAACGACGCGGCCCTGGCCGAATGGGTGGCAGCGCACGAGTTCGCCACCTTCACCGCCCGCACCGTGACCGACCCGGCCAGCTTTGTCGAGGAGGTGCAGCATGCACGCCGGCAGGGCTACTGGTTCACCACCGGTCAACTCGATGCCGTCTACCAGGGCCTGTCGCTGCCGCTGATCGACCGCAAGGGCCGCTGCCACGGCGCCATCGGCATGACGGTGATCGCCAGCCAGTACAGCGAAGACACCATGCTCACGCGGCTGCTGCCGCCCCTGCGGGAGGCGGCGCAGTCGATGCGTGCGGTGCTCTGAACACGGCGCTCGCCCGATCCCCCACCTCACCCGCCAGCCCGCGCCGGGCTGCAGGGCGCAGGCCGGGACGGGCCGGGTTTGATGCATGGACGTTGCTTCCATATTGGAATAGTATTCCGATATTGATCGATCCCACAACCCCGGGCTGACCCTGTCGGTGCGCCGGGCGGCCTGGATCGTGCCCTGCCACTGCCTTTCCTCCGAGCTGCCTCATGCTGGACACCTACAGCGGCGCCACGCGCGTGCTCTTCATCGTTGGCGACCCGATCGCCCAGGTCAAATCGCCCGCGGGTGTGACGCAGTCGCTGCGCGATGCCGGGGCCGATGCCATCGTTGTGCCAGCCCATGTGGCGCCGGACGATCTGCCGGACTTCTTCGCGATGTGCCGGCGCATGCCCAACGTCGACGGGATCATCGTCACCGTGCCCCACAAGTTCGCGGCCCTCGAGCTCTGCGACGACGCCACGCCGGCTTCGCGTTCCATCGGCGCGGCCAACGCGGTGCGCCGCAGCGCCGACGGCGGCTGGTTCGGTGACATGTGCGATGGCGAGGGCTACGTCGCCGGCCTGCACAAGGCCGGTTGCGAGCCGCGTGGGAGGCGCGCGCTGCTGGTGGGTGCAGGCGGGGCCGGCTCGGCGATCGCCCATGCGCTGGTCGATGCGGGTGTCTCCTCACTGGCGCTGCACGAGGCCGATGAGGCGCGCCGCGAGGCCCTGGCCGCCAAGCTGCATGCCTACGGCCCGGTGCAGCCAGAGCTGGGCAGCGCCGACCCGAGCGGCTTCGACCTCGTCATCAACGCCACGCCGATGGGCATGCGCGCTGAGGATCCGCTGCCGGTGCAGGTGGAACGGCTGGTGCCTGGCACCTTCGTCGGCTGCGTCGTCACCCAGCCGGCGGTGCCGCCGCTGATCGCCGCGGCACGCCAACGCGGCTGCGCCACGATGACCGGCGCCGGCATGTTCGAGGCGGTGCGCGAGCGGCTGGTGGACTTCTACCTGCAGCTGTACCGCCCGACGGCCTGAGCGCCGCCGCCGTCGGCGTTCCCTTCTTCCCTTCGTCCCTTCACGGAGATGCCCATGCCCGCCGTCTACGAACTCACCACCCTGGAGATCAAGGTCTTCAGCAACGCCAAGGTCTACGAGGCCCTGCAGCGCAGCCTCCCCAACGCCGGCGGCACGCTGGTCGGCGCCTTCGCCTCGGACATCGGCGAGCTCAGCCAGGTGCTGCTGCTGCGCCGCTTTGACAACGCCGACGCGCTGGCCGACGCCCGCCTGGCCATGCTGATGGCCGAGAACCCGCTGGGCTGCGGCGAGTGGCTGGTCAAGCTGCAGTCGCAGAGCTTCGCGCTCTTCCCCTTCCTGGCCGACCCGCAGCCGGGCGCACTGGGCAAGTGGTACGAGTTCCGCACCTACAGCATCCGCCAGGGCGTGCTGGCGCAGACCATCGAGGCCTGGAAGGAGGCCTGCCCGAAGCGCACCGCACTGTCGCCGATGGTGGGCGCCTTCACCGCGCTGGACGGCGAGCAGCCGCGCTTCCTCAACATCTGGGCCTACGACAGCGTGGACGCGCGCGCCCAGATCCGCGCCGAGGCGGTCAGGCAGGGCGTCTGGCCGCCGGTGGGCGGGCCGGCCAACCTGACGAAGATGGTCTCGACGCTCTGCGCACCGCTGGCGTTTTCGCCGCTGAAGTGAACTGACTGGTCCAACCTGACAAGCTCGACGCCGCCTTCCGTCATTCCCGTGCAGGCGGGAATCCAGCGATCAGGACGGCTCGCAGTCGTCCCCGTTGGCCGTCATTCCCGCGCAGGCGGGAATCCAGTTCATCGCGGACCTCGCTTCCATCGTTGGCGGTACGCAGTACCCGGTGGCGAGCGCCTTCTGGATTCCCGCCTGCGCGGGAATGACGGTGTAGCTGCCCGCATATGTGCCAGTGGTGACCTGGATTCCCGCCTGCGCGGGAATGACGGAGGCCAGTGTTCGAACGGCAGTCCATTGCCCCTCCCGGGGAGGGGGCGGTCACCACTGGACCTCGGCGATCTCGCCTCCACCGCCCTCAATCACCAGCCGCCCGTCGGCCGGGAGCACCCAGCTCTGGCCGGCGTCCAGCCAGCGGTCCTCGGGCCAGCCGGTGAGCGTGGCCCAGACGCGGCCGCTGCGCACCGTCAGCTTCTGACCGGTGCGGGCCTGAAGGCGCAGCGTCTGACCGGGGGCCAGTGTCGTCGTGCGTTCTGCGGCGTGTGCATGCGGCGTGGCCGGGCGGCTTGCCCAGCGGGTCCGCAGACCGAAGAGGCCGGCCAGCGCGGCACTGGCGGAGAGGGCGGCGCGGGGTTCCGGCGCCGAGACGGTGGGGCAGGTGCTGAGGTCCATGCCCTGCATCGTCGGCTTCTTCTGTGCGGGGCAACAGCCGCAGCGAGCCGCCAAGTGCGGCCACACAGCCCACCCGAACCGGTGGCTGTGCAGGTCGTTTCCGCCAGCATCTGTATCACCTGCCGGGTGAGCGGGCCGTACAGAATGGGCCATGGTCAGCACAGCACCCACCGCGCTGCACGACAGCTCCTACGACAGCCTCTACCTTCAAATCGCCGAGCGCATGGCGCAGTCCATCCGCAGCGGCACGCTGGTGCGGGGCGAACGGCTGCCTTCGGTGCGTGAACAGGCGCGCCGCCAGGGCGTTTCACCCGCCACCATCGTGCAGGCCTACCGTGCGCTGGAGGACGCCCGGCTGATCGAAGCCCGGCCGCGTTCGGGCTACTACGTGGCGGCCCGCCCGGCGCGGCTGCCCGAGCCGGAGCCCTCGGCACCGCCTGCTGCCTCGCTGCAGGTGGATGTGAGCTCGATCGGCGAGCAGGTGATGCGCCTGGCTGCCGACCCCAGCGTGATCTCCTTTGGCGCCGCCTGCCCCAGCGGCGAGCTGTTTGCGCAGGAGCGGGTGCGCCGTGCCGTCAGCCGCGCCGCGCAGCGCCACCGCGCCACGCTGTGCCGCTACCCGCTGGGCCCCGGCAACGAGGCCCTGCGCCGCGCCATCGCCCGCCACGCGCTGGGCCTGGGATGCCAGCTGGAGGCCCGCGACATCGTCGTCACCAACGGCGCGCTGGAGGCCATCAGCCTGTGCCTGCGCGCGGTCACACAGCCGGGCGACGTGGTGGCGCTGGAGTCGCCCACCTACTTCGGCTTCCTGGAAATCCTGGAGAGCATGCACCTGCGGGCGCTGGAGATCCCCACGCATCCGCGCACGGGTCTGTCGCTGGACGCGCTGCAGCTGGCCTTCGACACCCAGCCGGTCAAGGCCGTGCTGGCGGTGCCCACGCTGTCCAACCCGCTGGGCGCCTGTTTGCCCGCGCCGGAACGCCGCCGCCTGGCGCTGATGGTGGCCGAGCGTGGCATTCCGCTGATCGAGGACGTGATCTACAACGACCTGGCCGAGCGGGATGACCTGCGCCGCGCCGTCAAGGCCTGGGACAGCACCGGTCACGTCATGCTCTGCGGCTCCTTCTCCAAGACCGTGGCGCCGGGACTGCGCGTCGGGTGGATCGAGGGAGGCCGCTGGGGCGCCCAGCTGCGCCGGCTCAAGGCGGTGCACTCCGGCGCGCAGACCGAGCTGGTCGAACTGGCGATGGCCGACCTGCTCACCCAGCCCGGCCACGAGTCCGCCTGGCGGGCCCTGCGTGCCACCATCGCCGCCCGGGTGGACGAGGCGCGCGGCCTCATCGCCGAGAGCTTTCCCAAAGGAACGCGGGTCACCGACCCGGCCGGCGGCTTCATCCTCTGGGTGGAACTGCCCGCGGGCAGCGACTCGGTGGCGCTGTTCCGCGCCTGCCTGGCCGAGAGGATCTGCATCGCTCCCGGCACCATGTTCAGTGCCACCGGCCGCTTCAACCACTGCATCCGCCTGGGCGTGGGTGGGCGCTGGGATGCGCCGCAGCGCGCCGCGCTGGCGCGGGTGGGCGCGATTGCCTGTGCGATGGCGCGCGGCGCAGCAGCTGAATCGAAGGCCTCGCCGGGGTTGCGCCTCGAAGCGCTGCTCAGCCGAACCGAGCTGTCCTGACCCGGCGGGCAGCCGGGATGGCCTGCGCCTGAAGCGATTGTATCCATGTTAGCGAATTGCTAACATGGGTCGATGCACTCGATCGAGTACTCCCGTGAGGCGGCCAAGGCACTGGCGAAGTTGCCGCGCAACGTGCAGGCGCTGCTGCAGGAGAAGATCGCGGGCTTGGCGCGCGATCCGTTCGGCGCGAACCATGTCAAGAAGCTGGTGGGAGAACCAGGCTATCGGCTGAGAGTCGGAGACTGGCGAGTCATCTATGACGTGGAATCGGGACGGCTGGTGGTGCGTGTGCTGCGAATTGGGCCACGCGGAGGGGTTTACGGATGAACCGAGTTCAGGTGATCGAGAAGGACGGCAAGCCCGACTTCTATGTGGTTCCCGCTGACATCTGGGAACGCGTGCGAGAGATGGTCGAAGATGCGGAAGATGCCGCGGTCTATGCGGAGGCGGTGGCCAAGGACGACGGCATCCGCTACCCCGCCGCCGTGACCTACGCCATGGTCGATGGCGCCACTCCGCTGAAGGCCTGGCGTGACCACAAGGGCCTGACCCTGCAGGCCCTGGCGGAGGCGACCGGCCTGAGCCGGGCCTTCCTCAGCCAGATCGAAAGCGGCAAACGCACCGGCAGCGCCGCGACGCTGAAAAAGCTCGCGGTCGCGCTGGGGGTGCCGGTGGGGGCCTTGATCGCGTTGTGAGCACCCCCAAGGGCCGGGCGATACCCGTCCCGGCCCCCCGCGGGGGCGCAAGAAAACTTGGGGCGGCCCGACGTTTTCTTGTGAGGCCCGCTGGGGCAGTCGAAGCTCAGCCCAGCGGACCGGCCCCGGCTGCCTGCACTGGCGCACTCACCGGCAGCTGAAGTTTGCCGCGTCCTCGATGCTGCCGCTGCCCTGGTAGGTGGCCACCTTTGGGTAGGGGCACAGCGGACGGGTGCGACTGGTCGACCAGCTGCTCGGCAGTTCGGCGTTGACGCCACCAGCATTGCCGGTACCGCGGGCGGTGGCCACCACCGAGTCGGGCGCCTGACCCTGTTCCACCCACTTCACCAGCGCCGACAGCATGTCGAACTGGTCGGTGGCCGGGCCGCCGGCGCAGTGGTTCATGCCGGGCACGCCGTACAGGCGGGCGAAGTTGCTGGCGTCTCCTCCGTTGGCGGCCGCCAGGTTCTTGTACCAGGTGACCGAGTCGTCATAGGAGAAGATGGCATCGGACACGCCGTGGTAGACCATCACCTTGGCGCCGCGTTTCTTCAGCGTGCTCAGGTTGGACGGGTTGGGCGGCGTCATGAAGTCCATGCCGGACTCGGTGTAGGTCGTGTCGGTGGCCGTGATGCGGGCGAAGTGCGCGTCGATGTCGGCCGTCAGCGGGTCGGCCATGTAGGCCGGCGGGGTGCCGAACACGGTGCCCACCGCCAGCGGGTCCAGGGCCTGGGAGTTCGAGAACTTCCAGGTGGCCCAGCCCGAACCGGCGATGCCCGGGTCGTAGGGGAAGCTGTTGTAGATCGCCGTGCCGGTGGTGGTCTTGGCACCAGTGTGCACCGCAGCGAGGATCGTCTTTTGCTGAGCCGTCAGGCAGCTGCCGTCACGCTCGCCACTGCAGGTGGGCACATCGTCGGCCACGCTGAAGGCCTTCTGGCAGGCCGCGGTGTCGGCGACGATGCCGTCGGCAGCCAGGTCCAGGGCATCGCACTTGGCCAGGATGCGTTGGCTGACCAGGCTGCGCTCCGCGGCCGTGAGAGCGGTTGTCAGGTCGGCGATGGTGGCACCGGTGCGGGGGTCCACCACCGTGCCGGCGGTGTAGGCCTGCGCCCACTGCTGCGCGCCCCAGATCTGCGCCACGGCGGCCTTGGGCAGGTTGTAGCCCGGCGCGCCGGCCAGGAAGCCATCGTACTCATTGGCCAGCCGGGTGGTGGCCACCAGCGTGTGTCGCCCGCCGTTGGAACAGCCGCCGAAGTAGGAGCGGTCCGGCCCGCGCCCATAGGCCGCCGCGATCAGCGCCTTGGCCATCGGCGTGAGCTTCTGCGCCGCCTGGTAGCCGTAATCCAGCCGGGCCTGGGGGTCGAAGCCGAAGATCGCCGTCTGCGCCCCGGTGTGGCCGGCGTTGGAGCTGATCACCGCAAAACCCTGCAGCAGCGCATGGGTCAACGGCCCCCCGCCGGTGGCGCCGGTCGCGGTGGACACCGAGCCATCCAGCCCACCGTTGCCCTGGTAGAAGAAGCGCCCGTTCCAGGCCTGCGGCAGCCGCATCTCGAAGCCGATGGCGTAGTTGCCGTTGCTGCCGGTGCGGCTGTACATGTTGCCGGTGACCTGGCAGTGCGCCGGCACCGCCGTGCCGCCCACCGTCAACGTGCCGGCGGCAACGTCGGTGGCCGCAGTCAGGGTGGTGTTGGCGTCGGTGAAGCCGGTCAGCAGCGTCGCACAGGCGCTCAGCGTGCCGGCGCTGGCGGCGGACAACTGCGGCAGCTTCTGCGCGTCGTCGTCATCGTCACCGCCTCCACAGGCGGTCAGGCCGGCCAGGGCGATCAGCCCGAGACCGGTGGCGGATTTCAGGGGGTGCATGTGGGTCTCCTCAAAGTGTGTCCAATGGAATGAACCAGTTGGACCATTTCATTTGACTCCAGTCTGGAATCAAATGACTTCGAACTAACCCTTAAACGACTTAAGTTGTTTCCTGCATGAAATCATTTACAGCAACTTTTCAGATCATTCAGTCGGACAGTCGGAGCATTTCGACTCCCAGGAGAGCGGCGACAATCCCGGCATGGTCACCCGCAAGCGCCGCTCCGAGTCGGCCCCAGCCCCGCTGGGCGACACCCAGCTGCGCACCGTCATCGGCTACCAGATTGCCCAGGCGTCGGTGGTGGCCAACGGCCTGTACGAATCGGCGGTGGGTCAACCGCGCGGGCTGCACCGGCTGGAGTTCAGCCTGCTGATGCTGCTGCGGGAGAACCCCGGCCGCACCGCCTCCGCCCTGGCCAAGGCGCTGGGCATCTCCATGCCCAACATGGTGCTGTGGCTGGACCGGGTGAGCGCCAAAGGCTGGGTGGAGCGCGAGCCCAGCCAGTCGGACCGGCGCTCCAACCACCTGCGGCTGACCGAGCAGGGGCAGGAGGAGGCGGCCGCCGCCCTGGCCGCCCTCACCGCCGCCGAAGCCACCGGCCTGGCCGCCCTGAGCCTGGCCGAGCGCGCCATCCTGGCGGAGCTGCTGCACCGCATGGCGGGGATCGGGCGGGGGGGTTGAGGGCCAGACCTTCGGCGCGGGTCAGGGCACCCCCTTCCGATGTGGGCCGAATGTGAAAAAGACACGACCCGCGGCCCCTTGTTGATGTGGCTGAAACGGCCTACTGGCGCATGTCGGTACCGTTGCGCCTCATTTGCCGCATGCGGCAGGTGGCCTGCGCACAAGGCCCGCTGCGCAGAGCGGATGCAGCACCTGGGCCCACAGGGAGAAGACAGAGCATGTCCGAGGCAGCAGGCGGCCACCCCGCCGCGGGTGACGCGCAGGGAAACGACGGGACCGCAACCCGGCAGCCGTCCGCGCTGCCCCGCCGCATCCTCTTCACCGTTTGTGGTCTGAGCCCGCAGATCGTCACCGAGACGGTGTATGCGCTGGCCGTGGCCGCAGCACCGCAGGAGCGCTTCGTCCCCACCGAAGTCCATGTGCTCACCACCACGGAGGGCGCGCAGCGGCTGCGGCTGGCGCTGCTGTCGCAGCGGCCGGGTTGGTTCCACCGCCTGCGCAGCGACTACAACCTGCCGCCCATCACCTTCGGCGAGGCGCAGATCCACACCCTCACCGGTGCCGACAGCCAGCCCCTGGCCGACATCCGCAGCGAAGACGACAACGCCCGCATGGCCGATGCCGTCACCGCCCTGCTGCGCGGCTTCACCGCCGACCCGGACTGCGCCCTGCACGTCAGCATCGCCGGCGGCCGCAAGACCATGGGCTTCTACGCCGGTTATGCCCTGTCGCTGTTCGGCCGCGAGCAGGACCGCCTCTCGCACGTGCTGGTGAGCGCCCCCTTCGAGTCCTCCTGGGAATTCTTCTACCCCACGCCCTACCCGCAGGTCATCGCCACCCAGGGCGGGCGCGAGCTGGCCGATGCCGCCACTGCGCAGGTCCGGCTGGCGCAGATCCCCTTCGTGCGCCTGCGCCCGGTCCTGCCCGCGGCCATGCGCGACGACACGGCCGGCTTCCTTGCCGTGGTGCAGGCCGCCGACCGCCACCTCGCGCCGCCGCGGCTGCTGCTGGACGTGCCCAGCCGCAGCATCGAGGCCGACGGCCAACGCATCCCCCTGCCGCCCTGGTCCTTCGCGCTGATCGCCGTGCTGGCGCAGCGCGCTCTGCGCGGTGCAGCCGCGCTGACCGCACCGACCAAGGACCTGCACGACGCCGAATGGGCGGCGGCCTTCCTGGCCGACCTGCGCACCGTGGTCGGCCTGGCCGGCGTGCCGGACTCGGTGGAGCAGCAACTGGCCGACAGCTGCACCGGCGACCGCTTCTCCCAGCACCGCTCGCGCCTGGTCCGCAGCCTCACCGAGGCCCTGGGCCCCGGGCGTGTGCCGCGCTACTTCGACGACGGCGGGCGGCACCGGGGCAAGCGCTACCGCATCCCGCTGCCGGCCGAGGCGATCGAAATCCGGCGGGGTGGGGAGGGGGGCGCAAGCTTGCGGAATGGGGCAACGACGGCCAGCCGCCCGCAAACTCCGGATTGAGATCGCACATGCACCGTCCAGAAACGAATCCAATGACAGGTGCTCGCACACAGCATCCAGTGAGGAACCCGATGACGAGACACGATGCCCACCGGCTTCAGGAAGCCACCACCCGCGTGGCACTCGCGGCCTACCTGCATGACCTGGGCAAGTTTGCCGAGCGGGCAGGTGTGCATACCAAGGATCCGCGCCTGGACGCCCATCTGACGCTCTACTGCCCCTTCCACGAGGAGGCGAAGGGCCGGGGCTGGCACAGCCACCGACATGCCGCGCACACGGCGTTGGCCTTCGACACCATCGAGCCCTGGCTGCCGCCGCTGCTGGGCCGCGAGAGCGCGCCCTACGCGCCGCGCCGTCGAGCGGGTGACGCCGCCGCGGCAGATGCGACCGACTCGCTGATCAACGCCGCGGCTGCGCACCACCGGCCGGACTCCTTTTTACAGTGGGTCATCGCCACAGCCGACCGGGTGGCCTCGGGTTTCGAGCGCGAAGAGTTCGAGAAGTACAACCACGCGAAGGACGAGACCCGGGCTGGGCTCGACCACTACACCGCGCGCCAGCTCACGCTGTTTGAGCAGATGCGCCTGGGTTCCGGTGGCTCTGCACCCGACGAGAACGCGCTGCGCTGGCGCTATCCGCTGCGCACCTTGTCGCCTGCCAGCCTGTTTCCGGTCAAGGCCGCTCAGTGCGAAGGGCGCGATCGCGACGCTGCGCGCCAGGAGTACGCCCACCTGTGGCAGTGGTTCCTGGAGGCGATCAAGCTCATCCCGCAGGCGCACCGCGACCAGTTGCCGCTGTGGTTCGACCACTTCGACAGCCTGTGGCTCGCGGCCACGCAGGCCATCCCGGCAGCCACCGCCTTCAACGTCAAGCCGGAGGTCTCGCTCTACGACCATTCGCGTACCACCGCCGCCCTGGCGGCGGCCCTGTGGCGCTGGCATGAGGCCGCCGGCCAGACCGACGCATCCGCCGCGGGTCGGCTGCGCGAGCGCAGCGACTACCGTGAGCCCAAGTTCCTGCTGATCCAGGGTGACTTCTTCGGCATCCAGGACTTCATCTTTGCCAGCGGTGGTGATACCCGCAAGCAGGCCGCCAAGCTGCTGCGCGGGCGCTCGTTCCAGGTGTCGCTGTTCACCGAACTGGCGGCGCTGCGCATCCTCGACGCGCTCGGGTTGCCGGCCACCAGTCAGGTCATCAATGCGGCGGGCAAGTTCCTGATCGTGGCGCCGCACACGCCAGAGGTCCTCGCAACGCTGGCCGACCTGCGCTCCGAGTTCGACGCCTGGTTCCTGCAGCACACCTTCGGTCTGGCAGGCATGGGGCTGGCATGGCAGTCGGCCTCGTGCGAGGACTTCCTGCTGCGCAAGGACGGCGCCGGCGACCGGGCGGCCGGGCGCGGCTTCGCGGCGCTGCGCACCCGGCTGGTCGAGCAGCTCGACCGCGCCAAGCATGCCCGCTTCGATCTGTGCCGCAGCGGCGCCCGAGTGTTCAGCGACGCCGACTACCGCTTCGGTCCCTGCGCCTTCAATGGCCGGCTGCCCGCCGACCGCGCGGCAGAAGGCGGCACAGCAGCCAGCTGCGCCCTCTCGCGCGATCAGATCGCCATCGGCCGTGCACTGGTCGACCGTTTCGAGCGGCTGCTGATCGTGCGTGAGACCGACACGGAGATGCTGCGCAGCGGCGAGCACCTGCAGCCGCTGGAGCTGCCGCTGTTTGGCTACCGCCTGGCATTCACGGCCCATGAGGAGGCCAGTGGCCGGTTCGGTGAACTGGCGGCCACGGGGCTGCTGCGGCGCTGCTTCGACTTCTCGCTGCCCAGCGCCGACGATGCCGATGGCACGGTGCCACTGTGGAACGGCTACGCGCGGCGCTTCATCAGCGGCTACGTGCCACGCGCCAGCCGGGCTCGAATCCAGTCCGGCCCAGCGCAGTCGCTACGTTGGTGTCGATGACTTCCCAGAGGCCGGCGATCTGGCGCCGTTCGACCTGCTGGCCAGCGACGACCGCCAGCCCGACGAGTCGGGTAGCAGCTGGCTGGGCGTGGCGGCACTCGGCGTGCTCAAGGGCGACATCGACAACCTCGGCGAGCTGTTCCGCATCGGCCTGCAGCAGCCCACCTTTGCCAAGCATGCTGCCCTGTCGCGGCAGGTGAATGCCTTCTTCGCCATCTACCTGCCCTGGCTGCTGGCGCGGGAGTTTCCGAAGGTCTACACCGTGTTTGCCGGTGGCGACGACTTCTTCCTCGTTGGCCCCTGGCGCCAGGTGCAGAAGCTGGCCTGGCGCATGCGCTGCGAGTTCCACCGCTATGTCGCGGAAAACGCCGATCTGCACTTCTCGGCCGGTATCGCGACGCAGAAGCCGGGGGCGCCGGTGCATGTGCTGGCCGAGTTGGCCGAAGAGGCGTTGACGCAGGCCAAGCAGTGCAGGGAGCCGCTCAGCAGCGCTGTCCAGCCGGCCAAGAACGCCGTCACCTGCTTCGGTCAGACCGTGCCTTGGCAGCAATGGCTGCATCTGGAAGGCGCCTTCGATCGCCTCAGCTCGCTGCGCAGTGATGCCGGCCTCAGCACCGGCTACGTCTATGGCCTGCTGCAGTTTGTCGAAATGCGGCAGCGTGAGCGCGATGGCGATCCCGAGGCGGCGATGTGGCGAGCCCGCTTCAAGTACCGCACGCGGCGCTTCGTGGTCGATCGCATCCGCGGGCTCGACGAGGCGACGCGCCAGCGCCGCTTCACCGAGCTGGCCACCGACATCGGCGTCAACGGCATCGACAAGCTTGGGGCGAGCTACCGCATCGTCCTGTTCAACCACCTCTACCAGTTCCGTGACCGTTAAGGAGGCACAGCAATGGCAACGTATCAGCAACCCAACCCGCGCGGACCGGGCGGCTACCAGGGCGGTCAGCGGCAGGGCTACCAGGGCCGGAATGACCGTGAAATGCACGATGAGATCCGTCGTTCAGACTGCAGGGGATCGAGTTCGAGAAGCGGCCGGAGAAGCCGATCCTGTTCTCTCCAGGGCGCAGAAGACGCTGCCAGCGAGGCGGACCCGCGCCTCAGGTAGAACAAGTCAACCCAGCTGCGCCGCTTCTATGACGAACTGGTGATGTGGCAGGAGAAGGTCGGCAGCGACGAGGCCAAGTTCAAGGACTGCGAACCCTACCTGCGCATGCTCAAGGCCAAGGCCGCCACGCCAAGGGCCGCCAGCATGTCGATGACGATTCCGCTCCATGTTCAACCGGCTGATCGATGGCAGCCAGGACCCGGAAACGCTTCGGCAGGCCAAGTTGTTCTTCGAGGCCTTCCTGGCGTACTACAAGGTCTACAGCAAGCAGTGACAGGGGAGGCTCACCATGCAACTCATCAACATCCACCAGCTCACCGCCACGCTCGAACTGAAATCCGGCCTGCGCATCGGCGCCAGCGAAGGCGAGATCCGCATCGGCGGTGTGGACAACCAGGTCATCCGCCACGCCCACACCGGGCAGCCCTACATCCCCGGCTCGTCGCTCAAGGGCAAGGTGCGCAGCCTGCTGGAGTGGCGCAGCGGCGCGGTCCGGCCCGAGCCGCTGGGCATCCGCGACATGCAGGAACGCTACCCGCAGGTGCGCTCGATCCTGCAGCTCTTCGGTGTCGGCGGCGGCGAGCAGCTCAGCGAAGTCGAGGCGATGGATCTTGGCCCGACCCGGCTGGCCTTCTGGGACGCCGCGCTGCAGCGGGACTGGGTCGGTCGCATCCAGGGTGAGGACAAGCTGCTGACCGAGGTCAAGACCGAAAACCGCATCGACCGCATCAAGGGTGTGGCCGAGCACCCGCGCCAGACCGAGCGCGTGCCCTCCGGCGCCCGGTTCGACTTCCGGCTGTCGGTCAAGCAGCTCGACATCGACGGTGACGGCGCGGAGCTGCGGCGCACACTGCTGGCCGGATTGCGGCTGCTGGAGCTCGACAGCCTCGGCGGTTCGGGTTCGCGCGGCTACGGCAAGGTGAAGTTCACCGACATGCGCTGGGGCGATGCCGACATCCAGGCCGAGTTCGACCGCATCGACCCGTTTGCCGACGTGGCCGCCGCGCGGCGCGCCTGAGGGGGCTGCGATGCCGATGCGCACCTTCAAGCTGACGCTGCGGCCCGAATCGGCCTTCGGCACGCCGCTGGCCGGCGACACGCTGTTTGGCCATCTGTGCTGGGCACTGCGCTGGCGGCAGGGCGAGGCCAGCCTGACAGCGCTGCTCGAGGGCTACACCCGCGGCCAGCCGTTCGCCGTGCTGTCCGACGCGCTGCCGGCCGGGCTGCTGCCACGGCCGAACCTGCCGGCAAGCCGGCTGCAGCGTGCGGGAGATCCCAAGGTCGATCCCCAACAGCGCAAGGCCGAGCGCAGCCAACTGGTTTCGGTTGCCGGCCGGAGCAGGCTGCACGGGCTGGATGGTGGATTGGGGTGCGGGTCGGGCTGGACAAGCCCCGGTCGGTGCAGACCGAGGTCCGCACCCAGAACACCATCCACCGCCTGACGGGCACCACCGGCACCGGCGCCTTTGCGCCGCGCCAGGTCGATACCCTGGTGCACGCGCCCGGAGCCACGCTGGAGGTCTATGCGGTGCTGGACACCGATCGGCTGCCGCTGCCGTCGTTCGTGCAGGCACTTGCCGACATTGGTGCGAACGGCTATGGCCGAGACGCCTCCACGGGGCTGGGCAAATTCACCCTCGTCGGCGAGGCTGCTGCGCACTCGTGGCCGACCCCGCCGGGGGCGCGCCACGCACTCACGCTGGCGCCCTGCGCACCGGTGCCGGCCGATCTGGACGCCCACGACTGCCACTACCAACCCGTCACCCGCTTCGGCCGCCACGGCGGCCTGCATGTGCTGACGGGCCGGCTGTCTGATGCCTGTTGCCGCCGCTGCGCAGCGCGGCGGTGCTGTCCTCGGCGCCACCCGTCGGACGAATGCCCGGCCTTCCACGGCCAGGGTTCGGCGTCGGCTGGCGCAGCCGATCTCTGCGGCCGAGCCTGCCACGGTGCACCAGGGTTACGCGCCCGTGCTGCCGCTGGCGCTGCCCGAGCTGAAGGAGGCCGCATGACTTCGAATCCGACCGTGACGCGCTTCTTCACCACCCAGGCCCTGCGCCTGACGCCGCTCACGCCGATCCACATCGGCTGCGGCATCGACTTCGAGCCGACC